>CAYWOQ010000063.1:0-17948 GCA_964459925.1 uncultured Roseivirgaceae bacterium
GCACGAAACCCCTGCTTGCGTATAGGTGATGTTATGCCTTCGCCCTTCTTTTTCTGTCGTCTGTTTTGTTGTCATTTCTTTTCGGTTTTTGTCGAGCGTTGGCTTGGTGGCTCTTTTGCAAAACTTGGCTTGTGTGTTGGCTTGAGCTGTTTTGCAAATGTGCCACCAAAGGCAACGGCAGTTAGTTAAATTCAATTTCTATTAAATTTTGATGTGAGTTAAGCGTAATACGTTTTGTTTCCGTGCCATTTGAAATTAAAATGACTTTTCCCTCATAAGTGTTTTTATCAAGTTCTAATGGTGTTGACCCGAGGCGTTGAAATGTAGATGTCAATATAGAAGCAGAGCCATTATTAGAAATTATCTTGTACTTGTTGCTTGAAACTGACTTGTCTATTGGTTGATTAATTGTATTATTTGGAATGAACCGATGATGTTCGGTCGGTATTTTAGTTGTTTGTCCAACTTCTTGACCAACCAATATTGGCTTAGTGATAACAGAATAGTCACTACTACAAAACCATTTCAATTTATCTAAGTAAAAGTTTAAGCTTGTAGAGTTAAGTTCATAAAGTCGATTAAAAAGAGTTGATTGATTTGGATATAAAAAATCCTGAATTGTAAAAAGAAAGTTGTCAAGTGTATTAAAACCACCTTGCATTACCTCATGCCAAAGCGTCTTATCTATTTTTAGTGCTTCCAAAGCTGTTACTATTACCCAAAATGAAAATCTATCCATCTCTGGATTGAAATTATTTAAAGTTCTTTTTGGATGCTGAAATTCACTACGTCCTTTCTCAATAGATTTTTTGAAAGCAAGATCAGGAACATACATTCCGTCATAATCAATAAGTTTAATTTTGAAACTTGAAGAATAGCCTGAAATAACTATGTTCCCACATTGTAAATCACCATGACCTACTTTGTTATTTTCTAAATCCTCAGAAATTGAAATTAATTTATTTTGTAATTCTGATAAGACATCATTGTTGGACAAGTTTTGCGAAACAAATTCATTGATTAAAACGCCATTAATCCATTCCATTTTGAGAACTGGATAAGTTTTGCCATTAACAGAAATTTCATTATCTATAAATTCACACTCTGTTTTCCATGTAGAATTCAATTGAGAAACGTATTTGCATATGCTTTTGTATCTCTCTATTGTTTCATTGTCAGCTGAAAGAAAACAACGAATAGCATAAGTACTCCCATTAATTGAACCTTTAAATACAGCGGCAAATGCTCCTGACCCAAACAGGTAAACTTTAATTGGGGTGGTTCTTGATGGAATTAGGTTAATACCACTTAGAGTCCTGAAGGATCTACCACCTCTTTTTTGAATTATCTGATTATACTCTCCGATACTTGGATAATTCATAGCTTATTTTTTTGATTTCTTAACTAGATATTCTTGCCAAGCTTTCTCTGATTGCTCACCCCAGATGCCATCATCAGTTAATTTATAACCCGCCTTAATTAATTCCTGTTTTCTTTGCCTCATCTTTTGTGATAGGTTTAGTATTATCTTCAGTTTTTTTTACCGTTTCCTGACTTTCTTTAGGTACTATTGTTTCCGAAATTTTATTTTTAGGTGTTTTTATTTCTGATTGTAAATCTTTAATCATTTTCTCATATTTTCTTTCGGTTATAGTTTCTGTATTTTGTTTATCTGGAATAGGCGTATTTGTTTTTGGGCGAAGCAGATACATCATTAACATATTTACCATCAATAAACTTACTGTTACCATAAGTAATATTTCATGAAGTTTAAGTTTTGATTTTACATGGTGCATATCTTTTGCTATACCATTAAATTGATTTCTTATTTCATTCATTTCCATATTTGAATGTTTTGTTGGTTTGTTTTCTGTTAAGGATGCTGGAATAAATTCCTCCTCTTTTTCCTTCGGGAATTCAAATTCATTTGGAGGGCAAATTAATTTGATGTCTGTATTATTTTCAGGTGTAATAATAATTGCTGAAATATCATCTTCCTCAAGTTCTTTTGTTTCCCATTTTTTCAGACAAAATTCGAGTAAGTTTTCAAATGTCTGGATTCTTAAAAGGTCTTTAATTGTTTCTGGTTTTTTTAATATAAGACGACTTAATGCATCTGTAGCTAAAAAAATTTTATCACTTTGGCTATACGATAATGATGTGCTTTTGAAAAATGCTTCATCAATTCCATTTTGTAGAAGTACTTCCGTATTCACAAAGTGATTATTGGCATCAAGACTATTAATGTCTGAAAATGGAAATGTCTTAAGTTTATTTTTGGAATTTAAAAGAAATAAGTTTGTGTCACCACAAGAAATCAATTCAATATTGTTTCTTTCTTTTATTCTTATTCCGATAAATGTGGCTGTACCGCCTTTACTCTGTTTAGCTCTCTCCAAAGAAGCCTTTGCTGGGTTCGTGCTAAAGACAAACTTTGCGTCTTTATAAGCGGAAACAGATTCTTTAAACTGTGAAATCAAATTTTGAGGCGAAAAATTCGGGTTATTAACGAACTCCTTTGTGATGATTTCTGCCCATAATTCAGAATTGAAACTTTGCGTAGTTCCGTCAGCTAATGCAAATACATTCTTGTCTGAACTAAGAGCATATCTATCTTGAATATATTTGTATTCATAGGACGCTCTTTTATGCAATTGTAATATTTTAATGCTCATTACTGTGGTGTTCCTATGTTTAAAAAATTAATCAAATCAGATGCATTACCATTAAAAACATAACCCTTAGCATCGTTATTAATTCGATAACCTTTTTGTAAAGCGATTCTAATCATGTTTTCGTCAAGAGGCGTGGAGATATCAAAAAGTAGTTTTCCAAACCTATCTATTGAAGGTGTTTCATTTGGAAATAAACTTTTATCGCCTGCTTTAGACGAAATATAAATATTTAAAATGTTTACGCTCCCGTAGTTAGTTCTCAACTGTTTTATTTGTTGAGTTTCGTTTATTAATGGAGCAAAACTACTACCTGCATCAGTTGCTATTCCATCGGTAATGTTTATTATTAAAGGTGGGTGACAATCTCTGTGGTTTCCCCAATTTATCCAATCATTGCATAATCTCTTCGCGTTTTCAAATGCCTTTGTCATAGGAGTGTTTTGCTCTGCATAAGGTTTAATCCAAATTGGTTTATCGTTTTGCTGTCCTAAAGGGTATTCAAAAATATTTTTAATTGAAACAACCCATTTCCCTGCTAATTGTCCTTCCCAACCCGATTGAGCAGAGTTTTTTTCTTTACCATAACCAATTATCGCAATTTCAAACCTGTTTTTAAGTTGTCCACCGCTACCAATACATCTTAAACCAACTTCATAAATAATGTCGTTTATGGCTTGTGCAACTTCAAATGCCTTAGTATGAGATGCATTACCAAATTGTTCACTCATTGAATAACTTTGATCTATAAGATAAACAATTAAGCATGGATTTGTACTGCTAATTGTCAAATTTCTAATATCGTGCATATTTCTTTATTTTAGTTGTATAAATCTCCGTCTTTGTATCCGTCACGGTTTGATTCCTGTCCTGTTTGATTGAAGTTGGTATTTGGATTATTATGTCCACCACTATAGCCCCCTTGATAACCTGAACTTGTATTTCCCTGTGGATTAGTATTTCCTTGTGGATTAGTATTTCCTTGGTTAGGGTTATTATTTCCTCCTTGGTAGGTTTGTCCGCCCATAACTTGAATACCTTTTGGGTTCTCTCCATATTGGTTTGAACCTGGTTGACCATCTTGGAACAATAACCATAATGCATAGAAAGGAATGAATTGCCACCAACCATTATTCCCAACATCATGACATCTTTTCGCTCCTTGTGCCCACAGCACCCAATGCATAGGTATGTATGCTAAGCCTAAAATGTCTGCATCACCTCTACTTTCTTCAATGATGAGATTAATAATTGTTGCTAATACAACGTAAATAATAGAAGTTAAACCGTATTCAGTTCTTCTGATACGACCGTCAAATGAAAATGGATTTTTGAACATGTTACTTGTTTTTAATTGTTTATGATTAGAATTTAAAATTGTTTTCTTGTGCGTTGGGGCAAAAGTAAATGTGCTGCATAGCGTTGGTTTTGAGCGTTGGGATGCAGCTCTTTTGATTTTGCAGAAGCGTTGGCTTCATATTGTTTCTTTTTTCTTTCATTGTCGTTTCAGTCTTTTAGGGTGAGGCATAACGGTTAGTATATGAAAAGTAGGCGATTACGAAGCACGAAACTTTCGGCTAAGCACGAAGTTTGATACGAGCCAAATACCTTGATTTTATTATTGTTTCGCCTATTTTTTATATACATTGTTGTGCTTTCGTTATTTTTTTATTTGGCTTTCTAAAACTTCAAGAATACGATTAATCCTTTTCATTAATGTTTGGGATTCTTGATTATTGAACATATTTAGAGTTAATGACCAAGCAATCTTACCTTCTAATTTTGAGTCTTTCAAAAGTTCATTCGTAGTTCTTGTAATGAGTTTTGATTTTCCAGGTATAAGATTTTTAACTTGTTTGGATTCTAACAAGTTTTTAGGTGCGTCTTCCCAATGGGTGTAGGCTACATCACGTTGTATATCTATTTCATTTAGATAAGGATAAATGCTTTGTTCACAAAATCTGAAAAATACTTGCTCTACTTCTTGAAGTTGAATCACATCAGTGCTCCAATTAACAAGTAGTTGCTTTAACTCTTCATCTTTCAAAATTTCGATATTTCCAGAACTTACTAAGTCGTTTTGAATAGGGTCAAAGGTTGGTGGCTGAATAGTACTTAAATAAACAAAGATACTGTCGCGTGTAGCATTTTGTGGTTTATCAAAATATTCTAATAATTGCCTACAACTTTCAATCAAATTGTTTCTTAGTTGAATTTTATCTAGAAGTTGTTCTTTATTCGATATAAATTCCTTTTCAAGTCTTTTTAATATAGCTTGCTCATTAATATTTTCTTTGCGTTGCTCATTCCAATTGTTAATCTGTAACGCAATCAAAATCCCAATAACAACAAGTACAATTTCTCCAATTGCATACTTGAAATACTTTCCAGTTTTATTTTCCATCAGCAAGTTTTGCCTAATTTTTCTAAAGAATTTTATCATTGGTTAGCGGTTTCTGATAATGAAGCACAACTAGTGTATATCACGCATAAACCCGTGCAAAAAGGTTATTTTCACTTTATCTATGGTGTTTAAATGGAAAATTAAAGGATTTGATCATTACCTCGTTAGTCAAGAGGGATTTATTATCCGCATTCCATACACAACTTCTCATTCGCATTATAAGCATGCACGGTTTATAAGTCACAATCAACGTAATCAATTTCGCTTGTGGAGAAAGGGCAAGGAAGAAATTTGGAGTAAGAAACAATTAAGGAAGGCATTGCTGCCAATTAAACCTGTGGAGGTTAGCACTTTCTGCAAGTTGAAAAAACTTCCTTTCTAAGCTTATTATTTATGATTACTTGATCCCCTCCTGGTCAATCAAATACATCAGCGCACTCATACTTGCAGCGCCGAGCTCCAGTTCCCGTTGGTCCACTGCCTCAAATACATCTGCCGGTGTATGATGGTAGTTGAAATAGCGTTGACTGCTGGGTTCCAGACCAATCAGCAGCACACCTTGTGGGCTCAACGGACCGATATCCGCACCGCCACCATTTTGCTCAAAATCATGTAAACCATAGGGAAGGAAATAATCTCTCCATTGCTTTACCTGTGCTTTTTGTTCTTCTGAACCTGACATGGAGAAACCAAGGGGTAAAAATCCACCGGAATCTGATTCGATAGCAGCCACATGTTTTTCACTTTTTTCTTTAGCAACCTTTGCATATTCTACACCGCCTCTGAGGCCATTTTCCTCGTTCATCCACATTACCGCACGAAGTGTTCGTTTAGGTTTCAGGTTTAGTTTTTTGAAAAGTCGTAAGGCTTCAATGGCCTGCATGCAACCACTGCCATCGTCATGTGCCCCTTCACCCACATCCCAGGAATCCAGGTGGCCACCCACTGCGATGATCTCCTCTGGCCATTCACTGCCTCTTAATTCACCAATTACATTGTTGGAGAGTACGTCTGGAAGCATCTCACAATGCGTTTCGATATACGCATCGACTTTTTCTTCTTTCAAGATTCGACTGAGCTGATCAGCATCATTGGTAGAAATGGCCACTGCGGGTATTTGATTGATCAGTGCTTTGTATCGAAGGGATCCCGTATGAGGAATATCATCCCTTCGGTTAGTCACAGAGCGTACGATCACTGCTCTTGCACCATACTTGGCGGCTTCAGATGCACCTGACCCTCGCTGGGCGACTGCTCCGCCATACGCGCCAAAGGTATTGATAAGGGTGGGATCCATCGCTCCATTATAAAATACAATCTTGCCTTCTACTTTTTTTCCTAGTTCGTTCACTTCATCGAGCCCGCTGACTTCTACCACCTCTGCCAGCACACCATCCGGACCGGTTCCCACGGAGTTTCCCAGTGCCAGTGCGTTCAAATCAAAGGTTCCATGTTTGGCAGAATTAGTGATACGAACCACTTCTTTTTTGCCTCGCACCCAATGAGGGACCATAACAGGTTGTAAATAAACCGTATCAAAACCATAAGACTCCATGAGTTGCCTGGTGTACTCAACGGCAGCAGCAGCTTGAGGAGATCCAGAAAGCCGATTTCCAATTTCTTTGCATAGGTATCTCAGGTTATCATAGGCATGCCCACTGGTGAGTGCTTCATCATATATTTTCTTGATGGTTTCTTTGTGCTGGCCAAAGGAAAGAACCGGTAGCAATAGGAAGATCAATAGAAATTTTTTCATCTTCGAAAATTAATGAAAAGCAGATAGTAAATGCCAATTTATAAACTCATCGATAAACTCATTTTTCCTCCGGTAAGCGGGGCAGAGGATGGGATTGTTGCGATTGGTGGTGATTTGAGTCCCGAGCGTCTAATATTGGCCTATCGGCAAGGCATTTTTCCTTGGTTTAATGAAGGGGAACCTATCGTCTGGTGGAGCCCTGATCCGAGGTTTGTTTTATTTCCAGAAAAACTTCATGTACCTAAATCGATGAATCGGGTATTGAATCGGAGGGAATTTCGGATCACTTACGATCAGGCGTTTGAAGATGTGATCACCCATTGCCAAAACGTGCCACGGAAAGATCAGCTCGGAACATGGATTACAGGTGAGATGAAAGCAGCCTACATTCAGTTGCACCAATTGGGATATGCAAAATCGGTAGAAGTGTGGAGAGCCGATGAATTAGCAGGTGGGATGTATGGGGTAGATCTGGGAGGTGTATTCTGTGGTGAATCCATGTTTTCAAAAGTCAGTAATGCTTCTAAAGTGGCATTGATTTCGTTCATTCAAAAATTCCAGCAGGAGGGAGGTAGGCTCTTTGATTGCCAGGTATATTCGGATCATTTGGTGTCTTTTGGAGCAGAGGAGATACCCAGGGAGGAATTCATGATGTACATTGAAACCGCTTAGCTGGCTGATTCACAATATTCAATAATTCCATCTTTAATTCTTGTGAAGGTCTCCTTCATGATTTCCCGATCCTCCTCTAGCAAGGTAATTCTAAAACCTAAAAGTTGTGATGCAAACGAAGAAATGGGCACCACACATACTTGCTTAGCTGCCAGGAGGTAATAAACGAAACGTTGGTCTAATGGAATACCAGGCTGTAGCCATCGTTCAAGCAAAGATGCGATTTTTGGATCACTGATCTTAAGTGATTGCTTTTCATTGAGAACACCTTCTTTGAATATGATGGTATTGTAAAAAGCTCCATTGGTCCGGTTAAAAGTGATATATGGAATATTTCCCAGCATCTTTTCCATGAACAGGCTCTTCTCTCCAATTTTTTGATTGGTCTCTGTGATAAACGACGAATATGACGAGTGTGACATGACAATGGGAATGGCTCGTTGAGGAAGTCGGGTACTACTGACCTCAATCATTTTTGCATTATCAATCGTCTCACAAAGCTGATTGAAATCAGCATCGGCATGACGGTTATAATATTCAGACCATCCACATCTGGCACCTGGCCAGGGAAATTCTTTCGAGATACCTTTCAATGAAATACCCGGTAATTCTCCGATGATCTCGGCCAAAGTACATCTCTCGGCACCATTATAGATAAGGTTCATATAGATCTCATCAAAAACTAGAAAGAGGTTATAGTCTTTAGCAATATTGACAATTCCTTCAAGAATACTTTTTGGATAAACCATTCCTGTCGGATTATCAGGATTAATAACCATGATACCTACGATATTGGGATTGTATTTGACTTTAAATTCAAGGTCCGTTAAATCCGGATACCAATTGTTTTTTGGGTCTAGTTCATAGGTAACCGGGTGATGATTCGCATGAGCTGCTTCAGCCGATGAATGGGTAGAGTAGGCGGGAGACGGACCAATCACACGTGCTGTTGGTCTTAAGTATTGATAAATTTTTTGGATGGCATCACCCAGACCATTGAAGAATGTGATGTCTTCCGGCTTAATTTGAACCCCTCCAAGCGCATTGGTTTTTTCGGCAAGAAATAGACGCGTATCCAGCAATCCTTTTGAATGACTGTATCCATAGGTTTCATTTTCCAGTAAAAGGTCAGAGATAATGGATTTCATCCAATCAGGAATTTTCAGGTTTTTTTGGATGGTATCCCCAATATTTTCCCAATAGATGGTTTCTCCCAACATTTCCAGCTGTTCCGCTTTCTTGACAATCCCGCGAATTTCGTAGGTGAGCTCGTTGGCACCTTCCCGAAGTAATTGCTGTCTCATACGGTGGTAAATAAACGTATCAGGTAAGGTTTTACCAATAAAAAAGCCGATTCTTTTGAACCGGCTTTATATTAGGAACTCAATACTCACCAGCCTTTTATAATGTCCCGAAGTACACCATCTACTTGATTGGCATTCAACCCAACATTCATATCTGGATGATATAGAAGTTGAATTAAATCTTCGTCAATTTGGGCATACGCTGTAGTTTTTGTGCTGAAGGCTTGCTGAAATATACTATCGGAGTACTTATCGGAATCTTTAGCCAAACCGAGAGATTGAGTAAGCTCTTCCCTCAATAAGTGTCTCTGCTCCAGTTCGCTCGCCCGGAAAATATCTACATACATGTGTCCATTGGTTAATTGATCGGAACCATTCCAATAAATATAAAAAAGTCCCCAGTTTGATTGAGCTAGGTTTCCTACCTCAGGAAAAAGCGTCTCATAATCATCTGCAGAACCAAAAAAAATGTAGTAATTGGATTGTGATTGATTGTTGACTATTTGCGCTGAAAATGAAGAATTCGCCGTTAGCACGTTTATTTCTTCAATAATGTTGTCTAGTTCATTCGATAGTATTTCTGTGGGTGTGCCACCGACAAATATTCTCATGTCGCTTTCCCAACGTCTTGTTATTTCGCTTGCACCTCCAAATTCAAAACCAAGCGCTATGTCTTTGAAATAATCAATGACACTTGACTCGTAAGCAGTAAGACTTGATAAATTCAACTCGAATAGTGCTTGATCACTTAGATTGCCGCTATTCACCTCGACTATCCCTGAAATGACTCCATCGTTTTCAAAGTCAAATAGATCAATATTTGCCACGGTCAATGAGCCGGTTGTTGGATTAATGGCTACTGCTCCTGCAGGGTTTTGAGAAAGCAATACATATTCCAAATTAGATTCCGTAGTGTTTACATTAATTCTCCCGACCTCATCCCCATTTTTCAATGGTAATTCTAATGTCACACTTAAATCCGATGCACTTAAAATACCTGATACTACCTCATCATCCCCACAGGATGTTAGGATCACTAAGAAGATAATTACTAGGTAATGCGATAATACTCTCAAGTCTTTACTGGTTTATTCTCATTTTTCTCCCGGAAGATTCATTCCGTCCGGCCCTTGTTTAACCCAATAAAAATCAGGCGCTTTCTTTTCTTGAGGATAAACCTCATCCAATGTATTTCCATCATACAGTCGACCATTCTTCATTACATGGCTGATCGTATTGGAATTTCGAATATCGTCCAATGGATTTTTATCCATAATGACCAAATCTGCCAATTTACCCTCTTCAATCGAACCCAAGTCTTTACTTAATCCAATCGCTTTAGCTCCCAGGATTGTTGCAACCTTAAGTGCATCGTGTTCAGGAACACCTCCTGACTGGGTTGCCCATAATTCCCAGTGGTATCCAAGACCCTGGAGCTGACCATGCGAACCTACTCCCGCGATACCGCCTGCTTTTACTAAATCACCCACAAATTCACTATGTCTTGGAAAGATATGCTCCTCTTCGATAAACCACGCTCTTCTTCTTTTTGATTTCTGATCCAACTCTCTTTTAGGAGTGAAATAGTTGATCTTGGCATCTCCCTGGACATCTTCCGTGGAGTAATAATACTCTTCAGCCCATGGCCCTCCATAGGAAACCAATAAAGTTGGAGTATATGCCATCTGTGCTTCTGCAGTCAATGAAAGTATGTCGTTATATATGGGATAAATTGGGAATGCATGTTCATGTCCGGGATACCCATCAAGGAGTTGAGTCATATTTAACTTCATATCCAAAGCTCCTTCAGTTGTTGGCATGAGTCCTTGTTCTTTTGCGGCTTGTATGATCCACTGGCGATGTTGTCGGTTTCCTGTGATATACATCTTGATGGTTTTCGTATTGAAGTATTCAGAGTACTGTTTCAATACATTTTGTGCATGCTCCAGACTCTTGATTCTATACGCCCAAAATCCAACACCTGGTCCAGTACTATATACTCTTGGGCCCAGAATATCTCCTGTTTCTACCATGTCTGAGTAGGTAAGTACATCTGTCGTTCCTGTTTGTGGATCTCTTGTGGTAGTGACACCATAAGCAAGATTGGCGACATAAGGCCAAACCTGGTTTTTGTGAAGTCCCCAGTTAGGCCACATATGTGCATGTGTATCGACAAACCCAGGTGTAATGGTTTTACCACTCATATCCATCACCTTTGCTTTACCGGAATCAATGCTTCCAGATGCCCCTACTGCCACGATTCTGGCATTCTCAAATAAAATGTCACCATTCTCAATTACTTCATCTCCATTCATGGTGATGATTCTTGCACCTTTTAAAAGAAGTGAGCCTTCTGGAACATCTTTCTTCACTTGAACTTTTATGCGTATTTCATTTGGCTTATAGCCTTCTTCTTTTTCCTCATCATCATCGTTTTCTTCGTTTTCTCCCTCATCAGTATCACCTTCGTCACTGTCATCTTCTTCATCTTCGGTATCCTCCTTTTCCTTTTCTTCCGCTTCCTTTTTCTTTTCCTCTTCTTCTTTTTTCTTTTTCTCTTCCAGTTCTTCTTTGACCCGTTTTGCCTCAGCCATATCATAGGCAAAATAGGCATTTCCTAAGGTGAAATTAATGGTATTGCCATCTGCATTCCAATGCGCGAATTCACCCCCAAACGTTGTAAGTTTCCAGGAGGGGAAAGAAGCATTTTCCGGATTAGATACTGAAATTTTAACAGTTTCTGAACCTACTGGTGGAACGGTGACCACATATACGTCATTGTTGATTTTTGCCAGTGCCTTATCACCTTTTGGAGCCATCAAAATATAGGCAGCATTGCTAGGTTCTCTGTTAGGTTCATTTGCAGTCTCTGGTAATGAATGATGATCATGGGCCAGTGCTGGATAAGTCATAATACCAGAAACCTTTATATGTGCTTTTTCATCTGTTCCATCCCAGCGCATAGAAAGGAGCCCTTTGCTACCCTGGTACATATAGATTCTATCGTCTTTTTCAATAAAATGAGGCATTCCCCGACCCTCTGCAGATTTAATTTTTGTCACAGTTCCTCCTGCTGCAGGAATCCAACCAATATGCTCTTGTGCCCGAAAGGCGAACGGACCAATAGCATCTTCATAGGCTTTTGCTGTTCCATACAGAAAAGCAATTCGGTTGGATTTTTTATCCCATGCAAGGTCTGTATAGACCCCACCCTGGCTGGTTAGTTTGGTGGCTCTTCCCCCTGATGATTTGATTTTGTAAATATGCCCTTCACTACCATCCCAGGTAGAAAAAGCGATCATGGTTCCATCCGGGGACCAGGTAGGCATGGCTTCTGTGAAATCATTTTTAGTGAGTCGCTTTGGGGTTCCATTGGGGTAGTCCATCACGTAGAGTCTATTTAAAGCAGTAAATGCAATTTTAGATCCATCTGGAGATCGTTTTGCATCCCTGATTTGATTAACGACCATTGTCGCACTGTCGTAAATAGGGAAGTCAAATTGAACCCTTGGGCCAAAATCTAACATTTCATCTACTTCAAATGGTATTTCTGTAGCATCTCCTCCACTAATAGGAATTCGCCAAATTTTGCCTCCATAAGATGCAATTACCGCTTGATTATCTGGAGTGAAAGACATGGCAGGATAAACCCCTAGCCTGGCCCTGGATTCCTGATCATCTCTTCGTACAGGGTAGGCCAACCAGCTTTCTTCACCCGTTTGTAGGTTTCTTTTTCTAAGACCCGTTTCTGTATTATAGCGAGAAGCATAAACTAACCACTTTCCATCAGGTGAGAGTGTAGGAGCAAAGGCAGATCCGTATTGATTTGTCTGCGTTGCCATTTCACCTGTTTCTCGGTCATAGGTAGCCAATTGATATTGAGGCATCATGGCGTTGTAGTTCCAGGCTCCGTTTCTTCTCGAATACCATAAGTACCTGTCATCTTTTCCAAATGCTGGTTCAATGGTCTGTAATCCATCCGGCTTTTTGATTAGTTGTATACCGCCACCACCATCTTTATGGTACATATGTATTTTTAATGTCCTGATACCTTTAGTGCCAAAAATGTAATTGCCATCATTGGACCATTCAGCAGCCTGGTAGTACTTGTCACTGTCTTTGGTAATTTGATTGGGTTCAGCTAATGAATCAGTTAGATCAAGTGTCCAAATATTTTCAGCTCCACTTCTATCGGAGATGAAAACAATTGAATTGCCATCCGGACTGTATCTTGGGTGGTCGTCAAATGCCATTCCTGACGTGATCTGTGTAGCTTTTCCGCCCGTTATAGGAATGGTGTATAGATCACCCATCATATCAAAGATGATCTCTTGACCATTCGGATGTACATCCAGGGAGATCCAGGTTCCTTCTGTAGTTTTTAATCGAAGAGTACGTTCAGGTTCTAATGGTAATTCTTTAGTTGCCTTTTTTTCTTCTGTTGAATCTTTTTCTTGTTTTTCTTCTTCCTGAGCGTAGATAACCACACTTAAGAAAAGAAACAGTAGGATAAATAGTTTTTTCATTGGTTATATATTGGATAGAGTAACCAATATACAGGTATTCTGCTTTTGTTAAAAACCAGTTACATGAGTGGAAAATATTAGAGGGTAGCTACAATCTCAGGTATTACCCGATGACCACCTTTATACCATTGAAGAGTAGGGGTCCTGGCAAGCGCTTTTTCAACTACTTCATTTTGTTGAGGGATCATTTCTTCCTTAAAATATATATCCTCTTTTGAAGTGAAATAAAGGATTTCTTCATTTCCTGTAAGAAAACGCCAGTCTTTAGGATCAGTATCCGGTGGGAAAGTACCTGCCCAAATGATCATTTTATTAAATGGAATTTTTGCATGAGCCGCATACCTCCCCATCGTGGCTGTTCCTTGAGAAAATCCGAAAAAGATCAATTGTTTGTCTTCGAGTTTGAATTGGTTAAGGACGGCATCTATGTAAACGTATTGATTGGCTATTTCAGTCAATCGGTCTTCTTTTGTCATCCAGGAGGCGCCTACACGACCGTAAACACCCTCCAGATAGTACTTTGAGAGCCCTTGAGGAGCAATGATGAAATTCTCCTCAAGATCAAGCTGCTCAAATTTTTTAATGAAGAATTCTGCTAATTGTCCGTATCCATGAAAGACTAACCACACACGTGTGGTTTTTTGAGTGAGTTCTCCCAGTGTATAAAAGGAAGCTTGTATAGAGATTGGAATATGATGTTGTTTCATGTGGACGCCATCTGCATTAATATCCCACATATATACGCTCCGTAAGTTCCTAGAACATATCCCAATACGGCCATCAATACACCAACAGGTGCAAGGGAAGAGTGGAATTCGCTCGCAATAACAGGAGCTGAGGCTGCTCCTCCCACATTAGCTGTACTTCCAACGGCGATGAAGAAAAAAGGTGCTTTTATCAGTTTTGCTACAATGGCTAGCAGCAATACATGAAAAAGAATCCATGTAATGCCGAGAAAGAAATAGCCGGGATTAGAGACAATCGCCAAAATATCCATTTTCATACCAATGGTAGCTACTAGAATATAAACAAATGCACGGCCAATTCTGGAGGCACCTACCCCCTCCAATTCTTTAAGTTTGGTGAATGATAAAGCAACCCCTAAAGCCGTTGCAATAACCACTAACCAGAAGAATCCGGAGGTTAAACTGTATTGCTCGAGTGCTGGAAATTGTTGTAAATAAGGAACAATAAGGTCACTACATAAGTGAGCAAAGCCAGTGCAGGCAAAGCCTACCATGAGAATTTTCATCAGATCTGTAAGAGTAGGGATCTTGGCAACACTTTCCTGATAGGCTTTCATTTTGTCCTTCAAGTGTTCAATGGCAGAAGCATCTGCTTTAAGTTTATGATCGATGATTTTGGTTACCCCGACACCCGCAATGAGTACACCTAGCCAGGTGTTCCCAACAATAATATCAACAGTGACCATTTTTGAAAATAAATCATCACTAACATTGAACACCTCTTTCATGGTTGCCTGGTTGGCTCCTCCACCAATCCATGATCCAGCAATGGTGGTCATACCTCTCCATACCTCATCAGGAGGAGCCCCGCTTACTAAATCTGGTGCTATGTAAGAGAACAGGATGATCGTCAAAGGGCCACCAATCATGATACCTAGGGTTCCAGTCACAAACATGATCACTGCCTTAGAACCAAGTTTTACAACTTCTTTTAAATCCACACTGATTGTTAAGAGCACCAAACTGGCTGGTAGGAGATATCTTGAAGCGATGAAATATAGTCTTGATTGATCCGGATCAATAATTCCGAAAGCTTTAAGTGTTGAAGGCAGAAAATAACATACCAGTAGTGCCGGAATGTAGGTATAGAACTTTTTCCAAAATGGGGAATCGAGGGAGGAAGTATAAAATACCATGCCGAGTATTAGCATGATTATGCCCAGAATTACGGCATCATTTGTGATTAATGGTTCATTCATGATATCTCAAGAATAATCAATTCTGATGAGCATGTCTATGATTATTTTAATTTTGAATCTGAATGAGAGTGATACTGTTTCTAGGCACGGTGGTCCTTTTGAATTTGGCCAGTGCACAAAAGACATTTTTAGGATTGAAGGCTGGGGGACATACGAGTTCAGCATTTATTGATCATACCATTTTTAGTAACAGCAATAATGCTGGTTTTATAAATGGTTTCAATGCAGGACTCATGTTAAAATACTTTCCAAAGAAAAGAGATATTTTTCTTCATTCGGGGCTGCAATTTTCCGTCAATTACGTACAGAAAGGTTGGAGACAAAATTTTTTAAATAATGAGCCTCCATATTCAGCTGAAATGAGCTACATAGAGCTACCTGTTGAGGCCATTGGCTATTTTGGAAATAAAAACAACTATTTCATTACACTTGGTTTTTATTTTGAATACCTGGTAGATTACCAACTGGATGAGCCTCCTACACTAGATGAAAATTCACCTCCCGATAGAAGTTTAGTTGGTGGTCAGGATTTTTACACTTACGAACCTGATCGTGATAACGAAGTAGGTTATGGTGGACGAGCAAGTGGAGGAATTTTTAGGGAATTTCCTTTTGGTATGTTACACCTCGAAGGCTTTTTTGCTTATAGCATTAGCAATTTTATGGATGCAGGAGATTTAACTACTCGTACACCAGATATCAGCAATCTTTGGACCGCAGGCGTATCCTTGGGCTACTTATTTCAAGTAGGAGGCAAGAAAAAAGTGAAAACTCGATTAACTCCTCAAAGATTTAGCCAATAATTCAGCTTGATGACCAAACTTCTGTTTCGTGGCATAAAATCTGGCGTTAAGTAATTATCCGTATACACGATGAATAAATCGGAAACGGGTTTAAATCTCCATTGAAATCTTGAATTATGTCCTAAGTTATTGGCTTGGGTATTATACTGGATAAACGAGGTGAAAAAGACATTGCTTGTTAGTGTCAAATCAAACCTGGTTCCAACTAAATATAAATCTGAATCGCTGTAAGGATTGGGTAAGTTCACCTGATTGAATTCTCCATTTAGCTCAACCTGCACAATGGGTGGAAATCTCACAGTAATGCCTCCACCAACATTAAGTCTGGACCCATTAAAAAAATCACCATTACTAAAGTCAATTCGGTAGATGAAATTTTTGCGCCTGTCTGATCGGTAAAAAAAACGGTATCGGTACCAACTAAACTCATCACCTTCCTCTAGCTCTAGTCCATCATTACCTGATGGATCAAAACTACTTGTAAGTGTAACAAAACTCCATCCTGCACCTACTTCAGCATAGGCCGTATTAAGGAAGGAAAATCTATATTCCAGACCAGCATCGTTATCCAATCGGCCCCAATTATCATCTGTCACACCTCCAAAATCTATGGCTGGACCGTGTCTTTGGATTGGACAGTCTGTAAACGTATTCCATTCAACACCCGCTCCATAATTGGCAATTCCTGTCCTGGGAACAAAACCAACTTCTGCATTATGATTTTCACCCGTCTTGGTGAAATTTACTCGCCAGCCAAATGTGGGCACCCGATATCTCAGGAATGCACCTGTTGAATATTGTTTGTTAAGGTCTCCGGGATCATCTGATCTATGATAATAAAAGTCACCTTCCCAAACGCCATCTGCAGAGGCGAGATTATAATCCAATCCGTAGACATAATTATATTTTGAAAGTGTAAGTAGTGTATCATTAGCGTTAACACCTGAGCCATGTTGATCAATAACTCGTTCATTTTCTACTCTAAATGAATCCAGTGCTGCTTGTCCTAAGTTATTCCTTCCAACAAAAATTGCACTCAACCTTGATCGCTTAAATATCTGACGTTCAACTACTGCAACAGAATAATTCTGAGAAGGTGAAATTTCTTCAGCTGTTGCATCTCTACCAGTGACCATATTTAAAAGCCCAACTCTCCAATCGCTTCCGATCTTACCACTCATTCGAGCTCCTGCTATGATTGGTACATTTCGCTGAGTATCACCAGAACCCTGTATTCCAATTCTTCTTGAAAAGAATGGACGCGTACGTCTAAATCCTCCTTCACCAAATAGGTCCTGGTTCTCAAGAAAGAACTGCCTTCTTTCAGGAAAATTAATTTCAAACCGCTGTAGATTAGTTACTTGTTGATCCACTTCTACCTGGGAAAAGTCCGGATTAAACGTAAGATCCAGGTTAATTGAACTAGACAGAGCAACTTTTGCATCGAAACCTGCGTCCAAATTACTTTCTGTTGCTTCTTCATCCTCAATGTTTCTGCCGATGCTCGTAGCTGCGTAAGGAATCATAACAACATTTGATGAAGATTTTTCAGGAACTTTATCCCACAAGAGTTTTCCAGAGAACGTTAGGTTACTTTGTCTGAAACCTTGCTCTACTCGAATCCAGGAGGTTCTTTCATTCCTTTTAAGGTTATTTCTTAAAACCTGGATGTTCCACTCACCAACACTATTATATCTGATGGATTTAAAGGGAATGGCCATTTCCACAGACCAATACCCATCGTCCTGATGGACTTCACTGTACCATTTATTATCCCAATCATCTTGAATACCGCCATCTAAAAGCACCAATCCCTCACGTTGAACATTATTTGGAGTAACCTGGAAAGAAAAGCCATTAGATAAA
>CAYWOQ010000064.1:0-17481 GCA_964459925.1 uncultured Roseivirgaceae bacterium
GGTCAATGCTGGAAACATTGAAATTACCGATGGAGCCGGAACACTTACCATTCCTTTAGTGGATGTGCAAGATGGAATCGGAACAGACAATCAAAACCTGTCATTAGCCGGAACAACCCTCAATATCGACGGAGGTACTGGGGTTAATCTGGATGGCGCTTTTGCCACCGATGCAGAGCTTGCAGCACTCGATACAGACGATGCAGATGCAAGCCCTACCAATGAATTAGTCTCCGCTTTTGTGGTCAATGGAGCTAACCTGGAGCTTACAGACGCAGGGAATACTTATCAAGTACCGATCAGCTCCTTGGGTGATGGATTTGAAGCCAATACAGATAATCAAAATGCTTCGGAAGTACTCCTTTCCGGATCCATTACGAACCTCGCTGCTGGCGATGTACAAGCTGCTCTTCAAGAACATCAATTAGATATCGATGCATTGGTGTCCGGTGGATCGGATGGGGTCGTTTCCAATGTTGCCCTTAATACCACCAACCTCGATTTCACTGCTACCGGAGGTGGATTCAATGGAAGTGTTGATCTATCTAGCTTCGCGACTGATTCCGAACTTGCTGCCCTGGATACAGACGATGCGGATGCTGATCCAAATAATGAAACCAACACCGCTTTCCAGGTCAATGCTGGAAACATTGAAATTACCGATGGAGCCGGAACACTTACCATTCCTCTTTTGGATTTACAAGACGGTACAGGAACAGATGATCAAGTGCTTTCTACCTCTGGATCTGCGGGTAACATCGCGCTTGAAGACGGTGGTACCATCAACATCAATGTAGATGATGCCGATGCAGACCCTACCAACGAAATCCAAAACCTCAGCCTGGCCGCTAACCTTTTGTCTATCTCAGGTGGAAACAATGTGGACCTTTCCGCATACCTAGACAATACGGATGCACAAAACCTGTCCTTGTCAACCGATCCGGTGCAATTAAATATTTCAGGAGGAACAGGTATTGATATTTCAAGCTGGGATTTGGACACATCAGATGATTTCTTCCTTCCCGCATCCGAAAGTTTGAGCACCGGGGCTAACGTTCTTGAACTAAGCAATGCTGGTTCAGGCTCAGTTGCCTCGTTCACCTCATCCTCAATCTCAGGAAGCACTGTTTTGCAAGTGGAACACACGGCCAATGGTAGTGCGGCTACATTCACAAAATCAGGAGATAATCCCAATCCGGTCATTACCATTCAGGATGATGTACAGGGCGGTCCGGCCATTTCTGCCAATACAGGAATAATCATCGGTAACCTTGGAAATGATGACGAAGGGGCCATCCGTTTTAACGGAACCAATTTTGAAGGGTATGCGCAAGGTGCCTGGCAAACGTTAAACAGTAGCGGGTTTTCAGGAGACTGGAGTGATTTGAGCAATGTGCCTGTAGGTTTTGCAGACAATACCGATGATGTAGACGATGCCGATGCGGATGCCACCAATGAGACACTCACAGCAGCGGGTATGTCCGGAAATACCCTCAGAATAACTGAGTCTGGAAATACTACTAATGTGGACTTATCTCAATTTGCGGAGTTACCTGCTCAATCAGGGAATGCAGGAAGATTTTTGACGACAAATGGTACCGCTCCGAACTGGGCCTCTGTTCCAAGCAGCCCCTGGGATATCACCGGAAGTGATGTTTATTACAACACTGGGAATGTAGGGATTGGCACTAATACTCCATCAGAGTTATTTGAAGTATCGGGAACAGACGCAGTAAGAATTGCTGGAAAAATTAGGAATACTAACGACCAAGGTGGAGCAATACTCACATTAGAAAATGATGAAGATCTAGGAGGGTATGATTTGGGTATTGGAGGCAGTGCCGGGTCATTTGCCAATAGCTTCTACATCTACGACTGGTATTCAGACACACAAAGAGTGGTCTTAGGTCCGGATGATTTCAATATCTATAACCCAGATGGCGATGAAGTAATCACGGTTGATGATATTGACGATGTGACCATTGGCGCCGGGACTTCCAGTTCCGACCTCTATGTAAATGGTTTCGTGTATTCCGATGCTTTTGTGGGTGACGGATCAGGGCTGACCAACCTCCCTTCCAGTCCTTGGACAGGAACTAACAGCATCTTGTTTGATGGAACGGATGCTACTGTAGACGTGACTGGAAGTGCTAACCCCGCTCTTACGGTTCAGAGAACCGGAACTTCTAGCAATAATGTAGGTTTGAGCATCCAGAACTTGGTTACCTCAACGGATATGTCACCCTCTGACAAATACGGTCTACAGATTGAATCTACAGGGGCATTTGGTTCTGAAGGAGGTATTAATATAGGGCTAGGTGTCAATGTTAGTGGAGGAAATGGTACTAATATCGCTGCTCAGTTCTCCGGAGGGGATGTTGAAATAACTAATGGCCGTTTAGAATCAGAAGCAGTTAGAATTTCAGACGCAAGTGCCATCACAGCCCCAATATTGTTAGTAGATGGCAGTTTTTCAAGAGATGCAGCCATGAGATTCTCTTCAAGTAATACCTTCAGCATGGGCGTTGATGTTACTGACAACTCCTTTAAAATCAGCGATGCGTTCTCACTAGGCTCAGTAGACAGATTTGTGATAGATGAATTCGGCGATGTAGGAATTGGAACCAGTTCCCCGTCCGTTAGACTAAACGTGGTTGGTGATACTGAGTTAGATGGTGACCTTTATACATCCGGAAATGTAGGAATTGGCATTAGCTCGCCAGATGTTGCCTTAGAGGTAAATGGCTCAAATGCAGTAAATGGGTACTCTTCTTCAGCTGCAGGAATGATTAGAGGAGATAATTTCACTACCACAGGTGGTGTGGGAGTAGTAGGTGCAGTAAATGCCAATAATGGTCCTGCCTCAGGTGATAGATATGGTGTGGTAGGAATTGGGTGGTATGGTTTTAATTCAAGTTATGGAAGTAGAGCTTATGGTTTTGGAGGCAATACAGCGGCTTATGGAGTTTTTGCTGAGGCTGGTGGTACTTCAACCCCTAATGTATATGGCATTTTTGCAACGACTTACAGCGGTACCAACAGATGGGCTGGATGGTTTAATGGCAGGATCAGAGTCACTGGAAATATTGAATACGGAGGTAGCTTTGTTAGTGTCTCAGATAGAAGATTAAAGGAAAATATTGAGCCATTAGGTGGTGCTTTACCTAAGCTGAAACAACTAAAAGGGTATTCTTATAGTGTGATAGCTGATTCTACCCATTCAATTAAGTATGGTCTTATGGCTCAGGATGTTCAAAAGGTACTACCCTACGCTGTTCATACTATAGACAAAGAACAAGGACATTTAGGACTTGCCTATACCCAATTAATTCCTGTTTTAGTAGATGGGGTAAATGAGCAGCAGAAAGAGATCTCAGAACTTGAAAACCAAATAGAAGAGTTACAAAAACTATTGCTCAAGAGCCAAACTGAAAAGGCTGAGCTGTCTTCAAAATTGAACAAACAAGCTTCAGAAATTGCTGAAATCAAGCAAGCTTTGGGGTTAAGTAGTGATGCAAAAGTGGCAAGCCATGATTAAAACGAAGCTTTTTATCATTACTCACTTGATCGGGTTTTGGGCACAGGCCCAAATGATCAACAGTGGCTCCCAAATGAGCGTGTCACAAGGGACCACTCTTGGGATAGATACCGATTTCCTGAATACCGGTACGCTGATCAATCAGGGAGAGATACTGCTTACTGGAGACTGGATGAATGTGGGAGTTTATGACTCTACTGGAGGCCAACTTATTTTCAGCAGTTCAGAAACTCAGGAAATCATGAATAATGGTCAGGATATAAACAATCTGGTCATTCGAAATGGAATCAAGACGCTGAGTGATGATCTTACCATTACGGGAACATTATCATTGAACGCAGGAATTTTACAAGTTAATGAAGAGGCCAAGCTAACCCTGGGACAAGGTGTACTCATCACTGGTGCCGGAGAAGATGCATACATAAATGGTAAGGTCTTCCGAGTCGGTACCGGTGACCTCTTCTATCCTATTGGAACCTCTTCTGAATACCTTCCGGTAACTCTGATAGACGTTTCAGGTTTGAACCCGGAAGTCGGGATGCAAGCCTATTCTGAAGCGCCCAATCTACCATTGAGTGATAACCTGAATGGATTTGCCAGGGAAAATTACTGGCAACTATTTGCTGATGAATCATACAACAGTGGGCTAATCGCACTACCCTATGAAGAAGTGGGTAACTCGTCTCAGTTGGCAGTGGCGCAGGCTACCTCCGAAAACGGGAGCTTCAACACCATTGGAAACGGGGATTTAAGTGAGGTAGATGGAGTTAATTATGTAACCAGTATAGGCAATGCACTTGGACCATTGTTTGCTTTGGCATTTGCTCCGGAATCAGCACCACTCCCACCGCTGAAAGTGGTTAATGTGCTCACACCATTGCAAGATGGGAAACATGATTTTTTAAGAATTGAAAACATCGAGCTGTACCCAGATAATAAGGTAGAGATATTCGATCGGCACGGTAATAAGGTTTTCTCCATGTCCAATTATGACAACAGAGAACGAGTTTTTAGAGGCGATCCCAATAATGGTATTTCGGGTAGTTTACCAGATGGAAACTATTTCTACACCATTAAGACAGGTCGCACCAAAGTGACTTCAGGATTTTTATTTTTAAAGCGATAGGAAGATGAAGAAACTCAGCACTCTCCTCCTATTTGTAGTAGTTTCTGGTAGCCTCAAAGCTCAATTAGACCCGCTCTACAATCAGTACCAGTTTAATCAATTAATGGTGAATCCGGCATATGCAGGTATTTATAATCGGTTCTCAGCGGCTCTCATATCAAGACTCAACTGGGTCGGAATCGAAGGTGCTCCTGTAACCAATACGGTAACTATACAATCCGCATTAAAAAATGGCCGGATTGGCTTAGGGGCTTTATTGATAGATGACCGTTTGGGAGTAAACAGTAATACAGAATCATCCATTACCGCATCGTACAATATCCAATTTGAAAATGCTAAGTTGGCTATGGGAATCCAGGGTGGTCTAACCAATTACCGATTCGATTTGTCAAGATTGACCCTTGATTATGTAGATGACGAACGGTTAACTACCGGACTTGATAATTATTCGGAACCAAACTTTGGGGCAGGTATCATGTACATGAATCCAGTCTTCTTTGCCGGATTCTCGATTCCAAGGCTTAGGGAATTAAATGTAGATGATGGGGTGATCAATAGTACACGATATAAAAGGCATTACTATTTTTCAGCGGGGTACTTCTACGAGTTCTCTCAACTCACTCAATATAAAATCACTTCATTGATAAGGTACGTGGAAAATGGTGACATTTCCGTGGATGTGGCACTAAGTACCTATATCGATCAAATTATTTGGGCGGGTCTTACTGCGAGGGATTTGAAGCATATTGGTTTATTTATGAGTTTGGAAGTAAGCAAAAGTTTAAGACTGGGATATGCTTTCGAATTACCTACAAACTCACTCATTATCGGAAACTATGGCACGCATGAAATCAGTATTGCAGTTGACCTAGCAACTAAAAAATCAATGCCTTTATCCAAGAGACGTTTTTAAAGGTTCTCACTATCGCCTAATGCCTAACCATCAGGACAAAAGTCCTGATGGTTTTTTTATTTGAAGAAACTTTTTGTAAGGTCACTGATTCACTGTTAAATTCGAAAGACAGCTTCCTACCATGAGAACCACTACAATCAAAGGTTTATTATTTCTGATTTTGACGATTCCAAATTCAGGATTAATCTCCCAGGAAATCAACGAATTAGAAATTCTTCCTCCAATTGAACGGGTAGCTGAACTGAATAAGCTGGCAAAGAAATCTATTTCCTCTAATCCAATTAATAGTCTCAACTACTCATTAGAGGCCTCCAAACTTGCTGAATCTATAAATGACACTTCAGGACAGGCAATGGCCATCAAACTGGCAGGTAACATAAACTACATGTTAGGTAATTACACAGAAGCACTCGATCTCTTCCTGGATTCCTACCTCATCTATGAACGTTTAAAAGATACCCTCTCGATGGCAGGATTGAGAGGAAGCACGGGTCTTGTATACAAAGCCATAGAAGAATACGAAAAAGCCTTAGAGAGTTACGAGCAAGCTCATCAACTGCTTATTAATTCTGATAATGATGGCATCAAGGCAAAGCTTTTCAATAACCAAGGAGTCATTTATCGTAGACTTCAAAATTTTGATAAAGCACAAGACTACTTCCTAAAATCTCTTGCCATAAAGGAAAAAATTAATGACCAAAAAGGAGTGGCTAATTCTTACACGAATCTTGGAAATATCAATGTAGATAAACAGGATTATAAGAAAGCATTTGAGTATTTTTTTAAATCCCTGGCCATTGAAGAGTCCCTAGAAAGCGATGAAGGAGTTGCCAAGAACCTGAATAACATTGCCAACCTTTATTATCTACAATCCAACTTCGATCAGGCCATTAAATACGCAGCAAGAGGGTTAGAAATTGGAGAACGACTTGGAACAAAAATACAGATCAAAGAAGCTTCACAAATTCTTGCAGAGTCCTTTTACGCAATTGGTAATTATAAAAATGCCTATGAAAGTTACAGGCAATTTCATGCAGCAAATGATAGCTTATTCAACGAGCAGGAAGCCAGAAAAATTGGTCGACTAGAATCAAAGCTCGAGCTTGAAAAAAAACAGCGTGAACTAGAGCAATCGGAGCAAGCAAACGTTATTGCCCAAATAGAAATAGACCAGAAAAGGACTCAGCAGCTTTTTATCGTAATTGTTGGATTGATATTAGTAATATCCCTGACTTTTGCAGTAATCAACCAAAAACAAAAGAGTAAACTACGAGAGCAAGCCCTTCAGTCCGAGCTCTCCGAACTTCGAATTGAAATCAAAACCCTAATAGGTAAATATGAAGGGTCACTGGATATGAGTTTAGAAGACCTAAATGAAAAATTAGTGACCCCATTAAGTGAAAGAGAATATGACGTATTCAAGCAGATTTTCTCTCAAAAAACCAACTCTGAAATTGCAGATGAGCTGTTTGTTTCCATCAATACGGTGAAAACTCACCTTAAAAACTTATACAGCAAATTAGGTGTTACCAATCGAAAAGAGGCCCTAAACATCATATTTAAGCCTTAGAAAAATAATATTTAAAAAGGTTGTAACTTTTCGAATACCCCAGCGTCATCTAGCTGAATGTCACGAAATCTATATCATAAAAAGATTCTTCCAGCCTCCGATGGTATGTTTAGGTATGCACTGTCTATTGTACATGAACCGGAGACTGCAAGAGATATCGTCCAGGACTGTCTAACAAAAATCTGGAGTATCCGCAAGGATCTGGACAAGGTAGAAAAAGTCAACGCGTGGGCCTTTCGAATTGTCCGAAACAGATGCATCGAGATCATAAGGAGAAACAGATATGCAGACATGGATGAAAAAGTGGTAAACATGTGGCAAACAGATACGGTAGAGCAATCAACTATCACGGATGATTTTATGTCCTGGATGGCTGAGGTATTAAAAACTTTACCGGAAAAGCAACAGGAGGTCTTTCATCTCAGAGAGGTAGAAGACATGAGCTATCAAGACATAGCAGAGACATGTGGGCTTAGTGAAAGTGATGTAAAAGTCAATATTCATCGTGCACGCAAGAAGGTTAAAGAAGCAATGCAAAAAATAGATGCTTATGGGATCGCGAATTAACGAGTTTCTCGAAAAGTATTGGAATGGTGAAACGAGTCTGGAAGAAGAAAAGCTAATTAAGGCTCATTTTTCTGCTAACCCAGCTCTTACTAATGAAGGTCACTATTTCCGGTATTTATCTAAACAAAATCAAGTAAAAATGGAAGAGCCCAAATCATCTGCTAAAGCTAAAAGAACCTGGCTTTCAGCGGCCGCAACCATTACCATAGGTTTAATCACGGCTGTACTTGTATTCAATGATGCACGTAAAGACCCTTTTGCTGAAGAAGATCCTGAAAAAGCCTTACAAGCAACAAGGGAAGCCTTATTGATGATCGGTGCAGGCCTTAACGAAGGTCAGGTGCATGCCATGAAGCTTACCAAGTTTAACAAAGCCAAAGAAGAGCTTCAGAGTGAAGCTGAAGAACAATGATTTTTGAAAACCAAAACCAGAATTAAAACATTCAAAATAATAGACCAATGAAAAAGATTGTATTAACACTAATGATTTTATCCGTAGTAAGTATTGCTTATTCACAGCAGGTGGTAACGAAATACATGGATAAATATGAAAATGACGAAACGTTTACGAAGGTTTCTGTAAGTAGCAAAATGTTTTCACTCTTTGCAGAAATGGAAGGAAGTGAAGAAGATGAGCAGCTTTTTTATGACATTACCAGCAAACTAAAAGGGATGAAAGTCCTTGCGAGTGAAAAGGTGTCAAAACCGAAGGAGTTATATGATGGTGCAGTTTCTGATGTAGAAAAAGCTGGATTCGAAGAATTGATGACTGTAAAGGATGCCGAAGAGAATGTAAAAATCTCAATCAAAGAAAAAGGAGGTACCATAGAGGAGCTAATAATGGTTATGGGCGGAAAAGAAAAGTTCGCAATGGTTAGCCTTTTCGGGGAAATCAACCTTAAAGAGATCTCTAAGCTGGCTAGCCTTATGAGAGTCAATCAATTGAAGTATTTAGAAAATCTGGACGATGTGATAGATTAAGATTATTCAAGTTGACAGTGGCCGTTGGTAGCATGGACTGACGGCCATCTTTATTTTAAAATATATTGAATGCATAAATACCTTTCACTACTTCTATTCAGTCTTACGATGAATACATTGGCTCAGGAAACGATCATTAAGGAATTCTCAGAGCCAAGAAGAGAAAATCCCTGGTTCAACCCTGTCTGCTTTTATCCAAGCACCCTACGAATGATCAATATTTCTGGTGATCCAAACTTTTATGAGCTGGTTAATGATATTGAGAAGGTATTGATCTATACACTGGATTCAACGACAGTAGCTGAGAATGACTACAAATCATGGCTAAATGATTACGAGGAAATAGGATATGAAGAATACATCCGACTCTATGGTAAACAAAATGTTACAATTATTGGCAAAGAGGATGAGTATGTTGGCTTGATAGCTGCAGATGATAAGATCATTACTTTTTACCTCCGCGGAAAAATACCATTTCACAAAATACCTCAATTAATACAGACTTTTCAAAGCGAAGATGTGCTAAGCGTTGTTACCGATAGATTTAAATGAGCATAATTTTAAAGACGACCAAGCTAACAAAAAAATTCGGCCGACTGACTGCAGTTGACCAGCTAGATTTAACCATAGAAAAAGGCCAGGTCTATGGAATTCTCGGTCCAAACGGGAGTGGGAAAACCACTACTCTTGGGATGATCCTTGATGTGGTTGCTCCTACTAGCGGTGATTTTGAATGGTTTGATGGGATGGACAATGTAAAAGCACGTCAGAAGATAGGATCTATACTTGAAACCCCTTGTTTTTATAGTTACCTGAGCGCCACTCAAAACCTTCGGATCGTTGCTCATATCAAGAACTGCGATCCCACAAAAATTGACGATATCCTTAAGCAGGTCAATCTATTTGAAAGAAAAGACGACAAATTCAAAACATATAGCCTTGGTATGAAACAGCGGCTATCCCTTGCTGCTGCTTTATTATCTGATCCACCTGTTTTGATGCTGGATGAGCCTACAAATGGACTTGATCCTGAAGGAATTGCCGAAGTAAGACAGCTTATTCGTGATATCGCGGCTAAAGGAAAAACCATCATTATGGCCAGTCACCTTTTAGATGAAGTACAAAAAGTATGTACACATTTTTGCATCTTACGGAAGGGAGTCAAGCTACATGAGGGAGCGGTTGAGGCCATCTTAGGAGAAACAAACATTGTAGATATTTCTGCACCTAACCTTGGTAACCTAACTTCAATTGTTCAAGATTTTGACGGTCTTAAAAAAATGGAAAAAGAAAATGGTTCGTTGAAAGTTTATTTAAAAGATGGACAATCACCTGAACTGCTCAATAAGTATTGTTTCGAAAAAGGCATCACACTAAAAAAACTTGTCCCTGAATCCAAGTCACTCGAACAAGAATTCCTGAAAATCTTAAAAGAAAATAATTAGACGGTATGGTAAGGGCATTTAAATTAGAATGGCTGAAAATTCGACACTACAGAGTATTCTGGATCTTATTTGGGCTATACTTACTCGCACAATTGGTCATTACCAATGGAGGAATTTTTGTTTTGGAATGGCTCAAAAATCAAGGAGCAGATATTGATGGAATTGATCCTACTATACTTCCCATTTATGACTTTCCGGATATCTGGCAAAACGCTACCTGGCTAGGTTCTTTTGTTAACCTTTTGATCTCCTTTATTGTCATCGTTTCGGTTAATAATGAATTGTCTTATAACACCCTAAGACAAAATATCATTGATGGCATAAGTAAAAAAGAGTTTCTTCTTTCCAAGTTTGCTATCATCTTATTTTTAGCTGCAGTTTGCACCATTGTTTTGTTCACTTCTGGATTGGTAGCTGGGTTGCTATACTCTCATGTGACCGATTTAAAATACATCTTCGATGAGTTAGAGTTTTTAGTTGCTTATTTTTTGCAGCTAGTAGCCATTTCAATGTTTGCTTTTTGTATTGCACTAGTTATTAAAAAGGCAGGTTTTGCGATCGTATTTATTTTTCTCTACAGTGTCTTTTTTGAACCTATTGCGACTGCAATTATGGAGTTTGCACCCTTTGCAAAAGAATATACCGCAGGCTTCGTGAAGTTTTTTCCCATTTATTCTATCAGAAATTTGATAGATGTTCCTTTCCCGAAATACATTTTCAGAGAAATCAATGATAATATTTTCTGGTACGAATGGTTTATAGTTTTAGCTTGGATTGGAATGTATGTGGGTTTTATTACCTATCGACTTAACAAGAAAGACCTTAAAGCTTGAACCCAGTAATCATAGACTTTAGCTAAAAAATCTTTTGACTCAACTAAAGTCGATATACAATAGAAGCAGTTTCTCCGTTCTTTGTATGTGTAAGAATAAAGTAAACAGGTTATGATTCATTTATTGACAATTTTAATTTCTTTAGTGTGTACAACAAACACTACTCCTAGTATAAAAAACACGATCCAAATTGAAGAAGTGATAGTAGAATTCAGTGAAAAGGCGATAGGTATCGAAAGTGGCCAACCCATATTCGCTCAAAGCACTAAAATCTGGGTATCCAATCCAACAAAAGAGGATTACTGGATGTACATCAATGAAGAACAAAAAGAACTTACCAAGGAAAAAGTTGAAATCACTGATTTGGAGCCAGGTACTTATACTTTAATGATACTTCCTACCGAAGAATCAACTGAAGAAAAAAGAACCATTGGTTTTACAATAAAATAAAGAGGCTGTTGCTAAAAAGCTTCACTCATCAAAGAAAGAGGCTTTTCTCTCAGGTATAATTCTGGTATAGAAAGTAGAAGATTTGAATGGTGAAAAGAAGCAGGATCACTGCAATACTTCTATTCATTCTTTTGATAAATTTTACAGTTATCAAGTGTTTTAGACGGTGTGCTATGTATGCTTTTCCCATATCCATACTTAAGATTGTAACTAACATTCCACAGAAGAATTGCACCCTCTCATTAAACTCATAATCGAATTTTATGGTAATTGTGCTTACCCATGTAGCCCAAAAAATAATCATTAACGGATTCAACCCATTGAGCAGTAAGCCCTTAAGTAAATTTCTGGTATTGCTTGACTCTTTCCCATTTGAGTCACCTTCGATCAAATGAGCGGGTTTAAACCATGAGTAGGTAGCGTAAGCAATCAAAACAACTGAACCAAAAACAGCCATCCAAAATTCAATCCGTTCATTTTGAAGCATCTTGGTCATTCCCAGCAGTACGATGATCACATAAAATGTATCACTGATAGAAATTCCAATGGCTAAAAAAGCCGCTTTTTTGAAACCTTGCTGAATGCTTGTTTGAATCAATGCAAAAAAAGCAGGACCTAAGATCAGAAGGAAGATAAGACCGAAAAGTATTCCGTTTATGAAAGGGGGCATCTATTGAATAGATATATTTTCTCGCTCCAAGAACTGCTCCCACATTTGGGCTTTCTCCTTTTTTAAAACCCTTGGAAATTTATTTTGACTGCCCACTTTCCCCTGCTCTTCCATCCATTGATAAAATAAAGAGGTAGGTAATACAGTACATCTTATTTCCTTTAAAGCAGAGGATCTTTCTACGCTATAATCATCATTTATTTCTTTCAAATAGTGATCAATTTTAGTTCTTAGGATTTCATTATCTACTTTATCATCTGTACCAATGTACCAATGATGAGCAAATAAACTTTCCGACCTAGCTCCCAGTAGTGTGAATTCCCGAATATCGATTTTCAGTTCATTTTCCACCAACTCAACCGCTTTATTCAAGTTATCAAGGCTTAAATGCTCTCCACATAAACTCATAAAAAGCTTCGTTCTACCTGAAATGGTAATTTGGCAATCTTCCAAAGAAGTGAATTTGATGACATCTCCAATCATATATCTCCATGCACCTGCATTTGTCGAGATAAGTAGTGCATAATCTTTATTAGCCTCAATCTGGTCAATCTTAAGCGTTTCAACCTCTCTTCGTAACCTTCCATCCTCATCAAAATTCTCTTCATTAAAAGGAATAAACTCATAAAATATCCCATTATTAAGAACCAATCGCATCGACCTATTTCCAGGAAGCGCCTGAAACGCAAGAAAGCCTTCGGAAGCTAAATACGTTTCCATATAAATGAGTGGCTTAGCCAGTAGTTTTTCAAAGCCCAACTTGTATGGCTCAAACGAAACACCCCCATGAACGAAAATCTGCAGGTTAGGCCAAATATCATGAATAGTTTTCAGTTCATATTTTTTAATGATTTTCTCAATCAATATTTGAAGCCATGCCGGAACACCAGCGATGATCCCAATATCCCAATCTGGCGCTTTCTTTACAATCTCCTCCAGCTTATCATTCCAATCTCGGGTTTTCGCTATTTTTTTTCCAGGCTTGTAAAAGTGTTGAAACCAGAAGGGGATCTGAGATGTGGTGATTCCACTTAAATCACCTTCAAAGTAATGACCACTTTTTTTGAGATCTGTGCTACCGCCTAACATTAAGATTCCTTTGGAGAATAACGATGCAGGAAGTTTGTACTTACTCATGGTTAACATTTGACGCATTGAGGTCCTACGAATAGACTTCAACATATCACGAGTAATCGGAATGTGCTTTGATGGAGAACCTGACGTCCCAGAGCTTAATGCAAAATACCTTATTCTACCTGGCCAACAAACATCTTTCTTGCCTTCAAGTGCCAAATGCCACCATTTTTCATAGATGGTGTCATAATCAAATATGGGTATATTCTTTTTGAATGTGTCATAATAGCTATTTGGATTCTTGTTTTTAAAGGATGAAAGAATCTCGTTGAAATCGTAGGCTTGACCGAATTGAGTATTCTGACAGTGAATGAGCAAATTTCTCAGTTCTTGCTTTTGAAGATCTTCAGGAGAACTATACATCTGCTCCAAGCTTTCCCTTAGCGTGACTCCCTTCTTCAATAATGTTCCTAAAATTGCCATTAATAAAAATGTCTTTGAACTTTTTCCGAACTTTCAAATTTAGTTGATAGAAAGTTATTCAAAATGAGCCAAGTTAAATCGAAACTTCTGGAGATAAGAAAGACCTTTCCTGGTACTTGCACATTAGTTGCTGTTAGCAAGACTAAGCCAGCCGAAGAGATTTTGGAAGCTTATCGTATTGGGCAAAGGGATTTTGGTGAAAATAAAGTGCAAGAACTCGTTGAAAAGGCAACAAGTCTTCCAGCGGATATTCGCTGGCATATGATAGGGCATTTACAAAGAAACAAGGTAAAATACATTGCCCCTTTTGTACACTTGATACACGGGGTTGACTCCTTAAGGCTACTGATAGAAATAAATAAGCGCGCAAAGAACGAGGGTAGAATAATTGATTGTTTACTCCAAATGCATATTGCTACTGAAGAATCAAAATTTGGTTTTGATAAGACAGAACTCTTTGAAATGATAAGGAATGATGAATTCTTATCCTTAGAAAACATTAGAGTGGTTGGCCTGATGGGGATGGCAACCTATACTGAAGATAAAATACAAGTACGTAGAGAGTTCAGATCACTCAAAGAGTTATTTGATGAGCTTACTCAAAATTTGAACGATAGCCACCCAATAGATATACTCTCTATGGGCATGAGCGGTGATTACGACATAGCCCTAAAAGAGGGAAGTAATATGATTAGAATAGGAAGTGCAATTTTTGGAAAAAGGCAGCATTAGTTGCTGCCATCAGCCTCTCTTGGAAGAACATTGGTAACGATTTTCACCCGTGCAGGGCTATTTACAGCATTCGACATGACTGTTATTACTTTGTTCTGAACACCCATTTTACCGGTACTGTTAAATACAACCTTTACCTTGGATTTTTTACCTGGTGCCAGCGGTTCTCTTGGCCATTCTGGAGCAGTGCATCCACATGTTGTCCTTACGTCAGAAATGATCAGAGGCTCATTTCCAGTATTTTCAAATTCAAAAATATGTTCGACTTTATCCCCTTGATTTATGTCTCCAAAATCAAATGATTTTTCAGCGAAAAAGATTTTAGGACCTGTTAAAGGTTCAGTCTCTTCTTGTCCGAAGCTTACAATGGGAATACTTAATAAAAATATGGATACTAAATGTTTCATAACTCTTCTTTTAATAACTTAAACCAGTACAAATTTAACGAAATTCAAATCCCTATTGTTAAACGATTCCATTCAAAATGAACCCATTTGCCTATAAAGTTAGAGTTCGTGTATGTGGTATTTTGAAAGAGCATGGAAAGATTCTCATGATCCGACATGAAGGCATTGGAAAATCAAGTCATTTATGGGCGCCTCCTGGAGGTGGTGTGGAGTTTGGAGATAACATGCAAGTGTCTTTAAAGAAAGAGTTTTTAGAAGAAACCAATCTGAATGTAGAGGTGACAGAGTACCTATTTGCTAGCGAACATATTGATTCAAAACACCATTCAGTAGAGCATTTTTTTAAAGTAAAAAGGATATCTGGAAACCTTACGCTTGGTATAGATCCGGAGTTGCCCAAATCAAAACAAATCATTTCAGCGGTAAAATTCTTTACTCCAGATGACTTAAATGAGATTGATTCGGATTGTATCCACAGTGCTTTTTTACTTCCAAAAACAAGAGATAAAATTGACGATCTCCGCGGTTTGATTACTTTTAAGTATTAATAGCTTCAATCCACTTCTAGAATCAGCATTAAATAATTATAATTGCAAAAACCTAGCTAACAAGATAATTAAGTAATGAGTAAAACGAAGATTATTTCTGTGGTCATGCTCGTTGTATGGGTATGTTTGGCCGTATTCCTTGTATACAGTATCAAATCAACCATAGATGAAAAAGAACGAATAGCTTCTGCTGAAGCTAGGATAATTGAACAGCTGAAAATGATACGGGAAGCCGAGACTGCCTATATGCAGGTAAACGGACAGTATACCAGCGATTGGGATAAATTAATAGCTTTTATAGATACAGGAAATTTCTACCTAACAGAAAGAAGCGAAACAATCATCACGTTACCCTATGGAAAAGATAGCATCGTTGTTGATATAGATACACTCGGAACAAAGCCAGTTATGGATTCTCTTTTTTCTGGAAATAAATGGCCAAGGTTTAATTTAGAGTCATTGCCGTTTGTACCCGGATCAAACCCTCAAACCAAATTTGTTATTTGGGCGGATAAGATAACGAAGGCAGGATTGTTAGTAAATGCAATAGAGGTCAAAAATCCTGTTCCTGTTGATCCAAGTAGGGACGAAGAAAGTGAATATAACACCAGAAAACCGCTGCGATTTGGATCACGGATAAGTGTTACAACAGCCGGTAACTGGGAGTAAATAATATTTTGATTGCTCAAAATACATCTACCTATAAAAGAGTCAATCGTGTAAAAGATACCAAATTCACTATTGACGAACTGGATCACTACTCCTTAGTGATGCAAGTTGGAATATATGATTTACAGTTTGCAGTTGTCGACTCTCAGGACAACCAATGCATGGCGGTAGAAGACTACATACTAAAAGGTGTCAAAACCGTCAACAGCAGGCTTAGATTAATCAAGGATATCCTTGATAACCATGAATTTCTAACTGCTGGATTTTGGAAAGATGTAAAATTGTGCTTGAAAACGCACAAATTCACTTTGGTCCCTGCAAACATGTTTGTCCAGGAAAATGCTGCCGACTATTTAGCACTTAATAGTGAGATAAAAACATCATTTGAAGAAGTCAATTACTACAAACAAATTAGTGTCGATACAGTCAATGTATTTGCCGCAGAAACCAAGTTATGCCGGTGGATTGAGAGTATCTACAAAAAGAAAAAAGTACATGTCATACATCAGGGCAGTGCTTTAATCGAAGGCATATTAAAACACGCAGACCATGTTCAGGAAAAAGGAATGTATTGCTTTTTCGACAGAGGTATCGTGCATATGGTGGTAACAGAAAATGACCAGCTTCTTTTTTACAACCAATTTGCTGCTAGGAAGAAAGAGGATTTTTTGAAATACATTATGCTTGTATTCCAGGAACTTAAAATGGATCCAAAATCAAATCCATTATTCATTTGGGGATTTATCAAGCAAAATTCTGATGAAATGACCCTCTTTAAGAAATACATCAGGAATATCTCATTTGGTTCAAAACCTTCTTTTTTAAGATACAGCTATTTGTTTGACGAAGTTCAGGATCATTTGTACTTTGATGTAATGGGTGGATATCTTTGCATCTAACCTAACCCATGAAAACAGCATTATTCCCCGGATCTTTTGACCCTTTCACAAAAGGGCATTACGACATAGTCGTAAGGGCCTTAAATATTTTTGACCGGGTAGTGATCGCCATCGGTCATAATAGCAAAAAGAACAAGCGATATTTCGAAGTTGACTGGATGGTGGGAAAAATAAGAGAGGCATTTAAGGACGAGGGTCGTGTAAGCGTAATTGTGTACGATGAACTAACCGCACAGCTAGCCAAAAAGTACGACGCGAAATTTCTCTTAAGAGGTCTTCGCAACACCACAGATTTTGAGTATGAAAATAGCATCTCACAAGTAAACAGGTTTTTAAACGAAGACTTAGAAACCGTCTTCTTGATTACCTCTCCAGAGCTTGCACCCATTAGCTCTAGTATCATTAGAGAAGTTCATAGATATGGTGGAGATGTGAATGAATTCCTTCCTTACAAGATATCTAACTTATTCAATTGAGTTGCTTTTCCTCATTAGGAAAATAACTATTTAACCAATCTTCTCTAAATCGAGTAGGAAGGTAGGGATTATTTCCCTACCTGTCCTCTCACACCACCCT
>CAYWOQ010000065.1:0-17475 GCA_964459925.1 uncultured Roseivirgaceae bacterium
GAATCAAACTTTTTGGACTAATTATTAAATCCTAATGCATAATCGAGGTTTAACTAAGAACATCAATTTAGAAGTAGACATAATAAGTATAGTATCAGATGAAAATGAGATGATCCAGAATTTAGAAAATGAGAAAATTACAATCGAAAACAACAATCTGGATATATCTTATAGGTGCCTATCATATATCGATGAAGAAAAAATCAACTATCGATATAAGATCGATGATAACGATCAATCATGGATTTATCTTACTAATCCTATAAATACCATCTCACAGTCCAATATGAAATGGGGTGACTATTTTTTCCAGATTCAGGCCAGATACGATACTGGTTCATGGGGGCCTATTTCAAGCTTCCAGTTTAGAATTAAAACTCCCTTTTATTATCGTTGGTGGTTTATTTTATTGATAGCGCTCATTTTCTCTGGATTGGCCAGAATTGCCTTATATTTCCGCTATTTGCTATTAATCAGAAAACAGCAAAAGTTAAAACAGCTTCTGGCTGAACGTACGAAAGAGATCAATCAATTAAATGAAAAACTTAAGAAAAAAGTTAGAGAACGAACGAAGGAACTCAATGATAAAAATCTGCGACTGGAAGAGTACGCATTTATCAATGCCCACCATTTAAGAGGTCCATTATCTAAAATCATGAGTGTGGTTTATTTGGCAGAAAATGACGGAATACAACTAACTGCCCAAGAAACCATAAAGATCCTTCGTGAATCAGTAGACGAGTTGGATTCGGTGATTTATTCAATCAATGATATTCTTAAGGAAAAAATCGACTAAGGGCTACTTTAATGCCAGATCGATTAGTCGAGTTATTAATTCTGTATAACCTATGCCTTCCTTTTCCCATAGTTTGGGATACATACTAATATTGGTGAACCCGGGAATTGTATTCACCTCATTGACATAGATCGCTACGCTATTTGTAAGAAACATATCTACTCTTGCCATACCACTGCATCCAAGAATGCGATAAGCTTCTAAAGCTGTTTTCTTAAGGTTAGGCAAATAACTATTATCTATCTCTGCCGGAATGATTAATTGAGCCTCTGAGGTATCCTCGTATTTTTCTTCATATGAGTAAAAATCTCCTGATTTCACCTCCCCTACTCCAGAAGCTTTGGGCTCTCGATTTCCCAAAACTGCACATTCAAGCTCTTTTCCAACAATTGTTTCTTCAACTAATATCTTGTGGTCATACTTGAAAGCATCCTTTATGGCTTCATTCCATTCAATCTGGTTATTTACCCGGTGTACACCTACAGAAGATCCCATGTTGGCAGGCTTTACAAAGATTACATCAGATAATTCCTTAGCTAAATCTTCAAAAGATGGTATTTCATCATTTTCCATAATGGTAATCCAGTTAGCAACCTTAACCCCACCATCTCTTAATAATCTTTTAGTTACATCCTTATCCATAGAAGCAGCTGAACTTAGCAAGTCGCATCCAACAAATGGAATACCTAAAAGCTTAAGTAATCCCTGGATGGTGCCGTCTTCTCCGTTCGGACCATGTAAAATAGGAAATACCACATCAAAATTTCCCAGGGATTGTCCATGACTCCAAAAGCAATCCCTCCTACCTGGACGAATTTCTATGTCCATCCCAGGGATATTTATCTCTTCTTTCAATTCTTTTTCATTCTGAAGCAACCACTTACCCTCCCTGGAGATACCAATTACTGTCACCGAATACCTCTCACGGTCAATTGCTTTTAAAACATTCTTACAAGACCTGATAGATATTGGATGCTCTGGGGACTGACCACCACATAGAATCAGAATTCGCTTCATATCAAACTAAATATCATAAATTTCTCTTAATTCGAAATCCTCTCCTTTTCCATATTTAACTAAATCACTCATGTAGAGGACCTCCATTGAATTAAGGTCCTTCAGCTTATACTCGTTCTTACTCAATACCTCACTCAATATAAAGTCCGTTTGTTCACCATAGTTGATCAACCGATATTTTTTACCAACTCTCATACTTGAAAAAGCAAGTCCCTTCATAAATTGCATTATTATTCATGGTTATCATTAGACCAAATTAAATTTATTAGCATGAAAAAATTCTTATTACCTCTTTTTTTAATGTTCCTTTTAGTAGGCTGTAATGACGATGATGAAAACAGAGCTGCTCTCATTGGGGATTGGGTCTCAGAGAGAGAAGAGGTAACTGATTGTACAGAACCCACAGATAACCGTACGATCAGTAGAAGGTGTTCAGAGGCATCTTGTGTGAGGTTGATAATGAATGCTGATGGAACATATTCTTATCAAAGAGGAACTTTTGTTGAAAACGGTAATTTTTCCAAAGGAAGCGGATCACTTGCCTTATGCATAGATGAAGAGGGTGAAGAGGTATGTACTGTTTTTGGAATTGATGAAAATACCACTGTAACCTTAGTGCTAAGCTCAATTGATGAAAACACCGGGTGCAAAACTTCTATCTTTTTTGAAAGAGAAATAGTTGAAGATTCTGAAGATGGGGCTTAAATCATTGATCAACTAATTCACCCATCTTATAGGTATATTCAATTTTCAGATTTCCATCTTTATCGTACCAACGGGCAATACCATCATATTTACCATCAACATAGTTTGACTGCTCCATAAGGGTACCATCTACGTAAAACTTCTGCTGTGTCCCATTTAGGATTCCATTGCTGTAGTGCTTTCTTTCAGTGATATTCCTTCTTTTAAAGGTTAAAAATTCACCGTCAAGTAAATCGCTGTGATAATATGCTTTTGTTGAAACGTAACCCAGATTATCAAATGTCAATTCCACACCCTGCTTTTTACCATTCAGATAAGTGGTGATCTTAGTAATTTTTCCAGAAGGATCATAAGTCGTCCAGGTACCATGATGTTGGCCATTTAAAAAGTCTCCTTCAGCAACTGTCACTTCACCTGATTTCACTGTAGCTCTTTGAAGTCCTCGCAATTCTGAATAATCTTGAATAATTGCATTTTGAGGCACTTGATTATTTTCAGTGGCACTTTCAAGACCTTCCTGATCTGCTGAAGAAGTACAACCAATGATGATGATAAGAGGCAAAATTTTCCTAATCATGATTACATATATTTAGGATACAAAATAAAAACAACCGATACTTTGTAGGAACTAAAATGTAGACTTTTCTGCGTTAAGGTAATTTTGAAATATGAAAAAGCTAAAACTATTACTTAGGACGATTATTTTGCCTTTGTTTGGAGTATTCATTTCTCAATGCTCTACACAGAAAGAAACAAAAAACCCAATAAGTAAGGAGGGCTTTCATTATTCAGATGTGAATTTATCTAAAATAGAGCCTCTTGGATTTTCAGCTACAGATAACAGTTACCATATATTCTATTCAAATGAAACATCATGGGCTGAGGCTACTAGCACCGATTTAATGAATTGGTCGTTTACAAGGGCCATCCCAATAGAAAGTAACTTACAGGGAACCATAATTCTTGATGAAGAGAATAAAAGCAAACTGGGAAGTACATCTCAAGCTCCCTGGATTATTTTTTATGCATCTGATTCCGAAATTCTTTTGAAGTATTCACTTGATAAAAGTAATTGGGAAGATCATGAAATAAGCATGCCAGCAGGTATACAAGGCACTCCAAAAATTACTAGCTGGTCAACAATGGGTAGCTATTTGATGACCGTTTCTGATGAGGATTCGGCATATGTTCTGGTATCTAGTGATCTAATTCAATGGGAAAAACTAACAACCATCAATATACCGCCCGCATCGATTGCCAACCTCACTTTTGATAAGGATAAATGCATTTTAATTATTAACGATAAAAATCCACTTTATCAAGTTGGTCAATTAAGTGATTCAACGTATAAAGAATTGACAACTTTCAAACCATTAAATATTTATGGTGAAGAACTGGACTTTACATTTGGGTACAACATTGAAAAATCCATAATAATACACACCATCAAAGACCGAATATTCGGTATTGCTAAGCAGATTAACCTAACAGAAAATACGTTGATGGTCAGTCCTGTTCAAGAATTGAACAACATAGCCGCGACTAAACGAAGAGGTAAATTAAGTAAACTGAAAGGACAGACATCTTCCCGATTTACCTTTCCAGTTGAAAGTTTAGAAAATCAATTTTCTCTTCAAATATTCAATGATCAGGGAGAGCAATTAATAATTGAATATAACAAACAAAAAGGGTTCTTCATTGATAAAACTAAAGCAAGTAACACCATCGATGGAGAATCATATGATATACCTTACATCCTAGCTAACCATAAAGTCTCCATTGACTTAATCATCGATTATTCAGCTGTAGAATTGGTTATTAACAACGGAGAGTTAGTCATTCCAATAGAAATCAATGCGCTGTTTATTTATGATCAGATAATGTTAACCATAGATGAAAAATATTCAGATGCCAGAGCAATCATTTACACCCTTGATAAAGCGTTGATTTAGTACTTATATTGCTTCTGATCAGTTTTAACAATTTCCCAGGTATGATCTGACATCAATCTTACTTCTGCGTCAAAAAGCTCGTAAGGGAATGACTTACCCCACTCCTCGGGACTCACCATTGATAAAATATCAGTACCATCAGATTTTGTATACAGATAGTAGATTTTTCCAATCACCGGTTTAAAAGAAACCGATGCCTGATATATTCTCTCGGAGACTTCTACCCTTTTCTTCAGGTACTTTGCTTGGGTTATTAAAGTCTCCATCTGCTCGTATAGCTGTCTGAACTGCCTATCTGTTTGGTCATGCATCGCAGCCACTGCATTTCCCCTTATTCTACCCTTATCTTCGGGTTTAATTATGGCACTTCCTGCGTGATGTGCATACTCAATTAAGCCCGGCAAATCAGTAATCTTTTCCTTTTCCTTTTCTAGATCAATTGTTGAAATGTCTATTTTGCTCTTTTTATTCATTAGATATTTCTACTTTATTTTTTTCCCATGGAGCTACAGTCCTTCTGCTTATGTCAAATGCAATTAGTGATAAAATGATTACAAAAATTACCACCCCGATTAGGAAATATTTTTTTGACTTTGTCATTTGTTCAAGAACTAGCAAATTTGGAGAATAGTTTAAAAATATGGTTGTAGAAGGAAAATTACTTGAGAAGTTCGATACACAGGAAATCAAGGAAACGTTTAAAAAAAGAGAGTTTGTATTGGAATATGCCGAAAATCCTCAGTATCCAGAGTTTCTAAAATTTGAATTAATTCAAACCAATTGCGAGCAGCTTGATGCCATCAATGAAGGTGATGTAATTACTGTAAACTTCAATTTAAAAGGAAGAAAATGGACTGACCCTAAAGGGGTTACGAAATATTTTAACAGCTTACAAGCCTGGCGTATCGATAAAAAGGAAACACAAAATATAGAAAATCCACCACCTCTAACGCAGGAGTGGACAAAAGAAGATTTTTCGGGAGATGACGATCTACCTTTTTAACGCCTTTTTCTAAAAGTAATAGGTATATAATCGTCTGTCGGGAGTCCTAGGTGAGCTAAATCCCATTGTTTATCATATCCATTAACCAACTGTCTGATACACTCCACTCGATCCTCAGTCGGATATGGACAATCATCCCAATGAAAAATCTCAACTCGATATTGATATTGTTTCTTAATACCATTAACACGAACCTCGACCTCAATGTCTTGTTCTTCGTTGATCTCAGGTATTTCAATGCCTATTATTCCCGTATTAATCCTATTTTCATGAAGATTTATCAAATAATATACCTGAAATTATAACCACCTATCTGTCAGTTCGTTATAAATTATCTAATATTTTAAAACATTGTATTTTCGAACACTTTTCCGTCCAAAATTGAGTAAGCTTATTTTCTATTTCTCACTTTTGATCACTTCCATATCCTGTTCAATCAATCCAAATGACAGGCCTTCTCCACTTCGAATTGAAAAATCTTTTATCGGAGATGTCGCGCTAGAATTAAGTTATAGCAGCCCAGCAGTCAGAGAAAGAAAAATATTTGGATTCGGGTCCGAATTTCTACAACCCTATGGTGAACTATGGCGAACTGGCGCTAATAAAGCGTCGACTATTTATATTGATAAGTCATTATTATTTGCTGATTCATTTCTCTTGGACTCTGGTAAATATGCTATTTTCAGTATTCCTGGAGAAGAGAAGTGGACGCTTATATTCAACAAAAACTGGGATCAATGGGGATCATATAATTACCGTGATTCTTTGGATATTTTCAGAATTGAGTTGAATACAAAAGTGTTACAAGAGAAAGCGGAAAGGATGCAATTGTATGTCGAAAACGACTCGTTAAAGTTTCGTTGGGACCAAATCGGCTGGGGGATTCCTATTAATCACCCTCTTTGAGCACTTCATTGACAATTCTTACTTTCAACCTTGACATGCTTGAAATAATATCATCACACTCCTGCAGCATGAATCTCTTTTTCATGACTTTAGGATCAAAAAATCCTATATAGACATCATCATTTTCTTTCCAAACCAGGATCTTCATGGGTAAATCCAAAGCAGTAGTTTGCCTACAAGAAACCAATTCTATCATTAAATTGGGATCCCCAAAAAGAATCATCCTTGTAGGTGGAATTTCCACTCCATAATCAGCTGCAACGCTATCGTGATTCACTGTTTCAAAATGTACTAGCTTTTTCTTTTTAATGATAGCTACAAGCTGATCAACGGTCTCTTCAACTGTCAATGAACTTTTGTAAACGGTCATTTGCTGACTAATTCCCCAATGAGATAAAGATAGAAAGAGGATGATTATCAGATTTTTCATTCAACGAAGGGAATATTCGACGCGAATATAAAGGATGAATAAAGAATCAAATGACTTAATACTTACATTTGTCATGTAAGATATAAACCATATTTTAGCGGAATAAATAAGTTTACTTTCGCTTACAATACGAGGTAAATCATTCTATGAATATATACGCCAAGCTTACAATTCTTTGTTTGTTTCTAGTGCTGTTTACTGCCGGCGTTCTTTCATTTTTCGCTGATCGCCAAATTAAACAGACTTTTCAAGACGAAATAATTGCTAACACTTCTCAGCAAGCTAAAGGTATTAGTTCTAATATTGGCCGTTTTATGTTCTCACGCCTTAATGATGTCCAAATGGCATCAAAAAACCCCTATTTTAGGTCTTCAACAGCAAATAGGAATGAGCTAATTAGAAGGCTACAAGAGTTAGAAAACCTCAATGATTTGTACTATTCTTTTTCACTTTTTGATACGAGTAGAGTGAGAATTGCTGATAGTAAAAGGTTATCTATAGGTAAGCAACATACCAATTCCATTTATTGGAGACAACTTGGTCCCGGGGCAAACACAGCAATTGATGTTTCAAAATCAGAATCAGTTGGCCGTGCAATGATGCATTTTGCATCAAAAATCCAAAATGATAACGATCAATATGTTGGTGTTTTGGTCGGAAGAATTTCGGTCAATGAATTATTTAGCGTAGTTGGAGAATACTCACTTAGTTCTGATAGCACACGACAATTAGATATCCACTTGGTAGATGAAGAAGGTACCATACTTTACAGTAATACAGATCCTTCAGCGGTGTTAAGTGCCACTTACCAGGATTTTGCACTCGTTGCCAATTTGGATAAACCAGGGGTAAACTATCTCGAGACAGATGAGACTTATTATTTCGTAACAAACGAAACAGGTTACCTAACATTCAGCGGAAACAACTGGAAACTAATTCTAAGTATACCAAAGACCATGGCGCTTGAACCTCTAAGCGATATTCGGTCACAAATAATGTGGACGGTTATTCCGGTTATACTCATATCCATTGTTTTCGCACTTGTGGCTGCGAACTTATTTGTAAAACCTATTATAAGGTTAAGTAAAGCGGCTGAAGAATTGAGAAAAGGGAATCTTAACGCTAAACTTCCAATATCTAATGATGAAATTGGTAAGTTGGCTCAACAGCTATCCGCAACATCTAAAAGTCTTGCAAGACAGCTTAGAGAACAACGAGCCTCAAACAAAAAATTACACGAACAAAAGAGTCAGATTGAAATTCAAAAAAATCAGCTGGAATTCGTTTCTTCCCAAATTAGGGACAGTATAAGTTACGCAGAACGAATACAACGCGCTACCCTACCTCCTATTAATACCCTTCAAAGCGTGTTTCCTCAGTCTTTTGTTATGTACGAACCAAAAGACATAATTGGAGGTGATTTTTATTGGTTTGAAAGAGTTAGAAAGGGCAATAATGAATTTATGATCATTGCATGTGGTGACTGTACCGGACATGGAGTACCTGGTGCAATTATGTCGATCATGGGCAGTAATCAGCTTACGAATATTGTCTATTATCAAAATTATATTGATCCTAAAAAAATTATAGCACGGCTTGACAAGGTCATTAAATTCGAACTTCAAAGCGATAGCCAGGAATCAAATAGAGATGGGATGGAGATTGGTATCTGCGTCATCGATTTAGATACCTTAAGATTAGATTTTGCTGGTGCTGGCATTCCTCTCCGAGTAGTTAAACACGAAACAAAGAAGTTAGAGATCTATAAGAGCCCAAGACAAATGGTCGGGGGAATGGAAGGTGATGAACAAGAGGTGCATACTCAACTGAAAAAAGATACAGTTCAGCTTGACCCAAAAGACAGAGTATTTCTTTCTTCTGACGGTTTTCAAGATCAATTTGGAGGGCCTGATGATAAAAAATTCTTATCGAGAAACTTTAATAAGCTTTTAGAGGAAACGTCCAAACATCCTATCGAAGATCAAAGAGATCTAGTTCTTCAAAAGTTCTATGAGTGGTCCAAAAATACTAGTCAGACGGATGATGTTTGCGTTTTGGGATTTGAAGTTAAATAAGGGAGATACTTTAACTCACCGCTTCAAGTTCACTCTCATCAACCTTTAAGTCATAAAGTTCACTTAGCGCACTATTTAACGAATCCAGTAGGTCATTATCCATTTCAACATCTGGGTCCAAACTTTCCATTTGGGCTAGTGTGAATCCCTTGGCTCGAATTATATCAGTACACTTAAGACAGATTCTGATCCAGGATTGAGGACTTATATTTTCAGTACACCAACTTTTAAAGTTACTCGCCTTGGCCATTCCTTTCTTTATAGTTTAAATCCGATGATAGTGATATCATCATCAAGACCTGCTTTTCCTTTCCAGCTCTCGAGATTCGACAATAAGAACTGTCGTTGCTCTTGCATGGATTTATCTTGAATGGACTTCAACATTTCTTCGAACTTCTCATAAGTGAATTTTACACCATCTTCATTTTGTTGATTATAGTACCCATTTGAGTACATGTAATAGGATGCATTAGGTTCTATGGTTATTTTATCTGCTATCGCATCGTCAAAATGTTCTCCACTTTCTCCTTTAAGTAAGGTTGCCTTTGAATTGGAGAAGACGACCATATCCTGGTTGATTCCACTGAATTGTAACGTGTTTGCATTGTGATCAAATACAGCAACGGATACCTTTATTTCACAATGCAACTCCTCTGAACCAGCAGCATCTATCTCGTATTTTAGTTCATTAATGATTTCTCCCGAGTGAAATATTTTCCGGTCATGGGTCAAATAGTTCAGAACAGAATCCGCAATTAGTGTTTTTAAAGACCCAACTATGCCTTTACCGTCAAACTCGATAAGAGCAACAACAGTATAGTCCTCAGATCTAAAGTTTAATCGGGTGGTCCAGATAAACTCTTCGCTAAAGAGGTACTTTGTTTCAAAAATCACAAAATGATCTTTGAACTGTCTTGAGAGGTAACGATCGTTCGGAAGCATAGACTGCTGAAGCAGTCCTGCATACCTAATGCTATCTATTAACCTTCTATTTATTTTCTTTAGCTCTTCCGTACGCTCTTTTACTCTTCCTTCTAACTGGACATTAGACTCTTCCAACTCATGAATTTGCTCCTCACTCTCTTTTGATTGCTGATAGGTCTCAATTGCCCGTTCCAACACACCTTTCATCTCGTCAAAATTCCATGGCTTGGTGATGTATTTAAAAATTCCACACCTGTTTACACCATCCTTAATTGCTTCAATATCCGTAAATCCGGTTAAAATTATTTTTATAACATCCGGATGATCTGGTAGAATTTTCTCTAAGAACTGAGTACCTGTCATTTCAGGCATTCGTTGATCGGTAACTATGATCTGTACTTCCTCATTCTTCAATAGCTCTATTGCTTCAATTGGATTAGTGGTAGTGTAGACATTGAAGAATTTTCTGAAGTTCGCTTTAAAAACCCTTAGGTTGGTCGCTTCATCATCTACATAAAGCAATGAATACTTCTTTTTTTCCTTACTTGTTCTTTCTGTTTGGGTTTCTTGAATTTCTTCCATTGCAGCTGAATACTTAGGTTAGTTACTTTGCGCTACTTCTTCTTTTTTACTTTGTTTTAAAGGTATTTGTTTTGGTAATGTGATGACAAACTCCGTTCCTTTACCTACTTCACTTGAAAGATCAATTTTACCTCCATGTTTTTCAACAATACCATAGGTAATAGACATTCCCAGACCTGTGCCAACTCCTACTTCCTTGGTAGTAAAGAATGGCTCCCATATTCTATCTTTAATTTCATCTGGAATGCCAACACCATTGTCTTTAATTCTTACTGAAACCTCATTGTCAGATTCCTCCGTATAAATTGTAATCTCACCATCTTTTTTATCTTCTGGCATCGCTTGAACAGCATTATTAAGGATGTTCATAAATACCTGATTTAACTGACCAGGATAGCATTCGATCTCCTTCATACTATCATCGTAATGCTTAGTAATTTCGATTTTGCCTTTTGTTTTATTTCTAAGCAAAGTCAAGGTAGCATCAATGTTTTCATTAATGTTGGCGTTCTTCGCTTCTTCTTCATCTAATCTGGAGAATACTCTAAGTCCTTTAACGATTTCTATCGTCCGCTGTACTCCGTAATTAATATCATTGATTAAATCATCTAGCTCATCAACAATTTCGTCATATTCGTGCTCCTCTTTCAGTTCTTTTACTGTCTCTAAAACTTCTTCAGGATCTTCACCATCATCAATTCTTGAATATTCCTCAGCAATCTCTCGCATCGACTCGATTGACATCTTTAGAGATACCATACCACTTGAAATGAAATTAATTGGATTATTAATCTCATGTGCGATCCCAGCAGTTAACTGGCCAAGAGAAGCCATTTTTTCAGAATGAACAAGTTGAGATTGAGCACCTTTTAATGACTGAAGCGCATTTGCCAACTCTTCTTTTGATTTTTTCTCAGCGTCGAGTATTGATTGTAGCTTTTTCTCTGCAAGGAATAGTTTTTCATTGTCCTGCAATTGTTTATCAGCAAGCTCCCTAATTTCAATCTCTGAATCCTGTAGTTTTTTATAGGCCAGATTCAATTCATCTTGAGCACCAATAAGCCTTTCATTGATCTTAATTTGTTCCTCAGAAGACTTAAAGAGCTTTGCCTCTGATTCAATAAGCTTAATATTCTTCTCTTCAAGTTCTTTTCTGGATTGATAGAGCTTCTTATTAATAAGCTTTTGCTTTTGAAAATTGATTTTAAGCTGCTGCTCTGATTTCTTAACCTTAACAAATGCTTTGTTTGCTGAGAGGTAATTGTCACTTGCTAGTTTCACTAATGGTCTTATGATGAATACCCCTTGCAAAATAAAAACCAAGACAAATCCAGAAAACCCTACGTATTCTGCAAGACCTAAACTAGCTCCTCTATTTTGTGCATTATCAACGAAATATTCAGTGATCTTATCACTGGCTGTTTGATAGTCACGTATTCCGTTTACCAACTGAGAAATCACTCTTCTAAGCGCTGCGTAATTAACGTCGGTATCTAATCTATTTTGGGCAAATGGAATTTCAAGCAAGTTGAAAGAACTTGAATTTATATTAAAGTATAGGAGTTTAATATCATCTTGAAGCTTAACGTATTCATCTGTTTGAGCTGGACGTTTGAGATTTAAGCTTTCACTTCCATTAATCAGTGCTTGATGTCCTAATTGCCACTGAGGATAAATTCTTTCAAGTTCACTTTTAAAAAACTCGTATTGTCCTTCATTTCTAGAATACCCCATACCTAGGGCATTTTTGACTATCTGCTGTGCCTTGGTAGATTGAGATGCTGAAATTTGAACAACCTGTGGGTCTTGATTAAAGGAATCAACAATTCGTTTATGTAAGACAAAAACGTAATAGGCTACCATTCCTATTAAAACAACAGCAGTTAATATGAAGACGTTGGTGTATAAATCCTTCTTTAACATATGCTTTTCTGGTTGAATAGGTTACTTATTAATAACCGTTTATATCGTAATTCAAAATTATACTAAATAAATATCCCTCGAAATACCTTCTTAATATCGCTTAAAGTTTACTTAAGAAATACTAGAATAACCTAAATTATCGATGATTCAGACCACCCTCTCTACTAAAGTAGCAAAGAAATAGATAAAAATCCTTTTAATTTTTTTTTGACTTAATATGATGTAAAGGTCATATTTTTGTGATTGTCTTCATCTAATTGAGAAGACATGTTTTATTTCTTAAATTATTGAAAATCAAATCTTAATTGAAAATACATTAAACATTTGGTTTAATTAACTAATAGTTTTTACTTTTCACGACCAAAGTACTATGCCTATCATATGGATTATCTGAGGAGCTATAAAAATATTTATGATCAAAACATCATTTTGATGTACAAAGGTGAGCTGACCTTCGACCTTGTGACTGCCATGATAGGTACCTTGGAAGAGCGGTTAGAAGAGTTAGAACAAGACAGGAAAGTAAAAAAGAAGTTTTACAACGTAGCGACTGAATGTATTCAAAACCTTTATTATCACCTTGATGAGGTTAACCCTGATGACGTTAGAGTCAGCAGTTACGATTCTAACTCGGCGCTTATTATGATATCTGCCAGAAAAAGATTTTATAGTCTTCAAACGGGAAATTACATTCCTGCAGAAAAAACAAAAGAAATTCAGAAAAGACTAGACGATATCAATGCTGTAGATGCGGAGGAGCTTAGAATTCTGTACAAGAAAGTGTTGGCAGAGCAAGAATTTTCTGATAAAGGAACTGGCGGTCTTGGTTTTATAGATATCGCTCGAAAGACCGGGGGACAAAAATTGAGATACAAGTTTCAACCTGTCACTGACAAAGTGAGCTATTTCACTTTCCAAATAAGATTACCACGAGTAGAACTGGATCAACAATAACAAAAACTAGCTATCATTTAAAAATGAAAAAAGTATTCATCGAACCTACCCGCACTACCCCACTGGTCAAATTTGACCCTGATGAAGGCTTATTGGAAATGAAGGGTAGATCAAGCCCAGAAAACTCTATCCAATTCTACCAACAAGTTTTAGATAACCTAGAAGAGTTTGCTAGGTCAGGAGGAGATCGGTTTACAGCTAATTTAGCATTCGAATACTTCAATACGAGTTCCTCAAAATGCCTATTTGATGTATTCAAAAGACTTAGTAAAATTGGTGACTCTGGAAAAGAAATCACCATCAACTGGTATTTCGAAGAAGGTGATGATGATATGATGGAAGCTGGAGAAGATTACAGTGACTTACTCGATCTTGATTTTAATTTCTTTGAAATAGAAGATGAAGATTAGTACGGGTTTTTAATAAATGGATAGCAACAGAGAGCTTTACTTTGATGAAATAGAAAGTCTGAGAAAATTCAGGTCAAAGATTGAGACCCATGCAATCTATAAAGACGACCTAGACTCTTTTTCAGATGAATATGAAGAACTTGTTGCACAGGCAAAGGTTATAACACGTGTATCTGACCGGCTACAGAAAAAATTAGATAATGCGAACATTCAGATTCGCGAGCAGAATGAAGAAATAAAAGACAAAAACGTCCAGTTGGCAGACACAATAGATCAATTGGCCAAAGCTAAAGTCGGTAAAAGGGCTTCAACCATCATGCTTACCGTAGCAATAGTACTTTTCATTTTGGAACAAATTTTTATTGAACCAATTATAGAAACCTATGTCAATATCCCATATGTTGGATTGGGTATATTAGGACTCTTATTTTTCGTTATTAAATTCTTTGAAGGAGGTCTTGAAAAGTATTTCATGAATCAAGAGAAAAAGAAAATCTTACAACAAGATAGTAGTAGCAACTAAACCGATTTGATGAATACTTCTCAGCAAAAGCTAGCAAATAAGGTTACTAAAGGATCACTTTTCTCATTCTATCTTCTTTCTAAGCTACCTATGGGCTTATTAGCCGGACTTAGGGTAAAGGAAATCAATGAAAAACGATGTATCACAACCGTACCGTTTAAATGGTTGACCAAAAATCCGTTTAAATCGATCTATTTTGCTGTACAATCAATGGCTGCCGAGCTTTCTACCGCAACTGCTTGTTTACTAGCTGTACAAGGACGTAATCCATCTGTAGCATTTATAATTGTTGATCTAAAAGCTAAATTCACCAAGAAGGCTACTGAGAGAGTTTATTTTACATGCGATGAAACGGCCAAAGCATTTGAAGCTGTCGAAAAATGCATAGCTTCTGGTCAATCTGAAGTAGCTGCCTTCAAAACCGTTGGCAAAATGGCTGACGGAACTGTGGTTTCTGAATTTGAATTCACCTGGTCATTTAAACAGAGAAAATCATAAATCTTTAAGCAAGACGTTAACGTCAGAGTCTTTCCATTTTCTTTCAATTTTTTCGAGTGAATCCTCAATATGTCTGAATGCATCTGATTTATTGGAATCAAATTCACCCATACCTTGCGACTCAAATTTTGAAAGAATAGTAAACATGTCCATCTGATGAATATCAAAACTCGGTTGATAAGCATCTATATCGGAATCTACATGAGTGATTAAGCCAGACTTTTCCATATCACGACACATCTCCGCTATGTATCTTCTAGGTACATTAACCGCTGTTCCTAACTCTTCCATCGTCATAGGTCCTTCAGCTTTTTCAAATTTCTTTACAATCCGATAAAGCAATAGAAGCATTAGTTTTCTTCGATAATCGAGATTCATCTTAAGTTTTTCAGAATCAATCTCCCATTGATTTACAAATTGAATGGAATAACAGATTTCAGCTCCAAATAATACAATGAGCCAGCTTATTTGTAACCAAATTAGAAATAGCGGTAGAAAAGCGATACTACCATAAATGGTATTGTACCTAGAGAAGGCAAATTGAAGTGATATGAAGGCTTGCTGATTCAGGACATAGAAAGTTCCAGCGACGATCCCTGCAATCAGTGCAGGACCAAAATTGACTTTAGTATTAGGAAAGATTAAATAGAGACCAAACAGCAGTATCCACAAAATAGTGTACGGAATAAGTGTAAGTAATAAGATAATTCCTGACCTAAGCTCTCCAAGGAACTCAATGTTGGAAATGAAATCTTGCATGGTATCCTTAACAAAAACTGTTGCTGTGCTAGCAACTATCATCAGAATTGGGCCTAAAAGAATAACCGAGATATAGTCTGAAATTTTACGCTCCCATCTCCTGCTTTTTTTGATATCCCACATATCATTAAAAGCATCTTCAATATTCATTAATAAGCGAATCACGGTATAGATCAAGAACACTGCAGAACTTATGGCTATAATTCCACTTCCGCTGGAGGTTAATAAATTTTCTACCAAAGGAATGACATAGTCCAATAATTCGGTCTGACCTTTAAAATACAGTTCCAGTTCTTTTTCAACCAAACCTCGGATACCGAATGCTTTAGCTATGGAGAAAAGAAGTGCTAGCACCGGAACTAGTGAAAGCATAGAAAGATACGTAAGTGCAGAGGCTTTTTCTGCACACTTATCGTTAATAAATTCCTTGATCGAGATGATGGTAATCTTGAGTAAATTCAAGGACCACCTTCTTCGTTTCTTTAATGGCTTTGTTTCTATCCGCCACAAATCCACCTCTATAAACCTCTTTATCTCATTGACCTTTTCAACAATCATACAGGAACATTTGGCGGAAAAGATAAGCAGGAAGAAAGAATATGCCATAAAAAAAGGAGACATGCGTCTCCTTTTCTACCTAATCACCTATAAAATAATCCATTGTCTTATGACATGAAGATATGACCTATAACAACTCAATTGACACAACCCCTATCCCCTTTTCAACTCAAGAATAGTAATCTCAGGTAAAATCCCAATTCTGCCAGGGTAACCGATATAACCATATCCCCTATTAACATACATGTATTGATCTTCTTCACGATATAAATCTGCCCATTGTTTATATCTATATTTAACAGGACTCCACCTAAAATCACCAATTTCAATTCCAAACTGCATACCATGCGTATGACCTGATAGCGTCAAATCTATGTCTGAATAATCAGGTCTTATTTCCGCATCCCAATGACTTGGATCATGAGAAAGTAATACCTTAAATGGTGCATCCGGAAGGCCATCTACGGTCTTTTTCATGTCGCCATATTTGGAGAATCGACCAGTGCCCCAATTCTCACATCCAAGTATGGCTATTTCCTCTCCATCAACGCGAACCATTCTATGTTCATTTAACAGTAAATCATAGTCCATGTATTTATGCATGGCATGAAGATTTTTGATATCCTGTTGCTTTGCTGATTGAGAAGACCACTGCGTGTAATCACCGTAATCATGATTAACCATCACCGCATAAACACCAAGAGGAGATTTAATTTTTTTAAATATATCAAGGTACTCCTTTGCCTCATCACTGCGATTATTGACCAAATCACCAGTGAAAAAGGTAATATCTGGTCGCTGATCTAACATTAAGTCTACACCACCCTGCACAGCAGTTTTGTTAAAAAAACTCCCGGTATGAATATCTGAAATCTGTGCCACTCGAATTCCATCAAAAGCCTTTGGCAGATTATTGAAATTGATGCTTCTTTTTCTCACCCGATAGTCATGCGCACCAGATATGATTCCAAATGTCATAGTAGCTATGGGAATAGACCCTGCTATTAAGGCTGTCTTTGAAATAAATGAAGCCCTACTTTCAGAGTACTTATTTTCTACAAATGGAAAGAGGTTAATTAAGAAAGTAATACCTCGTCGAACATCATCGATAATTACAAAAACAGAAGCAAAGATTTTCGAAAAAAACAATATCCCAAAGACGGTGAAAAGAACCGCTCGTATCGACAGGTATTGTTTTGGGTCGACCAATACAAATAAGACTATTCCCAGGATTAGAAAAAGAGAGGCACCCCAATAACCAATTGAAAACACCTTTCTCCAAAAATCAGTAGAAGTATCAAGCAAAGGTTTTATAGCATAGAACACATAAAGATCAAGTGCCAGATAAATCGCAAAAAGAACTGTTAGAAATACCATTTTATTCATAAATAAAAAACTCCTCCTTTGTTTAACCCGGATTATTCAATAGAATAATCAAAAGGTGGGCTAGAGTTTTGGAT
>CAYWOQ010000066.1:0-11685 GCA_964459925.1 uncultured Roseivirgaceae bacterium
TGTTCGGGACTTCCACCCTATAGTTATCGCCCATGCCGGGCACACCATAAAAAAGGCTTTCGGTTTCCCGAAAGCCTTTGATTATTTCCTTAGTCTCCGACTTAACCTTTTTTCTCCTCATCGCCAGAAGCATCATCTTCCGGTTTTTCTTCTTTCACTTCTGATTCCTCAGTCGATTCAGATGTTACTTCTATTTCATCTGTGGTTTCTGATTGCGGTTCTGCAACTATCTCTTCCTTCTGCTCTTCAGCCACATCAGCTGTTTCTTCTATCTTTTCCTCAACTACTTCTTCAACAACATCTGCTTCTTCTGCCTTTACTTCAGGAGTCGAAGTTTCCGCTTTCGCTTTAGACTTACCACCTCTTCTAGATCTTCTGGTCTTTGCTTTTCCGACAGTTTCTTCAGTCACTAACAACTCATTGAAATCAACAAGTTCCATCATACACATCTCTGCATTATCACCAAGACGAGCACCAGTTTTGATTATTCTGGTATATCCACCAGGTCTGTTTGCGATTTTACCAGCCACCGTATTGAAAAGTTCAGTCACAGACTCTTTGTCCTGAAGGTAAGAAAAAACTACCCTTCTTGAGTTTGTATCGTCTGTTTTAGACTTTGTCAATATTGGCTCAATGTATTTTCTCAAGGCTTTAGCCTTTGCAACAGTGGTGTTAATTCTCTTATGCATAATAAGAGAAGAAGCCATATTGGACAACATCGCACCTCTGTGCGCTGTTTTTCTACCCAAATGATTGAATTTCTTACCGTGTCTCATGATACTATTCCTCCTCGAGTTTGTATTTTAAAAGATCCATTCCGAAAGTAAGGCCTTTGTCAGATACCAACTGCTCTAACTCAGCAAGTGATTTCTTACCAAAGTTTCTAAACTTCATCATGTCAGAAATTTCCAGTGATACCAAATCGCCTAACGTCCATACATCAGCAGCTTTTAGACAATTGTAGGCTCTTACAGAAAGATCAAGATCATTCAAGTTAGTTTTTAGCAGTTTTCTCATGTGAAGTAGTTCTTCATCTACCTGCTCTGGTTCTCCAGCTTCCTGTGTTTCAAGGATCATGCTTTGATCAGAGAATAACATGAAATGCTGAATTAATATATGAGCTGCACCTTTTAGTGCATTTTCAGGATGGATAGAACCATCCGTTTCAATATCTAAAGTTAATTGCTCATAATCCGTCTTCTGCTCTACCCTTGTGTTCTCAACGCTGTATTTAACATTCTTGATTGGGGTAAAGATGGAATCAATGGAAATAAATCCGAAATTCTGTTCAGCTGGCTTGTTTTCTTCCGAGCTAACATATCCTCTCCCTTTTTCTACTTTAAGTTCCATTTCAAACTTAGCAGAATCGTCGAGGTTACAGATCACATGATCTGGGTTCAAAATCTCAAAAGAAGTAGTTGCCCTAGCCAGATCACCAGCAGTAAGCTTGGTCATGTTAGCAACGGTAATGGTGATACTACTATCAGCTACATCTTCAATCTTCTTGAATCTTACCATCTTCAAGTTGAGGATTATTTCACTTACGTCTTCAACTACGCCTTCGATAGTAGAAAACTCATGCAAAACACCTGGGATCTTCACTCCAGTGATTGCATATCCCTCGAGAGAGGATAAAAGTATTCTTCTTAATGCATTACCAATTGTAACGCCATAACCTTTTTCTAATGGTTTGAAAGTAAAGAGGCCATGGAAATCATCAGCTTTCTCCATCACCACCTTTTCCGGCATTTGAAATGCTAGGATAGACATATCTTATTTTTTATCTAATTATTAGTTATTACTTGGAGTACAATTCAACAATTAATTGCTCCTTAATATTTTCTGGAATTTCCTCTCTGCTTGGCGCATTCAAGTACTTACCATTCATGTTGACAGTATCCCATTCAAGCCATGAATAATTTCTATTATTGGACTTTAGACTGTCTGTAATTGCTTCGAGTGATTTTGACTTTTCCCGAACACCTACAATATCTCCAGGTTTTAAGGCATATGATGGAATATTAACTACTTCTCCATTTACTGTAATGTGCTTGTGGGAAACCAATTGGCGAGCACCTCGTCTAGTCGGGGCGATACCTAATCTGTATACAGAGTTGTCTAATCTTGATTCCAGCATCTGAAGCAAAATCTCACCAGTAATTCCGCTTTTTCGAGAAGCTCTGTCAAAAACGTTAGCGAACTGTCGCTCCAATACACCATAAGTATACTTCGCCTTTTGCTTCTCAGCTAATTGTATCGCATATTCAGATTGCTTTTTCCTTCTACCTCGTCCGTGCTGACCAGGAGGATAAGCTTTCTTTTGAGCGGCTTTGCTCGATCCGAAGATTGGTTCTCCGAACTTTCTTGAAATCTTGGCTTTAGGACCAGTATATCTTGCCATTCTCTATTATTCTTTTAATATCTTAAACTCTTCGTCTCTTAGGTGGACGACATCCATTGTGAGGTAGTGGTGTTACATCTTTAATTAATGTTACATCTATACCTACATTTTGGATCGTTCTGATAGCAGATTCTCTGCCTGCACCAGGACCCTTCACAAAAACTTCAACTTTTCTAAGACCAAGATCATAGGCAGTTTGCGCACACTGCTGAGCAGCAACCTGAGCAGCATATGGAGTGTTCTTCTTGGAACCTCTGAATCCCATTTTACCAGCAGATGCCCAACTGATAACCTGACCGGTTTCGTTAGTCATTGAGATAATGATGTTATTAAAAGAGGCTTTAATATGGGCTTGGCCCATTGCTGATACAGCAACTACTCTCTTTTTAGCTTTATCTTTTCTTTTCTGTACCATCTATCTATTACTTAGTAGCTTTCTTCTTGTTAGCAACCGTCTTTCTTCTTCCTTTACGAGTCCTAGCATTGTTTTTAGTATGCTGACCTCTTACTGGCAGACCTCTTCTATGTCTTAGTCCTCTATAACATCCAATATCCAAAAGCCTCTTGATACTAAGCTGAATCTCCCCTTTTAATACACCCTCTACCTTATAGTTTTCTCGGATAATACTTCTGATTTTTCCTCCTTCATCGTCGGTCCAGTCTTGAACTTTCTTATTTGGATCTACACCCGCTTCAGCAAGTATTGTCTGTGCTGATGTTTTACCAATACCGAAGATGTACGTCAAAGCGATTTCACTTCGCTTATTATCGGGAATATCTACTCCTGCAACTCTAGCCATAATTATCCTTGCCTTTGTTTAAACTTTGGATTCTTTTTGTTAATTACATATAGCTTCCCTTTACGTCTGATCACTTTGCAATCAGCGCTTCTTTTTTTTATGGATGCTCTTACTTTCATTTCTCCTTTATTTAATTCAGTTCAAAAACTGTATTATTTATATCTATAAACTATTCTCCCTTTACTTAAATCATAAGGAGACATTTCCAATTTCACTTTATCACCAGGCAAAATCTTGATGTAATGCATTCTCATTTTACCTGAAATATGAGCGATAACCTCGTGCCCATTCTCCAACTCCACTCTAAACATTGCATTTGACAATGCCTCCACAATCGTTCCGTCTTGCTCTATGGATGCTTGCTTTGCCATTATGCTGCTTGTGTTCTTCCTTTAACCCTACCAGACTTCATCATTCCTTCGTAATGTCTCATCAACAAATAGCTTTCAATTTGCTGAAGCGTATCTAGAATTACACCTACCATAATTAATAATGATGTACCTCCATAGAATTGCGCAAAACCTTGATTTACTCCTGCTATCATGGCAAAAGCTGGTAGGATGGCAATTATTGCTAAGAATAAGGACCCTGGTAAGGTAATTCTTGATAATATATTGTCTAAGAAATCTGCAGTTTGCTTACCAGGTTTAATTCCAGGCACAAAACCACCATTTCTTTTCATGTCATCTGCTATCTGCGTTGGATTGATGGTTATTGCTGTATAGAAAAATGTAAAGACAATAATCATCAAAGCAAACGTGAGATTGTATTGCCATGAAGTGAAATCCGAAAAAGTAACACTTATTGAGTTTGCCAACTCACTCTCTTCTCTCCACAAGCCAGCAAGCATGGCTGGTAAAAACATGATGGATTGAGCAAATATGATTGGCATTACTCCTGAGGCATTGACTTTTAAAGGGATATATTGCCTTTGACCACCGTAAACTTTATTACCAACAACTTGCTTGGCATACTGAACCGGAACCCTTCTAACTGCCTGTACCAACGCGACGGTAACGAGTACAACGAAAAACAGAACAACAAGCTCAAGAACAAACAGCAATAATTCGCTCATCCCTCTGGTATAACCTTCCGCTACTAAACTCCCTGGAAATCTTGAAATGATATTAATCATGATCAACATGGAAATACCATTTCCAATACCTTTATCAGTGATTTTCTCACCTAACCACATACAGAAAATGGTTCCTGAAGTAATGATTATTACCGAGGTAAACTTCCAGAAAAAGGTGTTGTTGATAATTGCTTCTGCGGGGACGGCTGCTGAAACGAAACTAAAACCCTGAGCGAAACAAATAGCAATTGTTAAAACCCTGGTCAATTGATTTATTTTCTTCCTTCCACTATCGCCTTCTTTTTGGAGCTTTTGAAAATAAGGAACTGCAACAGTCATTAATTGTAAAACAATTGATGCAGAGATATAAGGCATGATACCAAGAGCAAAAACTGAGGCATTACTAAAGGCACCACCTAAGAAGGTATCAAGCAATCCGAAGATACCTGTAGCTTCTCCGGTGAGCCTAGAAGGATCTACACCAGGTAATACTACAAAGGAACCTATTCTGAATATTACTAAGAATCCTATAGTGTTTAGGATTCTTGTTCTTAGCTCCTCAATGGAAAAAATGTTCCGTATGGTATCTATGAATTTCTTCATTATTCAACAACTGTAATTGATCCCCCAGACTTTTCAATTGCTTCCTGAGCAGTTTTTGAAAATTTGTGAGCTGTCACTTTAAGCGCTGCACTCAGTTCACCTCTACCTAATACTTTAATGACATCATTCTTGTCAGCAAGACCATTCGATTGAAGTATTTCTGGTGTTATTTCTTTGAGTTTCTTTGCTTCACTTAGCTTCTGAAGATCATCCAGATTGATTGGTTTTGAAACTACTTTATTGTTGTTCTTAAACCCAAACTTTGGAATTCTTCTTTGAAGGGGCATTTGACCTCCTTCAAAACCAGTTTTTCTTGAGTATCCAGATCTAGACTGAGCACCTTTGTGACCTCTCGTAGAAGTTCCTCCCCTACCAGAACCTTGTCCTCGTCCTACTCTTTTTCTATTCTTTGTAGAGCCCTGCGCTGGCTTTAGTGATTCAAGTCTCATTATTTAAGCTCTTTAACTTCTACTAAGTGATTAACCGTTTTGATCATACCTTCAATTGAAGGTGTTAACTCCTTTTCAACAGACCTATTAATTTTTCCTAAACCTAGTGCTGCAATAGTTCGCTTCTGGTTCTCAGGTCGCTTTATTGTACTTCTTCTTTGAGTAATTAAAACTTTGCCCATCATCTTATCCGTTGAAAACTTTATCCAAGGTGACTCCCCTTTGCTGTGCAACAGCAAATGGATCTCTCATTTTATTCAATGCGTCAAAGGTTGCCTTCACCACATTATGGGGATTTGAAGAACCCTTTGATTTTGCCAGTACATCATGAACACCAGCACTTTCCAGTACGGCACGCATTGCACCGCCAGCTATAACACCGGTACCAGCCGCTGCGGGCTTCAATAGAACGTGCCCCCCACCAAATTTTCCAATCGCCTCGTGAGGAACCGTTCCTTTGAATACTGGAACTCGTACTAAATTCTTTTTAGCATCATCTATCCCTTTAGTAATAGCATCGGTTACTTCATTAGCTTTACCTAAACCATACCCCACAACACCATTACCATCACCTACTACTACGATTGCAGAGAAACTAAATCTTCTTCCGCCCTTAACAACTTTTGCAACTCTTTTAATTGCTACAACTCGTTCTTGCAGATCGATTTCGCTTGCTTTTACTGACTTTATATTGCTCTGTGACATACTAATTTCTGATCATTAAAATTTTAACCCTCCTTCACGAGCACCTTCTGCTAATGACTTCACCCGACCATGATAAGGATAACCTCCTCTATCAAACACTACTGTTTCAACACCTGCATTTTTTGCATTCTCTGCGAGCTTTTTTCCAACTTCCTTAGCAATCACCACATTCACACCATCCTTACCCAGTTCTTTTGTAGAAGCTGATGCAATGGTTTTACCATTCACATCATCAATTAATTGAGCATAAATTCCCTTGTTGCTTTTAAATACAGCAACTCTTGGTCTATCTGATGTACCAGAGATTTTTCTCCTAATTCCTAGCCTCAATCTTTTTCTTCTAGCTGTTTTAGTAATAGCCATATCTTATTATTTAGCAGCAGTTTTACCAGCTTTTCTTCTAATTTGCTCACCAACGAATCGTATACCTTTTCCTTTATAGGGTTCTACTTTTCTAAGTGACTTGATTTTCGCAGCGATTTGTCCAACCAACTGCTTGTCTATACCTTCTACTGTTACCAATGGATTTTTTCCCTTTTCAGTAACTGCGGTAATTTTAATTTCCTCAGGAACAGCAAAATAAATGCTGTGTGAATAACCTAAGTTTAGTTCTAACACGTTGTTTTGCACAGCTGCCTTGTAACCAACACCTACAAGTTCCAAATCTTTTTTATAGCCTGCATTCACTCCTTCCACCATATTGTTGATGAGCGACCTGTACAAACCATGCATAGACTTATGTCTTTTTTGCTCAGTCGGTCTCTCTAACTTTACAACTCCTTCTTCAACTTTGCATTGAATATCAGGATTGATTTCTTGTGTCAGCACACCCTTCGGACCTTTTACGCTTACTGTCGACTTCTTTACAGAAATGCTAACTCCTTGTGGAATACTAATTGATGCTTTTCCTATCCTAGACATATCAATCTCTTAATAAACGTAACATAAAACCTCACCACCAATATTCTCTCTTCTTGCCTCCTTATCGGAAATAACTCCTTTTGAGGTAGATAGAATTGCAATACCAAGGCCATTCAATACTCTTGGCAAGTCTTCAGCACCAGTATATTTTCTCAACCCTGGTGTACTAACTCTCTCCAGGTTAGTTATTGCTGATTGCTTCGTTTTAGGGTTATACTTCAGGGCAATCTTGATGATTCCTTGCTTATTATCGTCCTCAAACTTATAATTTCTTATATAGCCCTTGCTGTGTAGTACTTTAGTCATTTCCTTCTTCAAATTAGAAGCAGGAACCTCTACCACACGGTGATTCGCAATTATTGCATTACGAATTCTTGTTAAATAATCTGCTATCGGGTCTGTTACCATTTCTTAAACACACTTATCCCCCTTTGAAAAAGGGGGTGCAAAAATAATAATTTATATCGTTAAAACGAAAAGGTTTTTGTTACCAACTCGCTTTTGTTACACCAGGTATTTTTCCTTCGGCTGCCATCTCACGGAACGTTACCCTTGAGATGCCAAACTTCCTCATATAACCTTTGGGTCTGCCGGTTAGCTTACATCTGTTATGTAACCTGACCTTTGAGGAATTTCTAGGAAGCTTGTCCAAACCTTGCCAATCGCCAGCTTCCTTAAGAGCTGCTCTTTTCTCTGCGTAACGATTAACAAGCTTCTGTCTTTTTCTTTCCCTAGCTTTTACTGATTCTCTTGCCATAATTTCTTAGTTCTTCTTTGAAGTAAAAGGCATACCAAAAGCTCGCAACAACGCCAAACTCTCTTCATCCGTATCTGCAGTTGTCACAAAGGTGATATCCATTCCAGAAATATTTTTCACTTTGTCGATACTGATCTCAGGAAAAATAATCTGTTCCTGAACTCCCAAAGTGTAGTTACCTCTACCATCAAAACCTTTTTCTCTAATTCCTTTGAAATCTCTTACACGGGGTAAGGCAACTGTCATCAATCGATCTAAAAATTCATACATTTTATCACCTCTTAGTGTCACTTTGGCACCAATTGGCATTCCTTCTCTTAGCTTAAAGTTTGATACAGATTTCTTAGCGATTGTAGGAACAGCTTGTTGCCCAGTGATAATTGTTAATTCTTCAACGCCAGTATCAACCATCTTCTTATCTGAAACCGCAGCACCAATACCTTTATTGATAGCTATTTTCTTGAGCTTAGGTACCTGCATGACCGATTTGTACTGAAACTTGTCTTTTAGTTCAGGTACAATTTCATTTGTGTATTTTTCTTTTAATCTAGGACTAGCCATTTGTGATAAATTCTCCTGATTTCTTAGAATATCTTTGCAGCTTTCCATCTGCATTTTTCTTTCTTCCTATTCTTGAAGCGTCACCTGAAGATGGATCTACAACCATCAAATTACTTAAATGGATAGAGGCCTCAGTTTCTTGAATACCACCTTCAGGACTTGCAGCAGAAGGTTTAATGTGTTTAGTTACAATATTAATTCCTTCAACAATTGCTCTGTACTTAGCAGTATTCACCTCTAGCACCTTACCTGTTTTACCTTTGTCATTACCAGCAATGATCTTGACGGTATCTCCTGTTCTTATGTGAAATTTTACTTTGCTCATCTTAAAGTACTTCTGGTGCCAAAGACACAATTTTCATAAATTGTTTTTCTCTTAATTCCCGTGCCACAGGACCGAAGATTCGGGTTCCTCTAGGTTCGTCATTTGCAGTTAGTAATACTGCTGCATTATCTTCAAATCGGATATAAGATCCGTCTTTTCTTCTTACTTCTTTCTTTGTTCGCACAATAACTGCACGTGATACAGTGCCTTTCTTTAAGCTACTTGACGAAAGAGAATTTTTAACGGTAACTATGACCTTATCTCCGACTGAAGCATAACGCTTCTTAGTACCCCCAAGAACACGAATTACTAATACTTCTTTAGCTCCGCTGTTGTCTGCTACTGATAATCTGGATTCTTGTTGTACCATTACTTAGCTCTTTCTATGATTTCAACTAATCTCCACCTTTTGTTCTTACTAATAGGACGAGTCTCCATCACCTTCACGGTGTCTCCAACATTACAATCATTTTGATCATCATGCGCAGTAAGCTTGGAAGTTTTTCGCACAAACTTTCCATATATAGGGTGTTTCACCTTTCTTTCAACAGAAACGGTAATGCTTTTCTGCATTTTGTTGCTAACAACTTGACCGATTCTTTCTTTTCTTAAATTTCTTTCCATCACTGAATATTATTTGCTTGCTTCAGCAACCTCATTTAGTTCCTTGGTTCTTATTTCGGTCTCTATTCTCGCAACCAACTTTCTGCTTTCCCTTATTTTCATGGGATTCTCAATTGGTGTGATACTATGAGCGAACTTTAACTTGCTGTAGTTTTCTTTTTCTACTACAAGTTTATTTCGTAGCTCATCCAGGTTTAATCCTCTTAATTCAGAATTCTTCATTACTCTGGTTTATAATCTTTTGCTACAGTAAACTTTGTTGAAATAGGCAATTTTTGTGCTGCCAATCTGAGCGCTTCTTTTGCCAGCTCGATATCCACACCTGACGCTTCAAATAAAACAGTACCAGGCTTAACGGTTGCAACCCAGTATTCAGGTGCACCCTTACCTTTACCCATTCTTACCTCTGCCGGTTTTTTCGTAACAGGCTTATCCGGAAAAATTCGAATCCAAACCTGACCTTCTCTCTTCATTGCACGAGTCATTGCGATCCTTGCTGCTTCAATCTGACGGCTTGTAATCCACCCTGGCTCTAATGATTTGATACCAAAAGTTCCGAAAGCAAGTCTATGACCTCTTTGTGCAAGGCCCTTAACACGGCCCTTCTGCATTTTTCTGAATTTTGTTCTTTTCGGCTGTAACATGCTTTACAAAACTTTACTTTCTTCTTCTATTTTCTCTTCTTCTTCTATTTGGACCTCCTGCGTTTGGACCTCCTCCTTGATTACTACCACCACCAACGTTTGGCGATAAATCTCTCTTACCAAAGACTTCACCTTTGAAAATCCATACTTTGATACCAATTTTCCCATAGATGGTATTGGCTTCAGAAACTGCATAATCTATGTCAGCTCTTAATGTATGCAGAGGAATTCTACCTTCTTTATATTGTTCACTTCTTGCCATCTCAGCTCCTCCTAATCGACCAGAACATTTAATCTTAATTCCTTGAGCTCCAACCCTCATTGAAGAAGCAATGGCCTGTTTCATAGCTCTTCTGAATGAAATTCTGGCTTGAAGCTGTTGCGCAATTGATTCTCCAACCAACTTAGCATCCAACTCAGGTCTTTTTATCTCAAAAATGTTAATTTGAAGGTCTTTACCTGTAAGGTTTTTAAGTTCTTCTTTGATCTTATCTACTTCAGATCCCCCTTTACCAATAACAACTCCAGGACGTGCAGTATGTATCGTCAAGGTAATTCTCTTAAGTGTACGTTCGATAACAACTTTGGAAATACCACCCTTAGGTATACGAGCTGCAATATATTTCCTGATTTTATTGTCTTCAACAATCTTATCAGCGTAAGACTTGTTATCGAACCAGGCTGAATCCCAACCTTTAATGATTCCTAACCTAAAACCAACTGGGTTTACCTTTTGTCCCATTATTTGCTTTCTTTAGTTTCGTTAACCACTTCATTGTCGTTGTCTATCACAATTGTTACGTGGTTTGATCTTTTTCTTATTCTATGTGCACGACCCTGTGGAGCTGGTCTCAGTCTCTTTAACATCCGAGCACTATCGACAAAAATCTCTTTTACGTAGAGATCAGCTTCTTCAATACTTACATCTTCGTTTTGCATTTGCCAATCAGCTATGGCAGTTAAAAGAAGTTTTTCTAATGTAAGTGATGCCTGATGATCATCAAACTTTAAAATGTTAAGAGCAATATTTGCTCTTTGCCCTCTGATCATATCAGCAACTAATCTCATCTTTCGAGGAGAAGTTGGAATGTTTCGCAACGAAGATTTTACAGCTCCAAGTTTGCCACTGTTTTCTTCCTTAACCTTTTTTTGAGCTTCCTTTTGAAGTCTAATTCGTACAGATTTTTTTAATTTCTTTTCCGCTTCCATGGTTGCTCGACTTATCTTTTTCCTTTATCCTTTTTGGCGATGTGCCCTCTAAAGTTTCTTGTAGGAGCAAATTCACCGAGTTTGTGTCCAACCATGTTTTCGGTAACAAAAACAGGGATGAATTTATTTCCATTATGAACCGCAAAAGTATGTCCTACGAAATCAGGAGAGATCATGGATCTTCTAGACCAAGTCTTAATGACTGACTTTTTCCCTGATTCACTCATCACCTCCACCTTTTTTTCGAGACGGAAATCTATGTAAGGCCCTTTCTTTAAAGATCTAGACATTATTTTCTACGTTTAACAATGTGATTATCTGAATACTTATTCGGTCGTCTTGTTTTCATACCTTTAGCATATAAACCATTTCTTGATCTAGGATGACCTCCGGATGATCTTCCTTCTCCACCACCCATTGGGTGATCAACAGGATTCATAGCTACACCTCTCACTCTTGGACGTTTTCCTAACCATCTGTTTCTTCCAGCCTTTCCTAATCTTACGTTCATGTGATCAGAATTAGAAACGGTTCCTATAGTAGCTAAACAGGTATTTAAAACAAGCCGTGTTTCACCAGAAGGTAACTTAACTGTTGAATATTTACCCTCT
>CAYWOQ010000066.1:11695-17335 GCA_964459925.1 uncultured Roseivirgaceae bacterium
CATATGTACCTGCGCTTCTTGCAAGTACCCCACCTTTTCCAGGTTTCAATTCAATATTATGGATAATTGTACCTAGTGGAATGTCAGATAGGAACAATGCATTACCAACTTCAGGAGCAACACCTTTGCCTGAATTTAATATGGTACCAACTTCTAAACCAGACGGAGCTACAATATATCGTTTCTCACCGTCAGCATAATAAAGTAAAGCAATTCGTGCAGTCCTATTCGGATCGTACTCAATCGCTTTAACGGTTGCTGGAATCCCATGCTTATCTCTATTAAAATCGATAAGTCTTAATTTCTTTTTATGACCACCACCAACATTCCTGACAGTCATTCTACCTTGATTATTACGACCACCGTTTCGCTTATTGGTCGTAACTAATGATTTTTCAGGCGAATCTTTAGAAATACCATCAAATACGGGAGCCATTCTGTATCGCTGCCCTGGTGTTGTCGGTTTAAGTTTTCTTACAGCCATTTTTCTAAATTATATTCCGCTATAAAAATCAATTATATCACCATCAGCCACTTGAACGATTGCCTTCTTATAAGCTGGTGTCGTTCCTTCGATTACCCTTGATTTGGTGTATCTTCTTTTGGCTTTACCCGGATGTAGCATCGTATTAACAGATTCAACTGTTACACCGTAAGTCTTTTCAACTTCGTTCTTGATTTGGAGTTTGTTAGCACTTTTAGAAACTACAAAACCGTATTTTCCGTGCTCGTTAAGAGCAGATACTTTTTCAGTCACTAATGGTTTTATAAGAACTCCCATTTTAGTTAAATCTTTCTTTGAGTTGATCCAATGTGCTTTCGCATAAAATAATATGCTCAGCATTTATCAAGTCATATGTACTAACTTCTGAAACAGTAGATACATTTACTTTTTTCAAATTTCTTGAGGACAAATAGGCGTTCTTGTTTTCAGCTCCAACAAGGACTAATGCTTTCTTACCTGCCACAGATAAATTAGCAAGGAGGTTTGCGAACTCTTTTGTCTTTGGCACTTCAAGATTTAAATCCTCCAGCACCTGTATTGCTTTCTCTTTGGCTCTTGAAGAAAATACGGACTTACTGGCAAGCTGCTTGACTTTCCGGTTTAGTTTAAATCTGTAATCTCTTGGCTGAGGACCAAAAATCGTACCTCCACCTCTGAAAACAGGAGATTTAATACTACCCGCCCTGGCGGTTCCTGTTCCTTTTTGTTTTTTAATTTTTCGGGTAGAACCTGAGATTTCGTTTCTTTCTTTGGTTTTCGCAGTGCCCTGTCTCTGGTTTGCTAAATAGCTTTTCACATCAAGATAGACAGCATGTTCATTTGGTTCAATACCAAATATTTTCTTATCGAGAGTAACCTCTCTTCCTGTCTCTTCTCCTTTAGTATTTAAAACTGCTACCTTCATGATTACTTCTCAAGTATTACGTATGAATTCTTGGCTCCTGGAATCGAACCTGAAACCAGCACCAAATTATCTTCAGGATATATTTTCATTATTTTAAGGTTAAGCACCTTAACCCTATCGTTTCCTGTTCTTCCAGCCATCTTAAGCCCTTTGAAAACTCTTGATGGAAACGATGCAGCACCTATAGAACCTGGAGCTCTCAATCTATTATGTTGACCATGGGTTGCTTGACCAACCCCTCCGAAACCATGTCTTTTCACCACACCCTGAAAACCTTTTCCTTTTGAAGTACCAATTGCATCAACAAAATCCTGTTCTTCGAATACATCAGATATCTTTATTTCATTTCCAATCTTCACTTTATCCTCAAACTCTTCTCTGAAATCCCGGAACTCTACAACCTTTGATTTTGGTGTTGTCTTAGCTTTAGCAAAATGACCCTTCAATGCTTTGGGTGTTCTTTTTTCTTTGCGCTCACCAAATGCTAGCTGAACGGCTTTGTAACCATCCGTTTCGTTATTCTTGACTTGAGTAACTACGCAAGGACCAGCCTGGATGAGTGTGCAAGCAATGCTTTTACCACTTTCATCGTATACGCTTGTCATTCCTACTTTTTTTCCTATTAAACCAGGCATTTTATACTCTTTTAATATCCTTTTAAACCCTCTCAGGTCGTCTTTTCGTGAAAAGGATTGCAAAGATAGCAATTCCAGTTCCTGATCAAAAAAATTGACCAGATATTTTTAGACAAAAAAAGAACCAATCGTAAACCAATTGGTTCTTTTAAATTTCTGGTAATCCAGATTATACTTTTATCTCAACGTCTACTCCGCTTGGAAGCTCCAATTTCATCAACGCGTCAACCGTTTTTGCGCTATTGCTATAGATATCAACTAATCGCTTATACGTACATAATTGATATTGGTCTCTCGCTTTTTTGTTCACGTGAGGTGACTTCAGAACAGTAAATTTTTCTTTAACATTTGGAAGAGGAATAGGTCCACTAACAACCGCTCCAGTAGTTTTTACTGCTCTTACGATTTTCTCTGAAGACTTGTCTACCAGGTTATGATCGTAAGACTTGAGTTTAATTCTAATTTTTTGATTCATTATTAAAAATCTTTAAACGTTAGCAGTTCCTTTTACTTCTGCTATAACATTATCAGCGATATTCTTAGGCACCTGATCGTAATGAGAAAACGTCAATGAAGCCGTTGCTCTACCTGAACTAATTGTTCTAAGATCAGTAACATATCCAAATAATTCAGAAAGTGGTACATCGGCCTTAACTACCGTCGAAGTGCCTTTTGTATCCATACCTTTCATCAAACCTCTTCTTTTGTTGAGGTCACCTGTAATTGAACCAGTATATTCATCAGGTGTAACTACTTCTACAGCCATTATTGGCTCAAGAATGACAGGCTTACATTTTTTTGCCGCTTCTTTGAAACCATTTCTTGCAGCTAATTCAAATGAAAGTGCATCTGAATCCACGTCGTGGAACGATCCGTGATATAATCTCACTTTCATACTATCCAAAGGATAGTTAGCTAACGGACCATTAGTCATCGCTTGCTGGAATCCTTTTTCTGTTGGCCCAATGAATTCTTTTGGAATCACACCACCTACAATCTCATTCACAAACTGAAGTCCATCCTTATCATAATCCTCATCCTTTGGACCAAGTTCGAATACGATATCTGCAAACTTACCTTTACCACCAGTCTGTTTCTTGTAAACTTCTTTATGTTCGGTCGATCCAGTAATTGCTTCTTTGTAAGCAACCTGAGGTGCTCCCTGATTGATTTCGACCTTGAACTCTCTCTTCAATCGATCAATGATGATATCTAGGTGTAATTCACCCATTCCTTTCAGAATGGTTTGACCGGTTTCATGGTTTGTCTCAACCTGAAGAGTAGGATCCTCTTCGATCAGCTTACCAATTGCAATCCCCAGTTTATCAACATCAGCCTGAGTTTTAGGTTCAATTGCATATCCAATAACCGGATCAGGGAATTCCATTGCCTCTAATACAATTTTTGCATTTTCAGCACATAGTGTATCCCCAGTTTTAATGTCTTTAAAACCTACTGCGGCACCAATGTCTCCGGCATGCAACGAATCGATTTGATTCTGCTTGTTGGCATGCATTTGGAATATCCTAGAGATCCTTTCCTTTTTGTTGGTCCGAGTATTAAAGACATAAGAACCAGAATCTAGGGTTCCTGAGTATGACCTCATGAAGCATAAACGTCCAACAAATGGGTCAGTAGCTATCTTGAATGCTAGAGCCGTAAATGGTTCTTTTGGATCTGGTTTTCTAGTGACCTGCTCTTCAGTATCAGGGTTAGTTCCTGTTATATTATCTCTATCTAGCGGTGAAGGAAGAAGTTCCATCACATAGTCAAGCATTGTCTGTACCCCTTTATTTTTAAATGCAGATCCACACATCATTGGAACAAATGCCAAATCGATGGTAGCCGCTCTTAAAGCTGCCACTATCTCGTCTCTTGTTATGCTGTCTGGATCTTCAAAGAATTTCTCAAGAAGATTTTCATCGTATTCTGCAACTGCTTCAACCAGTTTCTCTCTATACTCTGCAACCTCATCCAACATATCTTCAGGGATTGGCACTTCTTCAAAGGTCATTCCCATGTCCTCCTCATTCCAAACCATCGCCCTGTTCTCCACAAGATCAACAACTCCTTTGAAGTTTTCTTCTGCACCAATTGGTAGCTGAAGTGGGACGGATTTAGTACCAAGCATTTCTACCACTTGGTTACATACATTCAGAAAATCAGCACCCTGACGATCCATCTTATTTACAAAACCGATCCGAGCCACTTTGTAGTTATCAGCAAGTCTCCAGTTAGTTTCTGACTGAGGCTCAACCCCATCAACCGCACTAAATAAGAACACCAATCCATCAAGAACACGTAAGGATCTATTTACCTCAACAGTAAAATCAACGTGACCAGGAGTATCTATAATATTGATGTGATATTCATCTTCCTTGTATTTCCAGAAAACTGTTGTAGCAGCCGAAGTGATAGTAATTCCTCTTTCTTGCTCTTGCTCCATCCAGTCCATAGTAGCACCACCATCGTGAACCTCTCCTATTTTGTGGTTTACACCCGCATAATAAAGGATACGCTCAGTAGTTGTGGTTTTTCCTGCATCAATATGAGCCGCAATACCGATGTTTCTAGTAAGTCTTAAGTCTCTTGCCATTTTGGTTGTTAGAATCTGAAGTGTGAGAATGCTTTATTTGCTTCAGCCATTCGATGTGTATCATCTTTCTTTTTCACTGCAGCACCTTCACCCTTTGATGCGGCAATTATTTCAGCGGCTAAACGATCTCCCATTGTTTTTTCGCCTCTTAGACGAGCGTATTTAATCATCCACTTAATGCCAAGTGAAATCTTTCTATCGGGTCTTACTTCTACAGGAACCTGAAAGTTGGCACCTCCTACTCTACGAGCCTTAACCTCAACTGCAGGCATAATATTACTTAATGCAGTTTTCCATGTTTCCAGACCATTCTCACCAGTTTTTTCTTCTACCTGCTTAACTGCGCCATAAAAAATATTGTAAGCAATACTTTTTTTGCCTCTAAGCATCAGATTATTAACAAATTTTGTTACAAGGGTATCCTGATAGATAGGATCAGGTAGTATATATCTTTTCTTTGGTTTAGCTTTTCTCATTGTTTCTTATTTCTTAGGCCGCTTAGCACCGTATTTAGATCTTCTTTGTAATCTTCCATTTACACCAGCGGTATCGAGTGCTCCTCTTATAATGTGATATCTTACGCCGGGTAAATCTTTTACTCTTCCCCCTCTGATCAAGACGATTGAGTGCTCTTGTAAGTTGTGACCTTCTCCAGGAATATAAGCATTTACTTCTTTTCCATTAGTTAACCTAACTCTTGCTACTTTTCTCATCGCCGAGTTTGGCTTCTTAGGTGTTGTAGTGTACACTCTGGTACAAACACCTCTTCGCTGTGGACATGAATCCAAAGCTGGTGATTTAGATTTTGAAGTAAGCTTTTTTCTACCCTTCCTTACTAATTGTTGAATCGTTGGCATACGCTATAATTTCTTCCTTCCCAAATTTGGGAACGCAAAGATAGATATATTAAGAATATTTCAAAACTATGATAAATGAATTAATGATGATTTTAACCCGGATTATTCAATAGAATAATCAAAAGGTGGGCTAGAGTTTTGGA
>CAYWOQ010000067.1:0-16461 GCA_964459925.1 uncultured Roseivirgaceae bacterium
AGGGTGGTGTGAGAGGACAGGTAGGGAAATAATCCCTACCTTCCTACTCGATTTATGCGAAGCAAAGAGGAAATTATATCACTTGGTGAGCATTGGGTTGAGTCCAAGGGTTGGGAGTTATTTGATTTTCAACGGAGGACCTGGAATGCTTTTCTTGAGGGGAAAAGTGGATTGTTAAATGCCCCAACTGGTTCCGGGAAAACCTATGCGCTTTGGGTTCCTGCAGCTTTGGAATTTTTGAAGGATAACGAATGCCATGAAGTTAAACCTGAGCTTCAAATACTTTGGGTAACTCCGCTTCGGGCACTGGCGAAAGATATCCAACAGGCCATGCAGTCCTTTTGTGCTGAAGTTGATCTCCGGTGGACAATCGGTTTGAGGACTGGAGACACATCTACCTCTGAACGTCAAAAACAAAAAAAATCTGCACCTCAGGCATTGGTCATTACTCCAGAGAGTATTCATATCCTTTTAAGTCAAAGTGATTACCCTAATTATTTGAAGAATATTCGGGCCATTATTGTGGATGAGTGGCATGAGTTAATTGGAACAAAAAGAGGAGTTGCAACAGAACTGGCACTCTCCAGGATACGGAAAATCACCGAGAATCAGGTAAAAGTCTGGGGTATCTCTGCAACCATTGGAAATCTACCACAAGCTAAGCGAGTCTTGCTTGGCGAAGAGTTAAATAAAGATGCAGTCACTATTAAGGCTGATATCGAAAAGAAAATTGTCGTGCAATCCATTTTACCAGATGAGGTTGAGCGTTTCCCATGGTCTGGCTATCTGGGTACCAGGCTTTTGGATAAAGTACTGGCAATTATCCATGAGAGCCATACTACTTTACTGTTTACAAATACACGTTCCCAAACTGAACTTTGGTACCAAGCGATACTTAATGCAGCACCAGAATTGGCTGGTATTATGGCAATGCATCACGGGTCAATGGATCAAAACATTCGTCTATGGGTAGAAGATGCACTTCATGATGGAAAACTCAAATTGGTAGTATGTACTTCCAGTCTGGATCTCGGAGTTGATTTCAGACCTGTTGATACAGTCATACAGATTGGGGGACCAAAAGGAGTATCACGTTTTCAACAACGTGCTGGAAGAAGTGGACATGGCCCAGGGGAAGTAAGTCGAATTTATTTTGTTCCTACCCATTCATTGGAGTTAATCGAAGGAGCAGCGCTTAGGGATTCCATTAAAGAAGAAAAGTTCGAACAAAGAAAGCCATTAGAAAAATGTATGGATGTTCTTGTTCAATATTTAGTCACCCTTTCCGTAAGTGGTGGTTTTAGACCTTTGGAGATTCTGGAGGAGATCAAAGAAACCCATTGTTTTAGACTGATTCAAGCGAAGGAATGGAATTGGGCACTTGAATTCATTACTACGGGTGGAAGTACATTAGGAGAGTATGAAGAATTTGCTCGTGTGTATAATGACAATGGAGTTTATAAAATCATCAATAAAAAAGCGGCACTGAGACATAAGCTATCGATAGGAACAATTGTGGGAGATCCCGCCATGAGTGTTCGATTTATAACTGGTGGGCACTTGGGTACGGTTGAAGAAAGTTTTGTTTCCAAGCTTAATCCTGGTGATACTTTTTGGTTCGCAGGACAAAACCTTGAGTATGTAATGATTAAAGATTTGACGGTCTTAGTGAAGAAATCAAAGAAAAAGTCAGGTAAAACGCCTGCCTGGGGAGGCGGAAGACTACCATTATCTTCATTATTGTCAGATCAAATCAGAATCAAACTACAAGCTGCTGTGGATGGAAAGTATGAATCGGAAGAACTTAAAAAAATAAAACCTATTCTCGACCTTCAAGCTAAGATGTCCATTGTGCCTGGCCTCGATACTTTGCTAATTGAAAAGGTTGAGACAGATTATGGTCATCATCTTTTCTTTTTCACCTTCGAAGGGATGTTTGTTCATGAAGTACTAGGTGGATTGATTGCTTACCGACTCAGTAAAAATCAAAAAATCACTTTTTCAATTTCGATGAATGATTATGGGTTTGAGTTATTGTCAGATCAAGAAGTCGCCATTGAGGAAGCATTGGAGATGGATCTTTTTTCGGAGGAAGGTTTATTTGAAGACCTAAATGAATCCATTAATATGACTGAAATGGCTCAAAGAACTTTTCGGGATGTAGCCACTATTGCCGGATTAATTTTTCAAGGATATCCAGGAAAAACTGTCAGGGCAAAACATTTGCAAGCATCATCAGGAATTTTATATAAGGTGTTTAATACCTATGATAGTGATAATCTTCTGATTAAGCAGTCCATTGATGAGGTCATGAATCTACAGCTTGATCAGTCCAGGTTTATGGAAGCAATCCGACGAATCAATAAGCAGCGAATCGTTTTAAAGGAGGTTCAAAAACCTACCCCATTTTCGTTTCCAATTCTTGTGAGCTTGATTAGAAGACAAAGACTAAGTACGGAAGAGGTTACTGATCGAATATTGAAAATGCAGATGGAACTTGAAAGAGCATTTGATTAATCGTACTTTTGAATAATGAAGAAACTAGTATTCTTAGTTGCAATTTTTATTTCATTATCCTCTTTTTCCCAACAAGATATTCTGAGGAAATGGAAAACGATAGATGACGAATCCGGTAAGCCAAGATCTGTAGTAGAGATTTATCAAAAGGATGGCAAATATTTCGGAAAGATTACCAAACTATTCAGAGAGCCTGGGGAAGACCCTGATCCGGTTTGTACTGAATGTGAAGGTGAGAAAAATGGTCAGAAAGTGATCGGTATGGAAATCATTTCAGATATGAAGTATGATAGGAGCGATGACGAATTCGATAAAGGAGAAATTTTGGATCCTGAAAACGGAAATGTATATGATTGCAAGCTTTGGCTTGATGAAAATAAACTAAAAGTTAGGGGCTACTTATTGTTTTTTTATCGCACGCAAACATGGTTACCGTATGAAGGTTAAGTAACGACTAATCAATATGGCACCATCTTTGGTGTTATGAAGGATACAAATCAACTGCCATGAAGAAGATATTGATATTATTTCTGTTAACATTATATATCCCAAGCTTTGGACAATCTAGCGCCTTAGGGAAATGGATCGCCATCGATGACAAGACCGGAGTGCGGAAATCCGTCGTTGAGATCTACAAGAAGAATGGTAAATACTTCGGAAAAGTTATCAAGATGATCTATCGTACACCGGAAGAACGATGTGAAAGATGTGAGGGAGATCTAAAAAATCAGTTAGTAGTAGGAATGGATATTATTTCTGATATGAAGTATAAGAAACGTTCCAAAGAATTTGAGGGAGGAATAATACTTAACCCGGAGAGTGGTAAAACCTACGAAGGAAAACTTTGGGTCGAGAACGGTAAATTGATGGTTAGGGGCTACCTATTTTGGTTTTATCGAACGCAGGCCTGGGAGCCATATCTTGAAGAGTCAAATCCAAGTGGATGAATCTTACATAGAAATTCAGGGCGAAAAACTAGTTCTGCTACCTGAGAAAGCTATCTTTTGGTCTCGTAAATCGATTTTACTTCTATCTGATCTTCATCTCGGAAAAGCAGGTCATTTCCGAAAGCATGGAATACCTGTATCCAGAAAAGTTCACCTGGTTGATCTGGGTAACCTTAATGCGATAATTGAAAAAACTAAACCGGAGAGATTATTTCTATTAGGTGATTTATTTCATAGTTACAAGAATGAAGAATGGGGTGATTTTCTCCATTTGATGGAGCATCATCCGAATCTTGAATTCACACTTGTTCAAGGTAATCATGATATCATCTTAGATTATCCAAAAAGATTAAAAGTGGTTATTAAACTCATTGAAAAGCCCTTCTCTTTTACACACATCAGAGAGAATGATTCGAATTACAACATTTCAGGGCATCTACATCCAGGGGTAACGGTAAGAGGTAAGGCAAGACAAGGGATAACTATGCCATGTTTTTTGTTTTCAGAAACCTATGGGATTTTACCTGCCTTTGGGCAGTTTACTGGAATTAAAAAAGTTCGACCTTTGAGGAAAGATCGTGTTTTTGCTGTTGCTGATCGACAAGTAATAGAGCTTAAATGAGATTTATTATAACTTTAAGTAGTTGATTAATAACATTTCTCAGCTGTAGGGTTACTTATCTACGGTTATGCGTATTAAGTTAAAGCCGGGTGTATGAAGGATAATGAGGTTCTAAAGCGAATCAGTCAGGGTGATGAGCGTGTTTTAGACCATCTGTATAAAAAATATTATCGGATGATGACACGCATAGTGCTGAACAATAACGGTTCAGAAGATGAAGCGAAAGACGTTTTTCAAGAGGCCTTGCTCGTATTTTGGCAGAAAGCTGTCAAAGGAGATTTAGTGTTAACGTCAAAGATTAGTACGTTTTTATACAGCATTTGCTTAAATCAGTGGCGAAAAGAACTTGATCGAAAAAGTCGTTTGAGTTCTGAGGAAGTAGATGGCGAATATTTTCAACAGCATGAAGAAAGCGAACGATTAAAAATAGTTCAGGATTGTATAGCGCAGTTGGGTGATGTTTGTAGAAAGGTTTTAACACACTACTACTTTGATGGGATGAACATGCAAGACATTGCAAAAAAAATGAAGTTTTCGAATACGGATACTGCTAAAACAAAAAAATACAAGTGCAAGAAAAAACTAGACTCACTCATAAAAAAACGATATTCAACAGAAGATTTTTTTGATTGATGAATAACCGCCTACAACAAAAACTTGATCTCTATCACTCTGGAAGAATGAACGCTGAGGAAGTGACTGCCTTTGAGAAAGAGCTAGCCAGTGACCCTACATTGCTAGCTGAAAGCAATTTTCAAAGAGATATTATTAATGGTTTAAAGGATTACAGGAAAACACAATTAATGGCGCGACTAGACGCAATTGATGTTTCTCCTGTTTGGTTTGATTTTATTCAACAATCTACTTTGCTTAAGTCCTTTGGTGGTGTTGCTGTAGCTACACTTATAAGTGCGGGTGTTTATTTCATGGCTGAGCCCGGGAGCACGGAAGAGGATACAGATAGCATTGAAATAGATTCACCCAAAAAACTTGACTTTTCCTTTCAATTGATAAAACCGGCAATACTTTCTAGTGAGAATCCTAAACCTGTAGCCATAAACCAACTGGTCGATACAGAGCCAGTAAAAGAAGAAGTTTTGAGTGAAATCAAAACGATGGATACGGAAGGTGATGCTACCAATACTTCACAAGAAATCTTTAATCCAAATTTTGAAGCTCCATCTGCCAGAGATATAAAGGACGAGGAAGCATTAGTTACTTCTTCCTTAGATAATCTTACTGAGTCTTCAGACGTAAGCGAGGACGCTGAGCCGATTGAAGTCGATTATGAAAACACCGAAGAGCTAAACATTCAATACAAGTACTACGATGGGAAGCTGTTTTTAAGTGGTGATTTTAACAAGGCACCTTACGAAATCTTGGAAATCAATAGTGCAAATGGAAGAAGAATTTATGTGAAATATCTCAATAAGTTCTATAAAGTAGGTATCACAGATAAATTGACGATCATGCCCGAGGTTACTAATGTTAACGTGATTGAGGAGCTTAAATTGCTTCGTCAAAATAAATAGTAATCCTTTTCCTTATACTAACTTCGTGCCTTAATGGAAGAGAAAAAGGCACGGAAAAAGCGTAAACTCGGAAGCTACCCATTCACTAGCGTTGTATTCAGTGTAACAGTGGCTTTATGTGTTTTAGGTCTTTTTGGGTGGATTTTATTGCATAGTGCAAGACTGGGATCGCAGATCCAGGAAAGTGTAGAAATTCAAATCTATTTGAATAAGAATATTACCCAGTTAGATGTTACCAAGATCCAAACAGCCATTGCAGCAAAACCGTACACATTAATCAAAAACAACACGCCTCAAGTTGACTTCATTTCGAAGGAAGAAGCAGCAGAACAGTTTATAGAAGATACAGGAGAGGATTTTAAAGAGTTTTTAGGTGATAACCCGCTCAGAGATTTGTTATCAGTCAAAATCTATGGTGCTTATCAATCTTCTGATAGCCTAAGTATGATTAAAAAAGATATAGAGGCAATCAGAGGCGTTTTCGAACTGGACTATGAGGAAAGCCTTGTTGAAAGTATTAATCAAAATATCACCAAAATTGGATTTATACTTCTGGGAGTAGCTGGCTTTGCATTGATAGTCGTAGTTGTTTTGATAAATAATACCATTAAGCTAGCGCTTTTTTCTCAACGTTTTCTTATACGGAGTATGCAATTAGTAGGGGCTACCGGCTCATTTATTCAACGTCCATTTTTGAGAAGATCTATATTGTATGGATTGATATCAGGATTATTGGCTTCAGGACTGATCTATGGATTTACCATATATATGAATAACACAATTGATGGTCTTTATGAATTACAGGACGTAGAAGGGTTTATTCTTTTATATAGTTCCATCTTAATCCTGGGGATGATCGTGGGGTACTTAAGCTCTTTGCGAGCAATAAAAAAATATCTAAAAATGTCACTTGACGAACTTTATTAATCTTATGTCGGAAAAAAGAAAGTTAGCATTTAGTAAAGCAAATTATTTAATAATGATTGCTGGGATCGTTATCCTTATTCTTGGGTTTGCTTTTATGACCTTGGATAACGAGCCATACGGATTTGGTTTTATGGGTCTGACACTTGGTCCCATCGTGGTAATGCTTGGATTTGTTATTGAGTTTGTGGCAATATTTTATAAACCTAAAACCAAGTCTGATTCCGAATGAATTGGCTCGAGGCGCTAATCCTAGGAGTAATCCAGGGTCTTACAGAGTTTCTACCAGTCAGTAGTAGCGGACACCTGGAGATTGGATCTGTCTTATTAGGATTAGAAGCAAATGAGAACCTTCTTTTTGCAGTAGTAGTGCATCTAGCCACTGCATTTGCCACGATACTCGTTTTCAAAACTGATATATCGTTACTTTTTGTAGATCTCTTTAAGTTTAAATGGAATGACTCCACCCGTTTTATTCTCTTATTGATTGTATCTATGATTCCTGTTTTCATCGCTGGAGTATTTTTCAAAGATGAGATTGAGTCGTTATTTAGTGGTAATCTACTGCTTGTAGGTTCAATGCTTTTGATCACTGGAGGCCTCTTGTTATTTGCACACTATCGAAAAGATGGCGATAAACCTGTTGGTTTTGTATCCGCCTTAATAATTGGTCTTGCTCAATCAATCGCCGTTCTTCCCGGAATATCAAGGTCAGGTGCTACTATTTCTACTGCACTCATTTTAGGTGTTAAAAGAGATCTTGCGGCAAGGTTTTCGTTTCTTATGGTTTTGTTGCCGATCATTGGTGCGAGTATTTTGCAACTTAAAGATTATGTAGAGAATCCTACTGAGCATGAAATTGGATTAATTCCACTGATGTTTGGCTTCTTGGCTTCCTTTATTTCAGGATTATATGCTTGCAGGTGGATGATTAAAATTGTCAGAAAGGGTAAGTTGACACATTTCGCCATCTATTGTTTCATAGTAGGCACAATTGCTATTATTTCAACACTTTAATGGAAAATACCTACGAAGAGGGAAGATTGCTGCTAGTCAATAAACCAATTAGTTGGACATCCTTTGATGTAGTTAAAAAATTAAGAAACGTTTTAGGTGTGAAAAAGATTGGTCATGCAGGCACGTTAGATCCGCTAGCGACCGGTTTACTTATTATTGGTACAGGGAAATTCACAAAAAAGCTCCACACCCTTCAAGGTGCTGATAAAACCTATGAGGGGGTTATTGAAATTGGAAAAACCACCCCATCCTACGATTTGGAAACGGCATTTGATTCAGATAGTACATGGGAGAACTTAAATGAATCTGATTTTGAGCGGGCTAGATCCAGGTTTATTGGAGAGCTTGAACAAATACCACCAACACATTCTGCCATTAAAGTTCAGGGGGAGAGAGCCTATAAGAAAGCGAGAAAAAATAAAGAGGTGAAGATGGAACCTCGTAAAGTTACGATTGACCATTTCAATATTTCTTTGGATCAGTTGCCTGAAATTCCTTTTGAAGTAGGTTGTAGCAAAGGAACTTACATCAGGAGTTTGGCTCATGATTTTGGTCAAGCACTAGGAGTAGGTGCCTATTTAAAGAAATTGGTTCGAACTAGTGTCGGTGAGTATCACCTGAGTGATGCATCTGAATTGGAGGAACTCATAAATCAGCACAATGGAGGTAGTTGACAATCTTAGTCATTTCAAAAAGCCAATCTTCCCTGTGGTAACCATAGGTACTTTTGATGGGGTGCATAGCGGCCACCAGATTGTGTTGAAACAAGTGGTTGAAGAAGCCAGTAAAAACCATGGGAAAAGCATTTTAATTACTTTCTGGCCTCATCCACGTTTTGTATTAAGACCTGATGATGATTCATTAAAATTACTTTCTACGTTCAAGGAAAAAGAAAGGCTCATTGAAAAGATAGGTATTGATTACATCGTGAAATTGTCTTTTACATCTGAGTTTTCGAACCAATCGGCTGAGGAATTCTTAAAAAACATATTGATTGATCAAATCGGTACAAAGAAGTTATTTATCGGTTATGATCATCACTTTGGAAATAATCGAGAGGGTAATATTTCATTTCTTAAAGAAAGATCATCCGAATATGACTTTGAAGTGGTTGAGATTCCAAGGCAAGATATCGATCACATAGGTGTGAGTTCTACTAAAATAAGGAATGCATTAAATGATGGTCAAATTAACCTAGCCAATAAACTTCTTGGCAGAAAATACAGCATTGAAGGTACAGTAGTTCATGGACTGAAGAAGGGTAGACATTTAGGCTTTCCAACAGCTAATATTGAGATAAAGGAAAAATTCAAGTTATTGCCAAAAGACGGTGTGTATGCTGTTATTGTAAAAATATCAGCCAACACTTTTAAAGGAATGCTAAACATTGGTTTTCGTCCGACGATTGATGGTTCCCAACGAAGCATAGAGGTTCATTTATTTAATTTTGATCAGGATTTGTATGGGCAGTTTTTGGTCATTGAATTCGTTGAGTTTATCAGGGACGAACAAAAGTTTGAAGACCTGGATCACTTAAAAAGTCAGTTAGAAGAAGATAAAAAGTCAGCCTTAAAATTTTTAGTTTAGATGAAGCGCACAAAGACACTATTATTAATCGTATTTATAGCCTCATGCGGGTTATTCTATGCCTGTAATGGGGATGATCTCTTGTTGTTTTCGTTACAAGACGATATCGAACTAGGAGAGCAGGTAGCAGAAAGAATTGCCAATGATCCGGAGCAATTTCCTATTTTGGATAGAACCGAAAAACCAGCTTATGAAAGTGCTTATCAATATTTAGAATCCATGATGAATGAAATTTTAGCATCTGATGATGTTGAATATCAAGAAGAGTTTCCATGGAAGATCAATATTATCGATGACGATCAAACGTTGAATGCTTTTGCCACTCCCGGAGGACAGATTTATGTGTATACCGGATTGATATTCTTTCTAGATAGGCAAGATGATTTAGCTGGTGTTATTGGACATGAAATCGCCCATTCTGATCTACGGCATAGTTCGAAACAGCTTCAACGGCAATATGGCATTGCAATCTTACTCAGCATTGTAGCGGGTGAGAGCTCTAGTCAACTTACGCAGTTAGCAGGTCAAATCGCAGGTACGTTAAAAGGTTTGGAATTCAGCAGGCAGGCAGAGGCAGAAGCTGATGACTTCTCGGTGCGATATTTAAACGATACTCAGTATGCGTGTAATGGAGCAGCTGCATTTTTTGAAAAACTTCTTACCAATGAAGCTCAGCGACAGCCAGAGTTTTTAAGTACTCATCCAAGTCCTGACAGTAGAGTTGAAGATATTAATTCATTAGCTAGTTCTATCGGATGTTCAACTGCAGAGAGTGATCCAAGTGGAGAAAGCTGGGACGCTTTCAGAGATAATCTTCGTCAATAATCGTAAACATGAAAAAGTCAGAAATAAAGTTCATTGTAGAGTTGGATCATGAAAACATCCCCGACAAAATCATGTGGGATGCAGATGAAAAGGATGTTCCAGGGTTATCAGAAACTAAATCCATAAGTCTTTCATTATGGGATCATGAGAATAAGAATACCATGCGAATTGACTTATGGTCTAAAGATATGCCTTTGGGTGAAATGAAGCATTTCTACATTGATTGTTTGGGTGGTCTCGCGCAGAGTATTTTGAATGCTACAGGAGACGAATACATGAGTCAGGAAATCTCCACATTATGTGAAAAACTGGTCAAACATGTGAAAGAACAAGACCAATAACTAAAAGCTAGAATTTGGAATTAATGAGGTGATTTGTTGAAAAATCACTAATATTATGCATGCATAACATATTTAAACTGAAATAATGTTATCGTAGCAAAGGAAATAACACTTTAAACAAGCTGTTTTATCATTATTTTACCTATTATTATTACCAAATTTTAAACTCAGAAAACATCGACCTTATGATTAGGAAATTTACGAAGATGATTTTTGGGCTATTGCTGATGTTTTTTTCAGCTTCAGTCATAGCCCAAACGACCATTAGTGGTAACGTCACAGATGAAAGTGATGAGGGATTGATTGGAGTGAACGTATTGGTTGAAGGAACAGTTTTAGGAACAATCACGGATATTTATGGTGATTTCTCCTTGACTGTAAAGTCCGACCCCCCCTTTACGTTAGTTGTTTCTTATGTTGGGTATGAAACTCAACGATTTGAGATTACCTCCTCTACAGACCAAATCAATGTGCAGCTAATAGAGTCTACACTACTAGGACAAGAAGTAGTTGTTTCTGCTTCAAGAGTAGAAGAAAGTACATTGAAATCTCCCGTTAGTATCGAGCGAATGGATATCCTGGATATTCAGAATGCACCAGCCGCAGATTTCTATGCTGCTATAAGAAATATGAATGGTGTAGATTTTTCAACACAAAGTTTGACTTTTAAGTCAGTTAATGCCAGAGGTTTTGGCGCGAATGGAAATACTCGATTTGTGCAGTTGATTGATGGAATTGATAACCAGGCGCCAGGTCTTAACTTCCCTGTTGGAAACGTAGTTGGTATCAATGAGCTGGATCTGGAAAGTGTAGAAATGATTCCGGGTGCAGCCTCTGCTCTGTATGGACCTAACGCTATTCAGGGAATTTTATTAATGCAAAGTAAAAGTCCATTTGATTATCAAGGACTTGACTTCTATTCCAAATTGGGTGTAACCCATGTGGATGAGGAAGATCATGACATGTCTCTATACAGAGATCAGGGTATTCGATTTGCGAAAGCATTTAATAATAAGTTCGCTTTTAAACTCACTGCTAGCTGGTTAAACGCTCAGGATTTTATTGGAGTAGATACAAGAGATCAGAATGGTGTATTTTCAAATGGTGCCGTTGAAGCTAACCTGGAAAGTAACAGAGCGAACAATCGTACTTATGATGGTATCAATATATATGGTGATTTTGGTATAGATGTAGGGACGGTGGCAGATATCGTTATTGCAACAGATCCAGTGAACGGCCCAAGTACAGCAGCAATCAGAAGTTTGCTTCCCAATGGAGCTAACGGATTATTTTCACCTACGGGTTTTGCCGAGAGAGATTTTATAGACAATACAACTGAAAGTATAAAACTGGGATCAGCCATTCATTATCGTTTAAATGATAAAATAGAAGCAATTGGACAGTTTAACATCGGAATAGGTAGCACAGTCTATACTGCAAATGATCGATTTGTTCTCGATGATTTCTCCATTTGGACTGGTAAACTTGAGTTAAGAGGGGATAATTTCTATGTAAGAGGTTATACCACTCAGGAAAATTCTGGAGACTCTTATGCAGCGAATACACTTGCCTCCCTGATAAATCAAAGAAGGTACTTACCAAACTATTTTGGGGCTTATGCAGGTGCAGTAGCGGGTGGTGTGGATCCGACTGATTATGCCACACTTCATGCGACAGCAAGAGCATTTGCAGATGGACAACAACAAGGACCAAATTCTGAAGAGTTTAAGGCAGATGTTGATGAATTTAGAAACATATCAATCGCCGAAGGAGGCGCCAAATTCTTGGATCGATCGGCACTTTGGCATTATGAGGGAAGTTACAACTTCAAGAACGAGATAGATTTTGCAGACATTGTAGTTGGTGCAAACTTTAGAACCTATGCACTTGAGTCTGAAGGAACATTATTTGCGCTAGATGATAATGGTGATGAATTTTCATTCAGCGAATTTGGAGGTTATGTACAAGTTTCAAAGGATGTTATTGACAATGTAAAACTTCAGGGTTCAGTCAGATACGATAAAAACGAAAATTTTGCCGGACAATTCTCACCAAGAATATCAGGCGTTTGGGAATTTTTGGCCAATCAGAATTTGAGAGCATCTTATCAAAGAGGATTTAGAATTCCTACTACACAGGATCAATACATTGATCTGGATGTTGTCTCCAGGCGACTAATCGGTAGAAATGAGCTACTTGCTTCCAGATATAATTTAGATAGAAATACCGTTTACACAACAGAGAGTGTGTTGGCAGCTCAAGCTAGTGGTAATGTAGCGGACTTGAGGGTTGCTGAGGATGCTTACAAAGAATTTAAAACGGAGAAGGTAGGTACCTGGGAAGTGGGCTATAAAGGTTTATTATTAGATGGTAGATTATTGATAGATGCATTCTACTACAACAGTACGTATCAGGATTTTGGGGCGGAGATAGATGTGACACAGGCGGTGGCAGTTGGAGGTGGACTGACAGGTGATGCCGCCGTTCCAGCAGGATTCATTGTTGGAAATGGACAACGACATGATGATGCACAACTAAATACCTTTGTACAAGGTGGAACACAGGGTGTAACCCTTCAGCGATATGGTTATGACACCAATATTGATGAAGACATCAATACATATGGATATGGTTTTGGTTTGGAGTATACCTTCCTTTCTGGCTTTAACCTGGGTGGTAATGCCTCCTTTAATAAACTAGAGGACTTGGATGATCTTACCGCTCGTACCTATAATGTGGCGTTTAATACCCCTGAATGGAGATATAATATTTCTTTAAGCAACAGGAAAATAACAGAGCGTTTAGGTTTTGGACTTACCTATAGATGGCAGGATGCTTTCTTATGGCAGTCAGCGATAGGGTCGGGCGTTATTCCGGATTTCGCAACCCTTGATGCGCAAATCACTTATAGAATTCCAAGTATTAATGCTAGGGTAAAGCTGGGTGGATCTAACATTCTGAATGAGCGATATACCACCTCCTTTGCTAATCCTCAGTTGGGAGCACTGTATTACCTGCAGATTAATCTTGATAATATTCTTAGTAATTTCTAAATCTGAAGACAATGAAAAACTTATATAACAAAATCATTCTTTTTACCCTGGCAGCTGCTTTTGTAGCTTGTAGTACTGAAGATGATATAGTCGACGATTGGATTGCTGCTAATACAGTAGATACAAGTGTTAATGCAAACTCAGGAACAGCTGATTTAAGTAAGCTAGTTGCTTTAGGTACGTCTTTGGGAGCAGGATTTATGGATGGTGCACTTTACGACGATGGACAAGCAAGTAGTTTTCCGGCACTCCTGGCTACACAATTTCAACTTGATGGCATTGGAGGTGCGAGTTCCTTTAATCAGCCGGATATTAATTCTGCAAACGGCTATAATTTCTTATTAAATGATGGTACTTCCGGACGAACTGAGTTAAGTCTAACGCTACTTGCTCCTGTACCCACTACGGGAGATATTGCTAGCATTTTGACTCCATTTACTGGTTCTGGACTTAATAATTTTAGTGTTCCAGTAGCACAAGCGGGTCAATTAGTGATTGAGGCGACAGGGGGACCGGTTACTGATACTTATGGAGGTGCGGTTCCTGCGGCAGCAAATCCAGCGTATAATCCATTTTATGGACGGTTTGCATCCAACCCAAGTGCAACAGGTGCTCCAGGATCTGGTTCTACACCATTGACTGATGCACTGAGTGCTCAGGGTACGTTCTTTATTTATGAGGCAGGAGTGAATGATGTGGCATTATGGGCAGCAGGAGGGGGAACAACGGCAATCGGTCCCTTAACAGACCCCGCAACGTTTGAAGCATCAGCTAATGGAGCCATTCAGGCTTTGGCCCTCTCAGGTGGTGCTCAAGGTGTTGTACTAACCATACCTCCCATTTTAGTATTTCCGTTTTTTCAGGCTGTTCCTTACAATGCTGTCCCGTTAGATCCAGCAAGTGCTGATCAGTTAAATGCAGCATATGCGACTTATAATGGTGGATTGGGTCAAGCATTGGCAGGGATGTTAATAACTCAAGAAGAACATGATAGAAGGCTTCTTAGCTTTGAGGCATCTGAAGGACACCCTTTTGTGATTGAGGACGAAACACTGACTGACCTAAGCGCACTTGGTATTCCTAGTTATAGACTTACGGAACCTACCGATATTATTCCATTAACCACAGCAACTGAACTTCCAACGGGTGTAGGTACATCTACACCTGCGGCCGATCAATTTGTATTGATCCCATCTGAACAAGCTGCAATTGAAACAAATAGAGCAGCGTTTAATGCATCACTAGCAGGAGCAGTATCATTTGTAAATGCAAATGGAGGTGATATTGTTTTGGTTGATATTCAGCCTGTCTTCTTAGATGCTGCAGGATTAAGCGATGGGGTTCCAGGAATAGAAGTGCAGGGACTTTCATTAGATCCTGACTTTGCTCCAAACGGTATTTTCTCAACGGATGGTATTCACCCTTGTGGAAGAGGGCATGGTATTGTAGCGAATGCAATCATCGCTGCGATAAACTCCAACTGGGGGGCTAGTATCCCTGAAATTGCCATAGAGTCATTAAGAGGGCCAAGGTTTATTCCTTAAGAGCAAATACCTCTAAAATTAACCCCGCCATGCGGGGTTTTTTTTTGGTATGAAATAGTAAATTTAACCATGGCTGAACCGCATTATACGTTTCTTCCAAGCCTGAGAAAAAAACTTTTTGTTATTGTTTTTGGGACAGAAACACGTGCAGGTAAACTTTTTGATATTGTCTTGCTATGCGCTATTCTGGCAAGTGTATTGATGGTTATGCTGGAAAGTGTTAAAGAAATCGATGAGGGTTACCACACATTTCTTGTCCCTGCCGAATGGTTTTTTACTATTCTATTCTCTATTGAATACATCGTCAGAATCTTCATTTCGAAGAAGCCCTTAAAATATGTGTTCAGTTTTCTGGGGATTGTTGATTTGCTTGCCTTGATCCCAACTTACCTTTCCTTATTTATCACTGGAGGCAGCTACTTAGTGGTTATACGCTCCATACGTCTACTTCGTGTCTTCAGAATTTTGAAATTGGGGAGGTATTTACGCGAAGCTTCAGTTCTTACGGATGCGCTCGTGGCCAGTCGACATAAAATCATGGTGTTTTTAGGAGCGGTTCTTACACTGGTAGTTATCATGGGTACTTTAATGTATATGATAGAGGGAGGAGAAAGTGGGTTCACCAGTATCCCCAGAAGTATTTATTGGGCCATCGTAACCGTTACCACTGTAGGTTACGGAGACATAGCTCCACAAACAATATTTGGCCAAGTTGTCGCCTCTTTGCTCATGCTAATGGGTTATGCCATTCTAGCAGTTCCAACCGGGATCGTTACATCAGAAATAACACATGCTCAGAGTGAGGAGCGAAGAAGAAAGAAAAGAATCATTAGAGTTTGTAACGGCTGTGGGTATAACCATCATGTAGAGGAGGCCAAATATTGCCAACAGTGTGGCGATCAATTAGATTAAGCGGAGGGCTTATTTCTAAATGTTCTGATAACCAATACAATAATCCAGATAACAAATACGATTAAAAGAAGGCCGCTTGCCGACAAATTATTAAGCAATTCAAGGGCATTTTCTGGTTCTACTTCTTCCATTTGTTAGTTTTTTGTAAATATAGTTAAAGGAGCATAGCGTTCATTATACAATACACTAACTTCGAAAAAAGCCAGTTATGTTTATCACCTCAATTATTCTTCCTCTCCTTCGTTTTCAAGAACCAGTGACCATTGTGATGGATAATGGTGAAGTAAATCGCCTAACTGAATTAGCACTCTACCAGACAAAAACATCTTTCTCAACTGCTTCAATCTACTATATTGAATCAGGTCGAAATCAATCCATAGAAATTAATAAGCTCAAAAGAATCAATATCAAAGAACTTATTGGTAGGAATAAAGGAATACAGCGTTGGAATGTTATTCTTGTCACAAAGTCAAATGTCAAGTATGATGTTGAATTAGACTTAGTAGAGGTGGTAGGGCAGGACATGGAAGGAAATCAGGTAGCTATTGCAGCGAGTACTATCGATAAGATTACATTATAAATTATATTTGCGCCCCAGTTTACTTGCACCCATAGCTCAACTGGATAGAGCGCTGGATTT
>CAYWOQ010000068.1:0-15973 GCA_964459925.1 uncultured Roseivirgaceae bacterium
ATCCAAAACTCTAGCCCACCTTTTGATTATTCTATTGAATAATCCGGGTTAAAACCAGCGGTGGCTGCAAAAATGGTGATCCCTTCTGCATTTCTTAGATTCTCTTTTAAAAATTTGTATTCTTCGTAGGTGTTATTGGGTCTCTTGATATATTCCCACCATTTGAAGTCCGGCCCAAATTCATAAGGAAATTTTCGAATGTCCAGGTTATTTGCATCTAAGATGCTTAAACTATCACGGATGCTACGCTCCAAAGAGTCTACTAACGTGAAAACAGCAATAATAGCAAAAATCCCTACTGTAACGCCAAGAAGTGAGAGGATGGTGCGGACAAGGTTTACCCTTAATGCATTCCATGCAAATCGAAAGCTTTCCAGGATTAATTTGAATACAAGCACAACGGATCAATTCAATTAATTGAATTTACTAAGAATAGGTCACTTTCTATCCATTGTTTATTTAGGACCTAGAAGTTTGGAGGCTTTTTTCGAAACGGACTTTCTTTTGTCTTTTGATAACCTTTCCAAATGTGGGACCAACCAACTATGGAGTTCAGTGTCATCCTTTGCCCAATGAGCAAGTGTCTCCATTGAAGTATTAAGAACAATCCAGTCTGTTTCAGTTGCCAGGTTCTGTTTGACAATCTCCTTTGCTTTGGTGAGTTGCTCTAATGAAAAGTTGGCCTCAAGCATGCTAAAAAGTTGTGCAATGGTCCACTTAGTAGAAGCTTGGTCAATCTTAGCAATATCCTTAATAAAGCGATCTATGTAAGGTAGAAGGTACTCGGTTTTTTCCTTACATATTCGTTTCATTGCATTGGAAACACGTAAGCGGACAATCTCATCGTCACTAAAATAACAGTTGAATAGCTCATCAAAATGCTGCTCCTTTTCTAGAATGCTATTAACCACCTCGATTGTATTTCCCAGTGAATTAGGGTATCCACCCTTTAGTTTGGATTCAATATCTACCATTTTTTGAGAAATTGTTAATCAGAACTATTACGTTTTGAATCAGGCAATGATGCACGCATTTTAAGAAAAAAAGCCGCAAGAGCGGCCTTTAATTATGATTACTTTTTTTGTGAAATACGTATTAAACCTCCTGAGGTACAGGCGTATAGAAGAATTGCTCAGTAACTATTTTACCATCTTCTACATTGTATACACATACTTCGACCATGTTTGTCGGCTCATTCATTCCTTTTAAGGTTCCCTTGGTTTTCATCGTAAGGGCAAAAAAGTTTTCAGCAACGATTGGTTCTGATATTTCACTCGCGTGAACTTCTTGTATCATTTCCATCCATTGTTCGCCTTTTTTCATCATTTCTGAAACACCTTTTACTTTTTCAGGAAAAATACTTCCCGCAGGTTCTATGCTTACTGCATCTGTCGCATAAAGCTCTTGGATTACCTCTTCAAATTTACCCTCTCGGCAAAGGGCGACTAGTCGATTGGGTATCTGTTCTGTTGTCATGATTTGTTTTTGATTTTATTAAACATGAGTCAAAGAAATGAGTCGTAGTGTCAGCCTTATGTCACTCTTATTTCGATGAGTCTTTTTTTTCTCCTAACATGTCCTGATGTGCTTTGGTTAACTTGCAAAATTCGATGCGACGTTTTGCAATCACATTTATTAGTTATTTGCTAATTCACACCATGGATGCGCAAATATTAGATCTGGTAAAGCTGGATTACACAACGGTACCCGGGAATAAATCGAATTTCGAATACCATAGATCAAGATTTGTTTTTAATTATCCATTTAAATTAGGAGAAGAGGCCTATTTCTTTGCAGGGTTCGATTATAGCAATATCAACTTTCGATTTCAAGAAGATGAAGACTCTTTTGATAAAGATGTTACGGATGATTTCACTTTGCTGGATTTAAATCTAACCTATTCGATATCATTAAAGAATAATTGGAGATTGGCAGTACAGGCATCACCAGGACTCAGCTCTAACTTTGAAAGCAATTTGGAACCTGCTGACTGGGTTTTTTCTAGTATTGTCGTTTTTATCAAAGACCGGAAAGCTTCTACAGATGTGAAAAAGCCAAATCGTCTCATTATCGGAGCTGCTTACTCGGGGAGTAGTGGTGTAGTCATCCCAATTCCTTTTATAAGCTACTATCGGAAATTCCATCCAAAATGGTCCTACAACATAGGTGCCCCCGTCTCTAACTTTCAGTACCACATGTCTGAACGTTTTAGAATTAAACTTTTCGCCACCTTAGATGGATTTAATGCTAACGTACAACAAGAACAAGTCTTAACTACCGGTGAAAGAGCAAATAGATTGCGCTTGAACATGCTATTAGGAGGAACCAGGTATGAATACAAATTCTCTGATCGTATTGAATCTTATTTGACCATTACTCGCTCATTCAATTCAGTAGTCCAGCTTAGGAATCGACGAGAAAGAGTTTCAACACTTCCTGGAAATGAGGTAATGCATTATCGCATGGGCATACGGTTACGAATCTAAATGAAATCACAAATCACCACACTTACATTTTTTAGTTATCGAGGACTCATCAATAGAATATGGGCTTTTGGTATGATGCAGTTTGCACATAAAAAGCTGAAGCATATCGAAGCGCTCTCTTTTTATAAGCTGTTGGGTACTGGCAAAGGCAATGGTTTCAATCCATGGCCAGATTTTGGAACCTATGCGCTACTCCAGGTTTGGGAAGATGAAGCATGTGCAGATACCTTTTTTACTGAGAGTTTATTAATGGCTAGCTATCGAAAAAAAAGTGTAGAGTGCTGGACCATCTATATGCAAGCCATTAAAGCTGAAGGCTTGTGGTCAGGTCAAAATCCTTTTAAAGTAATTAGCAATTCAGAGCAAGACCTACCACAGCTGGCAATAATCACAAGAGCAACAATCAAGAAAAGATTACTTTGGCGATTCTGGAAATATGTCCCTACTTCTGAGAAGCCACTAGAAAGAAATAAAGGATTAATCTATACTAAGGGAATAGGAGAGGTTCCTTTTTTACAAATGGCAACCTTTAGCCTTTGGCAGGATGAAATGGCTTTGAAACAGTTTGCATATGAAAGCAAGGAACATTTAAAAGCAATCAAATTGACTCGATCCTTGGATTGGTATAGTGAAGAAATGTTCACTCGGTTTAAGCCGTATAAGTCTATCGGGACATGGAAAGGGAAGAATCCACTAGCGGCTACTGATCGACTTTCTTAATGTTTTTCTAAAGATTGGTTGGTTTAAGGAGGACATGATTTTAACGTCTTCCAAAAGAGAACTCTCCTCATCCAAGAATCGGAATAAGGACACTGACGGCTGTTTTGTATATAAGGTCTCGAAGATCTCTTCACCTAGATCGTTCCGTTCTTTTAAGACACCCAGGAATATCTTATCATAGAACCTGAATCGATTGGTTGCAACACCTTTACTTGGAGTGACTCCTTTTTTAAGATTTTGAATGATCATACTGGAATACCTCTCTGCATTCTTGAAAGAATAACCAGATGATGGTCTAACCCAGCCACCAGCCGTACCAATTTTCGTTAGATAGGGTAAGTGATGACGATGGAATGGATAGGTGGACATGGGTATTTGCCCGATTTCTTTTTCTACAATAGTGAAATCCTCGATTTGCAGTTTTTCAGCAATATATTTTTTGAGGACATTTTCATAATCCTCCTCATTCAATAGATACTCATTAAAAAGTGTAAACTCAACAAGAGCATACTGAGAAGAAAATGGGAGTACGTAATTAAAGCTAGTCTGATCTTTCCATCTGATTCGGTAATCCATGATGGTAAATTCACTTGGATTAAAAGTCGGTTCAGGGGTCTCAATAAACCATCCTATAAAATGCTGAATAAGAGATACATGGTCATCTTTTTCCTGCAAAAAAGCTGGGTCTATCCTGCTGTCGAACACATGATCAACATCATAGCTACTTTTCCTCCCTTTAATTTGACCTTTTGAAATTTCCAATATTTCATCGTGAATCCACGCAAACCTGTCTGAATGATGAATTATTTCTTTCGCATAACGATAAAATTCAGAAGATCGAATCGTTTTGTAGGAGTATTCATCAAGTGGAATGTCTGACTTTGCCTTTCCTGAATAGAAGACTGCATGATTCCAGGTCTTAATAGCTATTTCGTCCCATTTGGACTGACCATTTTCCCAGAATGACCATGTACGGTCGTTGGCCGTCTTTATGTCCTTGTCAATAATCAGTATTCGTTTGCCTTCAAAGTAAACATCTGAAGCAAATTGAATAGCAAGATGCAGTCCGGCTGCACCTGCGCCTACAATAGCATAATCAAATGACTGTTTTGACATAAAACGATATAAAGAAAACTAGCTGCGCAAGGTATAGGTTTAGGCAAAATCTAAAATTCATCTTTTCCATGTAGGCTTGATAAACCCAATGCAAAATACCTGCGATAACAAACCATCCAATGTAATTACTCAATGGGATGTGACCGTTTGCCCAATACCAAAAATCAAAATTGGCTGAGTTTGGCTCAATGAAGAAATCCAAAAAGAGCATTAATGAAGCTCCGATTAATATTTTTATCGGTAGGATAGCTTTTACCTGAGACGCCATACACCCAGTTATAATCACTAACATGGACCAATTCACTCCAATTAAATAGGGAACTCCATCCAGTTTTAATCCTAGGTTATCTCCGTAGTAATACTCTCCAAACGGAAAACTAAATTTAACCCCAGTCCATTCCACAAACATCCCTGAGGCAAAGAATACCAGGGCTAAAAATCCTTTTTGGAAACTTAGGAGGTCGCCAACCAAAATCAGCAGTAGAATACATATCAAAAGGTTTAATGGCGTTTTAGGAAGAAACCAATCACTATAGCCCAAGATCATTCCAATTATTCCGGATAAATGGAATAACCAAACGGTTCCAACCGCAAGATTTATTTTATTAACCTGCATTAGATGGGATCAAGTCTGACACAATTTTAGCTGATAATAAACACAAGGGTATTCCTCCACCTGGGTGTGCGGAACCGCCACAGAAATACAAATTTTTAATGGAAGAAGAAAAATTTGGATGTCTTAAAAATGCTGCGAATTTTGAATTGCTAGAAGTCCCGTACAATGAACCTTCATGGGATAAGGTTTCTTGCTCTATTCTTACAGGATCTAATATTTCTTCCGTCTCAATTATTGGCTCAATATCCTGCTTTAATATCCGAGATAGCTTTTTCACTATTGCTGATTTAGCTTTTTTCTTTATCTCTTCCCAGTCTTGACCTTTATTGCTAGGCGTGTTGATCATTACAAACCAGTTTTCTGCATTGGCAGGGGCATGATCAGCATCTTCTTTACTGGTAATATTGATGTAAACTGTTGGATCATCCAAAATCTGATGTTTATGAAAAATCGCATCAAATTCTTTTTGATAATCCTCAGAGAAGAAAATATTATGAAGGGCTAGTTCATTAAAGGAATGTTTGATACCCCAATAAAATATCAACGCAGAACTTGACCTTTCCTGTTTTAATACTTTCTTAGGTTTTGGGGCAGTTGACAATATGCTCTGATATGCAGAGAAGATATCCATATTACATACGACCAAATCTGCCTTGTACGTCTGATCCCTAGTTTTTATACCTTTTACAACCCCATTTTTATATATCACCTCATTTACTTTCGTATCAAAATGAAATGAAACACCATTACTCACAGCTAGTCTATGAAGGCTTTGAGAGATTTCATGCATACCACCTTTCGGATAGTAGGTTCCAAAACGCATCTCCAATTGAGGTATTAATGACATGATTCCAGGGGTAGAGTAGGGGTTGGAGCCATTATAGGTCGCATATCGATTAAACAGCTGTACCAGTTTGGGATGATGGAAATATTTTTCATTCACCTGATGAAGGCTACTGTTCAAATCAAGGCTACCCATATTTAATACTCCTTTCAAAGCGTCTGTACTTAAGTAGGTCGATGCTTTATGAAGCGATTTTTCGAGGAATAGCCTAGCTGTCAAATCGTATTTTTTTTCGCTATTCGCTAAGTAGCGTTTGATATTACCTATAGGTTCACCAAACTTTTTAGCCGCATCGATAATGAAATTTTCTTTTTCCGCTGGAACTGTAAATGTCGTTCCATCTTCCCAAAAGTAGTTGCATATGGTATCCTCCTTTACATAATTAAAATGCTTCCTGGGATCTTCATCAAATAATTGAAAAAGCTCATCCACAAAATGCGGCATGGTAAATAAGGAGGGGCCATAATCGAATCGATAGCCTTTCGATTCAAAAGCATGAAGCTTGCCACCAGGGTATGAATTTGCTTCAAATACAGTTACTTCATAGCCCTTGGCTTTCAATCGCAATGCGCTTGCCAATCCGGCAATACCTGATCCAATGACAATTGATTTTTTCATCTGCAGTAAAACTAGGCTATATCGCGAATGTTTAGTTGAAATAATGGTTCTATGGGTTTATACATTACAGTCCATTTTTTACTAAAATTGGAGTTATGAAAAAACTGATCCTTGTTTTCATCATCTTGGCAATTATTGGGTTTGTAGGATATCGGTTAATTATGAACTATCTACCGAAGACTATCGCAAATGCAGTCATTTCAGAAACCGAGATTAATGTGGTGCCTTCTACGGTTAAGGAAAAAGTAGAAAACATGAAGGAAGAATTGGATGTCAGAGTGGATGAAATGGCTCAAATAATTGAGGAATCAGAATTGAACTATGATGACATGATAGAGATAATCGACCAAATGGATTTTGATGAATTCAATGCTGCCTTGGAAGAACTAAAAACATCTAAATGGGAAACCACAAATGAGGTGTTTGATATTGGACTCAAGCATTTCTCAGTTGATGAAGTTGATCTAGAAATTTTTCGGTCATATTTCAATGCTCATGCATCTACAGAATCAATAAAAGAAGGACTTAAAGCAATTGAAGATAGTGGTTTTCTTAGCAGTATGGCCTTTCCCATCATGAAGGAAACTGCTAAGAATGTTATTGAATCTAAACAAAAGAATGAGGGTAAATAAAAACCCTCACCGAAGTGAGGGCCTCTATTCACTACCAACCTTCTACTAGTTTTTTAAAACTGAATTCTGTACAATATATCAGGAAAGAAACCAATTTGCTCCACCACGTTTTCCTGCTGAGTTACTTCGTTATATCTTCTCGTGAATTGATTGACTCGATTGGTCACATTTTGAAGGTCTAAAAAGAATTGATGAGACACTTTCTTTTGTTTGCTATTGATTCGGAACCCAAACTTTAAGTCTAATCTCAGGTAAGGGTCCAATCTTTGGGAAAATGCCAGCTCTTCTATTTCCACCTGGTCGTTATTATTTGCAATAGATGCTTGAACATCAATTGGGGTATAAGGGCGCCCTCCAGAAGTTGAAAAACGAGTGTCAAATGTTAACGCAATATCTCTTCTTTCATTATCCGTCACTTTCCATTCTCTACCAAAAAGTGCGTTAATTACATAATTATTATTAAAAGCAGTATTTCTTTCAATTTTATCCCCTCCTTCATATCTGGATTCAAATAGAGAGGTGGTAAGCAAACCGTAGTAATTGTTGCTGAAGAATTTTTCTACCGTTAGCTCTATGCCGTAATTAAATCCTGTTCCTTCATTGACCAGAGATCCACGCTCATCAAACACAAAATCTCCGCCTTCATTGAGCACTGAATAAGAACTATTTGGGTCATCTTCAATTGGTATATCAAATAAAGACTGATAATAGGTTTCTGCTTTAATTCTCCAGTCTTGACCCAATTTTCTATCATAACCCAACACGAAATGATGACTTCTAAGAAAGGTTAGTTCTAAGTTCGTTTGTTCAAATTCATCCAATGACCCGACTTGCTCATTTAGAAATAGTATCGGGAATGGCACCATTTGAGAATGCAGACCATATGCTGCATTTAGACGCTGATTTGGCCTTAGTTGCCAACTTGCAGCAACTCTGGGCTCCATAACGAAATTGTCATTAACATTTAAATATTGGGTGTGAATTCCCCCGGTTAAGCTAAACTCATCCGTAAACTTATATTCTCCCTGAATGTATGGTTGCAGGAGGGTCAAATTGTCATTTGCATCTCTTACCTGGAAAAACCGGTCTGGAACACCGTCATTGTTGTTATCAGGTATTTGCCCATCGGGTCGATTATCCCGATCCTGTATGTCGGACTGTAGGTTAAAAAATTCTGCTAATACTCCAGCCCTAAGACTGGCTCTTGCATTGAATTTTGTATTAAACTGTGTGGATGCATTGATTCGGTTTTCTACATCTCTTACCTCCGTTGCACGAAAGCTTGTTACTACAATATTGTTCTCATCTCTAATGAAATTGTCTTGATCATACTCATTTTGATTGGTGTAATAACCAATTGTATTCTTGATGAAAGTCTTTTGTCCTAAACGAAAGACTTGATTTAGGCCAATAAGTCCAAGTCGACTATCAACGAATGCATCCTGATTTGGATTAGCAAACAAGTCATTTTCATCAATTTCTTCACCGATAAAGTCAATTGAGCTGGTTCCGCCCATCCCAAATAATTCAATATTTCCTAGAAAGGTCCTGCCTAAATCAAACTTGAAGGCGAGATCCTGATAGCTGGGAATACCCGATGTGCCTGGCGCAGCTGCTGCAGCGATACCGTAGCGATAGGAAATCAAAAATGATGAATTATTTTCCTTAGAAATGGGTCCTTCAGCCATAAACTCCAGTCCACTAAATGCAGCTAACTGTCCGGTGAATTCGAATTCATCTTTGTTACCATCCCTGAAATTAATATCGAAAACTGCTCCGTTTGTATTCCCGTATTCAGCAGGAAACGCACCAGTTATGAAATCAGATGTACTCAGCATGTTTGTATTTAAGGCACTTACCGGACCACCGGTCGTTCCTAGGGTTGAAAAGTGATTGACATTACTTACCGGAATGCCATTGATTCTCCAAAGTAATGCGGTAGGCGAATTACCTCTGACCACAATGTCATTTCTTGAATCATCGGGTGTGCTCACTCCGGCAAAACTTGAGGCTAATCTGGCTACATCGTTTCGCCCTCCGGAATACCTGTTTACTTCTTCTATGCTAAACGTTCGTGCACTTACTTTAGCCAAATCATTGATTGGAAGGTCTTTATCTGCATCTGCTGTGATGACCACCTCTTCAAGCTTTTCAACTGATTCTTCTAGTAAAATTCTAAGAATGACTTCTTTACCAGAGGTTACCAAAACATTGGGAAGTGTAATGGTTTTATATCCAACATAGGTAACTGTAAAAGATTGCCTACCAGTTGGCACCTCTTCTATTCTGAATTCGCCATTCACATCAGCAATGTCACCGTTTATTGGGTCGGATCCGATTAATTGTATTGTCGCTCCAATTAATGCATATTCAGCTTGTGCATCCAAAATGACCCCCTTCACGGTCTGATTTTGAGCATAGGTGAAGGAAATGGAAATGATGGCAGTAATTATTCCTATTATGATTGCTTGTGTTCGTTTCATCGTTTCAAGATTATTGATATTCGAAACAACGGAGGTTTGCAGTAATGGGAAATGGAATTTCCAGTGAACTGAGATTTCACCCTAATTAAGCATCAAAAATGTCCATTGAGATGGATTGGTCATGTAAAAATGGATAATTTAGGTTCATGTGTAATTATTGTAGTTTCAAGTATGTAATTCGCCTTTTGATTGAATAATGATAAATTATTTCAAACCATGCTGAATTATATTAGTATCAGATGAAATGGAAAGAAGTATATATTCGATGGATAGGCATACCTATTGTGGCAATTATTGCTGAGGCGAGCAACTCGCAGCACATGTCAGATGCACCCTATCTGTATCAATACTTCGTGGCTCTATGTTTTACGGCAGTTTACTGGAACGGGGCCTGTTTCTTTATTTTTCGATTCAGAAAGTTATTTCCTGAGATCAGCAAAACAGGCAGAAGACTGTTCTTCTCTGCGCTGGGTATTATTATATGGATGTCCATTGGAGGCTTACCACTCAAGCTTATATTTCAAATAAGCGAATTCAAAGACCTTCTGAAACCATCTGAGCATACGGAATTCCTACCTTTCAATTTTATTGCTGCAGCAGTGATCTCCCTGGGTTATGAAGCCTTTTACTTCTTTGAAAAATGGAAAGAGCAATTCAGACTCAATGAGCAGTTGAAAAATCAACAAATAAAGACACAATATGAGGTACTTCAGAATCAAATGAGTCCTCATTTTTTGTTCAATAGTTTGAACACCTTGGCATGCATTATTCCAGAGGACTCGGAAGCGGCCGTTTCCTTTACCGAGAAACTTTCCGAGGTATATCGATATATTCTTAATAACAAAAATCGTGAACTTGTTCAGCTAAAGGAGGAACTGAACTTTGTTAAAAGTTATCTTTTTCTTCTTCGCATGCGGTATCCGGATAATCTCAATTTTACTTTTAATATCGATGAAAAATTTTACTCCATGACTATTCCCCCGCTGACTCTTCAAATGCTGGTTGAGAATGCCATTAAACATAACATCGTTTCTAAGTCAAAACCTCTTCATATTGATATTTATATGGATAAAGGAAAATCAGTAGTCGTAAAAAATAACCTCCAGAAAAAGACTTCTGCTGAAGCTTCCACCAAAACTGGATTGGAAAACATAAGAAAACGTTACAGGATACTAGGTAACAAAGAGATCGATGTGATGACCAGCGCTTCCAATTTCATGGTTGCGGTACCGCTTATAGATTTATTGGAAGAAAAAGACTTAAGCTTGGCATGAAAGTCCTGATCATAGAAGATGAAGCACCAGCTTTTAGGCGACTGGAAAAAGTCTTACATGAGATTGATTCCAGTATTGAAATCCTCGAAGTGTTTGATAGTGTGGAAGATACGGTAAAATGGCTCGAACATTATGAGGCTCCAGACTTGGCATTTATGGACATTCAGATCAGCGATGGCATCAGTTTCCAGATATTTGAAAGAGTAGAAGTAAAGTGTCCGGTAATTTTCACCACTGCTTTTGATGAGTACATGCTGAAAGCTTTTAAAGTAAATAGTATCGACTACTTGCTTAAACCAATAAAGAAAGAAGAACTGGCATGTTCACTCAAGAAATACAGGGAACTTCATCGAAAGCCTGAAGGAAAGACAGAACCTTCTATTCAGGAGATTCTAAGTCAAATACAGCTTGGAGGGAATCAGTATAAATCACGTTTTCTTGTAAAGCAGGGCGAAAAAATGCTTGCGATCAAATCATCGGATATCGTATGCTTCCAAAGCAAACATGGGATTGTACATATCGTTACCAAAAGCGAAAAATCTTACCTATCTGATTTTACATTGGATGAATTAGTTGGTCAACTTAACCCTGAAATCTTTTATAGAGCCAATCGACAATTTATCGTCAATATTGATTTTATCAATACGGTACACAGGTATTTCAAAGGGAAATTGATGGTAGAGATGGATCACTTTAATGATGAACAAATCATTGTAAGTAGTGAAAAAGCGACCTCCTTTAAGCAGTGGATGGATCAGTAAGTCTTGTTTTTCTTCTTTTTCTTTCTTCCTGTTAGAAAACTGAAAGCGTCAACCATTTTATAGGTTCCAATAATACCTGTTGCACCGCCAGCCACGAGAAGTGATTGGCCTAATTGATCATTTTCCCGACCCAGCATTAAGCCTCCGGTAATCACAGTCGTATACCCAATGGTTGCTATAAGAATTCCTGTTTTAAATTTTTTTTGAGAATTTTCAAGGTTAAGTTGTACCTGGTTGACCTTGACATCCAGATTTACAATTGCTTGCTTGAGAGAGTCGTAAGAGTTAGTTTGAGCGCTAGATGAAATAAATAATGAAATGAATAAAAGAAGAGTGATTAACCTGTAAACCATTTTTTGAACTGTGTGACTTTTTCTCTGCTCACAATAATATCAAAATTGCATTTAACCGCTACATCAATAGTTAATCTTTGACCAATATAAGGTTTCATCGCAGTAATGGCCTCCATATTTATTATTTGCTTTCTATTGATCCTAAAAAATTGGTCAGGGTTCGTTTGATTTTGTTCAATTTCCTCTAGGTTGAAATCAGTCAGATACGACTTGCCATCTTTTATATCTACTACATGGACCACTTTATTATCGATATAGAAGAGCGCAATTTCTTCAACTTTTTTAGGAATGAGCTTCATTCCTGATTTGACCAATAAGTGTTTTTTATCCGTCTTTTTTGGAATTGTAAGTAAATCTTTAAGATCTGATAGTCTGAAGTTAGGATTTTGGCTTCCTTGAAAGCGTTCATACTTTTTAACTGCATCTATCACTTCTTTTTCCTCTATAGGCTTTAATAAATAATGTACACTGTTCACATTAAATGCATCCAGAGAATACTGATCGTAGGCTGTTGTGAAAATAATCGGTGTCTTTACATCTATTTTTTCGAAAATCTCAAAGCTGGAGCCATCAGCTAAATGAATATCACAAAAGATCAAATCTAAGTCCTCTGCATGCTCAGTGAGGTATTCCACTCCATCTTTTACCGTATCTAAAGACTCTAAAACCTCCATGTTCTGAAAGTTTTTTTGGATGATTCGCTGAAGTCTTTCAGCGGCAAGGTGTTCATCCTCTATGATTAGTGTTCTCATTCTATCAAAGAAAGTTTAACCAAAAATTCCGTTTCTGTATCTGAAATTTCTGGCGGCATTGCACCTAATAACTGATATCTCTTCTTGATGTTAGCAAGCCCTATCATTTCAGATGGTTCTGATGTTGCCTTAGGGTTTTTATTATTCTTAATAATCAGCGAGCCATTTTGCCTATCCAGTGAGACGCTTAACGGATTCTTTTTTGAAACCTCATTGTGTTTGATTGCATTTTCTATGAGTAGCTGTAGGGTAGAAGGAGGAATACTATGGCTTGTATCAGAAATAGTCCTCTCAAATTGGAGGTTGTCACCAAATCGAATCTTGAGTAAAAAAATGTAAGATTCAATAAAGTCAAGTTCTTCTTGTAAAGGTATTGTTTTGAGCTCCTGCGTTTTCAAGAGATATCTATAGACCTTAGATAACTGCTCCACAAATGAAACGGCTAGTTTTTGATCTGTTTCAATGACTGATGAAAGTACATTGAAACTGTTGAATAGAAAATGAGGATTGATTTGTTTTCTGAGCGCTTCAAACTGGGCTTCAGTGGTTTCTTTTTTCAACGTCTCAGCTTCAAGTTTTGCCGTGTTTAGCTCCTTGTTGTATACCAAAATTGCGTTAATGCATTGAAGGAAAAGATTAATTCGGAAACTAAATCCTATAAGTTGGTTGTATCCGTCAAATAAAGTCTTTGAAGCTAAAAAGTAATTAATTGCAATACTGAAAAGTGGAGTGATAATGACAACCAATAATACGCTTAGCAAAAAGTGTCTAACTAATTTGAATGAGACCCTTTTTGCAGATAGTCTGTTATTGATTTTTTCTATCAGAAAATTACCATCCCAAATACTTAAGACAATCAATAAAATGATGGAATAAAAAACAATGTCAGATATCGGAAGAGATACTAGCGAATCACCCTGGGTGAATTTAATGTTAAAAAAAGAATAGGACCCAAGAAGGAATATGTACAAATACCTCCACTTATTACTAAACATCGTATTCAAGTTATATTAAAACCCACCTACATAACTGCAGATGGGTTTTGTTGTTAAAAAATTAAGGTAAGATCACCTGGTCAATGGCATGTATTACACCATTAGTGCCTAGAATGTCAATTGTACCCTCTGATGCAATAATTCCAGCGTCATCTAAACCAATTGATAAAACAGCATCTGTAGGGGTTATTGTGAGATCCGAATTAAGATCCCACGTTCCACCCGCTAAAGGAGTTAAGGTAACTGAAGCATTACCATTTAGAACATTAGGGATATCCTGAGAGAATACTCTTCCTCCGAATACATGATACTGTAATACTATAGCAATCGTTTCCAAACCTGCGGCAGCAACCAGGTCATCAATGTCACTATCCTGGTCCTCATCCTGGTCACCAACCGCATTATATAATGTCTGGAACGCAGCATCAGTCGGAGCAAATACCGTAAATGGTCCGTCTCCCTTCAATGCTGACACTAAATCTGTGTTGGTATTATTTGAAACAGCTGTAAGTGCAGCTACAAGTTGGCCAAATTCTGCAGCTTCAGTAGCTTGTGATGCTGCAATAGCTATGTCTACCACATCGCTAGATGCTGGTAGTAATGTTCTGTCAATTACGTGCACTACTCCGTTATCCTGATCTATATCGGTGGCAGTTACTTGAGTAGTTCCATTTATAAAAACACCATCTGCATTAATGCTCAAATAAAAATCACCACCTAAGGTGGTTACTGCACTTCCTGTTGCTGGCAATCCTGCTTCTTTGACTTCTGAGTCTAGTACATGGTACAATAAAATAGGTGAAAGATCACTGGCAGTTAGACCATCTAATGAATTGATGTTCGCCGCTGCAAATGCATCATTAGTAGGAGCAAAAACAGTAAATTCTGCGCTTGCGTCAATTAGTGTTTCCAATAATCCAGCAGTAACCACCGCTTCTGTTAAAACAGTGAAGTTTACGTTAAAATAAGCTGGTTCTACCACCGTATTTACGATACTTGTTTCCAGGTCAGGTGTCAATACACCGTCAATAATATGAACAACGCCGTTGGTAGCCTCTACGTTGGCAGTTGTAACAGTTGCACCATCTACAGTAACTGAGGCTCCAACTCCTACGTTAATTACATCACCCATGTCAGTCAAAACTGGATCTAGCTGATCACCATCATTTAAATCTGTCGATAGCGCTGCGGTTCCAGCGATTACATGATATTCTAATACCCTTCTTATGACAGACTCAGGAATATCAGTAAGTTCTGATTGACCAACTGCTGCAAGTAATGCATCAAATGCATCATTTGTCGGTGCAAAAACGGTAAATGTTCCATTGGCGTCAGAAAGATCAGCTACTAGAGTAGGGAATAACGAAAGTGCAGTTACCAAAGAACTTAGATTTGGTTGAGACTGAGCAAGCTCTACGATATTTTGTGTCGGTCCAGCAACTGGGATCGATAATACGGATCCGATTGTATGTATTGTACCATTACTTGCTGAAACATCAAATGGGTTGATAATTGCAACGCCATTTACAGTTAGGTTTGTCGCATCAATAGATAGGTTAGAACCTTCCACACTCGCAACATCGCCGGTAGTTAAATCACTTGAAGTAACGTTGGCAGGAACTACGTGATAGGTTAAGACTGCACTTAATTCTGCATCAGTAAGACCTCCAAAATTGTTTTCAGTTGTAACACCTGCAGCTTCGAAAGCAGCGTTGGTAGGAGCAAATACTGTGAAAGGTCCATCGCCCTGTAGTGTGCTTACCAATCCTGCTTGCGTAAGTGCGTCTGCCAATCTTGTGTACCCACTTGAAATTGCTACTTCTACAATATCTTGTGGGTCTTGTACATCATCATCCTCTCCACAGCTGGACAAAAGAATTACCATCCCGAGGAGTACTAAAATTAGGGTGAGTTTAGTCACACCTATTAATTTAAAGTTAAATTGAAACGTCTTCATGTGTTTAATTTTTTATTGAATATGAAAGGCAGAACAGTGATTTGAGGGAATGTTCTTATCATTTGCCTACTGAATTGCTAGAATACTGTCTGAACTGATTAAATTCTGATCTGAATTGAAATTTGCCTTAGTAGTGATGGACAAATTCCCTATTGAAACCACAGAAAAAAGAACCGTAAAGAGGATCACAATCCGTCAATCTATGCTAGACTTTCTGGATGCATTTAATGTAGAAAGAGGTCTGGTTTTTACGATAAAGATGCTTTTTAGAAAACCAGGAGCGTTGATCAGGTTTTATTTATCAGATGGAAGGTTTAACCCGGATTATTCAATAGAATAATCAAAAGGTGGGCTAGAGTTTTGGAT
>CAYWOQ010000069.1:0-15118 GCA_964459925.1 uncultured Roseivirgaceae bacterium
AAATATATAATCAATGTTCATGAAGGAATAATGAAGCTTTCTCACTAATCATCACAGCAAAATGTGTTCAGGGAAACTTTAATTTTTATAGCCTTGTAAAATTCATATGTCAGATGGACAAAAAAAAATATTGATTATTAACGGACACCCTGATGCCGAAAGCTATAATTCAGCCCTTGCTGATGCCTATCAGAAAGGCACAAAGGCTTCTGGCGCTGATATGAAAACCATTAATATCAGAGACCTTGATTTTAACCCGAACCTGCTGTATGGTTACCGGCAGCGGACCGAGCTGGAGCCGGATTTGCTTCAGGCCCAGGAATTATTTTTGTGGGCCGATCACCTGGTTTGGATTTATCCCGTTTGGTGGGGGTCGGTACCCGCCATTATGAAAGGATTTATCGACCGGGTATTTTTGCCGGGATTTGCCTTTAACCACAGGGAAGGTTCCGTCTGGTGGGACAAATACCTGACGGGAAAAACCGCCCGCATCATCTGTACGATGGACCAGCCGCCATGGTACTACCGCCTGATTAACGGAGCGCCCAGCCATAAAGCAATGAAGAAACTGACACTTCAATTTGTGGGAATCAGCAAGGTCAGGATTACTTCAATCGGCCCGATCCGGCTTTCGAAAGAATCGTTCCGGAAGAAATGGCTCCGGAAAGTGGAAAAACTTGGTATAAACAATTCCTGAGAAAACAACCCGAAATAGTCCAATTCGGGCACTCAGGTTCTGTTCTTATTTCTTCGGCCGAAATGTTCATAAAATTATTCTATATATTTTCCGAAAGTGAAAAAGTGATTGCAGATATCGGCTATCACGGTGTTTTGGCCTTGGATCTTCCCTATGCTTAATGATATCGGACTATAATTAAACAACGAAAACGATTATGAATACAGTTACATGGAAGATTCAGCTTAAATCTAATCCAAAAAGAGTCTTTGAGTTTATCAGTACCTCAAAAGGAAGAGAAAGATTTTGGGCTGAAAAAGCGGCAGAAAAGGAAGGCTTCATTCAATTTTTATTCCCAAATGGACAAACATACCGCAGCCGGGTTATCAGATCTTTGCCTTATAAAGAATACCATTTGGACTATTTTCACAGTTTGGTAAAATTTAAATTGGAACAAACAGAATATAACGGAACCGATCTGGCCCTGACACATGAAAATGTACCTGAAGACGATTTTTCCGAAGTAAACGCGGGGTGGGTTTCAGTATTAATGAACCTTAAGGCAGTAGCCGATTTTGAATGCGATTTAAGAAATCATGACCCGGAAAAAACCTGGAACCAAGGCTATGCAGACAATTGAAATAAAAACTCATTCCCCTAATTTGGGAAGGTCTGTTTTGGTAAAATCTTCCCCAATATAGAAAAGCGACTCCTGGAGTGAAGATGCAAGCGCATAAGAAAAGCAATCACCATAATTTAATCCGGCGTACTCTCTTCCTTTACCATATTAGCGATAGGCTGTTTATGCCAGTTCTGCATGTGCCTGAGTTACGGAAATCACCTTAATTCCAAGTCGATGAATAAACTGGTCGACTTCAATTTCTCCGGCATCACCAAAACCAACTACCTGTTCCCCGTAATATTCAGTTGCTTCAAAAAATTCTTTAAAAAAACGGAAGAAATTCGATTCGTGATTTAACAGGTATACCGCTTATTAAGTTTGAGCAAAATTGCAAATATCCGTTGAACGCCGGGTTTTCCAAGCAAACATCCTGCACAGAAGGTGCACGTTTTAAGCCTTAATCTGAGGCCAATAAAGATTGTAGTTAACTTGTCATTCTTTATTATTGATCTTTCTTTCCTTACGTAGAATGCTCAATTTTTCAATATTTTGGCGTTTTATTCCCTTCACAATATTTGGACTATATTTCCATTTTGCAATATTTCTGTCTGTTAATAACGAGTAGCTCGAACTTTCTCCGCCAAGCTCATCCACCTCAACACCATAAACAAGCTCCTTGATTTGATAATGCCGAATGACATATGAACACATCACACAGGGTTCATGGGTGGAATACATGGTGCATTCACTAAAATCTTGAATTCCCTTTATTAATGCATTTCTAAACACTTCTATTTCGGCATGTGCGGTCACGTCACCGCGACTTATTCCGGCCTCAATTCCTTCGGCAAGTATCTCTCCATTTTTCACCAGTACAGAGCCCACAGGTGGATTATCCTCCAACATCGCTTGGTTTGCCAATTGAATACATCTATCCATGAAATGATTATGCTCTGAGTGACTACTATATAGTTTATTCATTTTTAGAAGTTTGGGGTGAAAATATATACAGTTTAATATAGCTGAAATGATCCTGAATACTCTGCAGTAATAGTATAATCATCAATGTTTAACTCATGATAATTCTGTTTGTCCAACTTCATATTACAGATTAATTTTTACACCGCTTTTAGGGCGGGAGCAGCAAATCAATACCCGGCCATCCTCTACTTCTATAAACGGTCCAGGCTCATAGATAACTTCACCGGAAATGAGTCCGGATTCGCACGTGCTACAGCTGCCCATGCGGCAATCAAAAGGTGGGGAAAGCCCTTTTGATTCCGCAAGTTCAAGAATACTGCTAAAGGATTCATCCCAAGGTGCCTCGATTTCCGATTCTGAAAAATTCACCGTAATGGCTTCAGAAAAAACATTTGCCAAAAAGATGGATTGGGGTTCCAATACTTTACCTTGTCCGAAGTGTTCATACAGAATATCTTCTTCCGGTACATTCCAATCGATCAACCCCTTGTATAGGGCTTGAATAAAGGGAGATGGCCCGCAAAGAAAAAACAAAGCCTCTTTCGTTGAAAGATGCGATTTGAGAAATTCAGGAGTGATTATGCCTTCACGATCAAAATCAAAGCCAATTTTTTCTTCAGCAACAGGCCTGCTGTGATGAATGTGAACATGTATATTGGGCATTGACTCATCCAACAGGCGTAATTTATCGAGCTTGATCTGTGTATTTATGTTTCGGCTCCCGTGGATAAACCAAACTTCCCGGTCGATATCGTTGTCAACCAGATGATTGAGAATGCTCAACATCGGAGTTATACCAACACCACCGGAGAGCAATACAACAGGTCGCGTATCCCTTACTTCCGGAAGAAAGAAGTTACCTCTGGGTGATTCTGCCTGAATTACATAACCTTCAGAAACGGATTCATGCATATAGCTGGATACAAGTCCATTTTTCTCTCGTTTTATTGTTAACCGGTAATAATCTTTACCGGGACGATCAGACAACGTGTAGTTACGAAAAACGACGTTGTCCTTTGCGGGCACCTCTGCTTTAACCGGTAGATATTGCCCGGGCCGGTAATTCGAAAGTCCTTTACCATCGTTCGGCTGAAGATAAAAGGAGGTGATTTCGTTACTCTCTTTTACTTTTTTAATGACTTTAAATGGTCGTAGCATAGCATCAGGGATTGTGGGGTGAGTAATCAATTAAATTCCAGTTCAGTCCGCTCAAAGAATCCAGGGTTAAAGAGCGGTTGATGTAGAAATTCCAGAACCTGCCCGAGCCCCCTGTTCTGTTTTCGGGATCGTCCTGATCCCACAGTATCTCTGCCGTTCCGATCATCTGAAGCGTTGTGCCGCGGTCAAAATCCACGAATAAGAGACCTGCCTCTGGATTCAACACAAAATTACCGAAGGTATTGAACATCCTGTTGCCTTCGTAATCGGGAATCTGCAGTGTATCATCACCGGTAATCCGGATGAACCCCGGATTTCCACCCCGGTGGTTTACATCCAGGTTCCTTTTATCATCAGCGCTTCCTACAAAAAAAGTGTCGGCTCTATTAATCCAGGATTTCAGCTCACTATTCAAAACATTAAATTCATTGTATTGGCCAGCCACTTCGGCAATGCAGTTCTTGATTTCGATTTCACGTCGTTGAATATATTTGGGACAATTGGGATAGGCCTCTTTAACTTCAATAGTCATTTGAGCAGCATCGATTGTGGCATTACCGTTGACGCGCAGCCTGCGGCGAGTACTTAACTCAATAAACAACAAACTGATCTCTCTGTTTCTCTCTATGTTTCTCCAGAAAATGTCCTGCCGGCTGCTGGATAACATTGACAGGTCAAAATTTATGCATGCTGTACTTTCAGCCTTTATAAAACCCGGCTTTCCTGCCAAAATGGAAACCCATATGTGCTCTTCGTTATCCAAACTGCTTACGATAACCATGGGCTGTTTATCGATGAAATTGAGTGCTCCACCCGGAATTTTATCTGAAATTACTTTACCGCTTCTTTCAGCAAGATCTCTTACACCCGCTTTTTCCTGAACCTTTAGTTCTCCTTGGTGGTAATGTTGAATCATAAAATTATTCTTGCCTTAATATTGAAGATTACCACCTGACCTTTTTCGAACAGGTGGTAATTTGATTATGGTTTATTTTAGAACGTCAAAACGCTGAATCCTTCTTTCTGTAGATTGTTTAAACTGGGCAGGCCTGTTGTATTCGGCACTTTATTATCTTTAATAAGATCGAATCCGGCAGATTCAGCCCCAAACACATCAGCACATCCACACGAAACACCTGCTATGGTATCTTCCACTTCCTTATATAATCCATGGGCAGGGTGATCTTCGTGTTGCAGTTTTTCGGGCCAACGGGTGCCGGCTCCCTGGAAAAGGATTTGTACGGTTTCACCGTTTTTTTTGAAATCATAGGCTGCTGCCAAGGCATTAAAGAGTCGCCCTAATGCTTCCTCTGATTCTGATTGAGGGTCAGATAGTACTATAATTGCTGTTTTCATAATTTTAGTTCTTTAGTTTAAGTTTATACCTATCGTTCGGTATAATTATATCATATTTCCTAATGGTATGCAAACCCAAACGTTCGGAATAATTGTAATTTTTTTTTTATCTGAAATACCCAAAGAAATAGCGCCTACAATAGTTGTTGGGTTGTTGGATATCAATATTAAAACGTAGAGCGAGTTACGATCAAAATTGAAGGACGGAGACCTTAGTTAGGGCACGCTGAAGTTGCGGGCTGTCACATCCAATCAGCAACTTGTCTGAAATGCCCATAAATCAGACGCAAGGAAAATACAAGAAGAAGATCAATTACGAAGCGGGCTGGAAAATAACTTTAAATGAAACAAATGCGTTCAGCCAGGAAACTATAGAACAATTCTTAATGCAGCTTTGGTACATGCGGAATGAGAATGAAGCGTCGTAGAAATTGTATTAACCATGCCCGAAAAGAACTATGACAAAGATAATCGACAGCACTAATCTTTAAAACATATTTCTGATCCTATCAAGAGTCCTCTTGAAAATTTTCGGCTTTTTTAATGAGACGGAGAGAATTAAAGAGCCTTGTATACTTATGAGAATGTTTTCGGCAATTTCCATTGAATCTGAGGGATTCACACCAAAATCTTCAACACATACTTTAAAGCCATTGATCCAGTCATCAAAATTTTCTTTGATTTTTGGCCGAAATAAATCAAGTCCACTACCTTGTGATAATGCCCTGAGGATACAGGCATCTTTTCCTCCGTTGTACAAGCGGTTAATATTATCAAGTGCCGTATTCAAACGCTCTCTTGGTGGATGTTCAGAAGTTAATACTGCGACTAAATTTTCTTGAATCCAGAAGTTAACATTTTCTAAAACTTTTTCAGCTATTTCTTCTTTACCACCGGGAAACCTATGATATAGACTTGCTTTCTTTAGACCGGTTGATTCAGATAGCATAGATAAACTGGCACCGTCATACCCGACTCTTCTAAAGATGTCCAACAATCTATTAAATAATTCTTCGTCTTTTACTTTTCTATGTGCCATATTTCATAATTGATAACGAACGTTTGGTACAGTATATGTATTTTATACAACATTTCTACAAATTATATCTACGTGTTTAATTTGTACTACAACAGCTGGGCATGTCGGCCATGCTCCAGTTGTAAGCATGTATGCAGCCATTATCGGAACCAGCGAGCCAAATCTATTGAAACTCCTACTCCTTTTTCGATGAACTCTGTTATCAATTATTCTCACTCAGGATTCAAGCTCAGCTCTTGCAAAACCAACTGTATCTCTATAGATAGTTGGTGACACCTTGGTATTTTTTTTAAAGATACGGCTGAAATAATGCTCATCGTGAAACCCTAATTCATAGGCAATTGATTTAACAGGCTTAGAGGTTAGATACAACTCCCTTTTGGCCTCTATAAGAATACGCTCTGTAATTAGCTTTTTAACAGTTTTTTTAAAGTAGGTTTTACTGGTTTCTGTTAAAGATTTTGCTGAAACATTCAGTAATTTGGCATATTCATTCACAGATTGTTTTTCTTTATAATGCTGCTCAATGGAATCTTTTAAATTTTGCAGAATGTACGGTTCTTTATGGCCGGCAACTTGCTGAAGGTCTTCAGGGTTTTGGTTTATTTTAATTCTCGATGCGGTAACCAAAAAAATCTTAAGATATGATACCAGCAATTGATGCTGCCCATAGGCCACACTTCGCATTTCATTTGTCATCGTATCAATCAGGGAAATGAAATGGTTTATCTGCTTCTTTTCAATTTGGATTTTAGGGGAGGCAAAAATGTTATTAAACAATACCCCGTCGCAAGATACCTCTTTATCATGCTTTAAAATGCAAAAAAAATCGGTGTGGAACTGTAAAGCAAATCCACTTATTTCACTTATACAGTCTATCATGTAGGGCTGATAAGGAGAAATAAACATCATATCACCTCCTTGTATTCTATATGAAGACATATCAACCTTCAAAATTCCTTTTCCTTCAAGAACAAGAATAATCGTAAAGTAATTTTGCCTCTGCAGATGATCAAATACGAAATTATTCTCAAACGAAAATATTTTAAAAGCAAGATTTCCATTTTCTGAATTAATTAATGTCAGCGCTTTATGATCTGAATGTGAAGTATTCAAAATATCTTAATGTTTTGTATTGATGGCTAAAATACATAATCCTGAAGAAATACATCACCAGGATTATGTTGTGTACTATAAATTCTTTTTCAGAAATTTTCTAATCGTATCTGTCATTTCGGTCAAATGGGTTTCCAGTGGAAAATGCCCGGTATCATACATATGAGAATCTATATGTTTTATATCTTTTTTATAAGCTTCTGCTCCTGAAGGGGGAAAGATATGATCATTTTTGCCCCAAAGAATCAATGTTGCGGGTTGATACATTCTGAAGTATTCCTGCCACCTTGGATATTCTATAAGATTAAACTGGTAATCATAAAACATTGCAAGTTGAATTTCATTATTTCCTTCTCGGGATAAGTGACGTAAATCCATTTGCCAATTATCCGGACTAACCAACTGCTTTTGATTTACCCCATGTGTATACTGCCATTTTAGCCCTTCTAAAGAATGAAAAGATTCAAGTGTCTCTTTTTCTTCAGATTTGGTTTGCCAGAATTTCCTGAACGGATTCCAAAACTCTTCCAGTCCTTCTTCATATGCATTTCCGTTTTGTATAATTAATGTCTGTATACGCTCCGGATTCCTTTCTGCTATTCTGAAACCTATTGGGGCACCGTAGTCCATCACATAGAGGCTAAAGTTTTGTATTCCAAGTTGATTAATAAAATCTTCGATTATCACAGACATATTATCAAACGTAAAATCGAAATTTTGCATATCGGGTTGCTCACTATTCCCATAACCGGGATAATCGGGGGCAATCAAATGATATTCATCAGAAAGCTCTCTTATTAAATTGCGGTACATAAAGGATGAAGTAGGATATCCATGCAGTAAAATAAGAACTGGTGCACTTTTTGAGCCGGCCTCCCGATAAAATAGTTCTACTCCATTAACGGAAGCAGTCTTGAATTCAGTGGGAAATACAATTCCTTTCTTCTGGCTTAACGCTGGTTCTGTGTTTATTAATAAAAACAGCATAACAGGTATTAGATAAAATATTTTCATTTTCATCTTTTTTTTGATTTAGTTTAATAGTTTATTGAGGTGTAAAAGTACAGTGAGTTTGTAACTGAAAAAATGGAGAAAAAACATATTCAGATGGACTTTTTTCTCTTGGTTATAAACAGGGTAAAACAGAAAATTTTTATTCTAAACGTACCTCAACTCACATAATGCCAAATCACTTCTGGCCAAATATCTTTGGAATTAATTTTGAAATATTCAAAATGACCTCTGGCAAAAGGGTGGCTATTTTCAATAATTCAGTATCGGTCGTAAAATTTCATTTCGGTACTATTTTTCAGTAATTAGTTGTATAGCTTGGTGGAAAATTTACGGCTCCATCTCTCTGTTCAGGATGTTGATCAACATCCCGGCATCCCTGTACTTTAACAATGGCGCTGACTGTCCGGCCCAGTAGGATTTAAAATCCACATCAGCATTTCCATTTACAGAAAGTTCATGTAACAAAGCCATCAGTTTACCCTGCAGCGGATAAGGTGCCACGGTGTGTTCCAGGTCTTTCATCTTTTGGGTTAATATGGTTTTTATGCCCCTTGCCAGCCGGCCGGTATAAATTTTTGTAAGGGTTGTGTAGCGGGCTTCAGGTGAAAAGAGGGCTTTTTTATGTTTTTGAGATGCGCCCGACTGATCTGTAGCAAGAAAGGCTGTACCGATCTGAACACCCTCAGCACCCAGTGCCAGAGCCGCTTTCACTCCTCTTGCATCAGCAATTCCTCCGGCAGCAACCACGGGTACCTTCACCGCATCGGCCACTTGTGGTATAAGTGAAAACGTTCCGGTTAATGAATCTACTGCGGGTTCCAGAAACGATACACGGTGACCTCCTGCTTCCATACCCGAGGCAACAATCACATCCACACCGGCTTTTTCCAGTTCAATTGCCTCATCAACTGTAGTGGCAGTTCCTATAGTGATGATGCCGAGCCTCCTGCACTTATCCAATATCTCTCCAGATGGTATTCCATAAACAAAGCTGAATACCTTTGGTTTTGCATGAAATATGGCTTCCACCTGATCTTCAAATAGATGCCCTGTAACCTCCGGCATTTCTGAGAGTTGAAGGTCTGATCCATCAAGCAACTCTTTGTGTAATTCAACCAGCTTTCTAAAATCTTCAGCAGAAAAATGATTCAGACGTTCATCCCTGGAATTCACCCAAAGGTTGATATTGAATGGTTTGTTCGTCTTTTTCCTGATTTCATTGCAGATGCTGACAATTTCATCAGCAGAATAAGGCTGGCATCCGAATGAACCCAATGCACCCGCATTCGAGACTGTTGAGGCGAGCTCAACGGTAGAGTAACCGCCGCCAAATGGCCCCTGAATGACCGGGTATTGAATACCGATGAGTTTTGATATCCTGGTGTTATACCACATTTTTCAGAGGATTATGAATAAAGAGTTTGTTTACAATGAGCCAGCTGCCATCCTGTTTAAAGAAAGAGAGATAATCATGATAAAAATATCCCAGAATGGGCACATGCAGCCTGGCAACCGCAATGGAGCCAAGTATCTCCAAGCTAATCATCTTCTTGCTGAATGGTTCATTCAGTTCTGAAGGACTTTTTCTGTTTTTCACTCCATCCAGATACTCTGCCACACTCTTTTGATAGGGTTTACCCTGGATGTTGCCAAACAGGGTTGCATCGGGGTGAAACACGGATTTCAGTTTTAAAACATCGCCGGTGTAGATTCCATTGAAATAGTTTTCAACAACACAGGAAATTGATTCAAATTCATCCCTGATCATACGTCCTCCCTAAAAAGTGTGGCCAGCTACATGGCCGCCGTCAACATTGATAATTTCGCCGGTTATAAAATTACTGTTGGCCAAATGAAGGGCCATTTCCGCAATATCTGTATCTTCTCCGATTCGGTTTAGCAAGTGAAGGCCTGCCAGTGAGTCGGCATTATCCACACCTATTTTTGATTGAAGCGGGGTCCTGATAGTTCCCGGCGCAATGGCATTTACCCGTATATTATCTTTACCGAATTCAGCAGCAAGCTGCCGGGTCAGGGCATGAATTCCGCCTTTTATGGCAACAGGAGCCGAAGCAGGAAAACCGGCAATCGCATGGTCAACCAAAACGGTACCGATATTAATAATGGAACCGCCGCCGGTTTTTAGCATTTCTCTTATGGCGGCCTGAGTTGTATAATAATTTCCTTTCAGGTTAACGGAATAAAACCGGTCCAGGTCGGCTTCTTCTACGTCCAGAAATGGTTTTGGTGCAAAAACACCTGCATTGTTTACAAGTACCATCAGCTTGCCGAAATTGGAAACAGCTTCTTCAACTATTTTTATCCCGGTCTCTTTCAGTGAAATATCGCCGGCTACGGGAATTACGGTTTTCGGCGAGCCAAATTCCTGAAATACCTGCATTAAATTATCCCGGTTTGAGGAGTTAATCACTACATTAAATCCGTTTTCAATAAATAATCTTGCAATGGCCTTCCCGATTCCTGATGAGGCTCCGGTAACGATTGCAGTTTTAAATGTGATGTTCATAATAGTTACTGTTTTTTCTTTTTTCTGAGTTCTGTTATCTGTTCTCCTTCAAAACCCCAATTGTCGGTATCAATCTCTTTGATTACGATGTGGGTGAGATGTGGTGACTTGTTGAGTACATCAAATAGAAGTTGTGTGACTCCTTTTATGATCTGTCGTTTTTGTTCACTGGTTACACCTTCCCTTGTAACCTCAATATTTACATAAGGCATGGCACTTAAATTTTAGGGTTCATAGTTATTGTTACCGGAAGAAAATATATGCTGATCCAGTCCTGCAAGAAATGACATAGATCACTAATTTTGTGTGATCTATGTCACATTATTTTGAAGATGTGTGCAACCGGCTAAGCGTCTCTCTGCTTACTCCCAGGTAGGATGCGAGTAGCTTTTTGGGGACTTTCTGAAAAAGCAGCGGATTTGTTTTTAAAAGCTGTTCGTACCGCTCTCGGGCGCTGCTGCTTAAAAGGGATAGGATTCTCTGCTGCAAGGCAACATTGTGACGATTGGTTTTTTTACGGAAAAAATGTTCAAATTTGTGCAGTTCCGCACAGAGTTTTTCCCTGTTTTCAAAAGAGAGACAGAGCATTTCGCTGCTCTCAAGGCAATCAAGAAAAATAGTGGCAGGGGTTTGATAGTAGTATGCCTGATAATCGGTAATCCACCAATCCGGCAATCCGAACTGAATAATATGTTCTTTTCCGTTAGAGTCAACGCTGTACGATTTTAAACAACCGCTAAGAATAAAATAGTCGTAATCAACTGCTTGTCCCTCCTGAATAACAAACTGATGCTTTTTAAAACTTTTAGAGATAAAATGAGAAAATATATGATTGAACTCTTCATCGCTGAAGGCGACTATTTTTTCGATATTTTGTCGCAGAAGATATGCCATTTTAACTCTTTAGGAGGATCATTATTATCCCAATTCCAAAGGTATGACTATTTCAGGAATAAATAATGATCCTTAGTATTCCGATAAAAATTCAAAAATTATTGTAGTAAAATTTATAAAAAGATCACTGAAATTTTCTTTCTTCTTTATCAATCTGTAAATCGTTTATACTGGCATAGCGTTTTGCCATCAATCCGTTTTCATCAAATTCCCAGTTTTCATTGCCATAGGCCCTGAACCATTCGCTGTCCTCGTTATGGTATTCATATTCAAACCGGACGGCAATACGGTTTCCGCTGTGCGCCCAATATTCTTTTTTTAGTTTATAATCCAGCTCTTTTTGCCACTTCTCGGTAAGGAATGCTACAATTTCATCCCTGCCGTTGATGAATTGATTTCGATTGCGCCATTCGCTGTCGGATGTGTACGCTTTGGATACCTTTACTGGATCTTTACTATTCCATGTATCTTCTGCCATTTGAATTTTTTGGATAGCTGTTTCTTTCGTAAATGGGGGGAGCGGGTATTTTTTTTCCATCGTTTTATTCAATTAGGTTGTTGATAATTTCTTTAGCATGCACAATCGGCCAGTTGTCTTTGTATACCTGGCTTTCAACAATTGCACTTTCAAAAAGCAGGTAAACATGGTCGGCCGTCTCCTGTTTTTTGATCACAGATTGAAAATAGATTCTCAGGTCAGTTTTGTGATTTCTAATTTCTTGAATGATTCTAACGTCAGCTTCAGGTAATTCCGATAGAGTGTTCAGAAAGCTGCAACCCCTGAAATTCTCACTTTCATTCATGTGTACAAGAAAATCAAACGCAGCCATCACTTTCGTTTTCGGACTGCTTTCATTCTCGATAAAAGAGCGGAATTTTTCAAACCAGTCGTGATGGCGTTTTTTCAAAAATTCAATACAAAGATCATCCTTCGACCTGAAGTGGCTGTAAAAACTGGCTTTTGCAACCGATGCTTCTTCAATAATTTGATTGATTCCTGTACTGTTATACCCCTGATTATGAAACAAAGAGGAGGCAGTCTTCAGAATTCTGGTTTTCGGTTTTTGTTTTTTGTCCATAAAAAAAAATACGCAAAAATATCCAAACAGACAAGTCTGTCTTTTACATGTTATAATTTTTTGCAAACAACTTCATATATTTAAAATCCCGGTTCACAAATTGAAATGTATGAACCGGGAACCAAGCGCCGGATTTGTTGAAAAGCAATAACTCAGCTACCGCTTATATGAATCCTGACATCAGAAAACGCTGTCTCCCGGTAGGGTAACAGCTCGTTGTAAGTATCACTTTCGAATACCTTTAACACAGCTTCTCGACTCGGAAATTCCATAACGACTACCAAATTCGGGAAGTCATTTCCAGTCAGGCTTTCGAGGATGTTATAGCGGGCAACCGGTTGTGCTCCTGCCAGTTCATATAACAAATTCATCTGGCCGAGATAGTGAGATAGAGCTTCTTTTTCCGAGGGATTTATTGTTGCTATAATGATTAAAAATACTTTTTCCATATTTTTAGATTTTAAGATTGACTTTAAAATCTTATATACCGCATTGAAAACCTTTGACAAATGTCAAATAATCAACCGGCGGTAACACGACTCAGAGTTTCAAGTATGATACCCAGATAGGAGACAATTTGTGTGCGGGAGGCAAATTTCGGAACCTCCGGATTTTTATAAAGCAAGAGCTGATACCGTTCTTTGGCAGAGAAAAACTGAAGTGCATGAACTCTTTCCTGAAGCCGAATTAGATGCTCTGTAATGATATTACTATAAATTAACTCCAAGTCGGGGTTTTTCAGGCAGGCCTCTTCAATATTTCTCTTCTTGATTTCATAAACGTCTGAATCCAGTACCGTGTCGATATATTGGCTGCTCGTTTGACCACTATAATAACTTGTAACAGATGTTATAAATGTTCCAGGTGTGCCAAACCAGTCTGTGATTTCTTTTCCATCTCTTAGGTAATACACTCTAATGAGTCCCGATTCAATAAAATAGAGACTTTTGGTAACGCTGCCTTCACGTAAAAGATTTGTTTTCTTTTGGATTTTCCTTTTTGTTGCAAGTTGAAACAGTCTGTCCATTGAAAGAAAGTACGTTCGTTTTACCAATAAAGCTCATCTTTTTTGCAACATCGCTAAACATCATTCGGCACAAGGTCAAAGGCACCGGCGCCAGTATTGTTGGTTGCACCGCCCGGCGGTTCGGAAAATGCATTTTCAATAGCAGAATTAAGTGCTTTGAAGTCAAAATGTTCATCGCGATGGATTGTATCGGGAACTAGTGGCTCAAAAGGTTTATCCTGGGGCAACATAAGGCATGCATCAAAACAGGTTCCGTCGTAGACAAGCGAGCAGCCAATCCCCTCCCTGTAAACGGCCCGCTGATTGTATAAGATGCCAAGAACCCCGGCATGTACCTCCTTTCCTTCCACCCGTTAAGAAATCAACCCTTCCACGCCGCATAGCAGTGGATCAATATAGGGTTCGCGTGCACGCTCATGAGTAAAACCGGAAATAAAATGCAAAGAACAGACCTGCTTGACCGTAATGCCGGTTGCAGTGGGCAGGTAGATTTGATGAATCGGTGACTTAAAAAAAAACCCGGCCGATATAACAGCCATAAATATCAACAAAATTATATGTTGTTTCTTCATGAATTCATTATTTCATTCGGAGTGGCCATACAGGTCACTTATTATTTTCGGTTTTTTCGGAACGGGTTCGCCTGGCGGAAAGAAATTGGTAACCTACTCTTCTTTGGCACTGATTCTATTTATTGCAGGGTTTGCAGGCACTCAAATCTTTGAATCAAAAGGTTAGTGTGGCGTAAGTGCGGCTTTTATGCCGATATCAGTTCTGATACTCATCTATGCGAACACCCGCTATATCAAATCGCTTGATACCCTCGAATAACTGATACAGCTATCCGCTTTTTCAGCTTCTTACGGTGCGGCGCTTCTCATCGGTTTTATACTTTATGCACTCTATTTGGCTACCGGTTGGTATGTGTCGCTTTTATGGCTGCTATTAGCAGAGCCCTTCCGCGGAATTTGTCTCTATTTCATTTCAAAAAAGTACCAATGAAGAACAGAATTCGTGAATTACGAGCGCGGCACCGCGTTTCACAGGCCGACCTGGCTGAGAAGCTGAATGTTTCCAGACAGACTGTCAACGCCATTGAAAATGACAAGTATGACCCAAATCTCACAATCGCATTTCATCTCAGTTTTCTATTTGAAGAACCCGTTGAGGAGATTTTTGATAAAGAGGAATTCTTGAAATCGATCAATCAAAAACCTCTTGAATGAGGAGGAAAATTCAATTTTTCATATATCATTTAAAGTCCAAAAACACTAACAAAAATCCAATTAAAATCACTATGGAAACCTTCAGCTTATTAGCATTTATTTTTGCTCTCCTCGCATTTATTACGGCCACCAAAATTTCACGGGATTTAAAAAAGGGTTTTGAGGAGATGAAACAAAGCAAACCTATCAAATACGATTGATCTTTATTGATCTTTACGGAATTCATAATTTGAAAATCAATCGGAAACCTCATGTTTAATGAAAATGATTGATGGTATAAGCCACATTACATTTATTGTGCATGACCTTAAAAAGGCGGCCACGTTTTTTCGGGAAATTTTTAATGCTAAAGAAGTCTATTCAAGTTCTGGAAAATCTTACTCGTTATCCGAAGAAAAGTTTT
>CAYWOQ010000070.1:0-15048 GCA_964459925.1 uncultured Roseivirgaceae bacterium
AAAGACCCATCAATAATTTGAAAGTAGCTTTGACTTAACTAGCACAACGGGTACTATTTATATCCCTCCCATTTGAATTTGATATTTCAAAAGAATACATTTGATGGAATTTCATGATAAAGAAAAACCTCTATATTGTCGTTTCCATGTTGCTGGTATTTACCACAACAACTTCTATATGGAGTCATTTTCTTGCTGATGATGGAGATGCCATCGAAGTATCCTCTGAAACAGAAAGTGAAAAAGGTGAGAAAGAATTAAAGGAAACAGAAAAGGAGCTTGATCGATTGGATAAAGATTCCCTTGGTTCCTCTCCTTTTGAAATAGTTCTGGAATTAATTTACGGACTTCAAAAGGTAGGTTCTTCAACTTTCGCACAGTTTGATGAAAACCATCTCGGTTTTTACATCCTTTATTCCTCCCTCAAAATAGCCTGCTGAAGTAGTACTGCCCTCTCATATCTAAGATAACATTAGTTATCAATCCTGCTAGTGCATTAGCATTAGTGTACACCAATACTTCAGTTAGACTTATTTAAAACCAATGAATAACAAAATTACAATGATCAGCTTGTTGGTCATAATCATACTTGCAAGCTGTGCATCACATAAAGAACACAAAGAAGCGGAAATCAGGCTTCTGGCCACTAGTCCTATTCGAATGGATACCTTGACAACCAAGGTCTATGTATGCCAAATTCACTCTGCACAACACATTGAGCTTAGAGCACTTGAGACCGGCTATTTAGAGAAAATTTATGTTGATGAGGGGCAATTCATAAAGAAGGGCCAGCTCATGTTTCAGATCATGCCGCGCTTGTATCAGGCCGAGGTACAGAGAGCCCAGGCAGAAGCAAACTTTGCAGAAATTGAATATCAAAATACCATGCGTCTGGCAGATCAAAACGTGGTGGCCCCTAATGAGCTGGCATTGGCAAAGGCAAAACTAGACAAAGCTAATGCTGAACTTGCGCTCGCACAGGTGCATCTCGATTTCACGCAGATCAGGGCGCCTTTTGATGGGATCATGGACCATTTTCATGTTAGGCTAGGCAGTCTGGTGGAAGAAGGTGAATTGCTTACTACCCTTTCTGACAACCATGAAATGTGGGTGTACTTTAACGTACCGGAAGCTGAGTATTTAGAGTACCAATCCAATGTGAAAAAAGACAGTATAATCAACGTTAAGCTTCAAATGGCTAACCTAAAGGAATTCGAATATCCCGGAAAGGTCACCACCATAGAAGCAGACTTCAACAATGAAACAGGAAATATTGCATTCAGGGCCACTTTTCCTAATCCGAAGGGGTTACTGAGACATGGAGAAACTGGAAATATCCTGGTAGACAAACCTCTGAAAAACGCATTGCTGATTCCTCAAAAAGCAACCTTTGAGATACTCGATCAAAAATATGTGCTTGTTATCGGAAAAGACGAAATTGTCCGCACCCGACATATTAAGGTAGGTGCTGAACTTACCCATTTGTACGAAGTGAAGTCAGGTCTTAAGGAAAGTGATATCATTCTTTTAGAAGGATTACGGAAAGTTCGTGATGGTGAGAAAATCTCGCATGATTTTCAGGAGCCTAAGGAAGTTTTAAGCTCGTTAGAGCTCTACGCTGAATAATCATCCACTCAAAAGAATCGAATCATGCTTTTTAGTAGAATCATACATCGACCGGTACTGGCTATAGTCCTTTCAGTCGTCATCTTATTTACGGGTGGATTAGCAATCAAAACGCTTCCCATCTCACAGTTTCCTGAAATCGCTCCAACAGTGGTAAATATCTTCATCGCTTACCCAGGCTCCAATGCAGAGGTATTGGTGAATTCAACCCTCATCCCATTGGAGCAGTCCATTAACGGGGTTCAGGATATGCGTTATATCTCATCCGATGCTACAAGTGCCGGTGAGGCAACTATTCGGGTGATCTTCGAGCCGGGGACAGACCCTAACCTGGCAGTCGTAAGGGTCAAAACAAGGGTAGATCAGGTCATGCCACTGTTGCCTGAATTGGTGCAAAGAGAAGGAGTAATCATCACTCCGATCCAGCCCAGCATGTTGATGTACGTCAACCTCTACAGCACAGACGATGATGCGGACGAAAAATTCCTTTATAACTATGCCAATGTCCACATGATCCAGGAGATCCAACGAATCCCGGGCATTGCTCGCGCCCAAATTCTTGGCAGTAGACAATATGCTATGAGGATTTGGTTAAAGCCGGATCGAATGAGAGCCTATAGCATCTCTGCAGAAGAGGTGATGGAAACCATGCTGGAGCAAAGCATCCTGGCACGGCCCGGTCGACTAGGCCAAAGTTCCGGGAAACAAGCCCAATCATTAGAATATGTTTTAGCATATCAGGATCGCTACAACAAACCTGAACAATACGAAGACATCATCATTCGAGCCAATGAGGAAGGTGAGATCATTTACCTGAAGGATATTGCCGAAGTAGAATTGGGTAGCGAATTCTTTGATATTTATTCGAATCTGGATGGGTATCCATCGGCTTCAATCGTTTTGAAACAAAATGTAGGAAGTAATGCCTCTGATGTCATCGCTGAGGTAAAAGACAAGCTGAATGAAATGGAGGGTGAATTTCCTCCGGGTATGGATTATAAGATCAGTTACGATGTATCCAGCTTCCTGGACGCATCCATTGAGCAGGTAACCCATACACTTCGGGATGCGTTCATTTTAGTAGCGCTGGTGGTATTTATTTTCCTCGGAGATTGGCGGTCCACACTCATACCCATTCTGGCAGTTCCTGTGTCATTGATCGGTGCATTCTTTGTACTCCAGTTATTCGGATTATCTATCAACCTGATCACTTTGTTTGCCTTGGTATTGGCAATCGGTATTGTGGTAGATGATGCGATCGTGGTGGTAGAAGCAGTTCATGCCAAAATGGAAGAACTCAATGTTTCCCCACTACAAGCAGTAAAAATCGTAATGGAAGAAATCAGTGGTGCCATCATCGCCATTACCTTGGTCATGACCTCTGTATTTCTCCCCATCACCTTCATGTCCGGTCCGGTTGGGACTTTCTACCGACAATTCTCCATTACCATGGCCAGCTCGATTGTACTTTCTGCCGTGGTGGCTCTTACGCTTACTCCTGTACTATGTGCCATTATTTTGAAGAACAAACATGGAAAGAACAAGCGAAAAAATATCCTGGATCGATTTATCTACTCTTTCAACAGCGGATTCGAAAAGGTAACAGGAAAGTACGTTGGGTTGCTTAGACTCATAGTCAATCGGAGGATGATCACCTGGGGCGTGTTGATTGCTTTTGCGGTAGGTATCTATTTTGAAAATCAGGTGTTGCCGTCCGGCTTTATTCCAAATGAAGACCAAGGCACGATTTATGCCATCATTCAGACTCCTCCGGGAGCTACATTAGAGCGTACGAATCAACTGGCTGAACAGCTTCAGCAAATCAGTGAGGAAATCGAAGGAATCGAGTCGGTATCCTCCCTTGCAGGTTATGAAATCATGACAGAGGGTCGAGGGTCGAATGCAGGTACTTGCTTAATCAACTTGAAGAACTGGTCAGAAAGAGAGCATTCGGTCCATGAAATCATGGAAGAGTTGGAGGAGCGGACACATAACCTTGGTGCCATTATCGAATTTTTTGAACCTCCTGCCGTACCTGGCTTTGGTACCTCCGGTGGGTTTTCCATGAGGATGCTCGACAAAACCAAAAGCGATGCAGTAGACTACCAGCAGTTCGGTCAGATCAATAATGACTTCATGGATGCGTTAAGAGCACGTCCTGAAATAACAGGCTTGTTCACCTTTTTCGCGGCTAATTATCCCCAGTATGAGCTGGAAATAGACAATAAGAAAGCGATGCAAAAAGGAGTCTCCATCGGCGAGGCTATGGAAAACCTGAACATTTTGATCGGCAGTACCTATGAACAGGGCTTTATCCGTTTTGGTAGATTCTTCAAAGTATATGTGCAGTCAGGTCCGGAATATCGCAGATATCCTTCTGATCTGGATGATCTTTTTGTGAAGAACGACCATGGTGACATGGTGCCTTACTCCTCCTTTATGAAAGTATCGAAGAGACAAGGGCCAAATGAGATCACGCGTTTTAACCTGTATAATTCTGCTTCCATTAGAGGGCTTCCGGCAGAAGGTTATACTACAGGAGATGCAATCGCAGCAATTCGGGAAGTAGCTACTAATACCTTGCCCAGAGGATATGATATTGCTTTTGAGGATCTCTCATACGATGAATCGAGAAGAGGAAATGAAGCACTTTTCATCTTCATTATTGTAATCATTTTCGTTTACCTGGTTTTGGCCGGGCAGTACGAAAGTTTTTTGCTCCCTCTGGTGGTAATTCTCTCATTACCTATTGGTGTTTTTGGTTCCTTCTTTATGCTTAAAATGATGGGGCTCGCTAATGACGTCTATGCACAGGTTGGGCTGATCATGCTGGTAGGTTTGCTAGGGAAAAATGCGGTACTAATTGTAGAGTTCGCTGTACAAAAGCACAACGCAGGAGCTTCCGTACTTGATGCCGCCATTGAAGGAGCGAAGGTTCGTTTCAGGCCAATTCTGATGACTTCTTTTGCCTTTATTGCTGGTTTGATACCACTTGTATTGTCTCATGGAGCTGGTGCGGTGGGTAATAAAACCATCGGTGGATCTGCTCTTGGAGGCATGTTGATCGGAACCATATTCGGTGTGATCATTGTGCCCGGGCTGTATTACATCTTTGGAAACTTGAAAAAGGGCAGACATCTCATTGCTGATGAACATGAGGACCCGTTCTCGGAAGAATATGTTCAAGCTGTCGTTGAGAAGGATCGAATTTGGGAGGACAACCAAAAGAAAAAATCTAATGAAGACAAAAATGAATAATCAACGACTTATGATCAGAAAAATGATTTTTCATAGTATGTCAATCGCATTGGCGGCTATGATTTTTACTTCTTGCGTTCCTGAACTGATCGTTAGGGATTCGAATACAACGACCCCCAGCAACTACGCAATGGTCAATAGTAACACAACAAATGCATCTTCTATCGATTGGAAGGAGTACTTTGAAGATGAAGACCTCATTTTGTTAATAGATGAGGCACTTCAAAATAACCAGGAGCTAAACATTTTCATGCGGGAAATGGCCATGCTTCAAAACGAGGTGCAGATCAGAAAGGGCGAATACCTCCCTCTTGTGGATATAGGTGCAGGTGCTGGAACAGAAAAAGTAGGCCGATACACCAGAAATGGTGCCGTGGAAGAAAACTTGGAGATTCGGGAAGGAAAAGCGTTTCCTGATCCACTATCAGAGTTTTCATTTGGTACCTACGCCACATGGGAAGTGGATATCTGGAAAAAACTTCGAACAGCAAAAAAATCTGCCTTGACGCGCTATCTGGCCTCCGTAGAAGGGAGAAATTTTCTGGTAACCAATTTGGTGGCAGAAATAGCCAATGCGTACTACGAGTTACTCGCACTGGACAAACAACTTGATATCGTGCAGCAGAATATTGTACTTCAAAGCAGTGCTTTAGAAATCGTGAAGATTCAAAAGCAAGCTGCACGAGTTACTGAACTTGCGGTCAAGCGTTTTGAAGGACAGTTAGCGGGAACCCGAAGCTTACAGTACGAAATCCAGCAACAAATTATAGAGACAGAAAATGAGCTTAATTTTCTATTGGGAAGATTCCCCCAACCCATTCAGAGATCACTAGAGACGTTTGATAGCCTGGTTTTGGACAGTATCCAAACCGGTATTCCTTCTCAGTTGCTATCCAACCGACCAGACATCCGACAGGCCGAATTAGAAGTAGCAGCTTCGAAACTGGATGTTCGGGTTGCTAAAGCTAATTTCTATCCGAGACTCGAAATAGGTGCAGGACTCGGCTATCAAGCCTTCAATCCTAAGTATCTCTTGAATACTCCGGAATCTTTGATGTATGGAATGGGCGGGGAATTAATGTCACCATTGGTAAATAGAAACGCGATTAAGGCCATCTATTACAATGCCAATGAGCGTCAGATTCAAGCAGCGATTGTATACGAGCAAACCATTTTGAATGCCTATGTAGAGGTTGCTAATCAGATTGCTAATCTTGGAAATCTCAAGGAAAGCTATCGGTTTAAGGCGGAGCAGGTTCAGGCGCTCAATGCCTCTATTGAGATCTCCATTAATTTATTCCGCAATGCGAGAGCAGATTATATGGAAGTGTTGCTTACACAGGAAGACGCTCTTGAAACCAGGTTCGAACTGGTGGAGACAAAGATGGAGCAACTGCATGCATGGGTCAATATTTACAGATCCCTGGGCGGTGGCTGGAAGTAAAGAAATACCATTTTGAGAAGCTAATGAAAAACACATATACCTCGAATAAACTGAAGGGAGGCAACAATGAAATATGGTAACAATATCATGAATGTAGCAATTGTTCTGATCGCATTTCTAAGCGGTCTTTTTATCCAAAGAATGTATTTGCAAGACCCGGATCATCTAAGGCACTTCATCGTGGAGGGTGAGGTCTCTTCTAACGTATTGCTCGATTCATTGATCATTGATAAGCAGCTTGAACTTTTTGGTGAAGATTCATTGGCAAGCATCTATGTTTTGGATGGAATGTTACGAGTTCAGATGACCAATTATTATATGATTGAAATCCTCAAAAGGAGAAAGATTTTAGATGAACCTAGTTACCAACGAGCAAAAGGGAATGCTTTTTTGTATTGCTGCTTATAAACAGCTGAAATTCAAGTTTTTAAATGACATAAATCATATGAAATCAATCATTAATGCGAACACAATTTTGTAACTTATATATATGAAAATAAATGATTAAATCATGAATAAACCAATGAAAATAGTGATGATGGTGATCGTTGTGATTTTCGTAATACTTTATATTTCACATAGAGCATTAAATCCGACAACATCTAATTCTGATGACTTAGGCCTCTCCAAAGAGCAGGCTGAGAAGTTGCAACTTTACAAAGTACGGTTTGAACGAAATGCCTTTCACTTGGAGAAAGCATTGGAATCTATTTCTGAATTAGAATCCATTTTAAGTTCTGATTCTTCAATTGAAAATTATGAAGATGCAGAAACTAACCTAAAGGTTTTGCATCATCGTACAAACACCCATCTCCGGGCAATCATTGAATCTTTGAAGAACTATGAAGAATTTCCAAATCTGAGTCAGATAGATATTCTTGAAGATGCCATTGCACGACTTAGGATTATTGATCAGGAAGTATTAAGTGATTCATTAAATCATGATGATATTCAGAGTGCATTTCTATATACACTGAATGCACTTGCTAAAGCTGACCTTAGTATTTCCAAAGTGGCTTACCGAACTAAGCAAGATAGTCTGTTCAATTTAGCCGTTAAACAGTCGCAATTGCACATTAAGAGTGCGCTACTCATGGATTTTACTTCTCAGCCTCATGGAGAGAGTTTTCATGATATTGATGAATTGGCTTTCGAAGAACTAGATAGTTTAGTCAAAAGTGATGGTGTGTCAATTTCAGCTATTGATGATCAAATTTCACATATTTCTGATGAGTTAGATTCACTTCTACAGCTGTTGGATTTAGACTATCCTCTTTCGGAAAAATGAAAACTGTAGTATTTACTATTGTTGGAGTTGTTGTTTATTTATCCATCCTATATTTTGTGGATCAAAACAACAAGAAAAATGATCATCCAACACTTAATAAAGAGGCTAAACTTCCGGATGAGCTTTTAATAGATGCAGTAATTGCCTACCAAAGAAATGATAGAGATGAATGCATTTTAAAAATTGAGGCGTCTATTGGTTCTATCTGGAATTTAGAAAAGGATGTCGAACTAAAGGACCCTGTTCTATTGGAGGATGCCGTCGTACACCTTGAGAAGTTACATAAAGGCATCATTGAAGCTTCCTTTACTGACTATGAAATAAAAGAGACGTATAAAAAAGTATTGACCTTACTGGCTATTTCAGAGCTATCAGTAGCCAAAGAACAATTATTAAAGGATAATGAAATCTATTACATGGTAGCAATGAATTACAGCATCCTCCATCTGAAGAACTCTCAACTATTTCACACCGCTTCTGTGGCATCAGAACTAAACTTGGATCTATACATTGAAGAAATAGAGAGACTAATTGAGTTGCACACTGATGGAGGAGCTTATAGCAAAAACGAATTAACTGAGCTCGATGAATTGATTTTTAATCTAAAAAAACTTTCAAAATGAAAAAGCAAATTATTTGGATCATTATAGCGGTTGTGGCCCTATTTGTGATCATTTATTTCGTTGGTCTGGAGCGATCTCCCGATCATCCTACCTTAACCAGTGCAGCGCAAATGCCTGACGAATACCTCAAGAGGGTAGATTATTATGAACGGGAAGACAGGCATTTTATGAGTGCTTACAACCTTGAAAAAGCAATTGAAGCCATTTGGAAACTGGAGGGTGATGTAGACAATGAAAGTTTTCAAAAACTGGAAAATGCAGTCAATAGATTGGAAGAAGTGCATGCACATATTTTGAGGGATTCAGTGGATACTCGACAGCTACAATCCGCTTTCGAGTTTGCACTCAATAATCTTGCACATGCAGAACTTGAAGTCGCTGAAATGTATGCAGAAACCAATCACCTGGATCAGGCAGACATTGCATTGAAGTATGCAAAGCTGCATATTAAAAATGCGATGCTATTTCACAACCCTTACTGGGATGCTAATCCAGGCAAACTGGCCATTGAAAAACAGGTATTTATGGAAATAGATAGCCTGATCCAAAACAAAGCAGTGAGTCCTGTGGAGTACACCATCGCACTGGATAAAATGATCAAAGAAGTTGATAAGCTAATTGAATCAGAATAGGAAATTTAACACATAAGAATAAAGGAAATGATCTATAGGATTTGCTAAGTTCAATTATCTATATGAAAACAAACAAAATGGTATTGCGGCAGCTTATTCTGAACAGTGTGACGTTGCATTTGTATAAGCAATCTGTTTTAGGCTCATTTTGCGAGGTACGCACGGTAAAAAAGAGTTGGAAAAGTTATGTATATGAACTAGTCACACCTTGTGTCTCAGACTAGGTGGAAGATCAAATATCAGTCCTTTCCATTACACAGCTTGAAAGTCTGCTGGGCAATAGCTAGTTCCTCATTAGTGGGCACCACCAGTATGCTCACCTGACTGCCTGCTGTCTGAATCTCACGCGTTTCTGCATGCATAGATAGGTTTTTTTGCTCGTCAAGCTCCATACCTAAAATGGCTAATCCATCGCATACCTTCTGGCGTATCAAAGGACTGTTCTCTCCAACACCTGCTGTGAAGATCACAGCATCGAGTCTTCCTAACGCTGCAGCATAGGCACCGATGTACTTTCTAATACGATAAACATACATCTCAACAGCCAACCTGGCATCCGGATCGTTTTGCTCATACTTTTCCAGAACGGCACGTAAATCATTCGTACCCACAATACCTATGAGTCCGCTTTCTTTATTCAGTACATGATCGATTTTCTCAAAAGACATCCCTAACTCCTTACCCATATAGAGGATCAACGAAGGGTCAATATCTCCACTACGAGAGCCCATGATCAGTCCACCCAATGGTGTGAGTCCCATTGAAGTGTCTATACACTCGCCATTTTTGATGGCTGCCATACTGCATCCATTGCCCAGATGAATTGTGATCGCATGGAACTCCTCCGGTCTTTTATTCAGGAAAGTTGCAGCTGAGTTCACCACGTATTGATGGGAGGTTCCGTGAAACCCATAAGCTCTGAGTTCATGCTCCTGGTAAAAGGATGATGGAATGGCATACCGATACGCATAATCTGGCATGTGTTGATGAAAGGCTGTGTCAAAAACGGCCACTTGCACCGCTTCAGTAAATGTTTGCTGTGCTACTTCTATCCCAATGATTCCTGCAGGATTGTGTAGTGGGGCAAGATACGATACGCTGTGAAGAGTATTCAATACCATATCATCGATTTTCGTAGGCTCCTTAAACTTCTTCCCTCCATGCACTACCCGGTGTCCTACAGCCGCAATCTCGGCGGTTCCATGTATAACACCATTGACCGGATCTTGTAAAAGTTTGACGATTTCTTCCAACCCTCGTTGGTGATCTGCAATGGAAACACGGTATTCAATGGGTTCATATTCCTCATCTGAAACCGTCTTGTATTTCACCCTACTCCCCTCTTCCCCAAGCTTTTCTACCAGTCCCTTGGCAAGGACCTGGTTGGCAGGCATGCTGAACACCTGAAATTTGATAGAAGAGCTACCGGTGTTTAGTACGAGAATTTTCATTTTATACTTTTAAACGTATCGTTACACTTTCAAAACCAATCCGTTAGTTCGCAGCAGCTTGAATTGCTGTAGTAATCACCGTGTTGACCACATCCGCTACGGTACTTCCCCTGCTTAAATCATTGATGGGCTTATTCAGACCCTGAAGCACCGGACCAATAGCCATGGCTCCCGTTTCTCGCTGGACCGCTTTGTAGGTATTATTCCCTGTATTCAAATCAGGGAAAATTAGTACAGAGGCTTTGCCTGCCACCTCCGATCCGGGCATTTTGCTTTTACCTACTTCCGGGTCTACTGCTGCATCATACTGAATAGGCCCTTCCACTTTCAGATCCGGTTGGCGGGCCTTTACCAATTGTGTAGCCGTTCGTACTTTTTCCACATGTGCACCTTTTCCGGAAGCTCCTGAGGAGTAAGAAAGCATTGCTACAATAGGGTCAATTCCAAATGCTTTGACCGTTTCCACGGTGGATAAGGCAATTTCTGCCAACTCTTCCGTATCCGGGTTTGGGATCACGGCACAATCAGCATAAGCCAGGACTCGATCTTCAAGGCACATGAAGAACAGTGACGATACGACCTGAACACCAGGTTTGGTTTTAATGAATTGCAGTGCGGGCCGTATGGTATGCTGGGTCGTATGAATAGCACCTGATACCATGCCATCTGCATCACCATTGTATACCATCATCGTCCCGAAATAGGATACATCAAGCATCGTGTCATGGGCCATCTCCCTCGTCATTCCTTTCTCCTTTCTCAACTGATAGAAAGTATCTACGTACTTTTCAAATTTATCGGACTTTTCGGGATCAATGATGGAAGCTGCTTCCATGTTGGCACTCAGTCCTAGTTGCTGAATGCGTTTTTCGATTTCTTCCCGATTGCCCAAAAGGGTCACATCTACGATTTGCTCGATAAGTAACTGATCAGCTGCACGCAAGATCCGGTCTTCCTGTCCTTCCGGCAATACAATGTGCTTTTTGTTGGTCTTTGCGCGTTGGGTGAGCAAGTACTGAAACATGCGAGGTGTTACACCTCTGGAAACTAACTTGCTCGTTCTTTCTTCCAACAAGTCCATGTCAATGTGCGCATTGAAAATCCGCAGGCTTTGTTCTATTTTTGTTTGATTGTCTGTCGAGATATAAGATCTGATTTTACTCAGTTTCATGGTGGTTTCGTAAGTGTTTTCGGCCACAGATAAGATCGGAACGATATGAGGCAGGCCATCCAATAGCCGTTTAATGGATGTATCTGGTTTTAGACCAGTCGTCAAGATGATCCCTGAGATTTGTGGGTAATTCTTTGATATGTGTGCTTCGAGTGTTCCAAGGATCACATCCCCGCGATCACCCGGTGTAATGACAACCGATTTATCAGTGATTTTCTCCAAATAATTATGTAGCTGCATAGCAGCCACCGAATAACGTAAGGCCTGGATCTCCAATTGGTCCTCTCCATAGAGCACCTCTGCATTCAGGTGTGCTGCTATTTCCCGTATCGTAGGACTTTTCAGCAACTTATTGGATGGAATGACGGCAAGGAAGAGGTTATCCGATGGTAGCTGTGACTTCATTGCCTTTAGGAGCTCATCTACTCTTTCTGGATCTGCTCGATTAATGATCGCACCCATCACATCATAATCTTCTTCATGGTAGCTCTCAATCGCTAGTTGAATGGGGCTCAGTGCACCCTCTATGGATCTTCCCAGATCTCCTCTGCCAACGACCAATACCGGGCTCCCAATATTCTTAGCCACCTGCACATTGATCCCAAACTCAAACGCACTGCTTTCTGTCGCAAAATCAGTTCCTTCACATAAAATGAAGTCACTCTTCTTTTCGAGCATTTTGTATTTGCTGATGATCCGGTCTAATAATTTCTCGATCTGCCCTTTGGCGATCAACGCTTTCGCTTCTTTTTGCTGAAAAGCATAAGATTCTTCGTAGGTTTGGTTCAACTGGAAATGATCGAGTACCAGCTGAATGTTTTTATCTCGTTCTTTTCCTTCAGTAGAAATAATCGGCCGAAAAAATGCTACTCGCTCCGTTTTTCGAAGGACGTAATCAATGATTCCTAAGTCGATGAGGGACTTACCACAATAGGGTTCAGCGGTAGTTATGTAGAGCGAATTAGCCATTGGTGTATGAGTGCTGGATGAGTTGTAGTTTAATGTTGTAAACTTATAAAGGATCCACTGGTATTGGAACCTTCAAAAGCAATCATAATTGAAAATTCTTTGTCTTTAAAAGTTGATGTAGTTTTACATTTTCTTACATCCTCAAGCACTTCATAAGTAAACGCCTCACACATTTTAGATATTGGTCGATAAATCGACTCAAGCATGCGAAAAAAACGGGTCAATAAGTTATTACGTCTTACGGCTATCCTGACCATTATTGTCTGGCTGTCTGGTTTCTTAGGGTTTTGGGGTAATGCTTATGCACTCCTCGTCATGGGGTTGATTACCGTATTCTTCGTCTTAATATTTGTTGGCTTTATCAATGACCAGGACTTCCTGTAAAACGGACGCTTCCTGTATGCTAGGTTCCGCAAAAGGTCTGATAGCTGGCATCAAAATTGGCTGGAACGTCTTGTGCTGGTAATCGATCATTATATGGAGAAGATAGATCGTCCAGGAGTGCATGATAAGGATTCATATCACCGAGCACCGCCACATCAAGCACCTCTTCCACCAAGTGGTTTCGTGGGATAATGATTGGATTATTTTTCATCATGAGATCATGACTTTCTGATAGCGAATTCCCTCCCTTGATCCGAGCTTTTTCCCATTTCTTCATCCATGACTCAAATTCTTCTTCTTGTCTGAGCCGATTGATTAGCTCATCTCCCTGTCTCAGTGCAGTGAAAAAGTTGGTAAAGTCTACCTTCTGTTTCACAAGCACTCCTAAGCACTCCTTCACTAACTCTCGGTCCTCTTCCGTGTGATGCACAATACCCAGTTTATGACACATCATTTTTAAATACCCTTCAGAGAAAGCTGGTGGAAAGTACTCAAGTACTTCCTGCGCCTTGGCTTTAGCCACTTCTTCCTCTTTATCAATCAATGGTAGGAGTGCATTAGCAAATACGTGCAGATTCCAGAAGGCAATATCTGGTTGTTTTGCATAAGCGTATCGACCTTCTGTATCAATTGAGCTAAACACGGTATGCGGGAGATAAACATTCATAAAGGCACATGGACCGTAATCAATCGTTTCCCCGGAAATGGCCATGTTATCGGTATTCATGACTCCATGAATAAACCCCACACGTAACCAGTGAATGATCAGGTCTTTCTGCTTTTGCATCACTTTCTCTAGCAAAGCCAGGGCATGGTTTTGATGATCCAGTAATTCAGGATAATGTCGCTGAATCGTATACAAGAGCAACGCTTCAAGGTCTCCATCTTTGCCGAAATAACGGGCATATTCAAATGTTCCTACCCGGATATGGCTTGCTGCTACCCTTGAGAGGATACCACCGTCATTAAGCTGTTCGCGATACACCTTATCTCCTGTTTTCACGACTGATAAACTCCTGGTTGTAGGAATATGAAGTGCATGCATGGCTTCACTGATGAGGTACTCCCGCAGCATGGAGTAGAATGTAGCTTTACCATCTCCCCTTCTGGAATAAGCGGTTTGTCCGGACCCTTTGAGCTGTAGGTCCACCAACCCTTTCATGGTTTCTATCTCGCCTAAAAGCACCGCTCGACCATCACCTAAGCGATTGAAATGACCAAATTGGTGTCCTGCATATGCCTGAGCAATGGGTTGACTACCAGGGAATGTTTCATTTCCGGATAGATAAGCCAATACCTTCTGCTGATCTTTCAACTGCAGTGTTATGCCTAATTCATCGGCTAATTCTTCATTGTATAAAATAAGCGTTGGGTCAGATACGGGTTCAGGTGACTGTAAGGAATACAGGCTTTCCGGGAGCTTTGATTGGTACGTATTTTTAAACCAGGCCATCGTTTACGTTTGATCTCTAACTAAAACAGGTGAACTTTAGTTCTCGAATGGATGTCTCTCGTTTAGAGGTATAAGGGATAAATAGGAAACATGAGATCACAGTTGATTACACCGGAAGGAATGGAACGTCTCAAAGAAGAACTCAATCATTTGTGGCGTGTAGAGCGACCTGATATCACGAATAAAGTATCCTGGGCAGCCAGTCTTGGCGACCGCTCAGAAAACGCCGATTATCATTACAATAAAAAACGTCTCCGTGAAATCGATCGACGCCTTTTGTATTTGCGAAAGTGCATAGACAACTTTAAAGTCATTGATTACCATCCCAACATGGAGGGTACTGTTAATTTTGGTGCTTGGGTAACGCTCGAAAATGAAGAAAAGAAACTGAAAAGAAGATTTCGCATTGTGGGCTACGAAGAATTGATTGGCAATAAAGATTACATCTCGGTGGACTCTCCCATGGCCCATGCCCTACTCCGTAAAAAAGTAGGTGATAAAGCGATCGTAGAAACAAAAATCGCCAAATTTATATGGCACATTCTTAAGATCGAATATGTAAAGAGCTAATTAACTAGCCACTGCCAGACAGTGAATGTATTAAAAATCCTACATGTTAAGATAACTTAATCTCCAGATCAATTAGTTATTAACAAAAAAGCCCCAAAATGGGGCTTCATTCTTTACCAATCCACAACCACTAATTCAATTCGAACTTATTGAAGAAGTCCCAAATCTCTCGACCGGCT
>CAYWOQ010000071.1:0-14573 GCA_964459925.1 uncultured Roseivirgaceae bacterium
ATCCAAAACTCTAGCCCACCTTTTGATTATTCTATTGAATAATCCGGGTTAAAAAACTCCTCTACAATTATCCATAAGATAGACGGTAACACGCTGTAATTCTTTTGCTCCACCTGGAAGTTCTGTTTCTTCCAGGCCTGGATATGAAAGTGCCTCCTTCCACGCTTCTATTGTAGCTGTAAAGAATGCTGATGCCTCGGCGTCTGCCTCATAAACGATTACATCATAAGCTTCTCCTTTATCTCCACCAAACCTTGTCAGCACTTGCCATTCTCCATTTCTTTTGTAAGAAGTATTGGAGTAATCAGATTGAGGATAATACTTATCATCAGAGGGTTTGAGCAAAACCCAAATGTCCATATCATGCGTATCAGGGTATACACCTGTCGTCAGAATTCTACATTTAACAGAATCACCTGCTACAGGAGAAGTAACCTGAATTCTCTTAACAGGGTACTCTATATCTACCTTATTTCCTTCCACAGCACTTTCGATTTGTGCCTGATAATTGATCATACCATAAGAGTATCCACTATAAATAATCAGAAAGAGTCCTAAGATTCCCAGGGACAGTCGGGTCTGTAGGTTAATGAGGCTCTGCCCTGAAGTCTTACCTGCGATACTACCAAGGATCGCGATTAACATAAGAGCTGCACCAATAAGGATGATTAGTAATTCTGTGTCCATACCTAGAAGAAAATCAACAATACTGAAAAAATTGAATAGCTAACAATGTTTGGCTAGTGTTATCTAAATGTAATGAAAGTCAACTGCACAAACAATAGCTTATTTGGATTATAGAACATAAAATAAGCGCTCAATTATCTATTTTAGAACTTCTCAACAACCTTAACCTAATGGAACATCTATCAAAAACCTATTCAGAAAGTACACAAACATTATTAATCACCAGAATAGCACTTATTGTTGCTTTGGGTGGATTTCTAATGGGTTTTGATGCATCAGTAATTTCTGGTGTAGTTAAGTTCATTGAACCACAATTCAATCTTACCAAAATTCAACTGGGTTGGTCTGTTGGTTCATTAACACTTACTGCAACATTAGCAATGATGCTTGCAGGTCCAATAAGCGATCGATACGGAAGAAGGTTGGTGCTTAAATATGCGGCGGTACTCTACGCAATCTCTGCCATCGGTTCAGCCATTGCGCCTAGCTTTCTTCTGCTTGTCATCGCACGAATGATTGGAGGATTGGGAGTTGGTGCTTCGTTGATTTTAGCACCCATGTACATTGCGGAAATTTCTCCACCACACCTGCGTGGCAGAATGGTTAGCTTCAACCAACTGAACATTGTCATTGGAATTTCCACTGCTTTCTTTACCAACTACCTCATTTTACAATGGGGACAATCTTCAGAAGAATGGGCTTTAGCATTGAAGTTTGGAGAATATAACTGGCGTTGGATGCTTGGTCTGGAGACACTACCGGCAGTTTTATATTTCGTAGGGTTATACTTTGTACCTAAAAGTCCCAGGTGGCAAGTGATGAAAGGAAACGACACATATGCCATTAAAACCCTCGAAAAAGTTGTTGGGGAGTCTGAAGCAAAGGCTCAAATTCAAGAGGTGCGAAAAAGTCTGGCTGCTGATAAAGACAAAAAACAAGTCTCACTTTCAGAAGTTTTTAGCCCTTCATTGAGATTGGTGCTAACAATAGGAGTTGTATTGGCTATACTTCAGCAAATAACAGGGATAAATTCTGTATTCTTCTATGCGCCAATGATATTTGAACAATCTGGAATCGGTACAGATGCTTCTTTCGTTCAAGCCATTCTAGTGGGGTTGACTAACTTGGTTTTCACGATAGTAGCCATGCTCGTTATTGATAAGCTGGGCCGAAAACCATTACTGATATTCGGTTTGATTGGGATTACTTTTTCAATGCTTTTATTGTCTTATGGGTTTAATACGGCTACCTACACAATTCCTGAAGATCAAGTCAGTTCACTATCTCAAGAGATTGATAAAGCAGGATTACAGCAAATCACAGGAATCACTTACGACTCTGATGTTTCATTCAAAAACGCTTTGCAATCGGCTATTGGTATTGAGCAAGCAAATAGTTTTGAATCGGAGCTTGTTGCGGCAGCCATTAACATGAACCCTACACTTATTCTGATTGGAATTATTGGATTTGTTGCCTCTTTCGCGATTTCTCTTGGTCCAGTCATGTGGGTGATGTTCTCTGAACTATTCCCACTCAGAGTAAGAGGTATCGCCATTTCTTTTGCTGGCTTTATTAATTCTGGCATTAGCTTTTTAGTACAACTCGTGTTCCCATGGGAGCTTGCCAATCTGGGAAGCAGCATGACTTTCTTGATTTATGGATTATTTGCTGCCATTGGTTTAATTTTCGTCTGGCGTATTGTCCCGGAAACAAAAAATAAATCCCTTGAAGAACTAGAAGATATTTTGGTCAGAAAGACTACTAAATAACCCTTCTTGAATAAGTCAATTAAAAACATTCTTACATGAAGCATTACAGTTATTATATCCTCATTTTCTTTTTGTTCCTGAGTTGTTCAAAGCAAACTTCAAATGAATCTTCTCAAGAGTCTGCAGTAGACATTAAAATTGACAGTCTTTTAGCTTTAATGACACTGGAGGAAAAAATCGGACAGACAAACCTCTACAACGGAACCTGGGATTTCACAGGTCCTGTTCCTAAGGATGACAATGCACAAGAAAAAGCAGAAAATATTAAAAAAGGTAAGGTAGGTGCCATGCTTAATGTTTTGACCGTTGATGCTGTTAGGGAAGCTCAAGAGATGGCAGTCAATGAGAGCAGACTAGGTATTCCAATGCTTTTCGGATATGATGTTGTACACGGATACAAAACCATGGTTCCAATACCTTTGGCTCAGGCAAGTAGTTGGGATGAGGATGTTGCCATAGCAAGTAATCGATTAGCAGCGAAAGAAGCTGCATCATCCGGACTCAGTTGGGCCTTTGCACCCATGATAGATGTGAGTCGGGATGCCAGGTGGGGACGTATTATGGAAGGCGGTGGAGAAGATCCCTATCTCACTTCTGTCATGGCCAGAGGTTGGGTGAAAGGTTTTCAAGGAGATAATTTAAGTGATAGGTATTCAATTGCTGCTTGTGCCAAGCATTTCGCAGCCTATGGTTTTGCAGAAGCTGGAAGAGAGTACAACACCACAGATATTTCCATGAACACACTACATAATATTGCACTACCTCCTTTTCAGGCTGCTATTGATGCCGGAGTAGCTAGCATTATGAATGGCTTCAATGATTTGAATGGAGTACCCGTAACGGCTGATGCTTATTTACAGCGAGACCTACTTAAGGGTGATTGGGGGTTTGATGGATTTGTCGTCTCTGACTATAACTCAACCGTTGAGCTTGTTACACATGGCTATTCCAAAGATTTGAAGCAAGCAGCAGCAGATGCATTAAACGCCGGAAGTGATATGGAAATGGACTCCAGATCCTATGAAAGAAATCTTAAGCAATTGGTTGAAGAAGGAATTGTGAGCCAGTCCAATTTGGATGATGCAGTAAGAAGAATCCTAAAGGTGAAATTTGATCTTGGTTTATTTGATAACCCGTATAAGTACTGTGATGTAGCCGCAGAGCAATCAAACATTTTGACTGAAGAAAACCTCGAGATTGCCAGGGATGCAGCCCGAAAGAGCATGGTACTATTAAAGAATGAAAGTGGCCTACTCCCACTTAATAGGGAACAATCTGTAGCTGTTATTGGACAACTTGCCGGAAGTAAAGACATTCCACTGGGATCATGGAGAGCTAAGGCCAATCCAAACAGCGCGGTATCTGTCCTGGAAGGAATTCAAAACGCAGCAAAAGCTAGGGTTTCGTTTGCTCAAGGTTATACACTTACAGAAGGAGATCGAATATTTATTTATGAACTCAATTTTGCTGAACCCACGGAAGCTGGTTTTGCAGAAGCGAAAAGAATTGCTGCATCATCTGATGTGGTGGTTATAGCGATGGGTGAAGATTGTTTCCAATCGGGTGAAGGAAGAAGTCAGACAAATATTAAACTAAAAGGCAACCAGGAGGATTTACTAATTGAGCTTCTTAAAGTGAATAGTAATGTAGTAGTTATACTCATGAATGGAAGACCAGTAGCTATACCGGAATTAATGGATGCTGCACCTGCAGTTTTGGAAGCTTGGTATGGTGGATCAGAAGCAGGCAATGCCATAGCAGATGTTCTTTATGGCGATCACAACCCTTCCGGAAAATTACCCGTCTCTTTTCCATACTATACAGGTCAGGAACCCCTTTACTACAACAAAAAAAGCACTGGAAGACCTGTAACTAATGATTTTGATGCCGGTATGGTTTTTTGGTCGCATTATTCTGACAGCCCTAATGACGCCTTGCTTCCTTTCGGTTTTGGTTTGAGTTATACCACATTTGAATACAATAACCTTAACGTTTCCAAAGCTGATGACGGCATCTCTGTTTCAGTGGAAGTCATGAATACTGGAAGCAGGGATGGCACTGAGGTTGTTCAACTGTACATACGAGACATAACAGCTTCTATCACCAGGCCGGTTAAAGAACTGAAAGGTTTTGAAAAAATAGCAATAGAAAAAGGACAAACAGTTACTGTTAATTTCAATCTGACAAAGGATGACTTATCCTTTTACAACAACAAAGGTGAGAAGATTTTTGAACCTGGAGACTTTGAGGTAATGGTTGGAACCAATTCTGTTGACGTCATTGCTGAGATAATAGCCTGGGAATGATTTCCCAAGCAATTTTTATTGATTCCGTAATCTTACTCATTAAGAATTATTTAACCAACTCTTGCTGCCAGTCCCATGCTGATTTCATCATATCTTCAAGGTCTAGTTCTGTTTTCCATCCAAGTTCCTGATTTGCATAAGAGGTATCAGCGTAGATCTTTACCACGTCTCCTGGTCTCCTATCTACTATCCTATACTTCACAAGTAGTCCGGTAGATTTTTCAAACGTCTTGATCAAGTCTAAAACAGAATATCCGGTTCCGGTACCTAAATTAAACACCTCATACCTCGATTTTTGTTTCTCTTGGAGTAAACGATCCAAGGCTACAACATGTGCTCTGGCTACATCCACTACATGAATATAATCTCGAATACAACTGCCATCAGGTGTGTTGTAATCATCACCAAAGACTGAAAGTTCTTCCAGTTCGCCTGCAACTACTTTGAGTAAATAAGGCATGAGGTTATTTGGAATCCCTGATGGAAATTCACCAATCTTGGCGGATTCATGTGCGCCTATAGGATTAAAATACCTTAAAGATATCGCTTGTAAGTCCGTGTTAACCTGAACCGTCTCACGAATTATTTCTTCACAGATCTGCTTCGTATTTCCATAAGGTGAATTAGCTGGTTTTACAGGGCTGTTCTCCGTAACAGGTAATTCATCCGGTTCTCCGTAAACAGTGCATGAGGAAGAAAATATGAACGGCTTGACGCTATGTTCAAGCATTAACTCTAAAAGATTGACTGTACTAAGTAGGTTATTCTTGTAATACAAGAGTGGCTTTTCTACAGATTCGCCAACTGCTTTGGAAGCGGCAAAATGAACCACTGCATCAATCTCGTTCTCATCAAAAACGACCTTTAGGCTATCTGAGTCTCTCAGATCTTTCTGATAGAATTTTGGTTCCACACCGATTATTTCTTTCAACCTTCCCAACATAGAAATGTCACTATTTGAAAGATTATCTAAAATGATCGCCTCATGACCTGCATTGTATAACTCAACTACTGTGTGTGAACCAATGTAGCCGGTCCCACCAGTTACTAAAATTTTACTCATACTAGTATGATTCTTCTAAGATGGTAATTATTTATTTAGAAATGCCAATACCTGTTTTTTCACATTCTCACCTGTAAACCCAAACTTCTCATCAAGTACTTTAGCTGGTGCAGAGTAACCGAAATAATTGACTCCATAAACGTGTCCATGTGGTCCTACTAAACTTTTTAAATTAACAGGTAACCCAGCAGTCATCCCAAAAATGGGTTTGTTGGAAGGAATTACCTTTTCCTGATATTCTTCTGTTTGATTTCTGAATAAACCCTCTGAAGGAATCGAGGCAACATTAACTTTCAAACCATCTTCCTCCAAAAGTTTAGCACCTTCTGATAAAGTCGAAACTTCCGAACCATTCGCAACCAAGATGACATCAGGGTCTTCTGTGGACTTAACCAGATACCCTCCTTTTTCAACACCTAAAGCCATTTTGTAACTAGAGTTTTCAAGATTTTGAATATTCTGTCGGGACAAAATCAATCCTGTTGGCGTATTCTTATTTTGCAATGCCAGTTTCCATGCCACCGTTGTTTCATTCGCATCAGCGGGACGAAGAGCTAATAAGCTGTTCCTATGGCTATGATTTTGCAAGCTTTCCAAAAGCCGAAGTTGAGCTTCCTGCTCAATTGGTTGATGGGTAGGACCATCCTCTCCTACCCTGAATGCATCATGCGTCCAAACGTAGATGACTTGCAATTCCTGTAAAGCAGCTAAACGTATAGCCGGTTTCATATAATCCGAGAAGACAAAAAAGGTTCCTACCACAGGGATGACTCCCCCATGAAGTGCAATCCCATTTGCGATAGCGGCCATGGTTAACTCTGCAACTCCCGATTGCAAGAACCCGCCTGTAAAGTCTCCTTTTTTGATGATGCTACGCTTCTTCAAAAACCCGTCTGTTTTATCACTGTTAGAAAGATCGGCTGAAGACACGATCAAGTTCTCAACTCTTTCAGCCAAATAAGAAAGCACAGTGGAGCCGGCTGATCGTGTAGCTACATCAGGATTCTGTTCTATCTGGCTAAAATCAAGGCCCTCTGGAAGGTTACCAGATAAAAACTGGTCCAAATTCTTAGCCAGCTCCGGATAGGATGATCGCCAATCTGTTTCTACATTTTGCCGGGTTTTTGCTTCTTCTTTTTTCTTTGTCAAAATCTCTTCATAGTACTCGGCAACCTCAGGATAAATCTTAAAAGGATGCTCCACATCTGCTCCTAAATGCACTATGGTTTTTTCATAATCCGCCCCTGTATCACCAATTGGCTTACCATGTAATTCAGTCTCTCCTTGATACGGATTTCCATCCGCATCAACACAACCTTTTCCAATGATCGTTTTTCCAATAATCAGGGTAGGTTTTTCTGTTTCTGCATATGCTGTCTTCAATGCGGTTCGAATCTCATCAACATTATGCCCGTCTATCGTCATTACATTCCAACCCCATGCCTGGTATTTCATCGCCGTATCTTCTGAGGTTACTTCATCGGTTGACGAGGAGAGTTGAATATCATTGCTATCAAAGAACATAATGAAATTATTCAAGCCAAGGTGACCAGCAATTCTTCCTGCTCCCTGTGAAATTTCTTCCTGTATTCCTCCATCAGAAATAAATCCGATGATCTTTTGATCCATCCAGTCTCCAAACTTTGCGGCAAGGAATTTCGCAGCGATAGCAGCACCAACACCCATCACATGTCCTTGACCAAGAGGCCCAGAGGTGTTTTCAATTCCTCTTAATACGTCTACCTCCGGGTGACCAGGCGTAACAGATCCCCATTGCCTGAAATTGGAAATATCATCCATGGAATACAATCCCAATAAAGAATACTGGGCATACATCAGTGCTGACAAGTGTCCTGCATCCATGAAAAAGCGATCGCGGATATGCCATCCCATATTATCTGGATCGAATCGCATAAATTCTGAATAAAGAATATGCATAAAATCAGCACCACCCATCGGTCCTCCTGGATGTCCTGATTTTGCTTTTTCTACCATAGCAACAGCCAAGGCTCGAATGTTATCTGCTGATTTTTGATGGATTATACTCATTAGGTTAAGCGGGATTTATATTTACAATTTTGATGTCGCTAAGATATCTTCTTTGTATAAGAATATTTTAGCATCTAGTGACAACAATGCATCATTTTCTAATTTAGTCTTGATCTAACTAACCCTACACTCATGAAAGCTATCCAGTACACTAAATATGGACCTCCTGAAGTTTTAAAGCTTGTTGAAATTGAACAACCAACCCCAAAGGATAATGAAATCTTAATTAAAATACATGCAGCAACCGTAACCTCCGGTGATGCAAGACTCAGAGGATCTGGTTTTCCTCCTTTGTTCTGGCTACCTGCACGACTCATTTTTGGTTTATTCAAGCCCAAGAAGACCATATTGGGTCATGAACTTGCCGGAACTATTCAAGAAGTAGGAAGTCATGTTTCAAAATTTAAAGTTGGAGATGAAGTTTTTGGTACGACTACCATGCTAAATACCGGATCCTAGGCAGAATACATTTGTATACCTGAAGAATGGAAACACGGAGTGGTTAGTTTAAAACCTTCTAACCTGGATTTCAATCAATCAGCGACGATTCCTGTAGGGGGCATGACGGCACTTTTCCTGCTAGAAAAAGCAAAAATCAGTGCTGGTAACAAGGTACTGATTTATGGTGCATCAGGCAGTGTTGGTACGTATGCTATTCAGCTTGCTAAATATTTCGGAGCCACTGTAACAGGAGTCAGCAGTACAGCAAATATTGAATTAGTGAAAGACTTAGGAGCGGATAAGGTCATTGATTATAGAAAGGAGGATTACACCAATCAGGATGATGAATTTGATATCATTTTTGACGCTGTAGGAAAAACGAGCAAAAAAGAAGCAAATAAAATTCTCCAAAAGAATGGAGTATTTGTTTCTGTGAATATGATGACTAAAGAAAGCAATGGTCATCTATTGAAATTAAAAGAGTTAGCAGAGCAAGGTCAACTTAGACCACATATAGATAAAACATATAAGCTGGAAGAAACGGTTGCTGCACATCAGCATGTGGTGACTGGTCGTAAAAGGGGAAATGTAGTTATTGAAATTATATGAAACATAATATTAAGAATGTCATAAGCACAATCATCCTCTATTCTAAAGGTTCCTCATGCAATAACTTGTTTTCATGAGCTACATCTCGATGCACCTGTACAAGAAAGTGGTTAATCATGCCTTGGATGAAGGGATGATTCAAAATGATTTTTCAGGTCTCCCCACCTCAATAACTGATATCGATTCCATCCAAGCCGTTCTATCAGAGCACTTCTTTGAGCTCCATGAACGGGTGGATCAATACCTTGGTCCTGGCTTTTCCGTTCGGGTAGGCCAGCAAATGAAGATTGAAGATTATGGAGTATTGGGACTTTCCTGGAGGACCTGCTCCTGGGCAGGAGAGATTTTTGCTCGTAGCGAGCGGTACTTTAAGCTTCTCTCTAACACCTATGTTTTTAAGGTAGAGAAAAGTAAAAAAATTTCTCATGTGTATCTACACCGAAAACCCCACAGAAGAGGCTTGGAACTCTCCAATGAAGCGACCTTATCAGCAACTGTGGTAGTGCTTCAGGCCATGACGGAGACCAACATCTCCCCTATTGAAGTTTCATTTAAACATAAAAGTCCAGAAGACCTCACAAGTTATGAAGAAGCTTTCAAATGCCCAGTCTTATTTGATCAGCCCTGTTACCGAATAACCTATACAACTGCTGACCTTGAAACGCGTACGGCAAAGGCAGATACCAGCATCAACGAATTTCTGGTGGAACGTGTACAAGAAGAGACAAATGGACTACAGGTTGCAGGAAATAAAATCGCCATGGATGTAGAACAACTGATTAAAGATGCCTTACCCAGTGGAATTCCAAGCATTCATATCCCACAGAACTAAATGAAATAATTGTTCTGTCGCTAACAGGTAGCTGAAATTCTCCTAACTCGTTTGAGAACGTTCCTATGGGCGTTCCACGATACCAAACATTCACATAGGGGATTAGGCTGTTAGTTTCTGCTTCTTTAATGGTGCCAACTATAAACTGAGAAAAAATTGATTGTGAACCAATCAGCAATCCAGCAAGACAAAGTAATCTCATAGCCTATTTTAAATGACTCATCTTAAACGTTCTAAATTGATCTTTCTCGACGGTATCATTTAGGCCAATAACTTGATTATTATTTTCGTCCACAGCTATAGCAACAATTCTTTCACCAAAATTATAAGTTTTAACCAATTCGCCCCCCCAATTATAAACCTCTAATGAAGTTGCAACATTATGCTGATCAAGATAATATCTGAACGTCATTTGCCAATTTAATGCATATATATATCTATCAGATAAGTCAAGATCCACATAGTACCTGATCGTATGATCATTCATTCTTCTATCGGTATTGCTTATGTCTTGATATGGCATATTGTAGTCTATAACATAAAGATGGTTAAGCTTACTATCAAAAATGTCAATCCTCTTGAAAAGGTCCATGGCAAGAACAAAGCGGCTCCTATCTGGCTTAACCCGAATAATATTATTAAACAAGATACTCTTTTTAGACAATGGCAAGTTTGCGGAATTTGATACTTCAAAAAGTGGTGGACTATAATAAGCAGAACCATTATCTGGATAATACACAAAATAGGGGGCGTCTATCTCATTGGAGTTTCCTATTAAACTTGAATCGGAAAGCATATTGATTTCTCTCACTAAGTTGAAGGTATGTTCTAGCTTTTTAACTATTGAAACCTCATTGTTTATTATAGATTTAGTTAGGTTTATTTTATACAAATAGCTTACATCCTGAATCCACATATAAAGCGAGTCAATTTCATACAAATACTGATTTGTTGATCGTGGGTAAGTAAATTCGTTAGGTCCGGCACCTAATCTACCAAACTCCGTTAGTTTTTCGAAAGTTTTAGATGAATAAACATGGAATAATGATTCTTCACAGTTTTCAACAACAAATAAATAATCTCCAAGAATGGCCAAATCGCTCACACATCCTTGAGAGATCTGACCTATGGACTCAAACTCACCCGATAAATCCTCTAGTTTTTGCTCTTGTCTTTCCTTTTTTGAACAGCTATAGAAAACGAAAAATTGGACTAAAACAAAGAAAAAATTGATCTTGAATTTGAAATTAATATTATCCATAGGAAAAGAAAGATTTAAAAATAGGCGAGATACCCGCCTATTAAATCATTAAGTATTCTAAACTCTTTCAATTATGGACAAGTACTACTATCATAATAATCACTCGCCCTCTTTTCATCACAATTTTGATTCGGTCTACAATGCCAAATGAAAGTGCCCCCAATCCATGTACCAGAGTAAGTGGAGTAGCAAGTTACACCAGATCCAGGGGGTATATATATGACTTACCCTCATTGGGTATCATAAAAAGGCTAAGGAACATTAAAGATCCTAAGCTAGCAGAGATGAGATTTTTCAATCTTGATTCCTTCTTTTTCATTACGCAATAAATTTTAGTTTAAAAAAATAATTTCCTCTAACCTAAACCTCCCCCCGTTTTTTAGCAAATGGGTCGTACAAATTCATACAATTAACTTTAATTATACAGTTATCTCTATTTTTTTGGAATTATTCGTGAAATTGGTTTAGTTTATTTTCATTAAGAATGTTTACCCACCACTGTCCCTACTCACTATGGAAAATGGATGTTTGATGACACGCACACAAATAGCTGAAAAGCTTGGCATCAGCCGCAGCACGCTCTACCAATGGCTGTAAAGAGAAGGTATATCCCTGCCCACCGGAAGGTACCTGAAGCCTTCGGAGTATTCCCGGATTTTACTGCTCTTTGACCAGCAATCCTGAAATGCATACGAAGCTGATTTCCTCATTGGCCCTGGGGGTAGCCCTGCTTTCCTGTTGCCCTCCGGAAAAAGCCCCCGCCCAAGCCGGTGCTGTGCAAAATGACACAGACACCATCGCAGTGGCCTCCTATACCAGCCGGATGGAGCGGCTGGCCTACCCGGTCAAGGCCTTAGGAAAGGTACGCAACGAAAAGAGGGCTACCCTCGTTTTTGAGTGGCCGGGCATCCTGCAATCTATCACAGTAAAAAACGGGGAAAGGGGTTCAAAAAGGCCATCTGATCAGACTTCAAACATCATGAACCTTTGGCGAGGTGTCTACGCCGCGCTACTATATCTTTTAATGATGGAATAAATACTCAATGGTTTTCCTCTTATTTAAGTAATATTTTATGATTTGATACTTAAAATATTGTAATAATATATGATTATATACTACAATATTATACATTTATAGCATGATCGAAAGAAAGGTTACACCAAACATTCTTGAAGATTGGGACAAAAAAAAAGCACTAGTTCTAACAGGGCCGAGGCAGGTCGGTAAGACCACCTTAATAGAACACTTAATTAAAGGCAAAAAAGCGCTATTGCTCAATGGAGACCATCCGCAAACCCGTTTGCAACTGGCAGAAGCATCGTTTAATTTTTTACTGAACCTGGTAGCTGATTACGAAATTGTGGTCATAGATGAAGCTCAGCGGATAGAAAACATCGGCCTAACGACTAAAATACTGGTTGACGCCAAACTGAATAAACAATTTATCCTAACCGGTTCGTCCGCTTTGGACCTGGGCAATAAAATAAACGAACCGCTAACCGGAAGGAAGTGGGAACATCAATTATATCCGCTCTGTTGGGAAGAAATAAAAAGCCATTACACGTTTGCCAAGGCGTATGAGCGCCTGGAAGAGTTCTTGATTTACGGCATGTACCCCGAAGTGGTCACCCAACGCAAAAAGCAGAAAATATTATTGCAGCTTGCGGGCAGCTATCTTTACAAAGACATCCTGGAACTTACCAGCATTAAAAAACCTGATATCCTGATGAAACTTTTAAATGCCCTGGCCCTTCAGTTGGGAAGCGAAGTTTCTTACAATGAACTATCAAAAATTTTGGGTGTTGACAGGTTGACGGTTGTGAATTATATTGATCTGCTGGAAAAGGTATTTGTGGTTTTCAGGCTACACCCTTATGCGACCAATCAACGAAATGAAATCACTTCAAAACCCAAAATTTTCTTTTACGACAATGGCATCAGAAATGCAGTGATCGGACAATTTGGCCCGCTGCAAAGTAGACAGGATGCAGGTATGCTGTTTGAAAATTTCTTTATTAGCGAAAGAATTAAAAAGCTGAACTACGAGGGGTTCTATGGAAAAACCCACTATTGGCGCAACACCCGACAGGCCGAAATTGATTTTTTGGAGATCCTGGAAAACGAAATTTCAGCTTATGAAATAAAATTTAGTCCCCATAAAAAAGTCCGCTTCACAAGATCATTTACCGAAAAATACCATCCTAAAAATACCTTCACTGTGAACAGCACAAATTTCTGGGAATACCTGTAAAAACAACAGCCGTAAAAATTTTGAAAGGATGAATAATGTTTCAAAACAACGCTCCGTACAACATCCTAAATACTGTTCCTTGCCTCATAAACAAACCTTCGTCTGGCCTTAGCGAAACGTACAAGAAAGAAAGAATTTTATCTAGTACTGATCAGCTCTATTCCATTGAAGGATCAGGTGTGATCTTAAATCTCTTGATAGTCATCTCTTCATACAATACGTTCAGGCAATCTTCAGTTATCGCTATATCTATCGGCAGTTGACTGTCTTTTAACGCTTTCAATTCAAAAGAATTGATGTATTGTCCGTTGATTGCTGAGTAAGTATCTACATATCGAACTTCTTGAACACCGATTGTATTCAGCAAATAAATAATTCCATTTTTAACAGCTGCATCAAGAAAAAATATTTCCTCGGGTTTAGTACCGTAAATCGTACCTCCATTTGATTGAGGTATTCTTACCCCTTCAGGAAATGGAGTCTTATCGATTGTGATTATCTTTTTTTTAAATTTTCCACGTTTGTCAAATAACCACAATTGTCCTCCTGACACGAAATATACAACAATAAAATTTTCGTCTTTCACAAACCAACCATCAAACACCAAATATTCAAAATCTCCTTCCATTTCTAAACCACTTATTGATTTCAAACGTATCCTGGAAAGCTCTATGTCATTTTTTATATCTCTGATATTAAATTCCATAGAACCAGTCTCATTCTCTAGAAGTGAAAACATTGTGGTATCATCAATCATTATAAAGGTTGATATATGGTAGTTTAAAGGATAATAGGACACCATAGAATCCCCACTCCAAGAGTATAATTTTATCCAACCCTTTTCATTATCAGCTACCGAATACCCATAATCATTAATATCGTACGCATAAAAATTAATATTCTCCTCAATAGCACCTTCTCCACCAATTCCATATTTATGAATGCCTAAAAAGTCATCCGTAATTTTTATTATCTGCCATTCCGGCTTAGATATTCCAACAAGTTCATTTCCTATGCTTTGCATCATCTCTAACTTAGATGGATAAACGAAACTCGCTATCTCTTTACTATCATCTAATGGAATAATATTCCGTTCAAAATTCCATTTGAGATCATTAGTCGGATGACTCAAATTAAATTTCTTCCAGCCTTCTTGATTACTATCTTCAAAACTTATACAACCAGTAACCAATAACAATGTAACTAAAGCACAACTAAGATTTTTATTCATTACTGATCTTTCGCATGGAACCAATAGTGTCCTAAACATTTGGTATTTATAAGAAAGATAAGTCAAATTGAGT
>CAYWOQ010000072.1:0-14223 GCA_964459925.1 uncultured Roseivirgaceae bacterium
GGACTAATTATTAAATCCTAATGCATAATCGAGGTTAAAAAAGAAGCCTAATCACTAAAAGATTAGGCTTTTTGCTTTAAAACCTCTTATGGCGATTGGTATAAAAACCTATTTACCAGGAAATTTTTTAAACATTTTCTTGATGATCTTCTTCGTCCGTTTTTGTCTTTTTTCTACATCGTCATATCCCTCTAGATCATCTTTTGCTGTTGCCAACCATACAGCCTCTTTGGTTTTAGGATTGATCAGTTTAAGCGTAAATGTTCCCGTATACTCCTGAACAGCGGTGGGCTTGGTCACTGTAACTACCCCTGATGGATTTTGTCGAGTTCTGACACCTGTGCGAGTCACTTTGTTACTTTTTTGAATACTCATGCTTTTTGATCGATCAATATCAAGTTCTACGATAAGTTCCGAATTCCCTTCTTTCAATTCATATCCGTATTCTTTAAAATACCTGATGATCTCCTTTGAAGCATATGGAACATTGACGAATTTCCTCATTTTCGCTTTAGTGGACTGGGACCAGTCATAGGATCTTGGCCCGGAAAAATCATAATCACTATCATATATGCTGGATACTTTTTGTGCTGAGCCGATTGTGCAAACAGAAATCAGTAGAACAAAAGGTATGGTTTTCATCTTTGAAATGTTGTTCATTTTGATCGCATAAATTGAATGAAAAGAAGCAAATTACTCAACATCATTATGACTTTCTTATCTTAAGGTAAGATTTGATTTGAGCAGTATTCATATCGTGAATGGCTTGAATGGATCATTTAGATATACCAATGTATGAGAATAAAAATTTTGCTTGGGTTACTACGAAAGGTTCAAATCAAGACCTATGAAAAGGGTGAAGTATTGATTGCAACCGGTTCAATGCAGAAGGACCTATTCTTCATTAAAAAAGGGTTGATTAGAAGTTATCGAGAGGCCAGGGGTATAAACGAAGAACCAATAACATTTCAGTTATTTCCTGAATATCATATGTCGGGCAATGTTCACTCCATTTTTCTTAATGAACCCTCAAAGCTTACCTATGAAGCGTTAGAAAGGACCACGGTCTATGTCATAGATTTCGAAACCTACAATGAAGCGTCCAAAAATCCAGAATTCGGAGAATTTAGTAGAATGTTTATGGGCAAGAGGTTGGTGAAGCAGGCTTTTCAACGAGTAGAGTCTTTTGTTTTTCTAACTCCGGAAGAACGCTATCTAAAATACACGAAAGAAAATCCCAACATCATCAATCGGGCCCCAGATAAATACATTGCCAATATTTTAGGAATCACACCAACATCCTTGAGCAGGATCAGAAAGAGAATTTCGACCAAAAGATCGTGATCATTGAGCTCACGTTTGACCATTTGCTATCGCTTGTTGCAGAAGAATAGATAGTATTCTCATAATAAAATCTTAATAAGTATTGATTTATTTCTTGTCTTATGTCAATTGACTCTAAATGCAATTGAATAGACATTTGTTGTAGATAGAAGAGAATGAGATTCTGTTCAGATCACACAATTAAATGAATACAGCTTGATGTGGCAATGGTGATCAAACGGATCCACATTACTTGAACCTAATAATTGGAAGCTTAAGTTTTTAAAAATGTCCATTCAGATATATTTTCATTTTGCCAATTCAAAAGCTTCAATCTTTTTGCAAACCAATTGGATACAAGAAGATGATATCACTGGAAGGCTAGTATCATAAAAAGCCAAAAATTGTGAATAAAAGACTACTACCACTCATATTCAGTCTATCATTAGGGACTTCTTTCAGCCAGGATATTGAACTTTTTGGTGTTGAGTACGCTCGCTATCCAAGTGCAAAAGTCACGACTGTAGATTCACTGGAAGCGAGTTTTACAGAATATGTAGTGACCGCTTTGATTCCTGCGGTTAAAAAAGAACGGTTCAACCTGTTGCTCGGCGGAACGTATAGGCTTGTTACACCTGATGGAGATGATCGACCATCTGACGCCAATCTATTCTTTCTAGCAGCCAATATTTTTGGAGCTTATAGTTTGTCTGATAATAAACAATTAGTACTGGTAGCCCTTCCGGCAGCCTCTACCACAACCGATTCCAGAGGGATTACAAGTGATAACTTTTTAATGCAGGGTGCGCTTTTGTACCGAAAGGAAGTAAGCGAACGATTTTCGTATACGCTCGGTGTTTTGAGTACTACTCGGTTTGGCTCCCCTTTGGTGATGCCCTCAGTAGGTCTTTTACATAAAGGAGAAAAAATGAAACTGGATGTGAACTTACCCTTCCTGATTCAATCTATATGGAATTACCAAAATACTTTTTCTTATGGGCTGAAACTTTCGGTGAATGGTAGTCAATACAATTTCGATGAGGAGTCCTTCAACGGAGATCAAGTCGATGTAGCCAACTTTTCGAGATTGAGAATTGGACCAGAATTACAATATCGAATTAAGGGACCTTTGGTCTTTACAGTTTATGGAGGGATTACTGTCAATCGTACGTATGAGTTCGAACTAATTGGAGCGGATGATGTGGACTTTAGTTTGGAGAATGGCCCCTTTGTTTCCTTCCGCCTTTCGATAAAACCACAACTAAAAAACAATTAAACTAGATAACTATGAAAATGCTATTAATCTCTTTCGTGCTTCTTTTTATTACCTTAGATCAGGACCAGAATGATATTTCTGGTGTATGGAAAATGGCTGAAAACAACGCAGAAGTTGAAATCAAAAAAGAAGGTGACATATATAATGGTACGGTCGTCAAATCAGATGTTGAAAAAGCCATTGGCAAAGTGGTCCTACAAGACTTTAAAAGGGAGGGTGATGAGTGGAAAGGAAAATTCTATGCTGCCAAAAGAGATCGATTGGTCGACGCTACTTTAAAATCTACAGGTGGTGATGCAATGGAAATGGTGGTTACGGCAGGACGTAGATCCAAGACCGTGCCGATGACCAGAGTCGAGTAATTAGAATTGCTTTCATATCAGGCGTAGGGAACCCTGGGCCTGATTTTTTAACTACTAGATATGCAAAAAACACTACTAACCATTTTCTTAGTTGCTTCATCGTTAGTCCTTCTCGGACAGACAAGAGTTGGAATTATCACCGATCTGGAAGAGAATGCCCAGTCCAAGTTCATCATTGATGAGCTTATCAAAGAAATTGACAAGACAACAGGTGTCAACTTAAAAGTCCAGTCCTCAGGAGAGATTCAACTATTTGATGTCTCTTCTGAGTCAGCGGCTCAGGATGCGTATCAAAAAATGAATGCCAATCTGGTAATTTCGATCGGAGGGCTATCTACCAGTTCGTTAGCCAAGCTAGCTAATCTACCAAAACCAGTCATCGGCCTTGGCGTGATTGATCCTTCTCTTCAGGAGATACCCTTTAATCTTGGGAAATCAGGCAAGAGCAACTTTTCTTATTTACTCACTTCCAGAGACATTGTAAAAGAGATCGAGAGCTTTCAAAAGCTTGCAGGATTCCAACGAATAACGTTGCTTATTGATCAGGCACAGGACAAATCCCTTACTGAATCCAATCGAAAGGTACTTATTGATTCCATTCAAAATGAGTTGAACATTGAAGTTGAAATAGCGGTAGCCGGGATACTTGATGAAACTAAAACCCGTTTAGCGGATACTGAGGCTGTCTACCTATCGCCTATGATCGGTCGAGATCCCGCTTACATTTCTGAGATCAGCGACTACTTAATTGAACAAAAGATTCCTTCATTTTCTACCTCGAAGCAACATGTTGAAGCGGGTATTCTAGGATCATCTTCTGGAGATAATGGTCCTAAACAGATCATACGAAGAATTGGGATTATGGCAGATGATATTTTATCCGGAAGAAATGCAGCCGAAATACCAGTGGAGTTCATTATTAGTGAGAGCTTCTATCTTAATATTGAAACGGCTCAAAAAATGGATTTTTCAGTCCCTTTTGAAGTGCTGTTAACAGCCAATTTGATAGGGGAGAAAATCACAGAGGGCAAAACCTATTCCTTTTCAGAAATTGCGAATCGTTCCTTAGAAGAGAACTTAAATATCAAGATCAGCTACCAGAACATTGACCTGGCTGATTTGGATATCAGGGCGAGTAGAGCGAATATCTTGCCACAGCTTTCCAGTGGTTTAACAGGCTCACGAATCAACGAAGAACGTGCAAATGCTGCGATCAACTCGCCGGAAAAGTCATTAAATCTTGACCTTTCTATTCAACAAGTGATCTACTCAGAAGAGGCGCTTGCAGCCATCAAAATAAGCCAGTATCTTAAAACGGCGCAGGAATATCAAACACAAGTAGATGTACTGAATGTGCTCCTGGACACATATAATGCCTACCTCGACGTGCTTGCAGCAAAAACGAATCTGGCAATCCAGCGTGAAAATCTTAAAAAGACGAGAACTAACATTGAGCTCGCGAAAGTTAGGGTAGATATTGGTTCATCCAATACCTCCGACCTTTATCGTTGGGAAAGTGAACTGGCCAACGCCACGCAATCAGTTATTGAGGCGCAGGCTGGAGTTCTTGCCTTAAAACTTCAGCTCAATAACCTTTTAGCGAATGTGTTGGAAGACGATTTTGATGTGAATGATATTGGTCTGGAAGATGAGCTTTACATGTCTTATAAAAATGGACCCCTCAATGTACTTGTTACGACTCCTAAGAGCCTGAAAGTAGCCTCTGAATTTCTGGTGGCTGAGAGCGTTGCTAATAACCCTAACAAGCTGCAATTATTAGAAAACATTAAAGCATCAGAAAGACAGCTTGAACTCAATAAACGTTTGATTTATGTGCCAACCATAGCCTTACAAGCGCAGACGACTGAAGTATTAGCGAGAGGAGGAGAAGGTTCTGAGAACCCTCCATCAGACCCCACTATGCCGACTTTTGGTACAGGTTTGTTGGACAACTCCTGGTCTGCCGGGGTGAACCTTTCATATCCTATTTTCACAGGGTTTAGCCGAAGGATAAATAAGCAAAAATCACAAGTTCAACTGGATCAATTAAGTTACTCGAACACCAGCCTGGATCAAGGTTTGGAGTTAAGCATCCGATCAAGCACCATCAGTTTGTTGAGTACTACGACCAACCTTACGTACAGTCGACAATCTGCAGAAAGTTCGGTTCAGAATTTTAAGTTGGTCCAGAGTAATTACAAAGCGGGAAAGGTGAACATTACCCAAGTGATTGATGCCCAACAAGCAGCGCTCAGCGCTCAGCTTGCTGCTGCCGTAGCGATTTATGATTTCATTTCGGCTAACCTCCAGATCGAATATGCGGTCGGCTTCTTTAGCATGTTTCAAACGGAACAGGAGTTGGCTGATTTCCAAAATAGATTTTTAGAATACGTTTCCAACCACTAAATCCAATCAAATGAAAAGGAATTTATATCTGGTATTTTTCTTATCCGCCCTGTTGTTCCAGCATTGTGGAGGTAGCAAAGAGAATCAGGAACAGGAGGAACTTAAAGCTGTTAAATATGCAAAAATCGAACAGGCTGGCGGGGTAGTGGAGCGAAGCTACTCCGGAGTAACACAATCCTCATCGTTGACGAATCTGAGCTTCAGAACAGGTGGTTTGCTTGTTAAGCTCAATGCAAAAGTAGGTCAGCGTGTAAGAAAAGGTGCCTTACTGGCGCAGCTGGATCAAAAAGATGCAAAACTTGCATACGACCAGGCACAGGTGGATGTCCAAAATGCCAAGGTGCAATATGATGCGGCTGCCTCTGACTTTCAGCGAACCAAGCAGCTCTATGAAACGGACAATGCCTCATTAAGTGACTATGAGCGCGCGAAATCTACCTACTCGAATGCAGAGTCCTCTTATAAGATTTCCCTGAAACGATTGGATCTTCAACAGTCACAAATTGATTACACGGAGATCATTGCACCCATGAATGGAGTAATCTCCGAAGTGAGAAGTGAAATCAACGAAGTGATACGCTCCGGAAGCACCATCATCGTCATGAGCAGTGAATCCAACAACGACATAGAAGCTCAGATAGGCGTGCCTGAAAAGTACATCAACGACATTCAAAACGGCGATCCGGTGAAGGTATCCATTCAATCCATCAACCAGACGTTTAAAGGCTCGGTAGCGGAAGTAGCCTATTCCTCTTCCTCAACCGGTGTGACTTATCCGGTTACTGTAGCTATTGAAAGTCAGGGAAATAAAAGCTTGAGACCAGATATGCCTGTAGAGGTTACCTTTCAGTTTGGTTCTGCCGATCAAAAACTCATCTTAGTTGCTCCTCTCAAGGCAGTAGCCAGCGGCGTGGACGGTAACTATGTGTTCAAGCTTATACCGGATGGAGAAGCCTACACAGCAATGAAAACAGCAGTAGAAGTAGGCGAGATCACTACTGGTGGTTATGAGATCAAATCGGGAGTGAAGGAAGGGGATATTGTTGCCGTAGCTGGTCTCAGCTACTTATATGAGGGAAGAAAAGTGAAACTGTTAGAAAAGTAGTCGTATGAACCTGACCGGAATAGCATTAAAGTATAACCGAGTTACTGTCCTGGCGCTTGCTGTGGTGGCAATCCTCGGGTTGATAGAGTATGGTAATCTATCGCGAGATAGTATGCCGCCGTTCGTTATTCGTACCGCTACCATCGTCACTCAGTTTCCAGGAGCAAGTCCTGAGCGGGTAGAGTCGCTGGTTACACAAAAGATCGAAAAGGCGCTTCAGGAAATACCTGAAGTAAAAACCTTAAGTAGTCAGAGTAGAACGAGTGTTTCGCAGATCGGCATGACCTTACAGGATGATGTGCCGGAAAGTAAGCTGCAGTCCATTTGGGACTTGTCACGAAGAAAGATTGATAACATAAAACATGATTTACCGGATGGTCTCATAGGGCCTTACCTGAACGACGAAGATATTGGAGTGGTATTTGGAGTCTCTGTAGGGTTGGAAGGAGATGGGTTCGAGTATGAAGAGCTAAAGGAATACGCCGATGACCTTAGAGATGATCTCATCGCGCTGGATGATGCGGCCAAAGTGATCATAGGAGGTGTGGTGGATGAGAAAATCTATGTGGAATACGATGAAGCCAAACTTGCATCAATCGGACTTAGCTCCAATCAATTGCAAAGCATTATTTCAGGCAGTAATATCATCATCCCTTCCGGTGAGGTGAATCTGGGTGAAGAACGTGTGATTTTAGAAGCTTCCGGAAATTTTGAATCGGTAGAAGCGATCAGGAATCTCTTAATACCGGTAGGCATGGAAGGGGAGACCATTCCCTTGGGAGACATCACAACAGTAAGCAGAGGTTACATTTCTCCGAAAAAAGAGATCGTACGGATCAATGGGAATCCTGCACTCAGCTTACACATTTCGCTGAAGGAAGGGGCCAATATCATCGATCTGGGTAAAGCCACAGATCAACTCATTGAAGATTACAATAAATACCAGCTGCCCTTAGGGATTGAGGCCTCTCGTACGGCTTCCCAAGACATTTATGTGGACAGTAAGATCGACGTGTTTGTAGGCAACCTGATCCAGAGTATTGTGATCGTGCTTATCGTGATATTACTGGTACTCGGCTGGCGTGCCGGGGTGATCATCGCGAGCATGGTTCCCGGAACAATGGTGCTTACGTTCTGGCTGATGGGACTCTTTGATGTCGGGTTAAATCAGGTAACCCTCGCATCCCTTATCATGGCACTGGGGCTCTTAGTGGACAATGGCATTGTGATGGTCGAATCCTTGCTTGAGAAGCTACAGGAAGGCCAATCTAAATTTGAGGCAGGAGTAAATTCAGCAAAGGAATTCATGGTGCCTTTGTTGATCTCTTCCTTAACCACGAGTGCCGCTTTTCTGTCCTTCTACCTGGCACAAGGTACGATGGGTGAAATCATGGGGAATATTTTCCTGGTGATCAGCATGGCACTGCTTTCTTCCTGGTTTTTTGCTTTCACGATCATTCCACTGGTAGGCACGAACCTTTTGAAGGTAAAGCAAGATGTGGAGCACACCACCATCTTTGATCGGCTCAGGGGTGGATACAACACTTTTCTGGATAAGAGTTTGGCAAGACCTGCACTTACTTTGTCCATCATTGTGATATTGTTTGTAGTTTCTATGTTCGGTTTTACGAAAGTGCCTAGCATCTTCATGCCACCGAGTGATCGAAACCTCGTGATTGTGGACCTTTCTTTCCCACTAGGGACCCAAATAGAGATTACAGATCAGAATGTCGCCCTGATTGAAAGTTTTATCAAAGACAGTCTGATGGCCTCAGGTGATCAAGAGGAAGGCATCATGGATTGGTCTTCTTACATCGGGAAGGGACCGGAATCATATGATCTTGGTTACTTTCCGGGGGAGCCTAATTCTTCTTATGCCCACATGTTGATTAAAACCACTTCGGATGTCGCGAATGACATTGTGATCAGTGCGCTCAGGAAGTTTACGGACCAAAACATCTTTGATGCAGACATTAAGATTGACCGACTGGTGGGTGCCGGCGGGGCAGAAGCACCTATCGAAATCAGGTTGTCAGGAAGAGATCCGGATGAGTTATTTAAAATGGCTGACCGTATTAAAACCAAGTTGTTTGAAACGCAGGGTACCATTAATGTGACGGATGATTGGGGAGCAAGGACGAAAAAGGTGTATGTGGATATTGACGATAATCGATTGGCTCAGTCTGGACTGACGAACCAGGATGTGGCGCTCTCGTTATTGACCTCACTCTCTGGCTATGATGTGGGAGATTACAGGGAAGAAGATAAAAACATTCCTATCGTGATGCGTGAGGCCTATAGTGAAGAAATTAGCTACCAGGATATTGAAAATCTGACGGTATTTTCTCAAGTGACTGGTTCCAGCAATCCACTGGCACAGGTGGCTGAAATCGAAGTGCCCTGGCAATACTCCAAGATTTTACGAAGAAACCTAAAGCGAAGCGTTTCGATCCAATCCGGGGTGAAAGAAGGGTACCTTGCCAGTGAGATCATGGAAACCTTAAGACCTTTTATGGAAGAAGAGTCGAAAGGTTGGAAAAATGGCTATGCCTACGAGTTTGGTGGAGATGCTGAAGGTAGTAACGATGCGATGGGAGCCATCGCTTTGAATCTACCTCTGTCATTTTTCATTATCATTCTCCTGTTGGTCATTCAGTTCAATTCTTTTCGAAAAGCTACTATCATTTTGATGACCATCCCCTTAGCGATTGTTGGGGTTACTGCCGGATTATTAGGGACTAGCTCCTTCTTTAGTTTCACGGCATTTCTAGGGATTATTTCATTGGCCGGAATCATTATCAATGATGCCATTGTACTGGTAGATAAAGTTGGATCTGAATTAGATCGAGGTAAAAGCTTGATAGACAGCATCAAAAAAGCAGCTAACGATCGATTTAGTCCCATACTATTAACTACTTTGACCACTTCATGTGGTATGGTGCCACTATGGACCGGTGGAGGAGAATTATGGTCTCCAATGGCGATTACGATGATATTTGGTTTGCTCTTCGCAACGATCGTGTTACTGATTTTTGTACCAGTGATCTATAAAATACTCTTTAAAAATGCGAACTAAATGCGTTTTATATCGTAATATTGCGATATAACGAAAACTTTAATGTCATGAACAAAGAACAAGAACTAAAAGAGGATGTGAGAGCACGATATGCACGAATTGCTGAACAGGGTAAGGTTGATAATGCGGCCTCTTGTTGTGGAGCTACAACTCCTTCGAATAAGGTTTATAACATCATGATGGACGATTACACTGGGACGGATGGCTATCTTGAGGATGCCGATTTGGGTTTAGGTTGTGGATTACCTACTCAGTACGCCAAAATACAAAAAGGGGATACTGTTATAGATCTTGGTTCAGGTGCAGGAAATGATTGTTTTGTAGCAAGACATGAAACAGGAGCAGAGGGAAAAGTTATTGGAATTGATTTTACACCTGCTATGGTAAACAAAGCGCGAGCAAACGCCGAGAAGTTAGGATATAACAATGTGGAGTTTCGTGAAGGAGATATTGATGATATGCCTGTTAATGATAACGTGGCAGATGTTATTGTTTCGAATTGTGTGCTTAACCTGGTACCAAATAAAGAAAAAGTGATTTCAGAGATCTTCCGTGTGTTAAAACCGGGTGGTCATTTTAGTATATCAGATATTGTTTTAGTGGGCGTTCTACCTGCCGCATTAAGAGAAGATGCAGAAATGTACGCCGGATGTGTTGCCGGTGCAATCCAAAAGGATGACTACCTACAATACATTCAGAAGGCAGGGTTTGACCACATGACCCTTCAAAAAGAAAAAACCATCACCATTCCTAACGATATATTATCAAAGTATCTTTCGGAGGAACAAATTACGGAGTTTCAAAACGGTGAAACGGGTATTTTCAGTATCACGGTATACGCGGAAAAACCAGGGAGTCAATCGGAAAAACCAAAAGTGAGACTGGCTGATTTAAAAGATATGATTTGTGAGCCAGGCTCAGGTTGTTGCTAAACGTATGAATGGTTTATTTTGAGAGTTTATGAATTTCGGTTTCGGCCTGCTCAAAAAAATCTTTAAATCGCTTGACACTGTTCAATTTCTGTTGAATTAGTACCTCTCTAAAAGCCGTAAGATTTTCTCTGGCAGATTGATATTCATTTCGTTCCATTTGAATCATCGCAAGGTGATATCGTGACATTGGATATCGAACATCTTGTTCATTGGAAATGATGGATTCATAGTGATAGACAGCACTATCTGGCTGATTGGCCAATCGGTAGGACTGGGCTAATTGATATTGCGTTTTAACATAGCTGGGATAAGCGTCTAATGCCACCTGGTAATAGTAGATCGCTTTATCGAACGCGCCATCTTTCAAATAAGCATCACCCATCAATGAAATACGAATAGCTTGCGCCTCTCGTTTAGTGGTTTGTGCAGCGGAACAAAAGGCGAGAAAGATCACAATGAGAAAAAGCGTTTTCTTTTTCATTGTAGCTATTGCATGGCGTTGATGACATAAATATAATGATCATTTTAAAGTGGAAGAAACAAGGTTATTTTTCTATAGGAATAACCTCATGGCCCATTTTCATCCGAGGGAAGATCATCAGCAATAATCTCACCCACATTTCTAATCACTTCATCCAATTCAAGCGCTGATGTACGAATATTCGTTAGAAGCTTAGCTCGCTCATCTGAAGATAGATCTGCATTAGCGTCAAGTAATTCTGTTAAACCAAGAATTTTCGCCAGTGGAGCCCTCACTTCGTGTGAGTTGGAAAAAGCGTATTTTAATAGCTTCTTGTTTTGTTCCTGTATCTTTTGTGTTCGTTTACTGACGAGCTCTTCTAAATGTTCATTAAACTCTTTGAGTTGCTCTGCTTGAGATTGAATTTCCTCTTTTTGCTTTCTAATTTTCTTTTCAGCCTTTTTCAAGGCACTTATGTCTGAATCTATTCCGATCAATTTTTTGATGTTACCCTCTTTGTCCATAATAGGTGTAAGGGTGGTTTGGACGATGATTTGTCGGCCGGATTTTGTGATCGTATTGTATTCATAGTGTACGGGTTTTTTAAGGGCAATACTGTCTTTGATTGCTGATAAGATTAATTTTACCTCTTCAGCCTCCTCATCTTTTTGTACACCATCTGCCGAATAAGAGTTAGGGATTGTTTCGAAAAGGTTGGAACCTTCGGTAACAATGAGGTTATCCATGGTCTGTTCGTATATCTTAACAAATCCTTGGTTTACCCATTCAAAATTTCCTTTATCATCAAAAATGGCTACCGCATTGGTGGTTTCCTGAGCTACAATAGATAGTTTTTCTAACTCGTCCGCTTTGACTCGTAGCTCATTACGTAATTTTATATTGATTTCGTCTAAAAAGAAGAATATCATGATTAGTACGATGGCCACCATCAGTGAAACAATATTCTGTCTCCTTAATATTTCAATGTCATACCCTAAATGGATAAAATCTTTTTCAAAAAGTCCAAAGATTAAGTTTAGACCAAAAATCATTGTAACTGGAATGAGCGATAGACCGATTAATAATCCTTTCTTTCTGGGATCCACAGAAATAAATGGAAAAGCAACCGAGCAAATCAACCATAAGTTGCTTCTGTAATAATCCGATTGGTTTATTTGCTCAACCGGCATCAACATTTTATGAATGATTTGTGTAGTAAAAACTAAGATGGGAATGCTTAAAGAAAATAGGATTGCAGCTACTGTGTGACGCTTATTGTAATTGAATAAGGGAACTGAGAGATAGATAGCAAGCGAGAGTAGGGATCCCAGGAAAAGTAGATTAGGGAGTTGTAGATTGAAAAGTACGATACTCAATAATACAACAACAAGAGCCAATGATAAGCTCATCATATTCGTCATGATGATGCGACGCTTAGCATCTACGCTCTGATCGTTGGATACACCTAAAAGTTTATATGCATTCCATAAATTTTTAAGGTGTTTCATCGTTTACCGGAAATAGAAATTCAAATTCAAATCCTTGATTGCATGACTAAATACGTAAGAAATAACTAGGAATAAAAATTCATTCTTATGGGGTCGTTTATAACATTTGAATTATTTAAGACAGTTAAGCCCCTTAGAAAACAGCTTGATGGCACAATTATTATGACTTACTTCAACTAGTATTCAAGTAAATGATTGACGCTATCTTTAATAGCTAAACATTCATGTTTTTTATGATTTCTCTTTTCCGAATATTTCTGTTGTTAACGATGCTTTTACCTTTAGCTATTCAAGGTCAAAAACCGGATCGTGAGCTCCTTCCTCCTAAGCAATTGATTTTTGATCAAATATTTAGTAGGCTAGAACCAGCTTTAATCAATTATTATAATGGTCACCCACTCGCTTACGGAGCGTTATTCCACAATGACGGTATTTATGCTGGTCAGATCAATCGCTATTCCGGAGAAGCGGAGATAAATAAGACATTTGCCCGTTGGGAAGGTGAAACAAAATTTAACGCCAAGATATCCGATGCTCAGTTTATGGTTCTGGATTTAACAAAAGCACTGTTGGCCTATAATGTACAAGAAGACGATCATACGCTTTGGTTGGGCAGCGAGGTTTGGACAAAAAAAGACGGAAATTGGGGACTTAGTTATGCCTTGGGCTTATCAGGACTTGAATCTAATAATAGGACTTCCCAAAAAACACTTTTGGTACGCTCTTATAGGGTTGTTGTTTTTACTTGCACTGGGCTTTCTGGGAGGAAGAATTTCATCAAGAAGGGTTAATCAGAAAGACTAGCTACCAAGCAGGGCAACTGAAGCTCTCCAAGACTCGCTAAAGTTTACCTACATTTATGATTTAAAAACTGATTTGCCTCTATGGATACCCTAACCGTAACCAATCCTGATATTGTCAGAGAACCTATCAAAAGGTTCATAATGTGGAGCGTCACCTCCACAACCTCCTACGGGTTCTGTGGTATCAGGTGTGAACACTGCCTGTAAATGAGCATAATCGGTATGACACCCTTCACAGGATGCAACTAAATTTTCTTTAGGTGAAGGAACTTCGTCACTATTAGAGCAACTAGTTGATAAACAAAAGATTAGTGGGAAAATTAGGAGGATTTTGGGATTGTTGTAGCGCATTTCTTTACGAGTTTGGCCTACCCTAAATTTACGAGATAGGTCACCTTTAAAATCATGTTTTTAGATGATCTTAATCAGGCTGTATGATGATTTTTATGACAAAAAGTAGGAGCTATTAATCTCGTCCGAAGAGTCATTTCATAGATTGTTTCGGGAATGATTTATTAGTTGAAGATGTTGCATGGGCTTGAAAAATAAGATCAGTCTTTATCTGTCAGCTTGAGACCCTAAATTCGCCGCTTCAGCTAGTTTTAACTCATGCATGATTATCAATGCGTATACCTTTAATCAAATTACTGATATCTTATCCTAATATGTATGAATTGGAAAGTAAAAAAACTTGCTTTAAATCACGCATTTGGCAATCAGACTATTAAAACCTTCGATATGAGGTATAAAATTATAGATTAGAATTATGCAATTAAACCTTCCAATAATCTTTGAGTCTAATGATCCTATGTTAAGAAGAAAACCAATTGGTAAAAAGCTACTCAGACTATTCTTACTCAAGACGATAATTAAGTTAATCATTCTTGGTGCAATAGCTGTTGGAGTGATGTAAAAACCAGGCATCATCCTGTCAACAAATAAAATAATGGGTATGAATCACCGCGATTTCAT
>CAYWOQ010000073.1:0-13875 GCA_964459925.1 uncultured Roseivirgaceae bacterium
CCATTAACGGAGACGGAGAGACCAGCAGGGATTTTACCTATGTGGCGAATGCGGTACAGGCGAATGAGCTGGCTCTTTTTACAGATCAAAAAGATTCATTAAATGAAATCTATAATATCGCATGCGGTGAACAGGCCACGTTAAATGAAATGACCCGAATATTGCAAGAAATCAGTGGCAAAGAAATACAGCCTCTATACGGACCGGAACGGCCGGGGGATGTGAAGCATTCTCTGGCTGATATTTCAAAAGCCCAAGAGCTGTTGGACTATAAACCAGAAACATTTTTCAGAGATGGTATAGGAAGCGTCTATAAATATTACCTCAGTAAGAGTAAAAGACAACTAAGAGTTCACTGAAACTGCCGTAAATTAAAAATTAGTAAAAATAAATCGAATTTTACTGCATATAATTATAGCTTAAGCAAAGGGTTATATGATCATCATTGAAATTCAAAAAAGATTATGACTGAAATTTTTAAAAAACTTTTATATTTATTGCCGAAATCCGACAGGTTTAAAATACCAATTCTTTTTTTGATGATGGTTTTTGCAGCATTTCTTGAATTGGGAGGCATTGGCTTGATTCCTGCCTTTGTAGCTGTCGTAGCAGTTCCGGAAAAAATTTTAGAACTTGAAATTGCCAAGCCTTTTATATCTTATCTTAACATTACAACTTCAATAGATTTGCTGCTATGGGGTTCTGCGGCATTGGTTATTATGTTTAGCTTAAAAGGGGCTTATTCAGTTTTCTTTGCTTATATAGATTCGCGTTTTCTCTTTAGGAGAAAACATTTAATCAGTAAAAGATTGATGAGTGCCTACATGAGGGCTCCTTATATTTTCCATTTAAAAAATAATTCTGCGGAATTGGTACGAAATTTAACCGGAGAATTGAATGTAATTACAAATAATATTCTGCAAAGTATATTGAAAATTGGTAAAGATGGTATCATGGCAGTTTCTATTCTTTTTTTTCTACTGGTATGGGAGCCATTTGTAACGTTGATCGTGCTTCTTCTGTCAGGCTTTGGTTCCGGAACTTTTATCCTTTTTACTCAAAAAAAAATGAAGGAATATGGTGAGGAAATGCTTCAGCATCGAGGAAAAAAAATGAAGTTCGTTTTTGAGGGATTTGGGGGAGTTAAAGAGGCTAGGGTTTTAAATCGGGAAAAAGAATTTATCGACCAGTTCAACCGGGAAGATTGGAAGATGACTGTTTTAAATATTAAAACCAGATTTATACAACAAATACCGAAACCGGTTGTAGATTTAACTGCTATTTTTGGAATGACGCTTATTTCAGTGCTTTTGGTTTGGCAAGGCAGACCAATGGGTTTGATTATACCAACTTTAACACTATTTGCAGTGGCAACTGTAAGATTGATGCCAACAATACAAAATATTGGATCTATGTATACTCAACTTCTTTATAATCTTGCATCCTTAGATCCAGTCTATAACGATTTGAAACTTCTTGAAGAGAATGAACGAAAAGTGACTCTTGACCGCAAAAAAAGCAAAATTGAATTCAGAGAAGCAATTGAAGTGAAAGATCTATTTTACAGTTATCCTGAGAGTGATGAATTAGCTATTAACGGAATTTCATTTAAAATACCAAAAGGTGCAGCAGTTGGGTTTGTCGGTGAGTCTGGAGCCGGAAAAACGACAATTATCGATTTGATGTTAGGTTTGATCCCTCCCCAAAAAGGAAAAATTTTGGTCGATGGTACAGATGTTCATGAGAATATATCAGGGTGGCAGCGCAATATTGGATACATACCACAATCCATTTATCTGGCTGACGATACCTTACGAAGAAACGTTGCATTCGGACTACCTGACAACGAAATTGATGATGAAAATGTATGGAAGGCAATAGAGTCCGCTCAACTTTCAAAACTGGTTGCAACACTGCCAGAAGGTATCAATACAAAAGTGGGTGAGTGGGGCACACGTCTATCCGGAGGGCAAAGGCAACGCGTTGGCATTGCACGTGCATTATATCACAATCCGGAAGTTTTGTTTATGGACGAAGCAACAGCTGCTTTGGACAATGTTACGGAAAAGCAGGTATCAGAGGCAATTGAATCGCTGATGGGGGAAAAAACGATTATTATGATTGCTCATCGTCTAACCACGGTTATGAATTGTGAAAAACTATTTTTAATGGATCAAGGTAAAATTATCCAACAAGGTAGTTATAATGAGTTAATAGAAAAAAGTTCTCAATTTAGAGAAATGGCTCTGGAACATTAAAGAGAAATTTTATAAAAGCGATGAAAACAGTAATTAAAATGAGTATAATTTTTCTATATGCTTGTTAATTTTATGATAATTGGTGCCCAGAAATGCGGAACTACCACACTAACTGAAATTCTAAAAAATCACTCTGCTCTTGTTTGTTGTGATAATAAAGAACCGCATTATTTCAGTGAGACTGAAGACTGGAAGAAAAATATAGATAATTATCACGCATTATTTGATCAAAAAAAGAAAGATGCTCTTTATTTTGAAGCATCTACTACCTATACATTTTATCCTCATCGAAATTTACAGATCTGGGATGACATATATGAATATAATCCTGATATGAAGTTTATATATATTATTAGAAATCCTGTTGACCGTTTTATATCTGGTTATATGCATTCATATGAAAAAGGGTATACAAACTTGCCACTGGAAGAGTTTGTTGTGGAAAATCACTTGAGTTTAAATATAGCACGATATTATACTCAAATATCACCTTTTGTTAATAAATTTGGAAAAAAAAATATCCTGATTATTAAATTTGATGATTTGATCAACGAACGTGAAAATACTCTGAAAGCTATTTCACGTTTTTTGTCAATAGACCAATCTGAATTTCAAGAAGTGGGAAATATACATTCTAATGCTTCACTTAAAGGAAATAAGAAGCTCTATAAATACGACAATCCATCCTTTTTTTTCAGAACAATAAGATTTTTATTTCCATCTATTTGGAAAAGGATAATTGATAATTCCGACAGGTTATTTTTTGAAAAACCAAAGTTAAGAAATAAGTATAAGACTATGATTATCAATATGACAAAATTGGATCTTAAAGAATTGGAAAAATACATGAATACTGATTTGAGCAGTTGGTACGAAACAGATTAGTGTTATGTCACTATAAACCCGTAACGTTTTATCTCAGAGTTGTTTCCATTTTTCAATATACCGCCTTGTCAGAAAAGAAACTTTATGTGTTTATAACCGATATTTTATCATTGATAAGACACCAGTAAAACAGAAATAAGATTGTAATTTCACGGTATGAATCAAGATGAATTTGTCGGGTTAATTCCCGCGGCTGGTTATGGAACACGCATCTCTCCATTACCTTTTAGCAAAGAACTTTTCCCAATTGGTTTCACTAAAATAAGGAATGGTTCAGAACAAAAAGTTGAAGTGGTATCAGCAAATCTTATTCATGCGATGGTTAATGCAGGAGTGAAGAATATTTACATGGTTATCAGAGAAAATAAATGGGATATACCGCATTATTATAAAACCGGAGAAGAGTTTAACACGAATATTGCTTATATAGTTACCAAACCAACCTCGGGGACGCCTCAAACTATTATGAAAGGGTATCCATTTATTCGTGGAAAAATAGTGCTGTTTGGATTTCCTGATATCTACATAAATAGCATAGCATATTTTCGTTCTATAGTTAGGAAATTAATCGAAACTGATTCAGATATTGTTTTAGGATTATTTAAAGCGAGTAATCCAGATAAAGTAGATATGATAGATTTGAGCAATTCAAGTAATGTTAAAAACATAATCATTAAGCCAAAGAGTACATATCTAAAGTTTACCTGGCTGATAGCTGCCTGGAAACCAGCCTATACTAAATTCATGTATGAATATATTCGTAAAGCTGAATCAGCCAATTTTAATCATAAAGAGCTTTTTGTTGGAGATATAATTAATGAAGCTATTAAGAAAAAATTTAAAGTGAGTTCAGTTCTGTTTCCGGATCAGACATATTTTGATATAGGTACAATTGATGAATTAAAGGAATGTCTATTATTTAATTTGGAATAATATGAATGAAAGAATGGAACCGTATTATAAAGAATTAACTGGGAAAAAATAATATTTGTAATAAGTTTAGTAAAAGTAAAACACAGTAACTATACAAAAAAACAAATAGCGGGATCACAGACTAAAACTATGAAAGTTGTAATATTAGCAGGAGGATTCGGAACCAGAATTAGTGAAGAGAGCTCAATAAGACCAAAACCAATGGTTGAAATTGGTGAAAAGCCAATTTTATGGCATATCATGAAAATTTATTCGCATTTTGGACTTAATGATTTTATTATCTGTTGTGGGTATAAAGGACATATGATCAAAGAATATTTCTCAAATTATTTTTTACATCAGTCAGACGTCACATTCGATTTGAAAAAAAATAATATGGAAGTTCACGAAAATGGTGTTGAACCATGGAGAGTTACTCTTGTGGACACAGGACTTCATACAATGACAGGCGGTAGAATAAAGCGGGTTCGAGAACATATCGGTGAAGAGACCTTTTGTCTGACTTACGGTGATGGCGTGAGTAATGTTGATATAAATAAACTAATTCAGTTTCATCAAAAACAGGGGGTTTCTGCAACCTTAACCGCAGTCCAGCCTCCTGGAAGATTTGGTACTTTCAAAATGGGATATGATGATACAAAAATTGGATCATTTAAGGAAAAACCAGAGGGTGATGGCGCCTGGGTGAATGGTGGATTCTTTGTATTAGAACCAGAGGTAATGGATTACATTGAAGGAGATGAGACAGTTTGGGAGCGGGATCCACTTGAAAAGCTCGCGAATGCAGGAAAACTTGCCGCATTTAAACATCATAGCTTTTGGCAGCCAATGGATACATTGAGAGACAAGAATGTGATTGAAGAATTATGGCAGTCTAAATCTGCCCCCTGGAAATTATGGAAGGATTAATGGAGATAGATAATATTATGAAAATGGGAGCTGCAGAAATTGTCAGGCAAGATCTCGATTATATTTGCCGAAATTGTAAACAAGAAATGGAACAGTTTGAGGGAAAAAATATTCTCATCACCGGTGGAGCCGGTTTTCTGGGTTATTATCTTGTACAATCACTTCTTCATTGGAATGAAATTGCAAATAGTGAGAATAAAATCCGGGTAATTGTTTATGACAATTTTATACGAGGTGTTCCGGAATGGCTTGAAGAGATAAAAGAAAATAAAGAGTTACATTTGGTAAAACATGATATTACAAATCCGTTACCGAAAGAAGATTTGTCATTTCATTTTATCATTCATGCCGCTTCCATTGCGTCGCCTATGTACTATCGCAAATATCCGCTTGAAACGATGGACGCCAATATTAATGGGTTGAGAATACTATTGGAATACGCAAATAAGCAAAAACACACAGCTTCTCCTGTTGAAGGATTCCTCTTTTATTCAACGAGCGAGATATATGGAGATCCGGATCCATCCAATATTCCAACACCTGAAACATACCGGGGGAATGTCTCATGTACCGGTCCCAGGGCATGTTATGATGAGTCTAAGCGATTTGGAGAAACTCTTTCTGTGGTTTTTGCACAGGAATTTGATTTACCCATAAAAATCGCGAGGCCTTTTAATAATTATGGACCGGGGCTCAAAATAACTGACAAGAGAGTGATCCCGGATTTTATGAGGGATATTTTGAATGGAAATGATATTATAATGCATTCCGATGGTAGCCCTACGAGAACATTCTGCTATGTTACTGATGCAATTTGTGGCTATTTTAAAGTACTCGTTAATGGCAAAAAAGGTGAGTCTTATAACATAGGCACCTCTAAACCGGAAATATCAATGATGGACCTTGCGAATAAACTTGTAGATATAGCTTCAGAATATTCGGATTACAATGGTAAGGTTGTAAAAAAGAAAAGTACTGATCAAGAGTACCTGACAGATAATCCGAACAGAAGGTGTCCGGTGATTAAAAAGGCTGTAACGGATGTCGGTTATAATCCTCAAATTCAACTGGAAGAAGGTTTAGCAAGAAATTTTATTTGGTATAGTGAAAATCAAACAGCAGTGGAGGCATAATGAATATATCTATAGTAGGTACTGGTTATGTAGGCCTGGTTTCAGGTGTTTGCCTGGCTGAAAAAGGCCATCAGGTTATATGTGTTGATATTGATCGAAAAAAAGTTGAGTTGATCAACAATGCAGAATCTCCTATCCATGAGAAAGGGTTGGACGAATTGTTGAAAAATAATATTCACAAGAGCTTCAAAGCATCATCTGATTTGCAAAAAGCCGTGGAGGAGTCGGATGTATCCATTATAGCTGTAGGAACCCCTTTTGATGGTGATGTGATTGATTTGACTTACATACACCAGGTTTCGAAAGATCTCGGCCGTGCGTTGAAGAAGAAAAATGGATACCATGTTGTGGTAGTGAAGAGTACGGTTGTTCCCGGAACAACTGACCAGGTTGTTTTGCCGCTGCTAGAACAAGAGTCCGGAAAAAAAGCAGGTGATGATTTTGGTGTAGGTATGAATCCGGAATTTCTGAGGGAAGGGGAAGCCGTTAGTGATTTTATGAATCCGGACAGAATTGTTATTGGTGGGATTGACCAACGCACACATGAAGTTATGGATCGTGTTTATTCGGTATTTAAAGGAGTAGATGTGGTAAAGGCCAATAACAAGACTGCCGAAATGATAAAATATACGGCAAATTCATTGCTGGCTACTTTGATCTCATTTTCGAATGAGATTGGTAATCTATGTGCATCTGTGGGGGATGTTGATGTAGTTGATGTGATGAAAGGTGTTCATAAAGATAAAAGGTTTAGTCCTATCCAACCAAATGGGGAGAGAATCGCGCCGGGATTCTTATCCTACCTTGCCGCTGGTTGCGGATTTGGCGGGAGCTGTTTTCCAAAAGATGTGAAGGCATTGATTGCTCATGGCAAGAAAACCGGAAATTCCATGAGATTGCTGGATGCGGTTATAAAAACAAATGAAAAACAACCGGATAAGGTTCTTTCACTGCTTCAAAAACATTTTGATAGTTTGAATGGGGTACAAATTGCAGTACTTGGCCTGGCATTCAAACCCGGTACGGATGACATGCGAGAATCACCGGCTATTCCGGTTGTGCAACATTTGATTCGATCTGATTCAAAAATCAGGGCTTATGACCCGGTTGCCCAAATTGAAGCCGAAAAATTATTTGGGACCGATAGAATAACCTATTTCACGGATCTGTCTGAAACAGTTAAAAATGCAGATGCGATAATTTTACTAACCAGTTGGGAAGAGTTTGATAAGCTTCCGGATATCATTAATGGCCAGGAACCGGCACCTCTGTTTTTGGACGGGCGCCGTATGTTAGCTAAGGAGCGTTTTAAACGATATGAAGGAATAGGTCTGTGATAAATGAAATTCTATAAAACAGAGATTGAAGGTGCTTTTTTAATTGATATAGAAAAATACGAAGATGAGCGCGGTTTTTTTGCACGAAATTTTTGTGCCAATGAGTTTTCAGAGCATGGTATTTCTTTTATTCCTGTTCAGGCAAACATTGCTTACAATTATAATAAAAACACATTAAGAGGCCTTCATTATCAATCAGGTAAGTTTGCAGAGGGTAAATTAGTCCGGTGTATAAAAGGTGCTCTGTATGATGTCATTATTGATTTGAGGCCAGATTCACCAACGTATAAAAAATGGATGGGTGTTGATTTAACAGAAGGGAACAGAAAACTGTTTTACATACCTGAAGGATGTGCACATGGTTACCAAACCATATCTGATGACACAGAGTTGTTTTATATGGTATCTGCTTTTTATGCTCCTGAATTTGAAAAAGGAATTCGCTGGAACGATCCTGTCTTTAAGATTCAATGGAAAGAATATGAAAATTTGACTATATCGGATAAAGACCGTAATTGGCCGGATTTCGAATCAGATTAACCAATTGATTTTTTAAAAATATAAAAAAACAATATTAAAATTTTTTTAAAAAAAAATATTTATTGATATCAGACTTAATATAACGCAAAAATATGTTTATAGATTCGAACACAATAGATAATAAAAGAGAATTTAAAGCAGATATTTGCATTATTGGTGGTGGTGTAGCTGGCATTGCAGCAGCAAAAGATTTTTTAAATGGAAATCAGGATGTTATAATTTTAGAAAGCGGGGGAGAATATCCAGATAATAAGACACAGACTCTTACGACAGGTAGAAATTCAGGATTAGAATATTATGACCTGGAAACGACCAGGACCAGAGCATTTGGTGGCACAAGCTTAACCTGGACAATCGATTTAAATAAAGATGAAGAGATTGGTGTTCGCTTAAGGGAAATGGACAGGATAGATTTTGAAGAGAGAGATTGGATACCTAATAGTGGGTGGCCGATTACTAAAAAAGAATTGGATCCATACTATGAAAAAGCTAATCAGTTTTGTAAAATTGGCCCACATAATTACGATGTAAATCATTGGGAAGACAAAAGTGAAACTCCAAGGCTACGTTTTAAAGATAACTCGGTTGAGACTGCAATATTTCAATTCGCTAACAGAGAAGTGTTTTATAAGGATTATAAAGAAGAAATATCTCAGTCATCCAATCTTAAGTTTTTTTTGAATGCTACCGTCTTAAAAATAAATCTCACAGAATCAGTCAGTCAGGTAGAGAATGTAATTGCCATTAACAGAAATGGCCAAAAGTTTACTGTTAAGGCAAACTATTTTATGGTTTCTGTAGGCGGGTTGGAAACTCCGAGGCTACTTCTGCTATCTAATGATCAAATGAAGAGTGGGATAGGTAACCAGAATGATCTGGTAGGGCGTTATTTTATGGAACATCCCCATCTATGGAGCGGAGTTTTTTATCCGTCAAATCCATCGCTTTATAAGAAGCTTGCACTTTATTCGATTCACCATCGTCATAGAATACCGATAATGGGAAAATGGGTACTTCCGGAAAAAACTCTTAGAAGCGAAAAATTAATGAATTGTGCAATGTCAATTCACTATGAGCCAAATCTGAAAAAAAAGAAAAGCTTAAAATCTTTTAATAAACTTAGAAAGAACTTATTTCGATTAAAGCTGGATGGCGATACCAAAAAAGCATTTAAAAAATTAGTCAAGGAATCTGACACATTATTAAACATAGTAAAGGATAAGCTAATTGTGCATGAAAGAAAATTAGATAGAAATCATGATGTCAAATATGATGGATTTAAGTTGAATATTATGTCAGAGCAATTACCAGATCCGGATAGCAGGGTTGAGCTTGACACTATTAGAGATATGTATGATCAACCAAAGCTTAAACTCCATTGGAAGTTAAACCCGTTTGATATTCGAAATATTCGCAGATATCAGGAAATTATTGACGCAGAACTGAGAAAAAATAATCATGGGGTTTTAGATATTGAACTGAAAGGGAATGAAATCCCCGGAGATATTCATGGAGGATGGCATCATATGGGAACAACAAGAATGCATCGAAGGCCTGAAAAAGGTGTGGTTGACGAGAATTGTAAAGTTCATGGAGTTGAAAATCTTTACATAGCTGGTTCTTCTGTATTTCCCACCGGTGGATATGCAAATCCAACATTGACATTAATTGCATTGACATTACGGCTTACAGATCATATTAAAAAGATTTCAAAACGATCCGTTTCAAAGGTTAAAAAAAATTAGCTGAGGCTTTAAGATGGAAAAATGGGGAATGGTAATTGATTTACGAAAATGTATTAATTGCAAAGGATGTGAAGTTGTTTGCAGTCAGACAAATAGTGTGCCCAACAAAAGCCGTAGAAAAGTATTTGAATTTGAAACTGATTCAGATGATTTAATTGTATATTTGCCGATGAGTTGTATGCAATGCAGTGAGCCTCCATGTTTGGATGCATGTCCAACCACAGCCACACATCAAAGACCGGATGGAATTGTTGATATTAATGCTGATTTATGTGTTGGTTGCGGATACTGTGTAGTATCGTGCCCATATGATGCCAGAACAATAGTTGACGGTAAGGCGGTGAATTTTATGTCATTTGATGCAAAAGCAGATTATCAGGCATATGAATCAATTATGGGTATATGCACAAAATGTAATTTATGTGCAGACAAAATTGACCAGGGATTACAACTGGGTTTAGTGCCAGGTAGAGATAAAGAAGCAACTCCGTCATGCATTAATACTTGCCCATCGAATGCCCTTTACTTTGGTGATTTAAATGATTCGGATTGTGAAATAAACAAACTATTAGAAGAAGAAAATTGCGAAGCTCTGCACGAAGAGATGGGAACAGAACCTTCAATTTTTTATATCCTTCCGGATGGTTATTCATTCAAACCGATGTAAATTTTTATGAAATCAATAAAACCAACTCGCCAAAATGTTTGGAGAATACCCGCGGTGTTAAATTTTACTCTCGGCAGTACTGGTGCAGGTATCTATATTATTGGCAGCATGGTCGAACTTGCTACCTCCCAGGAGTCACTGTTTGTTTTGGTATATAAACTTCTATCAGCTGTAATTCTAATTACCGGACTTTTGTTTGTTGCCCTGGAATCAGGGAATCCAATTAAAAGCCGCTTTCTTATGTATAATGTAAAAAAATCATGGATGTCACGCGAAGTTATGGGAGTCTATCTATTCTTACTTGTTGTATCGATAGATCTGTTTTACGCCAATACAGCAATTCGAGTTAGTGGTATTATATTAGCTATATTTGTGATTGTAAGCCATGGCATGATTTTATACAAAGCAAAAGGCATACCCGCCTGGAATGTGAAATCAATTGTCCCTTTATTTGTGGTTTCCGGTTTGGCTTCAGGAAGTGCAGTGTTAATTATTTTATCTGCTTTTTTAGAAGTTTCAAGTTATTACTATTTGGTAACGGCACTTTTTTCATTAATAGCAAGCTTGCTATTTTGGTTTATATATATCTACACTTTTTCCAATCCAGATTTCCAGATTTCAACTAAAGGACTGCGCGGAAAAAAATTTATGGTTTTAAATGTATTAATTGCTCATTTAATTCCGGCAGTTGGTTTTATTTGGTTTATTTCTGTATCCGGTTTTGTAAAAAACGGAGCATTTACTTCTATGATTTTAATATTATTGTCGTTTTTAATAGTAACAGGATCATTTTTTATCAGATATGGAATTATTATATCTTCCGGTCTATTCAAACAAGTAACGATATACAAAAAATAGTATAATGATTCTGGGATAATGAAATTGATTCAAATACCATTTAAACATATTTTCTGAACTTATATGAGTAGTTGAATAAGTTTGATTACTGTTTCCCTTAACCGCATAACTATCCACACAAAAAAATCTATTTTCGATGATTATTGTTGATTCAGCTTTAAAAAAACGTGAGAATGAAGGAAATCCAATTAAAGTTGGATTAATAGGTGCCGGCTTTATGGGACGTGGAATTGTGTTGACAATTGAGAAATCTGTTCCCGGAATGAAAGTAGCAGCCATTTATAACAGAACACTTTCGAAAGCAAACTTTGCTTTGGAGCAGGCTGGTATTAATAATAAAGAACAGGCTGATGATTACAAGAGTTTGGATAAAATTATTGACCGTGGTAATTATGCATTTACTGATAACCCGATGGCGGTTTGTAATTCAAAATCTGTTGATGTAATCATAGAGGCAACCGGTGAAATTGAGTTTGGGGCGAAGGTTGTGCTTGCCGCTATAGAGAACGATAAACATGTCGTTTTAATGAATGCCGAACTCGATGCAACTTTGGGTCCGCTTTTGAAGACAATTGCGGATGAAAAGGGAGTGATTGTAACCAACGCAGACGGGGACCAACCCGGAGTGATCATGAATCTATACCGGTTTGTGGAGACGATCGGCTATAAGCCAGTTTTGGCAGGCAATATTAAAGGTTTACAGGATCCATATCGGACACCTGAAACTCAAAAAGCATTTGCCGAAAAACATAAACAAAAACCTAAAATGGTTACTTCGTTTGCAGATGGAACTAAAATTTCTATGGAAATGGCAGTTGTTGCTAATGCTACCGGTTTCAAAGTAGCGAAGCGTGGAATGTATGGTCCAAAATGTGCTCATGTTAATGATGCTGTAAACCTCTTTTCAAAGGATGAGCTTCAGAAAGGTGGGATAGTGGATTACATACTGGGTGCTGAACCCGGACCTGGTGTTTTTGTAATTACTTATAATGATAACCCGGTTTTAAAAGGGTATATGAAATATTTAAAAATGGGCGATGGTCCTTATTATACTTTTTATGTGCCATATCATTTACCTCATCTTGAAGTTCCCCTCACTGCTGCAAGAGCCGTCTTATTTAGAGATGCAACGATTACACCTCTTGGTCCACCCGTTTGTGAGGTTGTTTCTGTAGCAAAAAAAGATCTTAAGGCAGGGGAAATACTGGACGGTATTGGAGGCTTTTGTTGTTATGGAACCATTGAAAATTCAAAGACTGCCAGAGATGAAAATTTGCTTCCCATGGGTTTAATTACAGGTGCAAAGCTTAAAAAAGATGTTGTAAAGGACAATACTTTACGAATGAAAGACGTGGAGTTTCCAGAGGGGTTATTGTCGGTTGAATTGTGGGAAATGCAAAAAAAAACTATTTGGGAATTGAAAAGTCAATGATTTAAAGTAACATCTTTTTAGGGGACTCTTTTGACCTGAGCTTTGTTTATTTTCATATGATAGTTACATTCACACTTTATATCGGTAATTGATAATCAATTACTGGTTGAAATTTATGCGTTTAATTCCATTCCTCAATGAAATTTTAGATCGGCTGATTCACACCTCCCATCGAGTCGAATTGACAGGTTAAAGTCTGAGAAAAAAACTGTAATGTTGTCATAGATTCGTATCCACCCGACCAACTACATCTTTTCCGGGAGCTGAATACAGCATAGCTTAAGCAAAAAAAAGCTATGACAAAAAAAGAAAAAAGAATGTTTTCACTGGTAGAGTCCTGGCGCGAAAGCGGAAAGACCAGAAAAGAGTTCTGTGATGAGAACCACATGAAGGTCTCTACCTTCGCCTACTGGGTCACCCGAAAAAATAAAGCCGCAGGTTCCGGGCGGGGATTTCTTCCGGTCGATGTCTCGGGGACCGGCGAGTGGAAGACCAGCATGGAGATTCACTATCCCAATGGGGTTCGTTTGTCGGCGCATGCCGGGGATGTGGCCCTGATCAGCACGCTGATCAGGCTTTACTGATTATGTTCAGTCTGAGTTCGTCCCACAGCTATCACCTGTACCGAGGTGTCTGCGACATGCGCAAGAGTTTCAACGGACTGTCCGGGCTGGTGCGCAACGAGCTGGGCCGGGACCCGGCCAGCGGAGAGGTGTTTGTGTTTTTGAACCGTCGCCGCACGCTGCTCAAGCTGCTGCACTGGGAGGCGGGCGGATATGTCCTGTACTACAAACGCCTGGAGGCCGGCACCTTTATCCCGCCTCAGCCGGCCGGGGATCAGACGGTGATTCGCTGGCCGGAGCTGGTGCTGATGGTTGAGGGAATCCAGGTGAAAAGCAGCCGGCAAACCCCTCGCTATCACCGGTAAAAAAGAGTTCTTTTTTCTATTAAAAAACGCATTCAGTGTAGGTTTTATGAGGGTTTTTGAGTATATTTACGGATGAATTCTGCCCTGCAAAATCTCACCAAATCCGAGCTGATCGAGCGGCTGACTGACGTGGAAAAAACGGCTCAGCTGCAGGTGCAGCAGCTCCAGGAAAAACTCTCAAAAAAAGACCGGATCATTGCCCAGTTGCAGCGGCTGCTCTTCGGCCAGAAGCGCGAGCGTTTTGAGGGCA
>CAYWOQ010000074.1:0-13528 GCA_964459925.1 uncultured Roseivirgaceae bacterium
GCGAGCTGGGTTCAGAACGTCGTGAGACAGTTCGGTCCCTATCTGTTGTGGGCGTAAGAAGCTTGAGTGGATCTGACCTTAGTACGAGAGGACCGGGTTGGACTAACCGCTGGTGTACCAGTTGTTCCGCCAGGAGCACTGCTGGGTAGCTACGTTGGGAAGGGATAAGCACTGAAAGCATCTAAGTGCGAAACCCACTACAAGATGAGGTTTCTTTTAAAGGATGTTCTAGATTAGGACGTAGATAGGCTGTAGGTGTAAAGGCAGTAATGTCAAAGCTGAGCAGTACTAATTACCTGTAAACTTTCTTGAGGAGCGTATACTTAAGGGGAAGTTAAGTATAGCTACGATAAACTCGCAATTTCTAAGTGAATCTTTCTAATTAATGTCAAGATATCAAGTCCTATTTAAATAATAGAATAGGCAGATTTTATGGTGATTATTGCGGTGGGGTCCACCTCTTCCCATTCCGAACAGAGAAGTTAAGCCCACCAGCGCTGATGGTACTGCCGTAACAGGTGGGAGAGTAAGTCGTTGCCAGTTTATTATTAAAGCCCCTTATTGGGGCTTTTTTATTTTCTAAAACTTTGTGTAACTAACATCCGTATCGGAAATAAACTTTTGCATTGAGCCCTAACTGGTTATTTCAGCTTTTTCTTTTAATACCTGTTATCGTCCATTTGTTTTCTTTTAAGAGAGCAAAAGCTCAATTATTCTCCACACTTAAATTTGTAAAGAAAGTAAATATAGAGTCGAAATCAAGGTCTCGTCTTAAGCATATACTTATCTTGTCAACAAGATTTCTTGCTTTTTTTTCAATAATACTATTTATACTCTTTTTTGAAAAAGATCATTCAGTAAATGAGATACATCCCAACGCCTACCTAGTCGATAATACTCCAAGCATGTCTATTAAGCATAATGGACAACAACCACTTGAATTGATTGATGAGGTACTTCCTTTAAAGGAAGAGACTGATAATGAATTGTTAATGATTAATAGCTCAATTCATACTTATCTTGATCTAATTAATCAATACCCTAATCTAATATCTGATTTTCAGGGATTTACGCCAGATCAACTTTCATTTTATTTGAAAGATACATCTAGATATTATCATTTGTATCTTGTTGGAGATGTGAATAAATACAAAAACGTTTTTATTGATACATTAACAGTTAATTATAAGGTAGATGATTTTTCAAAGAGAAGAATAACCTTGTTTCCCTCAAGATCAAACGCCCTAATAGAAGGTGATATTATTTACAGGCTTTTCCATAAAAAAAGGCAATTGGCTTCTGTGGTTCAAAATATCAATGATTTTGACAAAGTAGTGTTTGACATATCTTGGGAGTTGAGTGGAGATTTCATGGTAGAAATTGAAGGTGATGAAGTCTATTTTGATAACGAGTTCCGATTTGTAATTCATGTGCAGCAAAAGCCAATAATCTCCTTAATTGATGCAAGCAATAATGTGTATTTGCAGTCAGTTTTCGATAATAAAGACCTGTTTGACCTTCGTATAATGGATCCAAATCTTGTTGACTATGAGTTTATTAACTCCTCTGATCTCATTATTTTAAATAATTTGGAAAATATGCCTTCGGGATTAAGGACTCAAATCTCTAATAAGTCAATGATTATCTTTCCTCCGCTTGCAAAGAGTAGTTATTTCGAATCGATTGGATTCAACACCTCAACTATCACCGATACAAGTTTTTATGAACTGGAAATTGTTTTTGAAAATCCACTTTTTAAAGGTTTGTTGGTCAATAATGGAGAATTAGTAGAAATGCCTAGATCAAGAAGCCTATACAAGCTAAATGGTGATTTTGAATCCATAATAACCCTTAGGAATGGTGATCCATTATTAATTAAACTTGCTAATCGAGATCATTATTTTTTCAATACTTATTTATCAGAGCAATACACTGATTTACCAACCAACGCTATTTTCTTACCACTACTTTACAAGTTAGCCTTGTTTTCGACGCCAAATAAGTTTGCAAATTATCTCTATCCAGATGACTTAGTTCAAGTCACTTCAAAAAATAAAGAAATGCCTCCCAAATTAACTGCCGAAGAATTTGAGGTTATACCTGAATTTACGCCTAATGCGAATGGCATAACATACAAGATTCCAAGACTAAATCCTGGTTTTTATACTTTGTTACTTGATAAGGACAGTACTCGTATTGGAGTAAATATGTCAAGAGAAGAATCTATTATGGAAGCTACAACCATTGAGGAATTGGAATCACATTTTGAGAATCAAAAAAATGTAGCCATTCAATCTTTTAGTTCTTTACAAAATGGCATGGCTAAGGAGGAATTTAGCGTTTGGAAATATGCATTAATTTTAACCATCTGTTTGTTGATTGTAGAAACATTGTTTCATAAGTACCTCAGATGAGCTTATTGCTGCAAAACGCATCCATTCTCGATATTCATTCACCTTTTCATGGTAAAAAGTGTGACCTATTAATAGAGAACGGTTTAATTAGTATTGATCAAGGGAAATCATCAGGAAAAATTATCGATCTTGATGGAAAAATAGTTACTCCAGGTTGGTTTGATTTGAATGCAAATTTCAATGATCCAGGTAATGAGCATAAAGAGGATATTCGTTCGGGATCACTAGCCGCAATTGAAGGAGGATTTACAGATATTCAACTTAATCCAGGTACAAACCCTCCTATTGAAACTAAGGCAGACGTAGAGTATATAAAATCTCGTACTATTGCTGGTGTGCACTTGCACGTTTCCTCTGCTCTAAGTGAAGGTTTAGCTGGTGAGAATCTTTGTGAAATACTTGATTTATATAATGCAGGAGCTTCTTCCGTTTCAGAGGGAGATTCGCCAATTTGGAATACTAAGTTACTGTTAAAAGCATTGCAATATACCTCTCAGGTGGGTCTGCCGGTTTTTCAAAACCCAAGAGATCTCAACTTATCGCACAATACAGATATGCATGAGGGTTTCTTTAGTACTGAGCTTGGCTTAAGAGGAGAACCAGATCTTACGGAAGAATTGACCATTAAAAGAGATTTGGATATACTTAAATATGCAGGAGGCAGATTACATTTCTCAAAGGTCTCATCTGCTAAGTCTCTGGATTTGATTCGCATAGCCAAAGGCAATGGATTGAATGTTACGGCAGATGTTGCGATCCATAACTTACTATTTACCGATCATTCCATCGGACAGTTTGATACTTGTTTTAAATCATTACCTCCGTACCGTACAGAAGAGGATAGGCAAGCACTTTTAGCTGGGGTAAAAGAAGGAGTGATCGATGCTATCTGTAGCAATCATCGTCCTCAGGATCAGGAAAGTAAACAATTAGAATTTGACTTATCAGAACCTGGATCTATTTCTCTCCAAACCTTTTATTCTGCATTACTTCAACTTCCAGAAGTCCCCTTAGACGTTTTAATCGAAAGGGTAACCTACGGGCCTAGAAGAATATTAGGAATTGACCAAGTAACAATTGATAATAACCAACCAGCCAAACTAACTATCCTGGATTCAGAACATAGATGGGTTTTAAACAAAGACTCTAATTATTCCAAATCTGTCAATTCTCCTTTCTGGAATCAGAATTTACAAGGGAAGGTGTTTGGAATAGTCAATGGTGATTTTCACAACTTTTGAATATGATTAAATCTTCCATCAAGTATTCACTACTCTGTGGAATTTTTCTTTTCGCACTTTTTTATGTTTCCATAAAGTTTGGGAGTAATCCTTTATTGGATATCCGTCATTTCATATTTGATGCTGGAGTCTTTTTGTTATTTATATTCTTTGCCGGTAAGGAGTTCAAGGACTTTAAAAATGGAGGCTACTTACACTTTTGGCAAGGCATAAGCATAGGCCTTATTGTATTTATACCAGCTGTAATTCTATTTTCTTTTTCCTTTTATGTAATATTTCAACTCAATCCTGAACTAATAGAAGGATACCGAGCGGGTGCAAAGGTTTTTCTGGAGTCCAAAAAGGAAGTTTTTCTTGAAGAATTTACACAAGAGCAATTAAATGAACAATTGAATGCAATTGATAATGTATCAGTTGGTCAGTTAGTGTTGAATACCTTTTGGAAAAAACTTTTTGCAGGATTCTTTGTAACCCCGGTAGTATCGATAATTTTAAGAAAGAAACCTAAATAACTACATATGGAAGAATCAACAGAACAACCTACCACCAAAAGCATCGCTATAAAGTGGGGAGTAATCAATGGCCTAATCGGAATTATATTTTTCTTGATTCTCGATTTTACTGGTCTATCTCAAAGTCCAGTTCAATACTTGGGATTAGTCATATCAGTTGCCATTATATTCCTAGCTCACAAAGAGTTCAAAGAACTTGGTGATGGGTTCATGTCCTATGGAAAAGGATTAGGAATAGGGACATTGTTATCAGTGGTTGCATCAGTAATCAGTGGGATATTTACTTATTTGTATGTCTCTTTTGTAAATCCTGCCTATATAGATGCGGTAAAGGATAAGCAAATAACTGACATGCAAAATAGAGGAATGTCAGATGCTGAGATCGATCAAGCTATGCAGTTTTCCGCTGGTTTTATGTCTCCTGTGGCAATTACCATTTTTGCAATCATAGGTGGTATCTTTTTTGGATTTATACTATCCCTGTTAGTGAGTATTTTCACTAAAAATGCCAATCCAGAGGAAGCGATATAAGTGTCGAAAGATTTATCAATAGTTATACCTGTTTATAATGAGGAAGAATCCATTCCGGAATTGCTGGAATGGATTTTTCGCGTTGTGGACAAACACCATATTGCTACAGAAGTGCTTTTGATTGATGATGGAAGCACGGATCAAAGCTGGCAAGTCATAAAGGAATCATCAGAAAAAAACCCTGAAATCAACGGGTTAAGATTCAACAGAAATTACGGTAAGTCAGCAGCTTTACAAACTGGATTTGATCATGCGAATGGTGAAATAGTCATTACTATGGATGCTGACTTGCAAGATAGTCCGGACGAAATTCCTGGTTTAATCAAATTGATGCATGAAAACAACTTTGATTTGGTTTCCGGATGGAAGAAAAAACGTCATGATCCGATCAGTAAGACCATTCCATCCAAGTTCTTTAATCGAGTAACACGAATGGTTTCAGGCATTAAACTCAATGATTTTAACTGCGGGTTAAAGGCCTATCGAAGCGATGTGATAAAGAATATCCACGTTTATGGTGAAATGCATCGATACATACCACTAATCGCCAAATGGAGCGGTTTCCGTAACATAGGTGAAAAAGTAGTGGAACATCGGGCTCGCAAATACGGTAAGACTAAGTATGGGATGAAACGTTTTATTACTGGTTTTCTCGACTTGCTCTCGGTAACATTTGTGTCTCGATTCAAAAAAAATCCAATGCATTTTTTTGGTGTTCTGGGTACGCTTTCTTTTTTATCTGGATTTGTCATTACCGCATGGATTATTTCCGAAAAGCTTTACAGGCAGTTTAATCATTTACCTAGAAGAGATGTAGTTGATCAGCCCTTGTTTTTTCTTGCACTTGTGGCATTAATTGTGGGTATGCAACTTTTTTTAGCCGGATTTCTAGCAGAAATGATGACACAAGTCAATCAAAAGAAAGGAGACTATCTCATTGCTGAAAGGACTAAGGAGCCCACATCATCAGCAGGGGTATCTCAGTAATGCAGTATAAAAATGCTGAAGTATTCGCTAATTATTCCCGTTTATAATCGTCCAGAAGAAATCGATGAACTCCTAGAAAGTCTAACTTATCTGGAAAAAGGGAATTTTGAGGTTATTGTGGTTGAGGATGGTTCGTCGATTGATTGCGAGATCAAAATCAAGAGATACAGCAATCAATTAAATATTTCCTATTTTAAAATCCTTAATGCAGGTCCGGGAGGAGCAAGAAACTATGGTGCAGGAAAAGCCTCAGGAGAGTGGCTTATTTTTTTGGATTCAGATACGCTTATACCAAAAGATTATTTAAGCGCTATAGACTCCTTTCTTGAAACCAATGAGATCGATGCCTTTGGTGGAGCGGATAAAGAACGAAACGATTTTTTACCTATTCAGAAAGCTATTAGTTACAGCATGACTTCTTTTCTGACCACCGGAGGAATTAGGGGAAGCAAAAATTCATTAGAAAAGTTCAAACCAAGGAGCTTCAATATGGGGATTAGACGAATTGCATTCGATCATCTGAATGGTTACGGTAAAATGCGTTACGGTGAAGATATTGATTTTAGTCTTCGATTAGAAAATGCTGGTTTCAAAACGGCATACATTCCTGAAGCTTTTGTATATCATAAAAGAAGAACCTCCTTCAAGGCATTTTTCAAACAAATAAAACATTCTGGGGAGGCGCGAATTATGCTATCAAAGATTCATAAGGGTTCATTTAAACTTGTGCATCTTTTTCCAGGGGCTTTCACAGTAGGTTTAATACTGTCTATTAGTCTAATAATCCTATTTCCATCTATAGGTTTCATTTTTCTTATGGTCTATGGGGTTTACTTTTTCTTAATATTTCTTCATTCATCTATAAAGTCCATGAGTTTAGGGATTGGGGCACTTTCTACTATTGCTTCATTTGTACAGCTTGTGGCATATGGCTATGGATTTATTAAAGCAGGAACTTTTGCGCTATTACGGGGTTAATGGTGTTATGACATTAACGACTCCAGCTTTATTGTTTCCTGCAGTTTCTCTTCTGTTGCTGGCCTTCACTAACCGGTTTCTGGCAATAGCTTCATTGATAAGACAACTACATGGAAACTACCTTATTAATCCTAAAAATATCCTGGAAGGTCAACTGAAAAATCTTAGAAAGAGACTTTATCTTATTCGTTTAATGCAGCTATTAGGCGTTCTCAGTCTGTTCCTTTGTGTCCTCGCAATGTTTCTTCTCTATATGTCGGCCAAATTCTGGGGAGAGGTAATTTTTGGAGTTTCGCTAATTTCCTTATTAATATCACTATTTATCTCACTGAGAGAAATTCAATTATCTACACGAGCCTTGGATATTGAGCTGAGTGATATGGAGCTAGGAGGCAAAATCAAGTTTTAGTCGGATTTAATTACCCGATAGATCACCTCTTCTTTTGGAAGTGCGTGTTTTTGAACGATCTCTTCCGGTAATTCTTTAACATAGTTTTCTGCAAGTACTTCAAAACCTACACTTGCAAGTCTCTCTCCATAATCCTTACCATACATTCTTACATGATCATCTTGTCCAAATACCTTTTCCCTTTCCTTAGGGTCGGTAATACGCTTGTCTTCAAATGTTTTTTCAATCAATGGATAAAAAAATGGTATCTGGAGAATTGCCCAGCCGGAAGGCTTTAGTACTCTTTTGATTTCATTCAGTGCCTTAATATCATTCTCTACATGTTCTAATACATGATTGCAGAAAATCACATCTATTGAATTGTCCTCAAAAGGGATTTCATGAATATCCATCTTCACTTTAGCAAGGGGAGATTCAATGTCAGCAGTAATGTATTCCAGATTTTTCATGGATTCTAGGCGATCCATATAGCATAGTTCCGGCGCTATATGTAGCATTTTCCTTTCTGATGTAAAAAAATCCGTCTTCTCTTTTAAATAGAGCCAAATTAACCTGTGTCTCTCCAGAGAGAGGCAGCTAGGGCAAAGGGCATTGCTTCTGGACTTCAGCCTACCGTAGGGTAGGAATTTTCTAAAGCTAGAATCACAAATAGGGCATTGTACCTTATTTCCAATATAGAAAATGGAAACCATCCTCAAGGCAACATGACTAAATAGCTGCAGGTACTTTCTAGGGATTTTTCTAAGCAAAAATGAAATAAGAAACTTCAAGCTTGTTCGTTTTGGGGCTGCAAGTTATTTATTCGGTTTACTACCGGCAATCATTGCCTAAAAATTCTATTACTTTGACAATGTATGAGGCACATCCTTGGGATTTTACTTTTGACAGTGACTTTCATTCTGTTTGGTCAGAAAAAAGATCGACCTGTTAGAGATTATTTACCAACAGAAAATCTAGAAGTCAGAAAAGATAGTAATACCTCCTTCAACAGACCTAAAAGAAAAAAAATCGCGTTTATATATGTTGAGTCTGCCAGCGGCATCCTTTACGGAAATCCTTGCGCGACACAAGAAACGCATCGGATGGGTTTTGAGTACATTGTTGAGCCATTGAATGGCCTGGAGAGCAAGAGCTGGTTCGGCAAATCAGTCAATAACCTATGGGTCAAAACAAAGCTATTCTTTAGAAGATCGCCGTTTTGGAAGGTGACCTTAAACAAACGAATAGAAAGGTGTCGGAGGCAAACCGGGGATTTTGTGGGTTAACTGCTTAAAGTCAGACATGCTTGTTCTGAATGAAGATTAGCGATCTTTTTTTCTATACATAAACTTAAGTCCAGACCAGTCCTTGTCTACAGCACAGACTTTCACATCTACTAGACCACCATTTAGTCCAAATTCTCCAACAATATTTCCATTCAAATTTGTTGAAATTTTAGAAGTACCCTTTGGCCATGACACCCAAATTAATCCGTTCTTTTTAAGACTGGTTTTCCAGTGGTTCCAGTTTGATTCTAAGTCATCGATATCCTGAACAAAAACATGAATGAAATCATATGATGAGCTATGTAAATCATCATCCCATTTCATCTCTAATGGTATGTTTTCAAGCAGCTCAAAGTAGTTTTTAGGTGGATTAAAAACATGGCAGGTGTATTTTTCTTTGATGCCAAGTTTCTTAAAAAGTGGATTTTTTGAATAGCCAGCCATTCAATTGCAGCTTATCGGTGACACTCCCAGCCATCCTTTCTCTCTTGCTATTTGAAATTCCTGACAAGCATTTGATGGTTCGTTGAGTGCAATGTAGGCTGCTGCGCTTGTGGTATAAGAAGGAATGCTATCTGGCCAAACATATTTATTCCAATCAGCTGCTTTAATGGCCATCCTGGGATCGTTCATTTGCAAGTACATGTCAGCTAGTCCAGTATATAGCATGTAGTGAGATCTAGGGACATATTCTTGTTTGATTACAATCATGTAGGCATCACCGTAAAATCGTTTATATCGCTTTACTGCCAGTCGATGAGCTAATTGGAAATTTTCCATTGCTTCATCCGGATCATTTAAATAATCTCTGTTTATTACAGCAAGCTCAACAAGTGATTCAATAAGGTCGTATTCATTTATTAGAAAGTTTTCCAAAATTTCTATAGCCTGTTCAACCTCGCCGGTATGCTTGTAAGCTTGTACTAGCTTTTTTTTCACTTCATTCCATGGAAAGTGAGGTTTTAAATCAAAAACAAGACTATAAAGGGAAATAGCCGCTTCATATTTTTGTTCCATCATGTTCTGATCGCCTCTTTTAATGATTTGGTCAACCATCGTTTTCTTAAACTTCTTTATATCTGATTCTTCCCGATCAAAAAATCGAAATTCAGTCATGGTTTTGTATGCTATCAGGTAATTTCCATCATCAAAATCTTTCTTTGCCTGTTCAAAAGTTGCTCTTCTTTGCGCCAGTACTTTTTTATGCTGATTGTCATCATATGATCGTTTGACCCATACTCCGCCCATCACTAAAGCCGCAATGAGAAAAGTAATTCCAAAAGCATATGCTGTTGCGATTGCATTTTGTTTGGGATCTATTCTGGTTCGATAGTATGGTGGTCGCTGATACGGATTTTTGTAAGTGCGAGAATATGGAGGCGTTTGGCTTGATCTTGGAGCGTATTGCTGATATTTTAGTCTTAAATCGAATCTGGCTTTTTCGTAAGGGTCTGATAAAATCTGATGGGCCTGATTAATTTCTTTGAATTTATCCTCCATTTCAGCTCTTCCAGGATGTTTATCCGGGTGATACTGAACCGCCAACTTCTTAAATGCCGCTTTTATTTCTTCAGGTGTGGCATTCTCAGTTAAGCCAAGTACGTGATAGTAGTTGATCATAATGGACGATTATGCCACTAACGAAAATTTTTGGATAAAGATTATGCTTTGTTCGATAAATAATGACCTAAGAGGCATAAAGCTAACCCACCGAAAATTGATATAGAGGCATAAATAAAGTACTCAACATAAAAATGGTTCTTCAGCAATTTTATGCCATCTGATGAAAATGTGGAAAAGGTAGTAAAACCTCCGCATAGTCCAACTATGAGAAAGAGACTTAAATGGGTTTGATTTTTTGATAAAATACCTATCAGTATCCCGATAAGAAGACTGCCTAACAAATTCACAGTAAGAGTAGCCAGGTAAATTTTGGAAAGGAAAAATTTAGAAAATGTCAGGGATATTCCATATCGAAGCATAGATCCTATAAATCCTCCAAATCCGACGAGTAAAAAATCTCTCATTTGGTTTCGAAATTATTCACAAATGTTTGAAGCTCAGGAAAGAACTGATTGAATTCATTTTGAAATTCAGCGTAGTGGTCATTCAGTGCATCAATGGCTGTTTCCATTTTTGAATCGAATCTTGTTCTCTTTGACATACCTGTTAATGCTCTGTCAATGCCATCCAAAAACTGATAATTAAATAGCCAGTCTTGTTTGCTCATATAGTAAAGCATGTTTGATGCAGCTTGCGGTATGATTGAAGCGTATTGCTTCATGGTTTTGTAAAATTTTTGTGTAAACTGATGAAGAGTTTCAGATGAATAGGTTTCCCAGTCTTTTGCTATAAAGTGATCATAGAAGACATCTACGATCACCGGGGCATAATGTCTAAACCGGGCTCTTAAGCGTTTTTTGCTTTTAAGTACAATAGGATGCTGATCAGTGAAGTTATCTATCGCTCGATGGAGTCTGATTCCATGTTGAATTTTAGGTTCATAGCTATCGAGTTTTGAGCCTTTTACAAAATCTCCAATAAAATTTCCAACCATGATTTGCTCATCGGTTTTGCTAAGCAATAAATGAGCTAAAAAATTCATATTGAAGTTAAATCATCGTATATTATTAATAATTTGACATTTGTCATGGCAGACTTAAATTTGTTATTGGCATTTGAGTGAACAATCAGCAATTTAATAAGTAATCAATACCATTATCGCAGAGCCGTTTCCAAATATTATCCGATCTCATTTGAACATGCTTGTACAGCTTGCCAGGGTAGATGGTGTAGTCGTTCAGGAAGAAATTGACTTGATCAAGCAAATTGGGAAAGCCAATGGAATGTCTGATGCAGAAATTAGTGACGCATTCGATGATCCATCCATAATAGAAGGCCTGGAGACGCTCAACGATGATCGTCGTTATGATTATCTGTACAACGTGGTACAGCTAATGAAAATTGACGGACGTATCTATAAGGAAGAGATTCAATATTGCGCTAAGATTGCAAGTAAGTTGGGTTACAATGAAGATGTCCTCATAGAGCTCATGTTAGGAATATATAGTGATCCTAATATCACGACAGATAAAGAAACCTTAAAAGGGAAAATCCAAACCTACCTAAGAAAGTGAGAATTCTTTTTCTCATACTTAGTTTAATACCTGCTCTTCTTTTTTCACAAACTATTGATGAAATAGCCATACGAAAAGTATTAGCAAAGCAACAGACTTGTTGGAATGCTGGTAATATCGATTGTTTCATGGAAGGCTATTGGAAGTCTGAAGATTTGGTTTTTATCGGTAAATCAGGCGTTACCTATGGATGGGAAAAAACCTTAGAAAACTATAAAAATAGCTATCCTGATACCGAATCAATGGGTACTCTCACTTTTGAGATTCTTCTATTAGAGCCATTAAGTGAGGATTTTTGGAGTGTCATTGGAAAATGGAGTTTGGAGCGAAAAGAGGATAATCCTAGAGGTCATTTTTCTTTACTTTTCAGAAGGTTTGAAGATGAATGGGTGATTGTTTCTGATCATTCCAGCTAGTTTCTTCATCCAAGATGGTTGCCAAATAGCAGGGTTTTCATTATCTTATTAAGCTAAAATTAAACACAACTATCTATGGTAATGAGCTACAAAGGTGCTGAAGCACCTAAAATCCAAGAGTCACAATCGCTAAAAGTTCAAGATTATATGGCTAGAAAACTGGTTACCTTTCACCCAGATCAACCCATGTATGAAGTGGTAGAGGCACTGATGAAGCATAGAATATCAGGAGGTCCTGTTGTCAATGATGAAGGGGGTTTGGTAGGGATTGTGTCGGAGGGTGACTGCCTGAAGGAAGTGGTAAAAGGCAAATATGACAATATGCCTATCTCACATGGTACTGTAGCAGACCATATGGCTCAAAATGTGGTAACTGTAGATCCTGATTTAAACATTCTAGAAGTTGCCAGAATGTTTCTTCAGATGAGATTCAGGAGATTTCCAGTGGTAAAGGATGGTAAACTTTTAGGTCAGATTAGTCAAAAAGATGTGATGAAAGCTGTCTTTCATACAAAAAGTTCTACTTGGTAATAATTCTGTTTATTCGGTAAATGGCAAAAGGTCAGGTGCTTTGTAAGTCATCTTTGCTTCTATATCTCCAAACACATTGTAACTGTAGTGTTGTCTCAAGATTCCTTTGAAATTGGATAAAATTTGAGGGAATTCTCTCATCAAATCTTGAAAATTGGTTGAATAAGATTTTTGGATAAAGTAATTCAGTGTTTTCACTGCCGCCACTGTAACCTTAATATTGAATTTTTCAAAAGCACCATAGTATTCAGCATATGCTTTTATCTGTTTGATCAGGTTTTTCTCAGCTTGTGAAGCACCATATTTAGTTATATGAATGTACGCAAGCCGAATGTGTGCTTCATGAGTGAACAATACTGGTTTGAAGAGGCATCTTTTAAACTGCCGTTCATAGTCATCATCACGAAGCTGCGTATGATCTTTTATAATCATCCAGAATAGAACAATATTTGAACTCAAAAAGTTGGAAACTGGTTTTTGCTTTTGACCTCTTACTTTTTTTAGGATGTACAAAAAAATCTCTGGATGAGATCTAGTACATGAGAAATCAAAAGAACCACTTTAATGAAGTGGCTCTTTTTACAAGATTCCTAGCTTAATGTAAAAATCTTTTATAGCATTTGTTACCTCGGTAGGTTTTTCAATTGCTGCAGAATGGCCTGCATCTGATACCCTATAAAAGGAAGCGTTCGGAATTGTATCTGCCATTCGCTTGGAATGAGCCGGAGGTGTAGCAACATCGTTCGCACCAACAATCACAGCAGTTGGTATTTTTACTGTTGAAAGTTGATCTAACACATTATCTCTTGCCATAATACCTCTGCAAAAAGCAACAACAGCATTCTTATTATGGCTCTTCAGTTTTTTCTTCCATTTTTCTTTTTCTTCTGTTCTGGTAGGATCTTCTAGGAAGGTTTGATGAAAGATTATCGGCATTACTTTATTAATCACGGTAAACCAGCCTATGTTCTTGAACAGCCAGAGCATTAAATTGTATTTTTTTATTGTTTTTTGGTCTTCATCTTCAGCTGAAGTATCCATAAGAACCAAGGATTTAACCTCGATTATGCATTAGGATTTAATAATTAGTCCAAAAAGTTTGATTCT
>CAYWOQ010000075.1:0-13144 GCA_964459925.1 uncultured Roseivirgaceae bacterium
TGCCAATATCCAAAACTCAAGCCCACCTTTTGATTATTCTATTGAATAATCCGGGATTAACCATCTCAACCACCTTTTTTCGAATCCATTTTCTGGATGTCTCCCCAGTCATCCGGGATGCCCTCCTTAATGATTTTAACGCAATTTGACAGATAAAAGGCGGCTGCCTGATCCTCAGGATTCTGTGCTATCACTTCTTCAAACGCATTTTTTGAAGAAACAAAATTCTTTTCCTTGTAGTAGGTAATACCTTCCTGAAAGGTGCTATTGGTTTTAAGTTTTAGGAGGTGCTGTTCCTCCCTCAATCCGTTCAGTACTTCATATACTTTTATGGCTTTTTCTTTTCCTTTAGCCATCACCGTATCAATGTAGCGGATGTCGTATTGGCTGGGGTCTTCTATTTCGCTCAAAACTGCTCCGCTGATAAGAATATTTCCACCATAGATAGAGGATAACCCCTCTACCCTTGAGGCGGTGTTTACCGCGTCACTGATTACCGTTGTTTCCATTCTGTTTTCTTCACCGATGGTTCCCAGTATCAATTGACCTGTATGAATACCAATGCCGACTTTGATGGGCTCCTTGTTTTGCCTTTTTTGTATTTCATTGAACCTGCGAACAGATCGCATGGAATCAATTGACGAATCGATGGCATGCTCCACACGGTATTCAAAAAGTGCCATGACAGAATCACCAATGTATTTATCAACAAACCCTTGGTGTTCTTTCACATGCGGTACGATCTCTTTGAGGTAAGCATTGATGAAATCAAAGTTTTGCTGAGGGGTCATCTTCTCAGAAAACTTGGTAAATCCTCTTATGTCGGAGAAAGCAATGGTCATTTTGCATTCCACAAAGTCCCCAAGCCTCACTTCCTCAATACTCTCCCTGTGCAAATGTTCCAGGAATTCGCTGGGAACAAATCTTTTATTGGCCTCATTGATTTTTACAAGTCGCTCATTGGCATTTGCTAATTCTGCCGTCCGTTCTTCAACTTTTTGTTTGAAAAACTGGAGTTGCTCTACGATTTTTTCACGCATCACATTGAAGTTAAGCGTGAGCTTACCTATCTCATCTTCCGTGAGTTTTTTTGGCTTGTCATTAATCAAGGTGAAATTGCTACTGACGAATCTTGATATGTAGCTTGTAAGGTCCAGTAGTGGAGAAGTAATGCGCCATGAAGTCACAAAACTCATCCAAACACCAAAAAGGATAAAACCTACAATTACGGAAATGGTCACAAATTTCAGTCGTGTAAATTGCCGTTCTCTACCTATCTCTGCTTTTGCCAGTAGGTCCTGAAACTGACTAGCCATAATCGTTTCAGATTTATCCAGTTCGGCCTTGAGACCTGAATTGTTGTGAAGACCGATCTCTTTATCCAACTCCACTATTTGCTTAAAAAGCTGTTGATACCTTTCGACAATACCCTGCAATTCAGCTTTTCGATCATTAGATAATCCGCTTCTCTGTATTTGGTCAATGATCTCTTTAGCTGTTTCGTTGAGTTTTCTGATGTAAATATTCTCATGGCGAAGTAGAAAGTCTTTCTCATGTCTACGCATGGTAAGGAGGGAGGCAGTGCTCACATCTGAAAGTTCTTGCAGCGCATGTGCAGCTTCCCTCATTTCTCCAATCAGGTTGTAATCCTTGTAACCTCGTTCTTTAATGCGTTCGGTGATGGAGTTAAAGAGGCTATCGTAATGAGCCAATTGCGCCGCCATTCTCCGTACTTCATCCTCCAATTCAAACTTATGAATAATGTCATCATCCTGGAGAAGCAACAGGTTGCGATCAATATCCTCGAAGAGTGCCTTGTGATGATCAAGAAATTGGCTGGCACCAAACTCGAAGAAAACACGATTTTTCGTTTCCTGGGTAAAGAAGTTTAATTGATTTTTATAATCCTCCAGCAAGTACCCATGCGTTTGCTCAAGTAGCCTGAAGACATTGGCAATCTTCTCTCTTTGTGATAGATAGGTAAAGTTGATAGCTACAACGATGAGGTTGGAACTGACAAAGACCAGGAACCAGAAGAGAAGTTTGTGACGTAAAGATTTGAATTTGATCATTTGATTATCCTGAAATTGCTTGCTTATTCCACTCTTTTCCATACTTCTTCCAACCGTCGTTCGCGTGTCACCACATAATCACCAATCTCTTCATCATATTCACGGTCATTGATGAATCCATAATGGAGCCATTCGTCGCCATTAATCTCACATTTAAAGGGGATATCAGACCCTGCCATGTTTTGATCAGCAGGATAATAGAATTCAATGTGTTCCATATACGAGCCACCCTGTAATTCATAAGAACCACCTGCCGTAGCAATAATGTTACCTTTCTCTTTTTCATAGAAGTACCAGACAAATGAGCGATCAGTGATGATTTTCACGTATTCAATAGAGTCTGGAGTGATGTTGAAAACCGTATCAGGATCAAATTTTCTTTTTTGTAGTTTCCATTTACCCTTAATTGGATTGATATTTTTATTGGTAGCAACTTCATTATTGGAATTAGTTGCACATGAGAATACAACACAGCAGGAAAGAATCATGATCACTATGTATTTAGTTGGGGAGGAAGGTCTGTTGGTAAATCTCATCATTCTTGCTAGCTAAAATTAATGAAGATAGAGAAAAAGTTCAGTTCAAATCTTCGATTGTAAGGAAAGTGAATTTCTACTTCTCTTTTTAAATAGGGTTCTTTCCTTAAAATAGACCTCCCGAATTGACTTTAAGCCTTAGCCGGCCTATCTCTGAGTTATCCAGATATTTGACCTTTTATTCTCTGGATTCCAAACACCACCAGTAGACCAATTAATAAAATGAAGTAAAGAGTGGTGGAACTGCTTTTAATCAAGGAGAAAGTATTGGTCGTCTGAACGAGTGAGTAAGTTGAGGATAGCTTTTAAGCATTACAATTATCCCGATATTTTCTGCGTAATCTGAAACGCCGGATACAAGGGGCAGCAAAGTCAAATAGATGAAAGGGTTTTTGAATCGATTGATTTTCTTAAGGAAATAGGCAAAGAGTAAGGTATAAGAAATAGCAAAGAGCAGTGGATAAATCATGTCTACTGGAATCTGTACGGTCTGGTAGGCATGCCTGCCTTCTTTACCAAGCGCATCAAATAGTTCGACTACATATGCCCGGTCATATTCTGACGGTATCATGTCAAGTGGCCGCATACCATCTGCGTATTCCATGATCGCTGGAATCGTAAATACCAGCATGGTCGCATAAACAAGGTTTGTAATAATAAAAAGGAGTAGAACACTTTGTTTATTTCTGCAATTCTTGCCAGTAGTTTGATGGTGACCTTATTTGCTTCACAACCATATTGTCTTGAAAGGGTAACTACAGGACCAGGCTTACGTTTTTCTTCTCTTAACCTGTCCCGTTCCTCCATATAATTTTTAAGATCGATTTTCATTACCGATAGATTTAGGTATAAAAAATACAACCATCCTTATAGGACTCCAATGATATTCGTTAGCTCAGGGAGAGATAATAATCAATAAGTTTATCATTCTATTTGTATCTAGGCATTCCATGATTAAGTTTGAAAAAAACTCCTTAAAGAGGATTTAGTCCGTTCGATGCAGAATTTGTAAAACCATGTATAATCAAAGGGTTTTGATTTGAATGATCCGATTCTCTTATATATATGTCATCGACATAAATGGTAACACCGACAAATGAAAAATAAAAAGATACTCTTTCCGACAGATTTTAGTAATCACTCCATAAAAGCTTTAAAAGAGACAGTGGCAATCAATGTGCATTTAGGATTTGAACTTACGATTCTTCATACCTACAGCAGGCCCTATTCGGAAGGGTATGATCAAAAAGGACCGCTTGAAAAACTAGAAAAGAATATTGAGAAGGAGTTTGACAAGTTGATCAAAGAGATTCCGGAGTTAAAGTCTCAAACATATAGCTTTCAAAAACAGCTAGGAAATGCCATTGATTCTGTAGTGAATCTTGTGGAAAATGAGTCCATTGGTGTAGTGGTTATGAGCACAAAAGGAGCAGTGGGTCTAGGCGAGCTTTTTGGTACCAAGACGGCTAAAATCATAAAAAGCGTGGATATTCCGGTAATCTTAATACCAACCGATTCATCCTTGATGCCGATGGCTAAACTTGGATTGGCCTGCGACTACAGCGATGAAATACCTCGTCAGAGGTTGGATTTTCTTTTGTATTTAGCAGAGAAAATGAACCTGGATCTGGACCTTGTTACGTTAAACCGTGATGAAAAAACCATGACGAGGCAAGAACAGAAAAATAGGAAAGACCTGGTCAATTCAATTGAAAAACTGTCACATAAGTCAAGCTTTATCGAGCATGACGATGTAAAGTGGGGGTTGATAGAATACGCAAAAAATCATGAGTTAGACATGATTGCTGTTATCCCGAAGAGTTATAATTACATGGAAAGGCTCTTTCACGAGAGTCTAACTCAAAGAATGGCTTTTCATAGTCCAATACCTGTTTTAGTGCTTCAATAAACCAACGCAGTATGGCAGAACTACAAAATTTAGATGCACTCGCCGATCAGCTTTACCATGAAGGAGTAGGAAAAGCAGAAAAAGAAGCTAAAAAACTCTTGGAGCAGGCCAATAAAAAAGGAGAAGAGATCTTGTTGGACGCACAAAAAGAGGCGAAAGAAATCGTCACAAAAGCTCAAAAAGAAGCGGAAAAGCATAGGTCAGCTGTAGAAAGTGAGATCCAACAGAAAGCTAAACAAGCATTGCAGGATCTTAAGACGCAGATTGAACACCTTATCACGAGCAAATTATTGGACGATTCTTCGAAACAGGTCTTGGCTGAGACGGACTTCATCAAGGAACTTATTCTTACTGCTATGGAAAATTGGACAGATGGACAAGACCTTGAATTGAAGATACCCGAAAAAGTAAAGCAGATCAGAGCAGATCTGGAAAAAAAAATACACAACTACCTCCCTGAGTTGAAGATATCGTTGAATAATCACATTGATGCTGGTTTCATCATCGAAAATAATGGGAAGGGGTATATACTCTCGTTCACCTCACAGGATTTTAAAGCATTGTTTGAGCCCTATCTAACAGATGTAGTAAGTAAAATCTTATTTGATTCGAAGGAATGAAGTATTACTACCTTATATCATCATTACCTGAATTACATAAAGACGACACTACTTTATCCCAAGAACAGCTTGACGAACTTATTGATTTAATCTTTCGTAACCTCGAATCACAGCAACAAGTTATAGGGCGTTGCCTGCTTCTTCCTGCCGACAATCAAAACCTTCTCTATATCTTATTCAGAGAGTATCATGATTTTGAAATTCAATCGTTCAGCCATCCGATTTCCATCCCGGTAGAAATCCTGGAAAATTACAGAAGGGAGTATTCAGTACTACCGGATTACATGGCTAATTTTTTGAATGACTTAGCTGGCTCATTCTCATCCCTTTCCTTGAGGGACATGGAGCATTTTTTGAACCAGTATTTCTATGAATACATTTCAAAGCTCGATTCTCAATTTTTGAATACCTATTTCGTCTGGCGCTTTTGGTTAAAGCGTACCATTAGTGAATTAAATATCAAATCTTACCCCTTTCTTCATACCAAAAGTGATTCAGAGGAGCCATTCTTTTCTAATCTGCGAACATTCCATGGTCTTACAAATTTCGAAGACATCTCTGGCCAACTGATGCCTTTCGTTGAATCGAATGATTTGGAAGCCATCGAACAACGGGTGAATGGTTTTTACTGGGAATTTGCTGACTGCTGGCAAGAACCATTTACTGTAGAGCAGGTATATGTCAGCTTACTTAGGATCATTCGTCTTCATCGATGGAAAGGTTTTACCTCACAAGGTGAACAAGCCAAGGTTAAGTTTGAAATGCTCATCAATGACCTGAAACAAAAAGAAATTCCTCCTAAAATGCCTGTAATATGACCAAAGGAAAGGTAAAAGGTATTATATCTAATCTTCTACTGATTGAAGTAGATGGTGCAGCAACTCAGAATGAAATCTGCCTGGTGAATGCTGGTAAGTGGCTAAAGGCTGAAGTCATCAGGGTTCAGGAAAACATTGCCTCGGCACAGCTTTTTGAATCAAGTGCTTCCATAGCGATTGGAGCGGAGGTCCAGTTTACCGGTAAGATGCTGGAGGTTGAATTAGGGCCAGGTATCCTCTCTAAAAAATATGACGGATTGCAAAGTGACCTAGAGAAAATGGTCGGCACCTTCATTGAGATTGGCGACAGCACGGATCCATTGGACGAGGATCACATGTATGCCTTTGAACCGCTTGTGGCTACCACAGAATTGGTCAAGGCCGGAAGTTGGCTTGGAGTAGTAAAAGAAAATAACATCGAACACAAGATCATGCTTCCATTTTCGTGGAAAGGCTCCTACAAGGTCGATTGGATAGCGTCAAAGGGAGATTATCACGTAAAAGATGTGGTGGCCAAGGTGGCTGATGAGGACGGAAAAGTGCACGATGTAACCATGGTGCAAAGATGGCCAGTAAAAATTCCACTGACTGGATTTACTGAAAAACTACGACCGGGTAAAATTTTTCAGACCGGCCTAAGGGTCATCGATACACTCAATCCGATGATGGAAGGAGGCACCGGCTATATACCGGGACCTTTCGGTACTGGAAAGACTGTGTTGCAACAGGCGATCGCTAAAAACAGCGAAGCAGATATCCTGATTATCGTAGCTTGTGGTGAGCGCGCCAACGAAGTAGTGGAAATATTCTCCGAATTTCCAAACCTGACGGATCCGATCACAGGACATAAGTTGGATGCCAAGACCACCATCATCTGTAATACCTCAAATATGCCGGTAGCTGCTCGAGAGGCATCGGTTTATGTAGGCATGACCTTAGCGGAATATTACCGATGCATGGGATTGAAGGTATTGCTGCTGGCTGATTCTACCTCCAGGTGGGCGCAGGCACTCAGAGAAATGTCAAACCGAATGGAAGAGCTACCCGGTCAAGACGCTTTTCCTGTAGAACTACCGGCCACCATTGCTAATTTCTACAGTCGTTCAGGGATTGTAAGACTGCACAATGGAGCGCGGGGCTCCGTTACGTTCATAGGTACCATTTCTCCTGCAGGAGGGAACTTCAAAGAACCAGTAACTGAATCCACGAGCAAAGTAGCCAGGTGCTTTTATGCTCTTTCACAAAAACGTGCAGATTCTAAACGGTACCCAGCTATTGATCCATTGGCTTCTTATTCCAAGTACATTGATTACCTGGAATTTCAAGAATACAGTGATGAACACATCCAAAAAGGGTGGGTGCAGGAAATTAAAAAAGTCAAGGATATTTTAAGGATTGGCCTTGAAGCCAGGGATCAAATTAACATCCTTGGTGATGATGCGGTACCAATAGATTACCACATTAACTTCTGGAGAAGTGAACTAATTGATTTTGGTGTTATCCAACAGAATTCCTTTGATCCCATCGACATGAGAACGGAAATGGAGCGCCAAACATACATGTTGAATTTCATCGTTGAAATTTGTTCACACAACTATCTTTTCGAAGATTTTGAAGAAGTCAGAGATCTGTTCAAAAACCTCATCAACCTGGTTGCTCAAATGAACTTCTCAGCATTTGAATCTGATGCTTTTAGAGGATACGAGAAACAGGTTCGTGAAATACTCAACGAAAAATCTGAAAGCTATGAAAGCGAAGGCATTTCGTAAGATTTATACCCGCATTGAGCGCATTACCAAAGCTACATGCGTTGTAAGGGCAACCCATGTAAAGTTTGGAGAACTGGCTTGGGTGGATGAACGACCAGCACAGGCCATCAGTGTCATCAATGACCTTGTCACATTGCAGGTATTCGGAGGCACCGAAGGATTATCCACGCATTCACACATCGTATTTACAGGGAAGCCACCGACATTGGCTGTTAGTGATTTGCTGGCCGGCCGGTTTTTTAATGCCCTCGGCCAACCCATCGATCACGGTTCACCGGTCACAGGAGAAGAACGGGTAATCAAAGGAGCAACTGTAAATCCAGTCAATCGTGCTAAGCCGAATGTATTGTTAGCCACAGGGATCGCGGGAATAGATCTCAACAATACGTTAGTCACAGGCCAAAAGATCCCATTCTTTGCTGACCCTGATCAACCGTATAATCAGGTCATGGCGGATGTGGCTCTTCGGGCCGAGGCTGACAAGATCATCCTTGGCGGAATGGGGCTATCGAATGATGATTATCTATTTTTCAAAAATACCTTTGAATCAGCCGGAGTGTTAGATAAGATTGTTTGTTTCATCAACACCTCAGAAGATCCATCACTCGAACGACTGTTAATCCCGGATATGGCCTGTACGGCTGCCGAATATTTTGCAAATGACAAACAGGAAAAAGTGCTGTTGTTACTCTCCGACATGACCTTGTATGCAGATGCCCTGGCCACAGTAGCAAATAAGATGGATCAAATTCCCAGTAAAGACAGCATGCCCGGATCGTTATACAGCGATCTTGCCAGCATCTATGAAAAAGCTGTACAATTTGAGCATGGAGGTTCCATTACCATGATAGCAGTTACTACGCTAAACGATGGAGACATTACACATGCCATTCCGGATAATACCGGATACATTACAGAAGGCCAGCTGTATCTCAAACACGATACAGAGATTGGAAAAGTGATTGTGGATCCCTTTAGAAGCTTGTCCCGCCTAAAGCAGAACGTGATCGGACGAAAGACTCGAGCAGATCATCCTCAGGTCATGAATGCCTTGATCCGATTGTATGCGGATGCCATGGATGCACGCACTAAAAAAGAGAATGGTTTTGATTTAAATGAGTACGATGTGAGGTGCCTGAATTTTGCCAAGGACTATGCGTTTAGGCTCCTGGCAGTGGATATCAATATTTCTATTGATGAAATGCTGGAGACGGGATGGGAGTTACTTAGAACCCATTTCGAAAAATACGAAGTTGGAATTAAGGAGGAGTTTCTGGAAAAGTATTGGGAAGCCAAAACCACTCAACCCGTATAAGATGGCCTTAAAATTTCAATACAATAAAACCACGATACAGGAGCTGAAAAAGCAGTTATCCATCAGGCATAAGGCACTGCCCATTTTAAAGAACAAGGAAACGGCGCTGAGACTGGAGGTTAAGCAGCGGCAAAAGGCGCTACAAGAAGTGGAATCAAAAAAAGAAAAGCTATTGCAGGAGGTGGTTGCACATTCAGGGTTTTGGGTTGAGTTTCCAAAGGTGCTCTACATTGAAGACCTGGAGATGAAACACGAATTGATTATTGGGGTGAAGGTTCCCAAAATCCAGGATATCACGTTCAAAATTTCTGATTTCAGCTGGTGGAATCATCCCGCATGGATTCCTGCGGGTATTGAGCTGCTCAAAGAGGCAACAGAGATGGATTTCAAAATAGATCTCCTGAAAAAGCAAATAGACCTGTTAGATAGCGCCAGAAAGAAGACCACACAAAAAGTAAACCTTTATGAAAAAGTTCAAATCCCTGAAATGGAACAAGCCACGATCAAAATCAATCGATTTTTAGAGGATAAGGAAAACATTTCAAAAGCGGGGCAAAAGATCATGAAAAACCGTAAAGCCCAGGCAGCATGAAAACTGAATTCAGGAAGCTGATAGTGATGACCCATGAGCGGCGCAGGCAGACCTTTGCCAGTGCCATGCAAGCGCTTGGTCTCTTACACATTGAAGATGCAGCTATGGAGATTCCTGAAGAAATTGAATCTATGATTCATGATCGCAGTATGATCAAAAGGTTGATACGATTTCTGAAGGCCATAAACCACGACGAGGACGGAACAACCGTTACTGAGGGATCAAAAAATGTTGGGGAAGTGGTTGATGAATTGGCCAAGATCGAAGAGCACATTGAGGAGATCCTGCGGAAGATCGAAAAACTTGAAAAGAAAAAAAGTCGACTGGCTCCATGGGGTGACTATGATTTTGAAAAATTCAGACCACTGATCGATCAGGGGTTCCACATTTACCTGGGTAGTATCGACAAAAAGAAATTCGATCAAATTCAAGCTTCAGAAGTCCTTATAGAAGTGGTAGGTCAATCAGGGCCAATCCAGTATTTTGTCGCGATCACAAAGGAAAAAGAAATTGACAGCAGTGTCGAAAGCTTTCCTCTACCCGAAGAATCGCCTGCAGAAATCAGGGCAGAAATCAGGGAATTGAACGATGAGCTGAAAGACATGAAATCAGCCGTTTCAGAGTACATTGGCTACCTACCCGCTCTGAGGAGACATCTTAGCAAGACAGAGGATGCAATCAGTTTAACGAAGACTCAAAACCAGTACAATGAGCATTTCGAAGGAAAATTCATCTCACTTTCTGCCTGGTTTCCTAAAGATAAGGAGGTCGAGGTTGTTCGGTTTTTGGAAAAGGAGAAGGTGGCATGGCAGATTCGAAATCCAGAAAAGGAGGAGGGCGTTCCTGTGGTACTGAAAAATAAAAAGTACCCCAGCCTCTTTGAACCAATTACCAAGATTTTTGAACTGCCAAACTACTATGAAACGGATCTTACCCCCTTTTTAGCGGTTTTCTATCCCATTCTATTTGCCTATTGTTTAGGAGATGCCGGGTATGGTTTCCTGTTGGCTGCCGCTATGGGCATAGGATACTTTACATTTCTTAAGCATAATAAACAAACCGCCGTACTAGGCTTTATTTTGGGGTTTGTTACTACGATAATGGGACTGATCAAATCAGGGAGTCTTTTCGGTATTATGCTGTTACCTGATCATCCGGTTGCTTGGATTCGTAAGTTAGCTGCCTGGGTCGTAATTCCGGACGATAGCGCTGTGATTTTCAATGCTTTTAATGTAGCTCTGATGATTGGTGTTATTCAGATTCTGACCGGTGTCATTATTTCTATTTACAATAAAATCCATTATGAAGGCTTCATGCAGGCGATTGCACCGATGGGAAAATTTTTAATCGTAAGCAGTTTAATCTGGATATTCCTTGCGGATATGCAGGGCATTCATGAATTGGATGTATTGGGTGGAGTTAGAAGGTATATACTTGTATTCGGCGTGGTGCTGGTCATGTTTTTTCACCAGCTTGGTACACCCATACTACAACGTTTGGGAGGTTCTTTCATGCCACTTTTTTTCATTTTTACTGGAATATTAGGTGATGTCTTATCTTACGTAAGGCTCTTTGCTCTGGGATTGGCCTCTTCGGTTCTCGGTCTCGTAGTGAATCAGATAGGCCTTCAAATCATGGAAGGAGGCATCATTAGCATATTGATAGGTATACTATTTCTTTTGTTTGGACATACACTGAATTTTGGAATAGCAGCCTTGGGTTCATTTGTACACCCTCTTCGTTTAACTTTTGTAGAATTTTATGGTAATGTTGGTTTTCAGGGAAAAGGCCAGCCTTATCGTCCGTTCAGTAAATCTCAAACCACATTTAATTGATCAAATTATGGAAGCAACACCATTAGTATTAGCATTTATAGGAATCGGTCTGCTGGTTGGATTAGCTGGTTGTGGTAGCGCCATCGGTACCGCAGTAGCAGCAATGGCTTCAGTAGGAGCCTTAAAAAAACGTCCGGATTCATTTGGTTCATTCATAGTGCTGAGTGCCTTGCCAGGCACACAAGGTCTCTATGGGTTTGCTGGATTTTTCATCCTTCAGGATTTGATTTCACCGGATATTACGCTTTTGCAGGGTGCAGGCGTACTTGGTGGGGGATTAGCACTCGGGTTAGCAGGTCTGTTCTCAGGGATGTATCAAGGCAAAGTATGTGCCAGCAGTATAGATAGTATAGGTTCAGGAAATGACATCTTTGGTAGAGCACTGATCATGGCGGTATTTCCAGAACTGTATGCAATTATTGCGTTTGCGTCGTTGTTCTTAATTAGGGGACTGCTAGGTTAAAACGCGACAACAATGAAAGCAGAAATAAAATCGAAGTATGAAGTGGCAATGGTGGGACTTGATCTCACTGAAATGGATGATCAAATCATTGAATACCTGAAATTACTTATTGAAAGCTTGCCACTACAACGAATCATTTTTGTACACGTGGCGAAGGAGCTCGAGTTACCGGAAGAAATAATCAAAAAATACCCGGATCTTCTGGCCCCTTTGGATGAAAATATTGAAGATGGTATTCGAAAGAAAGTTGAACCAATTTTTGAGGGTATTGACCTAGTCTTTGACATCATCGTCCGTGAAGGCTCTCCTTTAGAAACATTTTTAAGACTGTCTAAGATTAAAAATGTTGATCTGGTTGTATTGGGCCGTAAAAAAAGAGTGAACGGATCTGGCTTACTATCCGATCATATTGTAAGAAAGAGCCCAGCATCGATTTTGTTTGTGACAGAAAAATTCAATCCTTCCATAACAAATGTGTTGGTTCCAATGGATTTTTCCAAGCACTCGGCCATTGCATTCAACCTGGCGCTGGAGTTAAAAAAACAATCAGGTGCCAATGTCCACTTTGCCCACATATACAGCGTACCTATTGGGTTTTATAAGACAGGAAAATCATATGAAGAGTTTGCGGAAATAATAAAGTACCATGCCGAAAATGATTTAAAGCAGTTTCTTCATGAGCATAAAGTTGAGGAAAGTTTTCCGTGTGAATACATCCTTGCAGACGACCAGCCAAAGGCAGAACTTATCAATAACCATGCACACGAGTCTGATATCGATCTCATTCTGATTGGATCAAGAGGAAGAACAGCCACATCAGCGCTATTGATAGGCTCCATAGTGGAGAAAGTATTATTGTTGGATTCAGATATTCCCATCCTTGTCGTTAAGAATCAGGGTGAAAATATGGGATTCTTTGAGGCGTTGATGAAATTATAGGTATTGGATTCCAATGAGTCTCTTAAGATCCAATCCGATCTTTTATCGCTCAAAAAAGGCCTGAGAAAACACGACCAGTGATGGAATGACAAAAAACACGATAAATACATATAAGATCCCGTAAATGCGATAGCTGTAAGACAATTCGCCAAGCTTTTCAGCAAACCAAACAGGGATATTACGTATGTACTTTATCTGAAAAAGTAAAAGCACCCCAAAGAGATTAAACCCGGATTATTCAATAGAATAATCAAAAGGTGGGCTAGAGTTTTGGAT
>CAYWOQ010000076.1:0-12888 GCA_964459925.1 uncultured Roseivirgaceae bacterium
TGTGCCTAACGGTTAGTATAAGAATAGTAGCCGATTGCGTGGCACTTACCTGTCAAGTTACACAAAAGTTGAAGCGGGCTACAGCCCTTGAATTTACTACTATCTCGGCTATTATTTTTATACAGTGTTGTGTGTTGTATTTATTTATTTAGGATTTCATTTAGCTTATTTCTTGTTGATTCTTTTTCAGTAAGTGAAAGTGCTTTCTTGTAATTTTCTATTGCCTTTTTATTTTCATTTAATGCTACATAGTAATCACCAAGAGAATCATAAACGCTGGAACTACTGGGATATATATTTACGTTTAATTCAAAGAGTTGTCGAGCTTTCTCAAAATGTTGCAGACTTAGATAATACTTTGCTAAATCATTTATATAATTCTCTTCAGGTTTTACTTTATACCCAAGTCCTTTCGTTCTTCTGTCATAAAGCCTGCGAATCTTTTCTGCTAAGTTCGCCTCAGGGTTTTCACGGTCCGATGCTGTAATATCTACTGTGTAAAAATTGAAAATAGAACGAATACCATCATAGGCAGCAAGTAGACGAACTGAAAAATGATTTTCATTTTTATAAAACTTGCTGCTGTAATTAATATTATTCTGAGGAGAAGTTGTCAAAAATTCATCGAGTTCAAATAGTGGTTCGTAATTTTCTGACCAATGAGAAGGATCTGCAATAATTTCTTTTTTATCCTGACCTATATTGAAGCTTCCCATTCCGATGAATAAATCAACCTTATTGGGATTTTTGGTAGAGTTGAAGTCTTTAAATTCTCGTAAAATTCTTCCTTTAACCCAATCAGTAGTAGGATCCGTTGCAATGTAGGCATTAAACAATTCAGTATGATGCAAGAGCGTGTGAAGTACCATAAATCCGCCAAGTGAAGCGCCAAATAATACCCTGTAAGGTGCGGTGGAAAATTTTGATTCGATATAAGGCATCAATTCCTTCTCAATGAAGGAAATAAATTCTTCACCTCCACCAGATTCTTCTAACATATATTGCGGCATATAAGGATCAAAGGAAGGTTTATAAGGTGTTAGATCTCTATTGCGATTTGTATTAGGAATTCCAACAACAATCATTTCAGGACATATTTTATCGTTGGTCCAGCTTAAATGGGCTACGATTGTACTAATATTATGATAATTCGCATAGCCGTCTAACAGATAGACCACAGGATACGATTTGTTACTTGAATAGCCATTTGGCAAATATATCATTAGAGGTCTTTGCTCATTTAGAATTTTGGAATCAATTGAATCAAACTTTCCGAAAACTATGTCCTTTTGATTTTGAGCATAACCAAATACTGTGAGCGCGCTAAATAGAACAATTAATATATATTTATTCATAATTGTATTTTTAATATGACACACAACGCTCAACTAAAATGAGTATGCGCCCCAGTTGCTAGAAGCACTGAATCTTCCTATTCGCATTGTCATGTAAAATGGCTCTATTCGCATATTCATTTTAGTGTATGTTATCAGCTTCAATTATATCCGATTTGTACAGCAATCAAAATTGCTACTGCACCAATTAGTAGCATTATCAGTGTTGGTTTAATTCCAATTTTCACCCAATTATTATACTTAATTCCACCAAGAGCTATGACTGCCATTAGAGCTCCATTAGTTGGTACAAGCATGTCCATCGTTATTGCTCCATATTGATAAGCCAGCACGGTTATTTGCCTTGAAAGTCCAATCAAATCAGAAAGAGGTGTTAGAATTGGCATTGTTAGAATAGCCTGACCAGAGTAACTCGAAATAGGAAAGTGTAACACTGAATGAGAAATCATCATCAGAACAGCCGATACCTGTTTTGGAACATATTGAAGAGGTGAAAAGAGTCCGTAAACAATGGTGTCTATTATCACGCCATCCTTCAAGATTATTGAAATACTATTTGCAAGACCAATGATCACGCAAGCAGAAATCATTTCCTTAAAACCATCTGCATAGATTTCAGTCGTTTTGTTAAATCCGAAATTCGAAATGAGTCCTGATAGAATACCTAATAAAAAGAAGCAAGCAGACATTTCATAAAAGCCCCATCCCAACTCAATCAGGCCATAGCTGACAACACCAAAAGTCAAAGCAAGAAGTACTAAGATGGCTTTGTTTCTGAAAGTGAGTCTTTCAATTTCAAGGGTTGCTTTTATTTTGTCCACTCGATTTTTACGAGCATATCGAATTATATAAATTGTCCAGACTAGTGATGCGATTAAAAAAACGGTTATTCTGAATTCTGAACCAGATAGTAGATCAACATCCGCTTCTTTCTGTGCAATGAGAACACCAAATGGATTAAACGGACTAAAGGCTGATCCAATTACTGTCGAGCCGTAACTACTAAAAATAATCGTGGCAGAACTGTACCCCAGTGTTCGTGCAAAAACTAATAGAATTGGCGTCATAGCTATAACCTCTTCTTGCAATCCGACTGTAAAACCTCCAAACAAGAACAAAAGGATAATAACGATTAAAGCAACTACCTCCTTACCCTTTAAAATTGTTGTGAGCTGATTTAGTCCTTGATTCAGTGCCCCCGTTTTTTCGATTAAATAAAAACATCCTCCTAATAAAAGTATCAAGACTATTAAGTCTGCTCGTCCTGCAATTCCTTTCGGTATTGCAAGAAGCGTATCAAAAGCAGATAGATTTGGTGCTTCTTTCTGTTCATATGAATTGGGCACAACTGTGGTTCGCTCAGTTGTGCTATCAAGCGCTCTTTGATAGTTTCCTTTCGGAATAATAAAAGTAAGAATCCACGAAAAAAGAATTGCGGATAGAGTTATTACAAATGCGTTAGGAAATTTTTTCATTTAGTAGTTATTGTTGATAACGGTCTAGATAAAATGCGTTTCAATGCATTTTTATCTTTTGTTGTGGCTAGTTATTTCCAAGTTTAGAGTCCAATATTAATTTTACCAGGTGACCCACCAACTTTCTGTTATTTTCATCTGTCTCTCGATTTGGTACTTCTGCTGCTGGCATAAATGAGGCATTATCGGGCCATTCGGTCATTTGAACATGGGCTATTATAAGTTCATGTTGAGGGATTATCACCAAAAATTTCCCCATGGCACCAAAGGCAGCATAAGAATTGTCTGGTAGAACTACATCCTCCAGCAACACCCCATCTTTCTCTACCCACCACATGTATCCATATCCAGTACCCAGATTCGTAGAAGAGTAAGAGCTTGTCATTTCCTCAATCCACTCGGGAGAAATCACAATCTTTTCATCCCATTGGCCATTTTGTACCATCAATTGTCCGACCTTGGCAAGGTCTCGAGCGGTCATTCGAAAATGATATTGTCTGTGCATGGATTGATCGCTCTGCACGTAATAGACATCAGATGGCTCAAAGTCTATCAACCCTATCTGTTTTCCAACTGTTTCTTCAAACGCTACTCCAATTGAAGAATTTGTTTCCTGTTCAAAAATGGTTCCTAAGGTGTTAAAATCCCAGTTATTGTAATACCAGTAACTCCCTGGTTGATGTTCATTTCTTTCTGGTTGGCCTTTCTTCATGCCAAGAGACCCACCTACGTAGGAATGGTAAACGCCTGAGCGGGCTTGCATCAACATGCGCACAGTAGCACTCTGTTCCAATTCGGAAAGTGAATCGGGAGTGTCATTAATATTAAGCTCTTTCAATGATTTATCAAGATCAATAATCCCTTGCTCGACATAGTTGCCATAAAGTATACTTATCAAACTCTTCCTAACAGAGCTCAGCTTGACTTTTTTGTCGGTTGGCCCCCAATTAACGACTTCATTTCCATTTGCCAAAATAACAAGACCATTTTGATGCATTGTACTCCAATAACTTTTCGCCTCAGCTAATTTTTCACTGGACCAGCCTTCAATCTGATTTGTTTCTTTGTTTTTAACTCCACTTTTGCAAGAAACTAAAGTCAAAAGAATGGCAAGGGATATTATTTTGCTCATATGGTTTTTCTATTCGTGAATTAGCCACAACGATCAGCTAAAATGAGTATGCGCCCCAGTTGCTAGAAGCATATAAGTTTCTGTGTCGCATTGTCCTATCAAAGTGCTCAGTTCGCATATTCATTTTAGTGTCTGTTAGATTTTTTTCATTATTTCCCAATGGCTTTTATGATTCTATCTTCCTGAATTAACACGTCTCTCATTAATAGATTGTGCGGGAGTGATTTATGTTTAGAGGTTTTAAATCCATCCAGAATCCTAGAAAGGGAAGTGGCCGTAATTAAGGATAAGTTGAGTTCATAGTCCAATCCGCAATCCTTTATAAAATCGTCTGAAAATTCCGGGGCAATCAGCAATGACTTGATGACCTTAAGTTGGTTTTTCTCTGCCAGAGACATGTACGATTTAAGTTGACGTGAAACGGAGCTAAACTTATTGTAACCACTTTCCTTAACTGACTTACACTCAACAAGGATAATTTCAGTCTCTGAAACGGTCAAAACAATGTCAATTTTGTCTTTTGCCGTATTAATTTTTTTTCTGAGCTTCTCATCAACCGTAAACCCAAGTTTAGTGAATATCTTCTTGGTCAAGTCCTCAAATAAAATACCAAGCTCACTTTCTTTAACTGCGATACCATTCTCTTTAAGTGTTGCCAAATCCCTATGCGCTACACTGTGATAATTTTCAAGATATAGATTCTCAGCATCTTTATAATTTTCCAGAATGTTTGAAACAATGTCACCCCTTGATTTGATGGAGTACTTACCGCAAAATTTATCAAGATCACTTTCAGGGATTAATTCCAACACGTCAATTGGCTTAATGTTGTAGTCAAGGAGATAAGAACTCTGCATTACATTCTCTTCCTGAAGTTCGAATTCCTTTCTGAGAATTTCCTTTGTTTTGGGTAATGTTTCATTCAGCTCCAATAGTAGTTTTTCATAACCGTCTATCGAAATCCCTACCTTATCATCAGCTTCGATTTCATCAAAATATGCAATCAGGTTGTCAAGTTTATCTTCAATTGTTGCGCCCTTTAAGGAAGGTGAAATTTTCAACTTGTTGTCACAAAGATCATTGATGAACTTTTTCTTATCAGTAACCGATGTGTCATCTTTGTGTATGTCAGTTGCAAGGATGCCAGCAAATGAAATACCTTCATTGATTATGCCTTTAATTTTTAAGTCCAGAGGTTGTTTCCAATCAATATTGTGTTTTCTGCAAACCAAATTAATTTGAGGTTCTCGAATATGTCTGAGGACTCTTCTGAAAAACTTGTCCGCAACCTTTTTTCCTTTAAGTTTTCTAAGTAAGGTCACCATTTCATCAGCCACGTAGATCATGTTTGTCTTCTTGGAATAGAAGATTACCCCTAAGTTTTTCAGTTCACTAATTACTGTATCGATGGATAGTTGAGTCAAGGGGATTATCATATAGTTTATCTGCTTTATTTCCTCGTTGGAAAGTTCAAGCTCAGATGAAAGGGTATTCAAGATAGTTTGCTCATCGAATGTGATTTTTCGCTCTTGGTTGTTCAAGTCATCATTTGTGTATGCGGTGTTCACGCAAGAACGATAAATTTTGTAATCTCTCTGTCTTGCAGCATCAAGGCTGGTCTTTTCGTTCGAAATTTCTGCCTCAAAATTTTTGATCTTTTTAGTCAAGAGTTTGAGTTCAGTTTCATATAAGCGGGAAAGCCAATCCTGCTTCATGATGCAATTTCCATCTCGCACAATGATGTCAGTTAGGATGCCAATTTGAGATGCTGTATTTAAAAATTCCTGACTGAGATATTCAGAAAATTCTGTTTTGATTAGGTTGAATACCTTGGAAATATTAAGACTGTCCATGGCTTTCAGATCACCACTAGCATCGTTTAATATTTTATCAATTTCCTTAGAGTTGGCCGGCTTATCTGATATGATGTTGTCAATAATCTTAAGAAAGGAGTTCTTTTCTAAAGAGTTTAGGTTGTCTAGGATTTTCTCAAGTTTCATTGCGGTTCAAATTGGTGAATGATCAGTTAAGTTATAAATTTAGTGTGCGTTCCTCTAATTTTTGCTTTGAAAGACAATACTCCCTGATACGAGAATTATATCTAACAACATGATAACAGGAGTATTCCTGTTATACACCTTTCAAATATACCTCCATCGTATCCAAAGGACTAATCACATTACTCAGTTTTTTGCTATTCACATGAGTGTAGATCTCAGTAGTCTTCGCACTCGTATGACCTAAAAGATCCTGGATATAGCGAAGATTCGTGCCATTCTCTAGCAAATGAGTGGCAAAACTGTGACGTAAAGTATGCACCTTCACCGGCTTCTCTATCCCTGCCCTCACCACGGATCGTTGCAGTACTTTCCTGACACTGCTGGTCGAATACTTCTTGCCATTATAACTTTCAAATAAATAATGACTGGGTGCATAAGCTAAGTAATACTGTCGCAACACAGGCAGTAAGCGGCTGGACAGTAAGGTCGTACGATCCTTTTCGCCTTTTCCATCTGATACCCGAATCTGCATACGATCCGAGTCAATATCGCCGATGGTCAGATTGAGCGCTTCTGAAATCCTCAACCCTGCACTGTAGATGGTCATCAAAATCGTACGGTGTTTGAGATTAGGCGTGCTTACGAACAGCCGATGAATTTCCTCAATAGACAAAACCAAGGGCAATCTTTGCGTTTTTTTTGGTCGTTGCAGTGCATATACTTGCCGATCCCACCCCAAAACATGCTCCAGGTAAAATTTGATAGCGTTGATAGATTGGTTCTGATAGGCACGTGAGCACCCCTTTTCCACTACAATGTGGCGCTGGAAAAGCAAAATGTCCGTTTCGGTAATCTGGTGCAGTTTTTTTGGATAGGAATATTTCAAAAACTCCCTAAACATGTACCGATAGATGCGACAGGTCGCTTCGCTATAACGCATCATCTTTATTTTGGCCTCCAGCATGGCTAATGCTGCCTGGTATGCCTCGGCAGTTTTGTCTGGTACAAGATTCATTGCGGTAAAACTGCCAAAATCATTTGCTATAAAAGATTTATAAGCGAATAAATTCGAAAATAAACGAATATATTCGAATAAAAATACGATTATGTTTCACACAAAAACCTGTCTCACCTGCAACGAACCCTTGCAAGGAAGAGCGGACAAGAAATTTTGCAATGCGCAGTGTCGAGCAACGTACAATAATGCCAATAAGAAACCTTACGAGGAAGCAATAAAGAAGATAAATGCCCAACTTAGAAAAAACAGGACAATCTTGAAAACACTTTGCCCGACAGGAAAAGCCACGGTCAGGAAAGAAGTGCTGGCTGAGCTGGGGTTTTCATTCAGGCATTTCACGAGTGCTTTTGGCAAGATGCCAAATGTATACTTGCTGTGTTATGATTATGCATACAGACCAATTGAAGAGCTATCTCAGGAAACTGGAGCAATGAAGCAGAAAGTACTTATCGTACAGCAGCAGGACTACATGAAGTCATTCGATCCGTGGGAGTCCCTGAAGTGAATCGGTTTCATTTTGTGGTGAATAGCTTCCAGCCTTGGACTCTTTGTTGCTTTTTAATTCATGAAAATTGAAAAACCAATACATCTACCTGGCAAACAAAAATGACAACCTGGGAAAACACCAGCGGTAGGTAATTCAGGCACATTCTATTTATCTTTACATTCCCAAAATTGAAAGCAGCATGACCCCAGAAGTTGAAATCTATAAACCCCAACATCACATTCGAATCGTAACCGCCGCCTCCTTATTTGATGGACATGATGCTGCCATTAATATCATGCGTCGGATCATCCAATCAACAGGTTGTGAGGTGATCCACCTGGGTCACAATCGTTCGGTACAGGAAATTGTGGATTGTGCCATTCAAGAGGATGCCCAGGCCATAGCCATTACTTCTTATCAGGGTGGACATGTGGAGTTTTTCAAATACATGTATGATTTACTGAAGGAGCGGGGAGCCAATATCAAAATATTTGGTGGAGGAGGCGGAACCATCCTTCCGGAAGAGATCAAAGAATTGCATGAGTATGGCATAGATCGCATTTATTCACCAGATGACGGTCGTGAACTGGGACTGCAAGGCATGATCAATAACCTGGTGAAAGAAAGTGATTTCGCTGTGGGGGAAAACCTGAATGGGCAGGTCAAAAAGATTAGTAATGAAGATCATGCATCCATTGCACGAGTCATTTCAGCTGCAGAAAACTATCCGGATGATTATCGGGAAGAAATAGCAGCAATTAAAAAACAAGCGTCTGATACGCCTGTGCTGGGTATCACCGGAACTGGTGGAGCAGGTAAGTCGTCCTTGGTGGACGAGCTCGTTCGTAGGTTCCTGGTCGACTTTCGCGAGAAGAAAATTGCGGTAATTTCTGTAGACCCGTCCAAGCGAAAAACAGGGGGTGCCTTATTGGGTGATCGTATTCGGATGAATGCGATTTTCAATGATCGGGTGTACATGCGATCACTAGCTACACGTCAATCCAATCTTGCCCTTTCGAAATATGTACAGGACACGGTGGACATTGTGAAGGCAGCAGGCTTTGATTTGATCATTTTAGAAACTTCTGGAATAGGTCAATCTGATACAGAGATTACAGACCATTCGGATACCTCACTTTACGTGATGACACCAGAGTACGGAGCGGCTACTCAGCTCGAAAAGATCGACATGCTGGACTTTGCGGACATGATTGCACTCAATAAGTTCGACAAAAGAGGAGCGTTGGATGCATTACGTGATGTCAAGAAGCAATATCAGAGAAATCATCAGTTGTGGGATGCAAAAGAAGAAGACCTTCCTGTCTATGGAACCATTGCTTCCCAGTTCAACGATCCGGGAATGAACAAACTTTACCTGGAATTGATGAACCTGATCTCGGAGAAAACAGGTGCAGATTTGAAGTCTTCGTTTGCAAGTACGGATGAGATGAGTGAAAAGATCTTCATCATTCCACCAAAGCGAACAAGATATCTTTCAGAAATTACGGAGACCATTAGAGGCTATAATGAAAAGGTAGCACAGCAAAAAGAAGTGGCACAGCAGTTGTACGCTTTAGATAAATCAGCCACTATCCTAAATGATCAACAAGATGCTCTTGCTGCCATCGACAAGGCCAAGGAGGCTTTGAAGTTGGATCTGGATCCACATAATGCAAAGATCCTGGAAGATTGGGAGGCCAAAAAAGCCAATTATCAGGGAGAGGAATACACCTATGAGGTGCGTGGAAAAGAAATTAAAGTAAAGACGACTACTGAATCTTTGTCTGGTACGGCCATTCCAAAAGTGATTCTTCCGAAATATGAAGGTTGGGGAGATATTCTCGAATGGAGCTTACAAGAAAACGTTCCCGGAGAGTTTCCTTACACGGCAGGTGTTTTTCCTTTTAAACGCCAGGGAGAAGATCCAACTCGGATGTTTGCTGGAGAGGGCGGACCCGAACGAACTAATCGAAGATTTCACTATGTCTCACTGGATATGCCAGCGAAGCGATTGTCTACGGCATTCGATTCAGTGACACTTTATGGAGAAGATCCTGACTACCGGCCGGATATCTATGGAAAGATCGGTAACTCAGGAGTAAGTATCTGTTCGCTGGATGATGCGAAGAAACTATACTCCGGGTTTGACTTATGTGATCCGGCTACTTCTGTTTCCATGACCATTAATGGTCCCGCGGCTACAATCTGTGCATACTTTATGAATGCAGCGATTGATCAGCAGTGTGAAAAATATATCAAAGAAAATGGCCTGGAGCAGGAGGTTGATAAAAAGATAGAGAAGATTTACCAGGAAAAAGGAATCAAGAGACCTGTATATGAAGGTGATTTGCCTGCTGGAAACGATGGCCTTGGACTGATGCTTTTGGGCGTTACCGGAGATCAGGTATTACCTGAAGACGTTTACGCAGAGATGAAAGCTAAGGCCCTTAGCTCTGTGAGAGGGACTGTACAAGCAGATATTCTCAAAGAAGATCAGGCTCAGAATACCTGTATTTTCTCTACCGAATTTTCACTGAGGTTGATGGGTGATGTACAGCAATACTTTATTGATCAGGGAGTTCGTAACTTCTATTCTGTTTCTATTTCGGGATATCATATTGCAGAGGCAGGTGCAAACCCTATTTCTCAATTGGCTTTCACATTAGCGAATGGGTTCACCTTTGTGGAGTATTACCTAAGCAGAGGTATGGATATCAATGCATTTGCTCCAAACCTTTCTTTCTTCTTCTCCAATGGAGTAGATCCGGAATATGCGGTGATTGGTAGAGTGGCTCGCAGAATTTGGGCCAAGGCCATGAGACATAAGTATGGAGCCAATGAGCGTTCACAGAAATTGAAGTACCATATTCAGACTTCTGGTCGATCGCTACATGCACAGGAAATTGACTTCAATGATATCCGTACAACACTTCAGGCGCTTTATGCAATTTATGATAATTGTAATTCGCTTCATACTAATGCCTACGATGAAGCCATTACTACCCCAACGGAAGAGTCAGTAAGAAGAGCAATGGCCATCCAATTGATCATCAACAAGGAGCTTGGATTAGCGAAAAACGAGAATCCGCTCCAGGGCTCATTCATTATCGAAGAGTTGACCGATCTCGTAGAAGAAGCAGTGATGGTCGAATTTGACCGAATTACAGAAAGAGGAGGTGTTTTAGGAGCAATGGAAAGCATGTACCAACGGGGAAAAATACAGGAAGAATCGTTGTATTACGAGACCAAGAAACATACGGGTGAATTACCGATTATCGGAGTAAATACCTTCCTATCCTCTAAAGGGTCACCAACGATCACACCGAAGGAAGTGATCCGGGCAACCAAAGACGAAAAGGAGCAGCAAATTGCAAACCTGAATCAACTTCATGAACGAAACGCCGGTAAAGGAGAAGAGATGCTTCGGATGCTTCAGCAAGCTGCACTGAGGAATGAAAACACATTCGAATCGTTGATGGAAGTGACCAAATATTGCTCGTTAGGACAGATTACTCATGCCATGTTTGAGGTAGGAGGTCAGTACCGGAGGAACATGTAATTATTTGCGTGTGAAGGCTGAAATAATTTGCTGATGATCAGGAAATGATTGGATCAATTCACTTCGATCAGCCAGTACAAAATCATCAAAGTCAAAACCGGGAGAGACAGAGCAGCCTACCAATGAATAGCTATTTGGTTCAATAACCTTTGCTGCGAACCAGTGATTTCCTGGAACGACTAATTGATAGACCTGACCATTTGATAAATCGGAGCCAATGATATGTTTCCCATGGTCACCTTCAGGAGAAATGGTGTGTAATTCAATGGGAGATCCCTCGTAAAAATGCCAGATCTCGTCTTGGTTGATTTTATGAAATGCAGAGAAGGAACCTGATGTAAGTAGAAAATAGATACTGGTTGCATAATGTCGTTGACCTGAATATGGCTGTTATAGATTATCCTTAGCAATAATTCCTTTGCTTCGATAGACTTCCTTATAATAACCTCCTTCAGGATGTTCATTTAGACTTAGTTTAGTGACTAAGTACTGAATTTTTTCATTTGTATTCATTCTACTTTTGTGAGGTTTATGTGTAGCATTCGAAGTTATTATATACTGTTCTTTGTCTGCATATCTTTTGTCTCAAATGCCCAGATTCTTAAGGTAAATAAAGGCTCGCTGGTATCTGATTCATCTAACTATTTCATAGGGGTAGTGGACGCAACATTTGCACTTAACAATCGAAGTGCTACAGCAGATAAACGAAACCTTTACCTTGGGATCAATAATAATATTGATGTGTTGTACATCTCTGAACAATCAGCTACTTTGCTTATATCTGGGCTAAATTATTACAAGATTGGTGGTGGACCTTTGATCTATAATGGCTCTTTTCATTTAAGACAAATTGTTAAAAGAGCAGCTAGATGGACACCAGAAATCTTCACTCAAACGCAATTCGATGAGTCCAGGAATATGGAATTACGTCAACTCCTGGGTGGTGGAGTTAGGTGGAACTTACTACAACGAAAGAATATTCTTTATATGGGTCTTGGAGGCTTTTATGAGTATGAAAGGTGGAAAGGTGAAAACGAACTCATTCGAAAAAAACTTTTCAAGTTCAATTCCTACCTCAGTGGTGATATTCGTCTTTCGGAAACCACCTATTTAAACACGATTTTTTACTTTCAAAGTGGTTGGGATAACGAAATAGCATCCTTGAGAAATAGGGTAAGTGGTCAGTTGGAAATCAAGAATGAGGTAACTGATAAAATAAAGGTGAAGCTTACATCCAATGTTTTACTTGACGACAAACCAATCATTCTTTTGAATGAACTGATATATGAAGTTTTCTTTGGTGTGGGGTATAATTTCAACTAAAAAATAGCCGGACTTAGTCCGGCTGAAGCAATTATTACTTCTTCATCTTCTAAGAAATAATCCAAATGATTAATGAAATGATGTAAATCAATAGCCCATACATCGTGGTAATGGAGGATACCTTTAGCCCGCCTGCCAGCATAGCAGGAGAGACACTTCCCATTTGCTCTATGGCTTGAAAAGCGGAAAAAAGTCCGATAAGTTGTCCTAGTACACCGATGACTAAAGCAAGTAATCCAACTGATTTAATCAGGTTCAAATCCTTGTCAGTTGCTTCTTTTTTCATCCAATAAACCACAGCAGTAGCCAAAACCCCGATAAAAATGATGGTGAGAATACTCATGAATAGTACGCCTCCCATTTGAAATAAATTTCCCATAATTATTCAATAGTAAAGTGTTAAAAACCTGAAAACAAATGAAATTGAGTGAACAAGACTGGCCAAGGTTATATCCTCACTTAAAGTTGTTATTCATCGATAAACCCTTTAACCCGGATTATTCAATAGAATAATCAAAAGGTGGGCTAGAGTTTTGGAT
>CAYWOQ010000077.1:0-12681 GCA_964459925.1 uncultured Roseivirgaceae bacterium
TATCCAAAACTCTAGCCCACCTTTTGATTATTCTATTGAATAATCCGGGATAAAGAACAATTAATAGTGCTGATGCTATTCCAATGGTAAGTCCTTAAATATTGAGTGCGGCATATCCAGGTTGCCTTTTAAGGTGAAGAATAGCCACCAAGAAGTAGTTTTTGAGCATGGTATTGAGTTTTTGAATTAGTATAAGGATACTTATTCAAATACTTTAAGTTTCACCATCCATCACAATTAAGAACTTTTAACAGTTTGACAATTAATTTTACGATTCACTAAAAAGAGAATCATAAGTTAAATGAAAACAGCAGAAATACACACCAAAAAAGGGGTAATGAAAATTGAATTTTTTGAAAAGGATGCTCCAAATACCGTTCATAATTTTGTAGACCTTGCAGAGAACGGCTATTATGATGGGTTAACATTTCATCGAGTAATTCCTGATTTCGTTATCCAGGGGGGATGTCCAAAGGGTGATGGAACCGGAGGGCCAGGTTATCAAATAGATTGTGAACTAGATGGAGACAACCAGTATCACGATAGAGGAGTACTTTCCATGGCACATGCAGGAAGAAATACCGGAGGGTCGCAATTCTTTATCTGCCACAGTAGAAATAACACCGCTCATCTGGACAGAAATCATACCGTATTTGGAAAAGTCGTAGAAGGCGTAGATGTGATAGATAGTATTAGACAGGATGATGTCATGGAGAAGGTAGTCATTAGCGACTAGCTCCTTCAAAGACCCTTTTTCTGAGAAAAACAAGCAGGTCTTCTTTTTTATCCAGTGCTTGTACCTCAGAAAAAGGGATTTCTTTCCTAATACTCACTCTAATTTCTTTACCTATTTTATTGTTTACTTCATGAAGAAGAAGGCCGAGCCTTAGGTCTACGCTGATTTGGCTGGCCAACTGAAACAACCAGCTATTACTGCCCTGAAAGTGAATGGGTATTACCGTTGCTTTTGACCTCCTAATTAGCTTTCCAACAAATCGCTTCCATACTAAGTCTTCTGCAGGTTTAAAGAAACTAGGTGATGTGGCCACACCACCGGAGGGAAAAATAATAATGGTCTCTCCCTGATCCAGACAGTGAAGTGCAGTTTCTCTGGTTTGAAGATTTGTTGCTACCGCATCCTTCGTCTCTCTAAAATCAATAGGTAGTAGATATGGTTCTAGTAGCTCTTCTCTGCACAGAACTTCATTTACAAGAAACTTAAATTTTGGTCTTCGCTGACTGATGAGATAACCTAATGCCACACCATCAACCACGCCAAATGGGTGATTTGCAATGACTATCGATGGATGATTTGGATTAATATCATCTATCGAACCCTCTAATAGGTTATACGAAAGCCCCAGCTTTTCAAAAATCAATTTCCAAATTTCTTCCGAGGTAGGGTTAGAATCAAGTATCTCCTGATACATTCGCTCTAGTTTCCGCCTACCCGTAAGAAACTCAATGCCCAAAATCAGATTCTTTTGAGCCCAAGAATCAGTAGAAGAACTGTAAGTGAGTTTCCTTTGTGTGCGATAGGTAGACATTTACATTTTCTTTACTTGATAGACATCATTTCTTCTGTCTTTTAGGTTACGAACACTACCATGTTCATGAAGTTCGGTTAACAAATCTAAATCGAGATCTGCAATCAAAATCATCTCCGTATTTGGTGTCGCCTCAGCTTTTATCCCATTTGTTGGGAAGGCAAAATCGCAGGGCGTGAATACCATTGACTGAGCAAACTGGATATCCATATTATGTACATTGGGAAGATTTCCTACACTTCCTGCTATTGCTACGTAGCACTCATTCTCGATGGCTCTTGCTTGTGCGCAGTTTCGTATCCTTGAATAACCGTTTTGGGTATCAGTAAGAAATGGAACGAATAGAATATCTATACCTTCTTCAGCCAGAAGCCTTCCCAGTTCCGGGAATTCGACATCATAACAGATTAATACGCCTACCTTACCACAATCTGTGTCGAAGGCCTTGATTTTATTGCCTCCTTTTAGACCCCAGACTTTGTCTTCATCAGGAGTTACATGTAGCTTTTCATATCGTTCAATAGATCCATCCCGAGTGCATAGGTAGCCGACATTATAGAGAGTCTCACCCTCCATTTCAGGCATGCTACCCGATATAATGTTAATATTATATGAAACGGCTAGTTTGGAAAACCTTGAGACAACTTCCGAAGTATATTCTGCCATCTTTCTAATCGCATATGATTCCGTAAGCTCATTAAACTGCGCCATAAGCGGGGCATTGAAAAATTCAGGAAATAGCGCAAAATCTGATCGATATCCGGAGACGGCATCTACGAAGTACTCCGCTTGTTGCATTACATCATCCAAATCTTTATATGGACGCATTTGCCATTGAATTAGCCCTAATCGAACAACTTTTTTAGTCGTTTCTGTAATAGATACTTCTTCTTCATAATAAATATTGTCCCATTCTAATAGAACTGCATATTCCCTTGAGGCTACGTCTCCCTCCAGGTAGCCTTTTAGAATTTTAGAGGGGTGAAAATCATTAGCCAGTTGGAAATCAAGAACCGGATCATGAATTTCCTTTTGTTTGACTTTATCAATGTATTGCTTAGGCGTCAGTTCGTCTTTGAATTTATGATAATTGGGTATGCGACCACCAAAGGCAATGCTTTTGAGATTAAGTTTTTCGCATAGTTCCTTCCGATAGTCATAGAGCCTGCGACCCAGACGCATTCCTCTAAATTCCTTCTTAATGAATAAGTCAATACCGTATAGAACTTCACCTTCAGGATTATGGGTTGTGAATTGGAAATTTCCTGTGATTTGCTTGTAAGTATGTCTTCTCTGTACGAGTTTTTCTGAGACAATAATCGATAAAGCACAACCAGCAATGACGTTATTGATTTTAATGACCACTTGTCCTTCCGGAAAGAGGTTAATCATCCTTTCTATTTCGTATTTTTCCCAATAGTTATCCTCAACCTCTTCATAAACCTCAATCATTGCTTTCTTCAATTCCTGATAATCATTGAGCGTCAGCAGGGTGAGTTCAATATTATCTACATCTATATCCAGTTCTTGCATCGTGCAAATTTAGAAGACTAAAGATGAAAAGATTTTGAAAAAAACATTTTGGGATACATAAAAGACTATATGATATTCGCGTTCTATTAATGAGTCTCAAGACTAGGACGGTATGTTTTGTTGGGATTCCATTAAGTAAAGTTTCAACATCAGCTAAAATTCGACATGAACTATCTAAAGTTTAGTGCATTCTGCATCGCACTGTTTACATTCAATTTCATTTCTTCTGGTCAAGAGGATCTTAATAGAAAATACAAAGATTTATTGAATTCTTCGGAAACATTTAATCAATACAAGGTAATCGTAACAACTGATCTTGATGCTTTTTGGTCTGAGGTAATGGATTCTCTGAAGCAGGATGATCAATCGATATTGGTTTTGCAGAATCAGGTAGCCACGCAACGAGTTGCGATTGATACATTAACTACAGCAAAGCAATCTGTTGAAGAAGAATTGAAGGCAAGCCTTAATGCCAATGACTCGATATCCTTTTTAGGTATTTCTTTTACTAAACTGGGTTATCACATCGCAGTATGGGCAATTATTCTTGTCATTCTCGTTTTAGGTCTTATTGCTTACTATATGTTTATCAAAAGCAATAAAATAACATCTAGATCTAAAAAAGAATTAGAAACGCTACAACTGGCTTATGAAGAGCATAAGGCTAAATCCAGAGAAAAAGAAATCAAACTTAAGCGTGAATTGCAGACGGCTATTAATTCTCTAGAGGAGACAAAAAGAACGAGGGCGTAGATCAGTTAAAACATGAAAGCCCACAATCTGTGGGCTTTATGGTTTTTTAAGTCCTAAAGGGTTGGATAATCGGTATACCCCACCTCTCCAGGTGTATAGAACGTATCGAAATTTGGTTCATTTAACGCTGCTCCCTTTATAAAGCGTTCTAGTAAGTCAGGATTGGCAAGGAAAGGTCTTCCAAAAGCTACTAAATGACCTAATCCGTCAGTTAGGTCTTTTGTTGCACTTTCAAAGTCATAACCTCCTGAAAGAATGATCGTTCCACCGAAAGCATCTCGAATGGAAGTCTTTAATTCAATTGGAACTGCTGGCGTTCCCATAGCTGAATGATCGACTAAATGGATATAAGTTAATCCAATGTCCTTTAGCTTTGCTGCCAGATACTGAAAAGTTTCTTTTTCATCATCAAAAGGATTGATATCATTGAAAGCTCCGTGAGGTGAAAGTCTTATCCCTACTTTTTCTTTTCCAATTGCAGCAACCACTTTTTCAGCTATTTCCAGTACAAATCTGGAACGATTTTCAGCACTGCCTCCATACTCATCATCTCTTTGGTTGCAAGAAGGGTTTATGAATTGCTCAATCAAATATCCATTTGCCCCATGAAGCTCCACACCATCAAATCCAGCTTCTATTGCATTTTTTGAAGCAGTCACGTACTCATTGATTGCATGGTTGATATCTTCTTGGGTCATCTCCTTAGGAGCTGGAAGTGGTTGTATACCTTCCTGATCAGTATACATCTGTGTATTTGTTGCCTCTACTGCGGAGGCTGAGAGTACCTCAGCGCCAGAATCCATATTTAATGGGTGGGAAATACGTCCTGTATGCATTATTTGGAGGAAGATCTTTGCATCATCCTTGTGCACTCTTTCTGTTATTTTTTTCCATGCATGAGTTTGTTCTGTAGTGTAAATTCCCGGAATTCTGGGATATCCTGAACCATTTGGAGAAGGTGAGGTACCTTCAGTAATAATTAATCCTGCCCCTGACCTTTGGCCATAATATTCAGCCATTAAATCGATAGGTACATGATCAGAGGTAGCTCTGCTACGTGTCATAGGAGCCATCACAGCTCTATTTTTCAGATGTAGACCGTTGAGGTCATAGCTTTCGAAAAGCGGGTTATTTTCTTTACTCATTTTTTAGAGATTTATTAATTATTTCATGTATATACATGAATTGTTTCTTCATGGTTCGGTCTTATCATTAAAATAACATTTCTTAATAATTGAGTAATACCTGGCTTACAGAAATAGGTGAAGTAAAAAAATGGTTATAAATCCTATAAAGCCCAGCAAGGTGGTCATTATCGTCCAACTCTTAAACGTTTGTTTCTCGGAGAGTCTCAGGTAATTTCCGACTAACCAAAAACCACTGTCATTTACATGTGATACGATTGAAGCACCGGCAGCGATTGCAATAACTAACATCGCTTTTTGAGGCTCGGAAAGAACCGATGGAAGTAGGGGAGCAGTGATCCCGGCTGAAGTAATCATGGCAACCGTTGCAGATCCTTGCAAAACTCGAATCAATCCGGCTGCTATGAATGCAAAAACTAAAATATTAATGCCTGAATCTGCGAAATAAACGGCGAGCATTTCACCGGTTCCTGTATCAAAAAGCACCTGTTTGAATACACCACCGGCTCCTGTTAGTAAGATAATGATGCCTGCTGGAGCTAATGACTTAGTGCTCATCTCCTGAAGTTGAGCTTTTGTATATCCTTTCTTTATTCCAAGCGCATACCACGCAATGAGGTTAGCGATAATCAGCGCCGTGAATGGATGTCCTAGCATTAAGAAAACGGAGATTATGTTTTCTGAGAACAAGTCTCCTTGAAAGGTCTTCATTACTGTACCTATCACAATGAGCACTATTGGGATAGCGATAATAGATAGAATCAACCCTACAGATGGAAGTTCGTGATTATTCTTAGTTTCTTCATGGCTTGATGGAGCTTCAATTTGAATTTTTTTTGAAATGTACCTTGCGAAGAGTGGACCACTGATCAAAGCAGCGGGTATGCCGGCGATGAAACCAAATAAAATCACCCATCCAAGGTCTGCACCTAAAATATCAGCTACTGCTACTGGCCCAGGTGTAGGTGGAATGAATGCATGAGTAATGGCTAAACCAGCCAACAAGGGCATCGCATAAAGCAATAAGGATTTTTTCGTTTTTCGTTGGAGAGCATATACTACAGGTATAAGTATGATAAATGCTACATCGAAGAATACAGGTATAGCCACAAAGAACCCGGTTGCTACCATAGCCCAAGAAGCTCTTTCTTCTCCAAATTTTGAAGTTAAGAACTGAGCAAGCGCGTTAGCTCCGCCAGACTGCTCCAGTATCGCTCCAAATATGGCCCCAAGCCCGATGACCGTCGCAACAAACCCTAATGTACTGGCCATGCCTTTTTGAATTGTGGTGATGATTTCCAATGGAGGCATTCCGGCAATAAGCCCAACAGCAATGCTTGCAATGAGCAAGGACATAAATGCCTGAGTTTTAAAATATAGAATTAAAAGCAGTAGGAGTGCAATGCCGCTACCCACAGCAAAAAGCAGGCCCGGATCAATCATGCCCTCCAATCCGTGTGAAAATATTCATCTTCACTTTTATCTACCCGTTGATAGGTATGGGCTCCAAAGTAATCTCGTTGGGCTTGAATAAGGTTTGCAGGTAATCGCCCAGTGGTAATACCTAACCAAAATTGGAATCCAGAGGAAAGGGCCGGCAGAGGTATTTCTGCTTGAATACCTTGTTTTAAAATAGCTTTGGTAGCAGGTTCAAGTTTCTTAGTGGATGAAATTACTTTTTCGTTTTTTAATAGGTCCCCCTTTTTTAAAGTCCTGACGAGTCCCTCCATGAGTTTTGAGCGGATAATACAACCATTCGTCCATATTCTTGCCAGCTCTGACATATTTATGCTCCATTGATTTACTTCTGATGCTTCTTGAATGATCATCATACCCTGGATATGATTAATCCATTTTCCAAAGCGATATGCCCTTTTCAAGCTAGATAAAGGCAACCTGAAGGAGTTTTTATTTCTGGCACTTAATGACTCTCTGAAACTTTTAAAAGAGGAAAGATATCTGGCGAAAACCGAATCAGTGATCATGGTAGCAGGAAAACCTAAATCCATAGCGGTTTGACTAGACCAGGAACCTGTTCCCTTATTTTCAGCTTTATCCAAGACATTATCCAATAAATACTCATCGCCCTCTTTTTTGCGTAGTATATCAATTGTAATCTCCAGAAGGTAGCTTGATAAATCTCCTCTATTCCAATCTTCAAAAAGGTGGGCAATTTCTTCATTAAAATGAGATGCGGATAGCAAATGATACATTTCAGCAATTAACTGCATTTCTGCATATTCGATCCCATTATGGATCATTTTTACAAAATGACCAGATCCTTCCGTACCGATAAATGTGCAGCATGGTTTACCTCTTTTATCTTTTGCTGCGATGGATTCCAGGATTTTGGAAATCTTTTTGTAGCCTTCAGGTGATCCTCCAGGCATGATCGATGGACCCTTCAAGGCACCCTCTTCGCCGCCAGATATGCCACAACCAATAAAATGAACCGCATGTCGCTCCAGCTCTTCAAATCTACGAATGGAGTCTTTGTAATAGGAGTTCCCTCCATCAATGACCACATCGCCACGGTGTAAGAATGGGGCTAGTGCTGTAAGGACTTGATCCACTGCGGATCCTGCTTTGATCATTAGCAGAATTTTTCTGGGTTGAGCGAGTGAATGAACAAACGCCTGCAGATCTGTAAATCCATCCACAGGATGGTTAGTGGAATTGATTAAATCATCCACAAGGTGATCTTCTTCCGGGACGTTTCGATTATAGACGGAAAGCGAATGATCTTTATCAAGGATATTCTTTGCAAGGCTTTTGCCCATGACACCCAATCCAATAATTCCAAATGAGTTATTCATGTGTTAGTTGGTTAGTTAGGTCGGTAATGATTCGGTCTGGATCCTGCTCTATGGAAATATGGTAGCCGTATGCAGGAGCTTCCAGTATCTCCAATTGAGAAGACAGTAGTTCTGGTTTCATATAATGTCCTTTACGGCCATTCATTCGTTGCATGATCAGTTCTTTAGTACCATGAAGATACACCCATTGAATGTTTTTTACCTTGGAAGCCAGCAACTTACGATAGGATTCTTTTAAGGCAGAGCAGGCCAGTACGGCATCCTGCCAAACTAACATATGGTTTGCCAGTGTGTTTAACCAGGGCTCTCGGTCTTCGTCTGTAAGGGCTAGACCGGAGGACATCTTATCAATATTTTCTTGTGAATGAAAATGATCTGCATCGTAAAAGGGTATACCAAGTACATCAGCTAATTTTTGCCCAATAGTGGTCTTTCCACACCCGCTGACTCCCATGATCACAATAATCATTTGGCTAAGCTGAAGAAATTACTTTTCAAACCGCTAACTCCTGGAACAACGGCAAATACAGAACCTGCATCTGGATATTTTTCCAGCTCTTTCTCGGTCATATCATCTCGCGCTGTGGTGATAAATAAAGTATCAAGATTTTCTCCTCCAAATGCACAAGCCGTCACATTATGAGCAGGTACATCTACTCGCTGAAGTTGCTCTCCTGTTTTGGGGTTGAAACGAAGAACAGCATCACCATTCCATAATCCGACCCATAGCATACATTCCTCATCAATGGCCATGCCATCAAGTATCCCAGTTGTTTCCTCAATCGTAACAACCGTGCGTCCATTACTGATGGCACCAGAAGAAACATCATAATCAAACCCTTGTATTGTACCCGTATTGGAATCGATATAATACATGGTTTTTTGATCGGCCGTCCATACAATTCCATTAGAAACTGTAATTCCATCAAGCTTTTGTTCAACGCCTCCTTCACCATCAACCGTGAAGAGTCCTCCAATGGGATCTGTTGTATCCCAGTGCATGGACCCAACCCAGAACCTTCCTGCAGGATCACATTTTCCATCGTTGAGGCGAGTGCCAAGATTTGTTGAATCAACACTTGCAAACCATGTTAATTCCTCTGTTTGGATATCAAGAATGTAGGCCCCACTCATCAATGCAACCATCGCTTTAGAAGAATCGATAGGAACCACCGTTCCGATATGGCTAGGCATGCTTATGCCACGATTTATTTTTGTGCTTGTATTTAAAAAATTAAGTGTTTTACCTTCTATGTCCACCCAATAAAGCTCATTGGTCAGATGGTTCCAAATGGGACCTTCTCCTAATCGGGCGTTCACTTTATAAAACAGCTCTGCTTTGAGATTGGGTTTTGAAGGAGTTTCTTTCACATTTTCTTGATTAGAGGGAGGTTGGCAACTAATAAATCCTGCCAATAGAAGAGGGTAGAGGAGTTTGTTCATCTTTTAAATTTAATGCTACTTTCTGAGGATTGAAATACTGTTATTTAGTCAGTTCTGAAGAAACTAAGAATATTATCCTAGTTATAAATCGAGCGTTCTACTTTGTTATTGATGGCAGGAATAGTCATCAGATAATCATAGATGGCTTCCACTTCATTATCTGTTAATTGAGTATAAGGTATCATTGGGTAAGTCAGTGCTGGCTCTCCTTCTTTCAACCCATACTTTACTGCATTCAAGAATTTTTCTTTGGACCAGTTTCCGATACCGGTTTCAGGATCAGGAGTCAGGTTAGAGGTTAATTTAATTCTTCCATTTCGTCCATGGGTTGTTTTCCTCCTGCAAAGTAACCTGCACTCAAAGTGGGATCGAGATAGTTATTTGTTTTGAAATCTTCCGAATGACATGAAAAACATTCCAGGTTATGGGCTAAGTATTCACCAAGTGCCAAGCTATTGGTGGTATCAGGTAAAGGAATAGCTTTTTCCGGCATTGGGAAAGGTCTGAATTCTAGTCTGGCCAATACCTTAGTGAGTAATGAAGGATCACAAGGAATATCTGGTTTTGCATCTGCCACAACCATAGGATCATCCGAACGAAGGAAGGAAATGATCGCATCTAGGTCCGAGTCTGCCATGAGAGGTAACTTGGCCATGTAGGGTGGAGCATATTGTTCATCACGTTTGATACCTGTTCTGAGCAGATATAAAAGTTCAGCATCTGTCCACTCTCCGATACCATATGTGTTGTCTTGCGTGATATTGGGGGCGTAAACGGTTCCAAACTCAGAAGGAACATCCAGCATAGGTTTTCCAGATAGCTTGCCGGAGGGCCTATCCATATGACAGTTGGCACACAACATGGTGGTTAATTTCTTGCCACGCTCTATGGCTTCTGGTGCGTCACTTCTAGTGAATGAAATGGTTCCTATTTCATAGGTAGGAATTTCTTGACTGTTGATGTAGATGAGGGTGATAATACCTACAAGGATCAATAACCCCACTCCAAAAGCAATGATTTTGATAGCGCGTTTCATGTTAATTTGATTTAAGGTAGAGGCGGTACTCAACATTGCCTGGCTATTGAATTTAGTCAAAAAATGGCTAAATATGAAGATTAAACTGAGTTATCACTTCGGTTTATTCTCACTTGTTACCATGATTTTCTCTTTCTGCCAATTTTTTGGTAAGTAAAGATTTAGCCCAGTTGCCTGTTCAACATCAAGTAGTTTATTTCTTACATTAATGGATCGGAGACCAACAGCTTTTCTGTTGTTATTGACTTGTTCCAGGTCTGTATGTGTGTTTATTTCTCCAAGGTATCCATAAGCCGTTTGGTTGTCATTAGCTGTGACTCTTCTCCAATCTTCCATGATGGCAAATTGGTAGGGGTGGAGTTCACCTTTTATCATCGCCTGTTGAAGATGGGGTCTGATATTTGGATACAAGGTGTCTGCCTTTACATATGTTTTGGAGATGGAATTGTGATGGCTTAAGATGACTGAAGCCCACCAACTGTAACCTACTAGCTTTTCGCCTGGGTATCCATTTACCTTGAGGATTTGCTTCAGTTCTTGGAGTTGTTTTTCACTATGTGGGCCAAATTTCTTTTCAGCGTATTTGATCTGATTCTTATCTCCAATTCTGAATAAGGCTTTGAGAGCCATTAGTTGGTCCCTTTTTGATAGTTCTTTTGTTTTGGTTCTTAATGGTTGATTGATTCTGGCTATAAGGAGCTCATGTAGTGAATCATAATCCGCTTCCTGCCTAGGCCATTTTGGGTTTTTACGAATCGCTTTCAATCGTTTATTCTTTTTTATGGATTTTAGAGACCAGCCCATTTGTACTCCTTTTTGCAAAAATCGAAATGCTGCATCATCATCTTGCATGAATACCGCCAACTCAGTAGCTAGTTTGCAATCTCGGAGGAATACAAAATGGTATGCTTGAAAGAGCGAATCAAAGGTGCCGATGGCCGTGTTTTATGCTTGGTCAGCAATTAGTTCCTCAGTGCTTATAATCGACTCATGATAACTTCTATAGCTTTTTTGCCCATTGGTGTTAAAGCAATTAAGAATTAAGGTGAGTAAAATGAAGTGCTTCATCGCAATTAGAATGCCAAAGGCAATCAATAGGTTGTCCCAACTTAAGCTGCTTTGTTATCATTCATCAGTTTAGTTCGGTAATTTTTCAGGATCACCTGGATGAACTCATTTTTCGTATCCTGTGTCAATTGGTTACTAATAACGATCTCCGGATTAAACTCTCGAAGATGTGCATCACTCCATAAACCTAATTCAATCAGAACGGGAGTGAGGGCTAATCCTTTCTCCGTTAATCGGTAAATGTTGGTCTTCTTATTATCAGGTAATTTTTCTTTTCGTATGATCTGAAAAGCCTCAAGCATTTTTAAACGGGAAGAGAGAATATTTGTCGCAATAGCCTCTTCGCTTTCCAGAAAATCCTTGAATGTCTTTTTGTCTTCTACTAGCATTTGTTTTATGATCACCAAGGTCCATTTATCACCAATCAGATCAATGGCCGAAGTAAAGGGGCAATTACAACGAAATTCTACATTCATATTACACCAGTATTAAATATTTACTTGCAAAATGAAATTAACATTAAAATAACTTGCAAAATAAAAGTAAAGCACTACTTTTAACTTGCAAAACAAAAGTAATAATTTAAATCATATGAATAAAATAGTTAACCTATTAGCCGTTGCAGGTTTGCTTGTTTCCTGCAATCCAGCTACATCTAACCAGACAAGCGATAAAGAAAATGAACCTTCAAATTCAAACAAATCAACAATGAGTAAAAAAGAAACCGTAGGCACTTTTTTAGGTGCTGTATTGAAAGGTGACACCACCACCATGCGTGAGTTAGCTAATACAGATTACATCCAGCATAACCCATTCATTCCAACAGGATTGGAGCCTTTTATTGATATGTTGCCGATTCTTAAGGAAAGTGGAACCACGGCTGAGAATGTGCGAATGTTCCAGGATGGAAATTATGTATTTATGCATAACATCTGGAGAAATGCTAAACCTTTTGGCGCTGATGAGATGGTATCGTTTGATATCATCCGTTTAGACGAAGATGGGAAAGTGGCCGAACATTGGGATGCCATGACTGCTCTAGTGGCAGAAACTGCTAACGGTAGAACCCAAACAGATGGACCCACAACCGTAGAGGATGTGGACAAAACAGAAGAGAATAAAGCGCTTGCAAAGTCCTTAATTGAAGATGTTCTAATGGGTAAGAATCCGGATAAGATCACGGAATACATTAGCGCTGAACAATATGATCAGCACAACCCTGGAATCAAAGATGGATTGAACGGAATCATTGAAGCTGTGGAATACCTTACCTCTCAAAACAATATGTTTAACCCGGATTATTCAATAGAATAATCAAAAGGTGGGCTAGAGTTTTGGAT
>CAYWOQ010000078.1:0-12649 GCA_964459925.1 uncultured Roseivirgaceae bacterium
TTCCTTCCTTCCTTCTTTCCTTCCTTCCTTCCTTCCTTCCTTCCTTCCTTCCTTCCTTCCTTCCTTCCTCTCTCTGTCTCTGTCTCTTTCCTTTCCCAAAGCGCGAGGGTCAGTCGAGCAGAGCACAAATGCTCCGTGGGCCGGCCACGGAAAAAAGAAAACAAATAAACATACAATACTTGGATACACTAATCTTCAACTCCAGCATTTGGGGAGAAAAAGAAAACGAAAAGGAGAAAATTACACACAGACACAGACAGGCACGGCAGCACAAGTTCAAAGCCCTGCCAAGCGCAGCGACACGGATGAGCGCGCCAAGGCGTCTCTCGCTGATCATCAGCAACAATATTTATCAAGACACTGACAACCCCAGCAGCTCTCCAGGTGGCTCTGGTTGTCTTTAGGCCAATTCTTCAAGCTGATTTAGCTTTTCTTTTCTCGTTGGCTTAAAGTTGAATGATAATGATCATAATAAATTCTTAGACAGAGACAGAGACAAAGATTCAGACTCTGTCAAGTTTACCCAGTACTCTCTTTTGTCACCTGTCTGGGACTTTGGGTGCGTTTTGGGGGAAAAGGGCTGTCCTCTATAATGAAGTTCGAGATTGTTCCCTAGCTAGTAACTCCTCATTTGCGAAACTACCCCTAAAACCTCTTAACCAATCACCAAGCTCTTTTTAAGGGATGGAATAACCCCCTATTGGACCGGAATTCGCCTCAAATTAAACATACAGCCACTCTCTTCAGCGGACCAGACTAAATGAATTCACCCACTCGAACGCCATTGGCCAAGAGGGGGTACAACGAGCACCCTCTCTAGAGAAAATGTTAATGATATCAGTATTTCTCTCCTCTCCAGTAGGTCCTCTCTCTACCGTGAAGAAGCTGGCCCGCTCCTCCTCCTCCACGCCTTCCCCCTCTTTCTTTTTCCCTAGTCTTTTCTTCCTGTACGCGCAACTCGGAGAGCTTTGCCTTGCAGAGGACCCGCTGACTTTTGTTCGAAAGAATATTGATGATTCTACCCAGTACATGGTAGAGGTTTGGGGCTGAGAGCTGATGAAGTCTCCAAGACGAAAAGCTGCAGCTTTGGCTTTTGGGGCTAATCCATAGTATTTAACGTTTCATCGAGAGAAAAGTTCAGGCCCGTCTGTGTTAATCGTCAATTCGGCCCTTTATTTGCCCGGATCAGCAGCAGCAGTAGAGCTTTCGAGTCTCTCCTTAGGGTGGGGCCGCGGCCCGACTCTTGCAGAATCAGCAAGGAAGGCAGGAAAGAAAATTTGGTTGGATGACTTAGGCGTCTCTGTGACCATCAGAAGAGCTCTGACCATGCGAATATCGACAAAAATCGCCGCAGCACTGTTGCTCCAAGCTCCCCCTCCCTCCTCTCTTCGCATGTCAAGGCTTTCTTCTCAAAGATCGAGCGGCGGCGCACCCGACATTCGAGGATCACGAATAAATATAACACGAGGATACAATTGAAATCTAATCAAACTACCCCAATTATAATTGGAAAAAAAAAGGGCCTCTTTGCCACCACACACACCATCGAGATGCCAGTGGATCCAAACGTGGAAGTGCGATGTCCAGCCAATTTCGTAAAGCGTTCCAGAAGCGATTGGCCAGCTTCAAACCTGGCTTCCAGTAGCAGCTCTCCTCCAAGCAAAAGCAAGTGTGGATTTCACATAACTCTGATCCATTAGCACCACCATCTCCCCGGCCTCTCAAGCCTGAATGTTTACGAAGAATGACAAATATAAAATCATGGGCTGAGCTGTCCTATCTTCGAGAAACTGGGGGAGGAGAAAGGAAAAAGAGTGCTGGGCTATGGTTGGTTGTGGCCAGCGGCATCCCAGACCACGGAGAGTGCTCGCCACAGATGGAGAGATAGGCTTTTTGATCAGATGCGCATTCTCTAGAAGCTGGCTCCAGAGTGGTATCCATCCAGCCTACATGACCAATAGAGCAGTATTAAGATCCGTGGTGGATACCTCCCAAAAGCAAAAGAGAGAGAGAGAGAGAGAGTTCAAGTCATACTGCTCTAGACTCCAAGGATCGACTGGGTTTTCCGATCTGTGCGTATATGTGACGATGAGACGTTCTCGGAATGGATTTATAGCTCGAGTGATGCTGTATATTCTCGTAGAAAAGTTGGTACAAACATAGAGAGTTTCATCCAGGGATGCCTGCGGTTGCACGTCATGCTCCGCCAACCGCTTCCACCGGGTTTTTGTTTTTGCGTTTTGTGTGTGTGTGTGTGTGTGTGTGTATTTGGAACGAAGTATTGAGATTCATCATGTATTACCAATGTTTCCAGCTTCAAACTTTGGTTTTCACGATTTCGATCGGCTCTTCGCATATAAGCTTAAGAGTGTTTTGATTACGCACCAAACACTACAGTGCCATACTCGAGGAGAAGACCAGTTTCAAAAATATACAAACGAACGAACGAAATGGCAACGACAATTCTTGACATCCCAACTGTTCCAGCATCGGGACCAGAAGACTACAAGGCTGAATTGGAGAAATGCAAAGGGCTTCTGAAAGAAATGATCACCAAGACATCTAGTGCTCCCATCATGGTTCGCCTGGCTTGGCACGACTCCGGTACCTATGCCGAGGTAAGCGTTGAAATAGATATTAAAAGTTGTGAAAAGAGAGGAGGAAAGAGAGAAACAGAAGAAGAAAGAAAAAAATTAAATCTGACACCTCTACTCACGAGGCATGCCATTCCAAACATCCATCAGGGCTCTGGAGAGTGGCCAGCTTGTGGAGGTGCCAATGGATCGATTCGATTTGTTCCCGAAATCAAGCATGGCGCAAACAATGGCCTTGTGCTCGCACTTGAGTTGCTCAAACCAATCAAGCAAGAATGCCCAAAGGTCACATACGCAGACCTCTTCCAGCTCGCATCTGCTGTTGGGATCGAGGTTGGAACTGATTTCTTTGTGGAAGAGAGTTTGTTCTGAGAACACAGAGAGAGTCGTTCATTCTTCTCTTATCTTTTCAATCTGATCTCTTTTATATGTATATGTATATTCTCTTAAGAACTCGATGGCGGCAGGTAGCTGGTGGGCCCAAAATTCCAATGAAGTACGGACGGGCTGAAACTGACACGCCGGAACAATGCCCCAAAGAAGGCAACTTGCCGGCAGCTGAGCCCCCATTTCCTGGGGAAGCTCCAGGTCCAGCAAAGCATCTTCGTGACGTCTTCCATCGCATGGGGCTGACAGATAAGGATATTGTCGCCCTCTCTGGTGCTCATACTCTTGGTCGAGCCCACCAGTCCCGAAGTGGTGTCTCATGTGGAAAGGAGGCCACAAAGTATACATCAGATGGCCCGGGAACAAAGGTAGTTGTTGATTCACGGGTATTTGCTTTGATAGAGTGCGGAAAGATCTAGAGTGACAGAAATCGTTGAATGAGGGACATCTTGTACAGGGAGGATCAAGCTGGACAGCACAATGGCTGAAGTTTGACAACTCGTACTTCACTTCTGTCAAAGAGAAGACTGATGCAGAGCTTCTGGTTCTTCCAACTGATGCATGTCTGTTTGAGGATGCATCCTTCAAAGAGTGGGCAGAAAAGTACGCTGCAGACCAGGAAGCCTTCTTTGCAGATTATTGCGAAAGTCATAAGAAGCTATCGGAGCTGGGATCCAAGTTCCTATTCGAAGTGTCCGTTTAAAGCCCGCAACATAGCTTGCTTTCTTTCTTTCTTGTTTGTGAAAAAGGAGGACATGTATATAGATATACAACTGAAATTAAGTATTCTGTCTACATTCTCCCTTTTCCCTCTTTGTCTTTGTTTTAAAAGACCGATTCAGAGGGGGGAAAGAATACTAATATAATCCCCCAGCGTTGAAATACACTTTGAGATCTTCATCTTTGAAACGATCTATTCTTTTGTCAAACTTTTCTGAAGCAAGAATCCATCGACCTATCGATTGATACACCATGTTGTCGATAGATTCATTGTAACAGTATTTCCAAAGACTCTGGCCTCCTGTTTTCCTTTTTGGTCTCTTATTCAAAAACTCATTGATGGCCTCACGCACCTGCACAAGAAATCAAGGTCAAGCTGCGCTCAATGGACGGCTTTCTGACTCAGAGGAATAAACAAACGAACGAAGAAAAGAGGGAGGCTTACAGGCTGCGAGGGTCTGAGAAGTCCAGAATGAAGAAAAGCAACGTCGGCTGATCCTAAAGGCCCTGAGTTGCAATACTTTTCCTTGTTCTTGCGAACCAAGATAGTTTGCTCAAGCTGATCTTCTCTGTCACAGATCTTGATCCAGTAGGTCCAAGAATATTTGTGTCGAACGTTCGCTCGAAGTGATGCCTGGGAAAAAGGGAAAAAAAGGCGGGAGAAAAAAGCCTGAGCTTTAAAAAAGAAAAACAAGGTCTCAAGGTACTACGTGTACCATACCTTTAGAAGCTCGTGGGCTAGATACGTTCTACCGCACTTGTCTTCCATCACAGCCCAGCCATGAAATATGCTCGATGCCTTGAGCCGAAAGGCTGGAGAGCCTTTGCTGCAATGCTTTAACCCATTCCAAAAGATCTGTCTGGCTTTATCGTGGTCGCCGATATTTCCTTCAAAGCAGCCATAAGACTGCCATGCAAAGATGTTTGTAGGATCCAGCGATAGCGCTTCCTTGTAAGATTTCCTCGCAGATTCTCTTTTGCATTCGCTCTCTTCAAATAGACCTCTTCGTTGCAGCTCGTTCGCAGACTTTGCTTCTTCCATAGCTAAAGATACCCAGGTTGGCGAGTGCTTCGGCTCTACCTGGTCATACACATACATACGCGCGAACCTAGCTCGTTACGATACAGAAGAAAGCAACATCTTAGAAACAGTAGATGATACCTCTATAGCACTGTGCAAGTAGGGTACTGGATCACGGCCTCGCGCTTTTTCGCAGGATGCCATAGCAACGTATAAATTAGGGTTACTAGGGCATGATCGTATCCCATTTGATAAAATGCGATGTGCGTCCTCAAAGTTTCCGCGATTAATTTCCAACGTACTCCAGCTGAGCCAAAGGGCAGGGGCTTTAGGATTCGATTGGAGACCAGAGCGGAAAGTCTCTCTAGCCTCTTCGTATTTATTCAGCTTTTCTTGAATCGATCCAAGGCTCCGCAAAATATATACCGAATTCGGTATATTCCTCCGGCCTTGTTTGAGCAGTTCCATAGCCTAGTGTAAGGAGAATTTACATTTGTTTTTTTAAAAAAAAACTCTCCAAGAGAAAGGGGATGAGATTCTTTAAAAATAAAACTCGATGATGATGATGATGATGATGATGATGATGATAATTGTAATTTAAAAAAGAGAGAAGAAAACACGCACATACATACATACATGCAGACTCCATTTTCCAGAATACCTTTTCAAGATTACCAACACTCTCTTCCATCTGTGCCCATGCATGCCAGGCTGCAGCATAATTTTTTCTTGCAAAGGTTGCAGCGTCAAACAGAGTGCGTGCCTTTGAAATATTTCCTTGTCGATACTCGAGCATAGCCCAAGACTGCCGAGAGGGAAAACACACACACACGCGCGGACCCTCTTCAAGTGCATATGAGATTTCATTCAGTACTTTGACACAGAAACACATACCTGCCACACTTTGACACACTCGCCCTTTGTTGCACCAACAGCCTCCTCAAGCAGGCTCCGAGCACCTTTTAGATCGCGCTGTTGTTCCTTTATTCTCGCAAGGCAGGCATATGCTCGACCATCAGTCGAATCACTTTGAATACAGTGCTCGTACATCTTTATCGCTTTCGAGATGTTTTCACTTTTCCTCGTTTTCCGCAACTGTTCCACTCGAGTCATTCAGGGATAAAGCAAAAGTCATGTCCAGTCACGTGGCAAAGCGTAATGGTCTCGCCTACCCGATTCGCTTTCCAAAGCCACAAGTCAAGGTTAATCTTCAGCAATTTCCCCTCCTGCGACTTGGTAGCTTCATTGCTATCGTCTTCCTTTAACGAGTCTACCACAAGCCGGCCCAAGGTTGCTGTAGCCATTTCACGAGCTGTTTCTGATATAGTCGTTCTGCTAGCCTTGACAGTCTGAATGGAGAGCTCTGCCGATTTTCCAGGATCCTGCTCTTATCACTCGAGTCCAGTAACGATCAAAGATATGATTCCCCCCTCTCTCTCTGTCTCTCTCTCTCTACGGAGGCCGCGCCGATTAAAAACACACATACATGGGCACTATGCTCGAGAATACAAGTGCGCATATAAGAGCTCTAACAGGTCATGATTGAGCAATGCCAAGCTGAAAACCCAACCATAGCATATCTTCTACTTCAACTGGGAGAGAAGGGGGGAAAAAGCCCAACCAACCAACCAAGCAAATGAATAAATAACTCTCTCCTGCTATCTCTTGCTCTTACCTCTGTATTCATGCTCGCCTGAGGCTGTATGCGTCTTGTCTGCAGTGTACTTGAATTTCGCAGATCAATTCCCTGGCAGAGGACTCTGACGCAGCTCAAGGAGGCCATTGTCTCTCTGTATAAAAAGTCTAATCTCTGCTGTTGTTTTCTCTCTTTCTCTTTCTTCTTCTTCTTCTTCTTCTTCTTTCCCCAAGGAGAGGTCTAGTCGGCCGTATCTCTTAGATTCTACTTCTGGCCTAGGCTTTCTCGTTCAAGACAGTGACGTAGTCGAGTTGAGCGCGCAGCCCTCTCCAGCTCAGAGTACACACGCCGCACCTGTTCGTCTAATGCCAGCCAAGTCAAGCTCCTGGCTAATCTCTCAGTGGCCAGCCGTGCTTTGGTACACAAATATCGATCTCATCAGAAGAGTGACATCAACATCCACACCTACCATCCAAAACCCACACACACTCAATCAGTGATTCATTCAGTCATTTATTCACACACCCCAGCACCGATTCCCACTCAATAATATTGGAGAGAGCTGCTGTCCTTAGAAAGATAGGGGGGGTATACACGTGATCAAGACAAGGGTCGCGCGGAATATCAGCCAATTATGATGTGGATACTGTCCAGCTGAATATACCCGGCTATCTATTGGTCAATAGAGCGAAGAGGTCCGTATCCAAATCACTTGTCATTTGTCGGGAACTCTTAAGAAGAGTCCCCCCTTGTGAGGATTGAGCACAGGGCCTCATTTCGAAGGACATACCCTGCCTCTCAAGTAGTGGTTTGACCGGTGTGCGCACACATGGACGCGAGATAGAGTCGATCGACTGAAAAAGGCCAGAAAAAACCAGGAGCTGTGGATTGTCAAAAGGCCTGGGCTTTTCTGTTGCGTTCTACTGGTGCTGCTAGTCCAAGTAGAAGTAGTGGTAAAATCGGAAAACAACACTAGGATGTCTATTGGCAAGAACAAAGGTTTCAAGCTTCAAGAGCTAGAAAAGCTAGCATTCGGGAGACCCCGTTCTAAAACGATGGCCCATTGATAGCCTCTTAGCTCATGCGCGTGCTCATCAGTATGTAGCTTGAGATACAAACCTATTCCACGATAATCTGGAATTGTGGTTTCTCATTGTAGAAGAGAGACTTGTTCGTTCTGAGGACAATGCTAGGAGATTACGAATGCCTATCGCATCTAGAAGCGCTGAGGGGAGGAATAAGAAAAAGCTACACTATTTGGGAATGAAATGACTCTATGAAATGCTATCTGAATTGGTGGCGCGGTATTTTAGAATTCTAGATTTGTGATTTTGAGCCGATCAGCCAACGAGATCAAACTTTTGTCAACTAGTCATGGGCTGTTAGAGTCCATTTATAGAGAAGATGTTAGAGGTTGTTGCAGATAACAAGATCTTAAATCCACTGCCATCGATACTTGGATTCATACTCTGCATTCAAAAAAAATTGGTAGCAAGGTCAGACTGTTATTCATTCGTTCCTTGTGCCATTGATCATAACATATTCAGTATCAGATTACTGGCATACCAACTGGACGCAATGGGCAAGCTTTATTGGGAGTAATTTCTATCCCCTTTTGTGGTATAGCTCGTTTTCAACTGTAATATTCACGTCTCCACCGCTGTTTTCACAACACAAGGACAATGGTTCAAGCTCGAAATGGTTAATGAAATAAGTACAAACTTGGATGCAGCCTTGTTGAAATTATCTCCAAGGATCTTGAAAGTCGTACAGATCGTCTTGGATGTCAGCTCCCGGCCTGCTGCCCCGAGACGATAATCTCGGCGAAAGCACTCTGCTAGTCTCTGGGGCGTTCATCGCATTGAGAAATTGACGTGGAGATAAACCAAGCCTTGAATGGGGAGAGGAAGGCCCTCCCGTATGGGCCTGTCGATTTGTGTTTAATGACCTCAAGCTCAATTCACTGTCTCCTGGAAAACTTGGTACAGTGGTGCTCATGCTTGGGCTTGCTGGCGAGAGACCTGTAAGCCAAGGAACCAATGTTCAGCTAGACTTGAAATGCTTGCGTGGACTATGCTCAACTCGTTGTGATTGAGAATTTTCAAATAACGAAACATTGCCCTTTTCCGGGGAAAAGGAGAGATAGAGATTGCTCTGCTAACCAGAATATGGCGGTTGGATATCTGTTTCGAAGTTAGTTGATAGGTTAATCTGCTCGTTCTGGAAATTTGGTCCTGTGAAAGATGTTTGGGCCAAAGCTCGAAGATGAAAATGGAACCGCCTTCTTGATTTTCAAAGATACATCTTAATCCATAAGACCCTAGCCTTTACAGTCTTCTGCTACTCACTTTGATTGTAGTAAATCGGGTTCAATTGCTCATCCAGTATCTCCTGCGTAAATTCCTCCCTGTCTTGTGGAATGGGATTCTTACTTGATTGCGATTTTACGACCGAGTCCGCCAGATCTTCAAGTTGTTGTATTGGCGTACTAGAGCCTGGGTTTCTCGACCACCTCCAGATAACACGCCCAAAGGATTCATCTCGGAAAGGCGATTCTAAATAATCGTCGATGAAAACCTTCACACGATGCAATGCAAGAGTTTTTCGATTGTGAGTGATTTATAAAAAGATAGAGCTCGAATTTTTACTTTCATTTTTTAAAATAAAAAATCAATCAATTAATCAATCAAAAACCTGTTTTAAAAGAGTGGAGATGTTGGCCTTTTTCGAATTCTCGAGTTTGGGTCCGTAAGCTACAACTGGAATAAAGCCTCCCAAAAGTGGATTCTTCCTCAATTCAAACATAATAGCAAATTGGTCATTCTGAGCCAGTTTCCAATCCATTAGAAGAAATTCCCAGTTGTAATCCGCGCGTGACAAATCTACCAAGAGTTCCTTCGCATTCGTTACGGTATCGACTGCGTATTTGTATTTTTGAAGTTTCTCTCGGAAAAATAATGTGTGCATCGAATCTTGCGAGGCTATCAAAACAGTTGGTCGGCCGTTCGATTTACCTGATACTTACATCAACATGAAATTGTCAGGAGCAGCTCGCTCAACTCGAAAGTACGCACATGGACTCACCCCGTATGTGACTAGAGATATCTTCTGACCCGGTGTGGAGAATTTTCCATCGTAGAATCCATCCCAAAAAGGGGTAAACTAGCTTGGAAATGATATCTAATACTGAGATGGTTATCTGTGAAGCGAAGAAGCTAATGACGCCATAGCCCTCTGGAGCAAGAATAAAGAGTAGCGAATATCCAAACCAAGATGCACCGAAAATCAATTCCATCCAATTCAGAATCAAAGCGGCTTTACTGGGGAAGATCGCATGCCCCTCCGAGAAGATTTGGCGAGAAATTCGGAAAATCACGAGAAAGCAAAATAGCCCTATCATGTAGAAGACAACCTGCAGGGATACATTTTCCCGATAGCAAAACAAAAAAAATTAGATCTATCGGGCTAAAACTAGATGGAAAAGTCACTATGTGCTCGTTACCTTCCATGAATCATATGTCGCGAACGAAGACGTTGCGCCTGCCAAGATCATGGCTTGATTAGCCAACAATAAAAAAAGTGAGCGCGTATAATTGTATCTGCTCTCTCCGGCAAGATTACTCAAAAGCACTAGGAGGACAGGGCATGTCATTAGCCACCCGCAAACTGCACAATTCAGCAACAGAGTTTCGATCAATGACATGAAAAGCAGGCCCAAGAATATCATTTCTTTCCAATTGCGTAGGACGAATACTGACATCGTATCCAGGGAGACTGATTTCCATTGTTGAGCTCTATTCGACCAGGAGAACTTTGGCCAAAGAGTATTTGTAGAACATCGATAGTTCCCCCCACCGCTGTGACATAGAGAACTGTGGTATAAAAACGAATCAAGGTTGTAAATTATTGCCTCAAGAGGTCAAGTCCAGAAAGGCCGAAAGCCTCTGGAGAGACTTGTAAAAATCGAAATTTGGATAGATACCTTCCCATTTGCATTGACCATTGCGATGTTGAATATAGTAGAATATTAAAAGGAGGTAGGAGAGAGTTGCATCCGTTCCAACGAGATACATAGACCCGAATTCCACCGCATCGACCATGGTTATTTGAGTCCGGACCAAGTTGCGCGGCAATCTGAGCTGCTGGTTTTGTTATATCTTCATTAGCGCAAAAGTATTCAAAGTAGCTGAAAAAGAAAAATTAGTATCTGGGATTAGAATTGATAAAAGGCCAAAAAACCACAAGACATTGACTCTAACTGGCGATTGTCTGTTTACTTCTTCACATATGTACATACGTATATATATATGTGTGTGTGTGTGTGTGTATTCAAGGCCTAAATTCTCTTGTGAAGATTCAGCAAGAACTCTCTTCCTTGATACTACTGCTTCTTTCCCCAAAGCCTTTGCAGTGCTATTCATGAGTTTTTCCTTTGAAGTCCCTTTAGACTGTTCCCCACTAGCAATGCTACCTAGAGTGTTTTACGAATTAGATCAGTATATGGTGGGGGGAAAAGGGAACGAAAGTAAGGTTTCTCTATGGTGAAACAGCACCACCACACGAGACATATATAATAATATTAGTAGACTCTGGACTAATGTCCAGCTTCCGCTTAGGCTCTTAAGCGAAACGTATCGGGAAAGGGCCTCTTCCACATCGATAATTGGCTTTCTAAAATCAGACTTGAGAGATATCGCTCCACTAAAAATGACCGCAGCCATAAAAGGAATGAGTACACTCTCAATGTCCCAGGCTCGTTCGTGGGGGTTTAGTGCTGCCTCCAACTCTTAGCAAGTTTCTTGGAACACCCGAGGCGAGCCTATCAGAAGCAAGGCCAGTATATTATATAATATACATTGTGTGAAAGGGGCTAGCAGAGGCTGCCGTTGCAAAGAGCATTGATTTGCTGTGGCGTTAAGAGTAAGATTTCCGTATATCTGAAAATCTCGCGGAGGTAACGCCAAGAAAACCTCATCGTTTTAGGCACAATAAATTGCAGTCGATATCAGCATTTGTATTTTTCCAACAGGCTTTGGTTTTTGCTGTTGTTTCTTATTCAATTTACATGTTTTTCTTTTCTGTTGTATTAGAAAACAATAGCAACAGGTCTTGAAGGGGATGCTTCGAATGGTAGTGATAATCCTTAGGGTTTTGATTATCCTGGCTACATTAGAGAGCCCTGCTCTAAACTACTAGTGTCTAGAACAAGGCGCTGTGGCTTGTGTGTGTTTGAGGGTGAGAATAGTGTTCATGTAAAGGGTTGGAGGAAGATCATATACATACCCACACACACAAAAAGGTTTTGAAGCCTGAAAGCATAGCTACAGCGGCCATCTGCTGACTAGTGAAATTCTCAGACACTCCATGGTCTGGCTCTTATGAAGACATACTGGTCGTCAGGAAAAATCTCTGACTTTTTTTTTTAAATACATATGTATACAGTGAAACACTAATCTCTAATGAACTTGAGATTAATATACTATGAATAACCAAAGTCCAAGATATCATCGCCTTTCTCCTTCGCTTTATTAGTATTATCTATTTTTATTAATTTTTTAAAAACTCCATCTTCTGAAGGACGGTCCTTTTGATCTATTCCGTCGAAATTCCCTCTTGACGCGTATATGCGCATAGACATATGGATTCGACGAATGCAAATTCTTCCGAAATCCAATATCGTCCTTGATTTCCAGTGTCAAGAGCTGTGAACAATGTAAAGTGCTAGAATTCAACCAACGCATCGTGTGTTTGCAAGGACATTTTGCGCCTTTATGGTGTTGTTGCTGTGAACATGTTGGGAATTCGACGCCTGACACTTGGGATTAGAGCAAATTTTGATTGAATATACTTTAATATCTCGATGTAGATCCCGTAAAACTGTCAAGAGTAGGCCACTGTCTTGTTGCGGTCGCATCACATGAAGTCGCCGTCCGGCGAGTACAAGGTCTGGAACGTGCATGTCGAAGCGCCCACAAGCGATTGCGGGTGATCTTGACGCCGGCATCGATTACCTCTCCTGGTATAGCCTTGTCGAAGAGCGAGACCTCCGTCCACTTACGGCGGGTGGCGGGCCGATAGATAGTGCGCGACCTCCTGATGGCGTATGGCGTCGACGTCGCCGAGTTCGGCGGTGTAGGCGCCGATGGTCTTCTTCAGGCGGTGGCAGGTGATGCCGATGGCGAGTTCCGCGCGCTCGTCGCCGGCTTCGGCCATCGCCTGGATGGTGCGCATGTCGTTGACGCCGCAGAGCCCGAGCAGGCCGCTCTGGCGGTTCAGCAGATCGTCGAGGGT
>CAYWOQ010000079.1:0-12404 GCA_964459925.1 uncultured Roseivirgaceae bacterium
ATCCAAAACTCTAGCCCACCTTTTGATTATTCTATTGAATAATCCGGGTTTAATCAAGACGCAAAAGTGAGGGATATGATTCATTAATAATAATTAAATAAAATAATGATGTATATAATTATTTATTAATGTTTAAAGAAAAATAGGGAAAGGAATACTCAGCTAGATCAAGAGCCTAAACTTAACCTAGCCAAGTGTAGATATGATTATTTTAGAATTTGTGCGGAGTGGTCCTTGGTTTTTACCTTTTCAATCACTTCTTCAATTTTCCCTTCTTCGTCAATAATGAAAGTGGTTCGTAGGGTACCCATATATGTTTTACCATACATTTTCTTTTCTCCCCAGGTGCCAAAAGCTTCATGAACGGTATGATCGGTATCAGCAATCAATTTAAATGGAAGCTCAAGTTTTGTAATAAATTTTTGATGGGAAGATTCACTATCCTGACTCACTCCGAGCACTTCGTATCCTTGTGCTTGTAGCTCTGTATAGTTATCTCTTAGATTACATGATTCTGCTGTACATCCTGGCGTATTGTCCTTCGGATAAAAATACAATACGATTTTCTTTCCTTTATAGTCAGATAATTTAATTGGATTTCCGTCTTGATCCTTGCTTTCAAAGTCTGGTGCTGCATCACCGGGTTTTAATGTTATCATAGCTTTTTTGAATAGGTTATTATATTATTTGCATTATCGATTACTTCTAAGGTAAACTCACCTTCAAAAGGAATGTTTTTATCTTGTTTCTTAGACCAAATGAGGTTTCTTTTTGGTTCGTAATACATCAATACAAAGTTTCCATTTATTTCACCTCTAAAAGATTGAATACCTGATAGGTTATCACTTATCCGAAATTTTAAATCGTTCACATTTACTACCCGTGGAGTGATTTTAGGGGGTACTGAGTCGTGTAAAATGGTATAAGTCACCAAGTCTCTCGTAGAAAAAGTGATGCTTTCTCCATCCCACTTTCCACCAATAAAATTAAACCTCTTCCCAAATACCGAATATACAGATGCATCCATATGGTAGTCTTTTTCCGGCTTCAACGTGATGTCCATTTGGGCTCTTATGGGCTCCGTTTGATTTTGAAACTTAAAAAGCTCTAATTCCCGTAAGCTATCATATTCCTTTTCGAATGAGAGATAGAGTGTATCAAATAAACTTCTATTGGAAAGTCCCATTTCAAATGATTTATGAACATAACTTAGTTCTTGATTAGAGGGTAGTGTTGCCGTGTACCCTGTCTTGCGAGTTTCTCCGTTTAAAAAAACGGCACTTGGGGTACCTTTTCTTAAGTCCCAAACATAATAGTTATCCGAGCCTGAGGTTTTGTATGGTGTCAAGGATTTCCATTCAGAGAGTTTAATTGAGACTGTTTGACTAGATCTAATGTGTAAAAAGTTATCAATCTTCTCCATTTGAGAAATCCAGGGTTTAAATTCCGGAAACTCTTTGGATAGCTCAAGTTTTGTTAAGGATGAATTTCCATAACTATCTGTGGTGTTGATTTGAATTTCATCCTGGTTCTGAAAGTTTATTCCCCGATTTATTTCTTTGTAAAAGGATAGTTCATTTCCATCGGATACATACAGCTTATTAAACTTTCTTCTTCCTTTCTTAGCTGCTGCGTAATTGTAATGGACAATTGTATTTCGTTGCTTGGCGAATGACAAGGCGTCCTTTACTTCTTTAAAAACAGTTGTACCATCAATTGTAAGTTCGGTTTCAACAATTCCATTTTTATTAGGAATTCCGTTCATGGGATCGTACGAATAAATTTCAATGCCGATGGTACCTTGAAGATTTACCGGAATAGATGTTGTGTAGTTGTTGCCTCGTTTTACTAATTCAAATTCGTGTCTTCCGAAGTAACCATTTACTCTTGCATTTTCTGAAAGTGTAACAAAAGCGATTTTTTTAACGATAGGAGAGATATTATCCGTTATTTCTTTAAAGCCCAGACCTAAAATATCAATGGGATTGTTTTTAGGGTCTCTTATTTCAAAGTGAAGGTGAGGGCCACTGCTGGATCCTGAATTACCGGAGTAACCAATTATATCGCCCTTTTTAAAGTTGAATTGATCTTTCTTGGGGAATAGATCCACTTTATAAGTCTCTTTTTGGTATTGTTGTTCTGTTATCCAACCGTCAACAATGGCGTCAAATGCTTCCAAATGTGCATATACTGAATACCATCCATTTGGATGTTGCAGATAAATGGTATTACCATAACCGGTAGGAGATACCTTTATTCTGGAAATGTATCCATCTTCAGTAGCATATACTGGCAGACCTGTCCTTCCACCTGTTTTTACATCAATCCCTGTATGAAAATGTGAGGTACGAATTTCTCCCACTGTGCCTGCCAGATAGTTTTGTTGACCAGGATTAATGGGAAACAAATAGTTATTTAGTTCAATCTCTTGTGCCTTGACGACAAAAAATGAATAAACAAAAAGCAAGAAAAAAGTGTATTTCACAATTATTTGATCTCAAAGTCAAACATCTTTTCATCTTCTAAAAACCCTACCAGTCGATCTCCGATAGCCACTGGACCTACCCCGCTAGGTGTCCCTGTGAAGACGATATCTCCCGTTTTAAGCAAGATAAAATTGCTGACGTAAGAAATGATTTCATCAATCGGCCATAACATCAATCCCGTTTTGCCTTTTTGGACTAATTCTCCATTCTTTTCGAGTCTAAAATTGATATCTGCCATGTTTCGATCTTTCTTGGAAATAAAATGTGAAACAGGAGCTGATCCATTAAAAGCTTTGGCAATTTCCCAGGGGTGACCTTTTTCTTTGACCTTAGTTTGCCAGTCTCTGGCTGTAAAATCAATTCCTAAACCTATCTCATCGTAGTATTCCCCGGCAAATTCGGTGCTAATGGATTTTCCTTCCTTCTTGATTTTGATCAATAGTTCTACCTCATGATGAATTTCAGATGAAAAATCGGGATAATAGAACGGATCATTATTCTTTAGCAGTGAGGTATCCGGTTTCATGAAGATGATAGGGTGTTCTGGTCGTTCATTATTCAACTCTTCGATATGAGCTGCATAATTTCGACCGATACAGATGATTTTCATGCTTCAAAAATAGCATGGAGAAGTAGGCATACGAAAAGGAAACTCAATTAATGATGGACGAATATTTCTTCCGGTTCTTCTACCTCCACTTGACCTGTTTGATTAATAGATGCCAGTGTAACTTTTTTTACCTCATTTATCAGGAGAGGATCATATTTTGCTGCAACTCGAATATAGTTTTCGGTAAATCCATGCATTGTACCATCTTCAACGTCTTCCTCAAATAGCACTTCGTACGTTTTGCCGAGGTGTGTTTCGTAAAAATGCCTTCTTTTTTTCTCTGATAGACTTCTAAGCATTTTAGATCTGTCATTCCTAACACTTTTATCAACCATCCCTTCCATTTCAAATGCTTTTGTATTTGGACGCTCAGAATAGGTAAAAACATGAAGATAGGAGACATCCAAGGCATTAATGAACTCATAGGTGGTTAAGAACTCTTCATCCGTTTCACCAGGAAACCCAGTTATTACATCTACACCAATGCAGCAATGAGGCATCAATTCCTTGATTTTTTCGACTCTTCTCTCGTACAAGTCGCTGAGGTAGCGCCGGTTCATTTTTTTCAGTATTTCATCGCTACCAGATTGTAAGGGGATGTGAAAATGTGGTACAAATCGTTTGGATTCCGAAACAAACTCAATGATTTCATCGGACAGAAGATTGGGTTCAATGGATGAAATCCTAAATCGATCAATTCCTTCAATTTCGTCCAATGATTTGACCAGATCTATGAATTTCTCCTTTCTTCTGCCATCCTGAATCCCGAAATCTCCGATATTAACGCCTGTCAAGACAACTTCCTTTACTTCCGTTTTGGCAATTTCTTCAGCTTGCCTAACGATATTCGTTATGCTATCGCTTCGGCTTTTTCCTCTTGCTAGTGGGATGGTGCAAAATGCGCATCCATAGTTACAGCCATCTTGTACTTTTAGGAAGGTTCTGGTTCGATCTGCGATGGAGAAGGAAGAATGGTAGGATTTGGCTTCTGAAATATCAGATGCGTAGACGCCTCCTTTCGTGAAATCATCCAGTTTCTCAAAAAGCTGGAATTTCTCGGTAGCACCTAACACAGCATCTACACCTTCAATTTCAATGATTTCTTTCGGTTTTAATTGTGCGTAGCAGCCAATTATGGTAACAAAAGCATTGGGATTGATCTTCTTAGCTTCTCGGACAATTTTACGACATTTCTTGTCTGCGTTATCAGTAACAGAGCATGTGTTTACGACGAAAACATCAGGCGAATCAGTGAAGTCTACTTTTTGAAAACCACGTTTCTCTGCAACTCTTGATATAGAGGATGTCTCTGAGAAATTAAGTTTGCAACCAAGTGTGTAAAATGCGACTTTTTTCATTGAACCCGCAAAATTAATACGCTTTCAGCCATTGATTAAATCTCGTCATCCGATGAAGTTTTCAGCGGTCTTCTTGAGTCTGGAGTAGATTACAGAATAAGTGGTTCTAAATATTTCCAGACTGTATCAGCAACGATTTTATGACCTTTAGATGTAGGGTGAATCCCATCGGGGAGATTAAGTCTCGGATCGCCTGCAACGCCATCTAAGAGGAATGGAATACAAATCGCACGGTTTCTTTTTGCCAATTCAGGAAAAATTTGATGGAATTTAGTTGTGTAGTCTTGTCCAAGATTTGGGGGGACCATCATCCCTGCGATAATGATTTTAACCTCTGGATTTACTTGTTTCACCTTATCGATAATGGCCTGGAGATTTTTTGGTGTTTCTTCTAAGGGTAATCCTCTAAGTCCATCATTAGCTCCTAGTTCGAGGAAGAAAATGTCAGGAACCGTTCTTAGAACCCAATCGATACGACTTCTGCCTCCTGCAGATGTTTCTCCACTAAGGCCTGCATTTATTGTCTTGTAATTAAGGCCCAATGAATCAATTCTTTCTTGAATTAAAGCCGGGAAGGCTTGATCCATATCCAGTTGATAACCTGCCGTAATGCTATTTCCAAAAAACAGAATAATCTTTTCTTTATTCGTCTCTGCAATAGATTCTTCGTCAGGACTATTCACTTTGGTTTCCTGAGTTTCTTTTTTAGCTGGTGAAGTACATGCTGTAATTAAGAGGAAAAAGAATAGCGGTAGATAGTTATTGCTCATTGAGTTTTATTTGATCTGCTCATACGATTAAGTGCTTTTTATCCTAACAACTAAAAGTACCTTTCGTTATACTGCTAAATTTAAATCTACATGTCGAACGACACATCCATTTTAGAAGTTTCTTCTGTTGACAAATCTTTTACCAGTGGGTCCAGAACTGTTCAGGTACTGGATAATATTGACTTCAGAGTAAAAGTTGGATCAAGTGTAGCTATCGTCGGTCCTTCCGGTAGTGGAAAAACAACGCTATTAGGACTTTGTGCAGGACTAGATAGGCCTTCAAAAGGCTCGATTACACTTACAAACATCATTCTGGACAGGCTAAATGAGGATGAAATGGCACAAATTAGGAACAAACACGTTGGGTTTATTTTTCAAAATTTTCAACTCATACCAACACTTACGGCCGAAGAGAATGTTATGATACCGCTTGAGCTTCAAGGGAAAAAGAATGCCCGAACTACGGCAAAAAAATTGCTTGATAGGGTTGGGTTGGGAGACCGGGTTAGTCATTATCCTTCACAATTATCAGGTGGAGAGCAACAGCGTGTGGCTATTGCACGTGCATTTTCAAATGAGCCAAAAATCTTATTTGCTGATGAGCCAACAGGTAACCTGGATGAAGAAACAGGACAATCAGTTGAAGATTTACTTTTTGAAATCAATAGGGAAAAAGGTACCACCTTGGTCTTGGTCACACATGATCTGGAATTGGCAGACAAAACCGAGAAAATCATTCGACTGAAGGGAGGAAAAGTCATTGAGATTAGGGAAGGCACCCAGAAACCCTCATCAATTAAAACAATTGTTGATGGATAAGAAGATTAGCGTTGAACCTGCCAGGTATAGTAGATCATGGCCCTGGAAAATGGCATGGCGAGACAGTAGAAAAAGCAGAGGAAAATTACTGCTATTTATTGCTTCTATCTCGTTAGGAATTGCTGCCATGGTCGGCATTACCTCCTTTCGGGAAAACCTATTAAAAGAAATTGACTTACAGGCGAAGGAACTTGTGGGTTCTGACGTTCGAATTGCAGGAGGAAGAGACCTTCCGGATAGTTTACTTCAATCATTCAAAGCATTAACTGTTGACTATTCAAGAGAAAACTTTTTTTCTTCGATGGTCATGTTCACCGAAAGCAAGGGTACTCGTCTTGTTCAGGTAAGGGCTTTGGAAGGAGAATATCCATATTACGGTACAATTGAAACAGATCCTCCGGAAGCTGCAAGTTTGTTCAAGGAAGATCGTTTTGCACTGGTCGATCAGAAAATGATGATCCAATACGACGCTCAGGTTGGTGATAGCATACAAGTGGGAAATCTTACGTTTCAGATCATCGGATTGCTGATGGGTGTCCCAGGAGGAACTGATGTATCTTCATCCATTTCTCCCATTGTTTATATCCCGTTCGAATACGTCAAAGAGACCGGGTTAATACAAAAAGGTAGCCGAATCAACTACGTGCATTATTTCCAATTTGATCCATCTATTGACACAACAGCCAAATGGAGTAAACTGGCAGAGCAGACGGAGAGCAAAGGATATGATGTTGAGACAGTTGAGGAGGAAAAAATGGAAACCGGTGAGGATTTTCAGAACCTTTCGAATTTTCTCGAGCTTGTAGCGTTTACGGCATTGTTACTGGGCTGCTTAGGAGTTGCTAGCTCTATATACGTCTATTCAAAAAGTAAAGTCCAATCAGTAGCTGTACTTAGGTGTTTAGGGATGCGTTCTATTCAGGCAGTTGGAGTTTATTTGATTCAAGTAACCATTTTTGGTTTTATCGGTGCTTTGGTTGGTAGTGTATTGGGGTTAATCATCCACATGTACTTACCTGCAATTGTAAAAGATTTTCTCCCAATAGACTTAGACCCGACGCCTTATTGGCCCGCCTTACTCGTTGGTGTATTGATAGGCATCATTATTTCCTTGCTTTTTGGCCTTTTGTCATTGGTCAGCCTGCGCAAGATAAGTCCCTTGTCTGCCATTCGCATGGGATACAACGAACAGGGTTTTCAGTTTGACAGACTTTTGATCCCGATAGTTGGTGGGATTCTCTTGTTTATCTTCACTTCAGTTTATTGGCAAATTCAATCGTTTTCAGACTCCTTGGTCTTCTCAGGAATCCTTGTAGGATCATTAGTGTTTCTTTGGGCCATTGGAAAAGGTGTGATTTGGTTGTTGAGAAAACTACTCCCAGATCGTTTGAAATATGTATGGAGGCAGGGGTTTTCAAATTTGTATCGGCCTAACAATCAAACGGTTATTTTGATCACTGCCTTAGGATTAGGCACAGCCTTTTTGTCCACACTTTACTTTATGCAGGATTTATTGGTGGAGCGTGTGTCTCTTTCTGCGGCGGGTAATCGTCCAAATACGATACTTTTTGATATCCAGTCAAGTCAGCACGAAGAATTAAAAGACTTAACAAAGCAATACGATTTTCCCATTGTGCAGGATGTGCCGGTGGTAACCATGCGATTACTTGAAGTTAAAGGCTTTACCAAAGACGAGGCCTTCAATGATAGTACCGTTTCTATTTCTGATTGGGCATTTAGCCGAGAATATCGCGTTACATATCGTGATTCGTTAATTGACTCTGAAACCATTGTAGAAGGAGATTGGATCCCTGAAGTTCGCAACGATAGTATTTTCATTAGTATTTCTCAAAATTTCAAGGATAACCTGGATGTGGAGCTAGGAGATGAGTTAGTCTTTAATGTTCAGGGAGCCCTACTAAAAGTTTATGTGGGAAGTTTTCGAGAAATTGACTGGCGAAGGGTTCAAACCAATTTTTTGGTATTGTTCCCTGCAGGTGTACTCGAACGTGCTCCCCAATTTCATGTAATTGTCACCCGAATAGATGAATTAACTCGTTCGGTCAGGTACCAACAGGAGGTAGTGAGCAAATTTCCCAATGTTTCCATTATTGATCTGGAATTGATCCTGAAGACGCTGGAGGATGTGCTAGGCAAGGTTGCTTTTGTTATCCAATTCATGGCCTTTTTTAGCATTGGTACAGGTATTATTGTGATGATTAGTTCCATCATTTTAAGCAAGTTTCAGCGAGTACGCGAAAATGTATTGCTACGAACGATAGGTGCATCCCGAAAGCAATTATGGAGTATTACCATTGCCGAATATTTCTTTTTAGGTAGCTTAGGTGCGCTGAGTGGGATCGTTTTGGCGGGCCTATTTTCTACGTTGCTGGCAACTTTCCTTTTTGAGTTCACCTTTATCCCAAATCCGTTACAGATTTTAATTGTATTCGTGCTGGTGACCTTTTTAACGGTGATGATTGGGTTATTGAACAGTAGTAGTGTTTTACGTCAGTCGCCTATGGAGGTGTTGAGGAGAGAGGGGTAGTTGCTAAGATCTTCTCATCGGATAGTCCAGTTTGTCCAACTCTCGATCGATGAGTTTTTCAATTCGTTTCATTTTATAGTTATCAGCTTTACTAACCAGTGTAATAGCTACACCACTTGTCTTTGCTCGTGCTGTTCGTCCAATGCGATGCACATAATCAGCAGCGTCATTTGGAACATCAAAGTTGACCACCAGGTTAATGTCCTTGATATCAATCCCTCTCGAGAGGACATCAGTAGCGACAAGAATACGTAGCTTTTTTGCTCGAAATTTCAATAGAATCCGTTCTCGTTCATCTTGCTCAAGCATAGAAGAGATTCCTTTGGCTTCTTCCCCTTGATCTTTCAGTCCTTTCACGATTTCACTTACTTTTTTCTTGGTCGAGGTGAAAATCAGAATGCTTTCGAATTCTTTGTATCGGCTTACAATCTTAGCAATCAATTCGATCTTGAAGGGTTCTTCCACTCTGTAAGCTTCCTGACTAATTTTTTCTGAGGGCTTTGCTAACTCCAGTGTAATCCTCAGTGGATCTTTCAAAATGCTTTTTGCCAGCTTTTCAATTTTTGGTGCCATCGTAGCACTAAACATCAATGTCTGTTGCAAACTTGGTAAAAAGGTGATGATCTTTTTGATGTCATCGTAGAAGTTCATATCCAGCATCCGATCGGCCTCATCCAAAATCAAATGCGTGACTGAATCAAACTTCACATAGCCTAAGTTGAGATGTGAAATCAGTTTTCCGGGCGTGGCAACGACAATATTGCTTCCTTGCGTCAGCGCTTTCTTCTGCTGAGCAAAGTCTGATCCATCACCACCTCCATAAATCGCAATGGAATGGACGTCCAAAAAGTAGGAAAAACCTTCGATCTGTTGATCTATTTGAATTGCTAACTCTCGCGTGGGACACACAATTAGCACCTTAACATCTTCACTTGGATTTTCTGCCAGGTGATGAAGCATGGGGATAACAAAAGCGGCAGTCTTGCCTGTACCCGTTTGTGCACAGGCAATCAGGTCACGTCCGTTGATGATGGATGGGATCGCTTGTTCCTGAATGGGAGTAGCCTCGGTGAAGCCCATATGCTCGATGGCTTCTGTGATGGAATCGTTTAGGTTTAATTCTTTAAATGTCATTGACCGCAAAGATGTAAAAGAAAAAGTCCTCTGATTGAGAAGACTTTTTGATAATTAAGAAAAAGTTTACTATTTCATCCAGCCGGAAGCGTTGGCTTTTTTGGCAATAAATACCAGAACGATTCCAAATAGAATAATAAAAATAGGAAGAATAAGTCCACTAGGTCCGTATACTTCTATTGCATTGGATAAAAGCAATGAGTGAGAGACCTGACCAATTACACCAATCAAAGAAATAATGAAAATGATATAGGCAAGTTTTCTTCTTAAGAGTAAAAGAACACTGGCTAGCGTACCTCCCCAAACAGCAATGGCAAAACAACCGATTACCCATGAAGGAGTATTCTCCATGTACTCACGTTGATGTTCTGGCATGGCTGCCAGCATTTCTGGCGTTGCATAAGCTTGTGCCAAATAGTTTACTACTCCTGCCAAATTCCAAAGCAGTGCGATGACAGCTACCACCCAAAACCAAACAGGAGGCTTAGTTGAATTAGTCATAATAAAATTTCGGTTGGTTAATCTTTTAAATATAGTTGAATTACTGTTAGCATTGTAGATATGATCAAATGGATATCATTGATTTTAGTACTGCATTCTGTTGTGTTAAATGCACAATTGATGACCTCTGGTAAATGGAGAGGAGCCATTCACTATTCAAATGCTGAAGTACCATTCACCTTTGAGGTGAGCTATCCGGATGGCGAAAATCCCCAGTTTATTTTTATAAATGGGAGAGAACGTCGACTCATCGATAGTGTAAGGGTGAAAGCTGACAGTGTCTTTATTTTGCTATCCCCTTTTGATGTAGAAATCCGTGCGGCGTATTCGGCAACATCCATTACTGGAAGTTACATAAAGCACTACAGAGGTGATCGATATCCTTTTTCTGCTTCATTCGGGATGCCACGTATGATGAAAAAAAGTATCAGGAAATCACCTCCCATTAAAGGTAAGTGGGCGATGGTTTTTGATGAAGGTACACCCAATGAATCTGAAGGTGTGGGATTATTCAACAAAATAGGAGAGATGGTCACTGGTACTGTGATCACGAAAGTAAGTGACTTAAGATATTTCGAAGGGATTATGGATGGTGACTCGATCAAACTGTCCAGCTTTGATGGTGCACATGCATTTTTGATGAGAGGAAAAAAGGTTGATGGTATATGGGTTGGAGAGTTAGTATTTGATGATGGATATAGTGAAAAGTGGACTGGTACACCTGATGCTAGTGCAAGTCTGGAGGATCCATTTGAACTTGTTGACATAGAGAAAGAAACACACAAACCCTATTTCGATTTGTTAGCCGCTGGCCATGGGGGAAAAATAATAGATCCTTCAGCCTATAAGGGTAAGGTACTTATTATTCAACTTTTTGGAACATGGTGCCCAAACAGTCATGATCAGACGAAGTACCTGGTAGATTGGTATGCTAAAAATGACAGTGAAAAGGTTGAGATATTAGCGTCTTCATACGAGGCTAACTACTCTAAAGAATATGGGCTTGAAAGGATCGAAGCCTACAAATCTGCCAATAATATTCCTTACCAGGTGGTTCTGGGTGGAAGGCTGAGCAAATCATCTGCTGCTATGCCGTTTCCTTTCATGGATCGAATAGAAGCATTCCCAACATTAGTGATTTTGGATAAACAAGGTTATGCAAGGTATGTGCACAGTTATTTCAATGGACCAGCCACAGGATCCTATTACGATCAATTTGATCAACGTTTCAATGAAATAATCAACGATTTGGTGTCGGAGTGACTAATGTATATGCAATTCTTTTTCGACAATGATCTTATAAAGGTCATCGGATTTAAGAATGGCAAATTCAGTGCTTCCACCATCTAAGGAGTTATCATGAATCAGCCATTCTTTGGTTTCCGCTAAAACGCGTCCTTTGCCATAGTCACTCTGAACCAAGTCACCGATTTTAATCCTCTTCATAAAAAATCGATTTAGGTTTTCAGGTAGTTGTAAGGTGCAAAATAATTTTTAATCTGACCTGAATTCCTGCAAGCAACTTGTTAAGAATTACTCAATTAGCTCTTCCTTTTTGGCAAAAAATCTTCCATGTCGGATACGTAATCGTTTCATCGGTATTTACCCACTCACCGACCCAATTATAGCCTGGGGTTGAAATATCATAGAAGGTAAGTCGATAGATAGTAACCGTCCATTCCATTGGGTGCTCGTTGTTTTCGATAAAGAATAATTTTACCATTTTCATTTTTATTTCCTTCCCATGCTGGTAAGGTGTTCACAGCCGACGATGCAGAATAATAGTGCACATACCATCGACTGCTGTCAGCATTGTACTGACGAATACTTCCTGAGTGCGTCCCATCCACTTTCCAGGTCTCATCTTGAACTGCCATACCGTTCATGATATATTTAAAGGTCCACCACATTTGAACCGTATCGGCCCATTAATTTTTGTTAATTCTTGTCATAGCGTTGCATAAGTAAGTTCCATTGAGTGGCTCGAAATCATTAATCTCTTTAGGAGCCTCAGGATTAGGCTTACCAAAAGGAAATTCCTGAGATGGTTCGAATTCAAAGATTTGACCATGCACAGTAGAGATTAGAATGAGCAGAAGACAGTAGGTTAGGTGTTTCAATACTTTATCCTCGATTATGCATTAGGATTTAATAATTAGTCCAAAAAGTTTGATTCTA
>CAYWOQ010000080.1:0-12394 GCA_964459925.1 uncultured Roseivirgaceae bacterium
GACTCAATTTGACTTATCTTTCTTATAAATACCAAATGTTTAGGACACTATTGATGGTACCCTATAAATTTACACCCAATTTTTTACCCAACATCTTTAGATCATCCACGACCGCTGGTAAAAGGTCGATACCATTCTTCAATCTTTCTTCTGTGATTTCTCGCTCCGGATCTCCTGGGATTATTACTTTTTCAGCTCCATCTATCGTTGCTGATTTTCTGAATCGTTCGATCCAATTATCCATGTGACTTTTAAATTCTTCACCGTCACGAAATGCATCAATTCGCATAGCGCCAAAAAAATGTCCGAGACCCTCTCCTACAGGATTTGGAGCCGGATCAATAAAGGATACAAAAGGAGGGACCCAAGGTCCATAATTTGCTCCTGATAATACAGCAGAAAGAATATCCACAACCGCTCCAAGGGCGTAACCTTTATGAGAACCATGCTCTCGATCACCTCCTAGCGGTAGCATGGCACCTCCTTTGATTAATCCTTTCGCATCTGTTGTTACTTTTCCTTCTTTATCTTGCAACCATCCATAGGGAGCTGCTTCTCCTTTTCTTTGTAATACTTCCAGCTTTCCGTTGGCAGCTGTTGTAGTGGCCATATCTAATACAAATGGGGGCTGTTCTTTCGTGGGGATTGCGATTGAAATCGGATTGGTGCCCAATAGTCGTTCTTTGGAAAAAGTTGGTGATACCAGTGGACTAGCATTGGTCAAAGAAATACCAATACAATCTTCCTCTAGAGCCGTCATGGCATGATAGCCCGCAATTCCATAATGATTAGAGTTTTTAACAGCTACCCACCCTGTTCCAACCTTTTTAGCTTTCTCTATTGCAGTTTTCATAGCATATGGGCCTACCACAAGCCCTAATCCTAAATCGCCATCAATTACTGCTGTTGAAGGGGTTTCATGTGTGATAGAAATTTTTGGATTTGCATTAAGACGGTTTTTCTCATGCAATCGTATATATCCTGATAATCTTGCGACACCATGAGAATCTACACCTCTTAAATCAGCACTAACGAGTACCTCTGCTGCCTGGTCCGCTTCTATTTCAGGAGATCCTATACCAATAAATACTTCCTTAGTAAAACGTTTTAATTGCTCGGCTGTAAAATTCATCCGGCAAAAATAGTAGACTAATCTACATGCAAGCGATGAAGTGCATCAAAGAGAATACCTTCCTTTAATGCGTATGCTGATACACGAATCGACTCAAGTGCCAGCTTTTTTATTATGAAGTCCACCAAAATACAAGCTACGACTATCATATCAACACGCATCTTCAGCATTCCTGGAATCTCCAGTCGTTCTGCTCGATTTTTATGTATAAGGTCTGCAAATATTTCGTTAAAGGCTGAAATAGTAAGTGGGTATTCGGTTGCTTCGTCCGCTTTAGTTAATCCATTGGCTATGCAGTAGATATCACTCAACGTATCAAAAGTTCCAGAACATCCAATGAGTGTGCCAGGGGTATATTTAGTGGTAGCCTGGTAAAGTGTGATGAGCTCACTTTCGAAAAATGAATGTAGTTTTTTTATTTCTTCGCTAGTAATTGGATCATTCTTGTGAAATCGTTCTACCAATCGTTGACCTCCGACTTCAAAGCTTTCCATCCAATATACTTGCTGAGCATCTGCAATAATGAATTCGATGCTTCCCCCACCAATATCCATAATTAAGCTCTTTTCTGATCCAATGTCTAAAGCTTGTTTGGCGCCCAGATGAATAAGCTCTGCTTCTTTCAACCCTGAGATTATGTCAATTTCGATACCCGTTACCTTCTTGATTTCTTGTGCTAATGCTTCCCCATTTTTTGCATTTCTAACAGCACTGGTTGCGGTAGCGAATATTTTTGAGATATTGTTTCTTTCAATTATTTCTTTGAACTCAATCAGTGTATTAATTGCTCTATCCCATGCTTGAGGAGTAATCTTTCCTTTGGTTATACCTTTTTCACCAATTCTCACTGGTATTCTTTCTTTAAGAAAGATGTTATAATTATCCCTTTCAACCTCCGCAAGCATGAGATGAAAAGTATTGGTACCTAGATCGATAACTGCCACTCGCATAAGTGGCGCAATTTAGCCTTAAATATTCTTCACTAACTAATGGTTTTCTTAGGATTTAAAAAGACATGTAAAACCTAAGAATTAACAGTGAATAGTATTTTATATTTGACTAACTCAGAAGAATTATGAATAACAATAAGCCTAAAACAGCCACTAATATCCAATCTACAGAGGATAAGATCGCAAGATTAGAATCATTAAATGAAGAAGCACTAAAATTAGGAGGTGAGGATCGTATTGCTAAGCAGCATGAGAAAGGTAAACTGACTGCTAGGGAGCGAATCGACCTTTTGCTAGATGAAGGGTCATTTCAAGAAATTGGAAAATTTGTCCAGCACCGAGCCACCGATTTTGGGATGGACAAGCAGAAATTTCTGGCTGATGGTGTGGTGACCGGATATGGAACAATTGAGGGCAGACTCGTTTATGTTTTTAGTCAGGATTTTACTGTTTTCGGAGGCTCTCTATCTGAAACGTTTGCAGAAAAGATTGTTAAAATCATGGATATGGCCATGAAGAACGGAGCTCCGGTTATTGGTTTAAATGACTCAGGAGGAGCGAGGATTCAAGAGGGTGTGGTTTCTTTAGGAGGGTATGCAGATATTTTCTACAGAAATACACTGGCTTCAGGTGTAATACCTCAAATATCCGCAATAATGGGTCCATGTGCAGGAGGAGCGGTTTATTCACCAGCAATAACGGACTTTATTTTTATGGTTGAGCAGACGAGTTACATGTTTGTGACAGGGCCTAATGTTGTAAAAACAGTGACACAAGAAGAAGTTACCAGTGAAGAATTGGGAGGTGCTCAAACCCATGCTTCAAAGAGTGGTGTTACTCATTTTGCCTGTGCCAATGAGGCAGAATGTATCAAACAAATCAAGCAACTATTGAGCTACATTCCTTCTAATTGTGAAGATGAGCCTCCTATGCTTTCATATGAACTAGGAGATGAAACAAGGAGTGAGCTAGATGGTATTCTGCCTGACAATCCAAATCAACCGTATGATATGCATGATGTCATTAATGGTATCATTGATAAATCATCCTTCTTTGAAGTGCATAAGGACTATGCTGATAATATAATTTGTGGCTTTGCAAGGTTGGCAGGTAGGAGTATTGGTATTGTGGCTAATCAGCCCATGTCTTTGGCCGGAGTTTTGGGTATTAGATCCAGTAAAAAGGCTGCTCGATTCGTTAGGTTTTGTGATAGTTTCAATGTTCCACTTTTGGTATTAGTGGATGTTCCAGGTTTCTTGCCAGGAACAGACCAGGAGTGGGGAGGAATCATATCGAATGGTGCAAAGCTACTTTATGCATTTAGTGAAGCGACAGTTCCAAGAATTTCTGTTATTACGAGGAAAGCATATGGTGGGGCGTACGATGTGATGAACTCCAAACATATTGGTGCTGATATGAATTATGCATGGCCAACAGCTGAAATTGCAGTAATGGGTGCACAAGGTGCCTCCGAAATTATTTTCAGAAAAGAGATAGCTAAGGCTGATGATCAAAATGCGAAGCTTCAGGAAAAAATTAATGAGTACACGGAGAAGTTTGCCAATCCTTATAAAGCTGCAGAACGAGGTTATGTGGATGAAGTAATACTGCCTCACAATACAAGAATTAAGCTGATACATTCCTTTTCTATGTTAGAAAACAAGGTAGATAGTCTACCTAGAAAAAAACATGGAAACATTCCACTATAGGTTTGACTTACATTAGTTCAGAAATAACTAACAGATAATTTAATGGATCAAAAAAGTAGAGACTTCCTTTATAAATACTTGAATAATGCATCACCAACTGGTTTTGAGGCAGAAGGACAAAAAATTTGGTTAGACTACATAAAACCATACATTGATGATTATACCGTAGATACCTATGGAAGTGTTTTTGGGGTAGTTAATCCAGCGGCAAATTATAAAGTCGTGATTGAAGCTCATGCCGATGAGATTAGCTGGTTTGTCAACTATATCACGGATAAGGGATATATCTATGTCGTCAGGAATGGTGGTTCAGATCACCAAATTGCTCCTTCCATGCGAGTGAATCTTCATACCAAAGAAGGAATCGTCAAAGGAGTTTTTGGGTGGCCAGCTATTCATGTTAGAAAAGATAAAGAGGATAACCCCACATTGAAAAACATTTGCATTGATGTAGGTGCTGAAAACATAGAAGAGGTTGAAAAGATGGGAATTCACCCAGGAACTGTTGTTACCTTTCAGGACGAGCTTTTTGAACTAAATGATAAGTATATTGTCGGACGAGCCCTTGATAACAGAGCTGGTGGATTTATGATTGCCGAGGTTGTAAGACGCATATCCGAAAATGGTATTAAGCTTCCTTTTGGTTTATATGTGGTGAATTCAGTACAGGAAGAGATCGGTCTAAGAGGAGCTGAGATGGTTTCAAGAAGAATAAAGCCCGATGTGGCAATTGTTACTGATGTGACACATGATACACAATCACCCATGTATGATAAGATTACAAGTGGTGACATGACTGCAGGAAAGGGTCCTGCTGTTACGTACGGCCCTGCAGTTCAAAACAATGTGCGAGACATGATCCTTGAAGTGGCGGAAAAACACAAGATTCCGTTCCAGCGTATGGCAGCTTCAAGAACAACAGGAACAGATACGGATGCTTTTGCCTACTCAGATATTGGGGTAGCCTCAGCATTGATTTCGTTACCTCTAAAATACATGCATACGACGGTGGAGACCGTCCATAAGGATGATGTCGAAAATGTGATTCGACTGATTTATGAAACAGTATGTCAGATTAAAGAGGGTCAAGATTTTACCTATTTCAACTAATCATGGGTGACCACCGAACCGTAATCGATCAGATGGGTCGTGAGATCACTTTTTCATTTCCACCCCAAAAGATTATCTCACTTGTTCCATCGCAAACTGAGTTTCTAGTTGAAATTAGCGCCCAGGTTATCGGTAGAACGAAATTTTGTATTCATCCAAAGGATCAGACACCTTCAATTCAGATAGTTGGTGGAACTAAAAACCTTAGATTCGATACGATCCAAAAATTGAATCCTGATCTCATCATTGGAAATAAAGAGGAGAACAAAGAAAAAGATATTGTTCAATTATCGAAAGACTTTCCGGTTTGGATGAGCGATATCTATTCGCTTGAAGATGCCTATCAAATGATGAAATCGCTAGGTCAAATTTTCGAACTGCAAAAAGAAGGAGATCGAATTATTTCAGCTTGTCAATCATCAATGGAGAGGGTAAGAAATTCAAGATCGGGAAAAGTTGTTTATCTGATATGGAAAAATCCATGGATGGCAGCTGGAAGGAATACTTTTATCGATCATATGCTTTCACATCTGGGGTTTGAGAATGTTGTTTCAGATCCTAGATATCCTGAGCTTACCGAGGAAGCAGTAAAAAATTTGAATCCAGATTATATCTTTTTTAGTTCGGAACCCTTTCCATTTAATAAAAGTCATGTGGATGATGCAAAAATCATTTGGCGGGAATCAACTTGTGAGCTCGTTGATGGAGAGTTGTACAGTTGGTACGGGAGTCGTTTGAAATATTGGGCCTAGCGTGACCAAGTCCTGAGAAATTAATAATTGATTTTAGGTAAATTGAGTAAGGAAATGAATTTGGGATGATCTTCTTGGTCTATCCTCAAAATCAATACATTATCAAAAAAGATCAGTGAGTTGAAGTCAAGACGAAAATTCCTTAAAAATACAGCCTTGCTCACAGCAGGAGCAACAACGCTAGGACCATCATTTGCAAGAAAAAAAACTAAACCTCATGTTACAAGGTCCAAACAACCAAAAGTAATTAGCACCTGGAGACATGGACTCCGGGCAAATGAGGAAGCAATGAAAATTTTGAAGAACGGTGGTCTTGCGATTGATGGGGCTGAAAAAGGAGTTATGGTAGTAGAAGCAGATCCAACAGGTATGTCTGTCGGTATCGGTGGTTTACCAGATAGAGACGGGAACGTAACATTGGATGCTTGTATCATGGATCACAAAGGGAATGCAGGATCAGTCTGCTTTCTTCAAAATATTAAACACCCTGTGGCAGTGGCCCGAAAAGTAATGGATCAAACTCCACATGTCATGTTAGCTGGGGAAGGTGCCAGGAAGTTTGCAATAGCTCAGGGCTTTATGGAGGAAAATTTGCTTACGGATGCTTCTAGGAATGCTTGGGAAAAATGGCTCAAAAGTTCAAAGTATGAACCGATCATCAATGCGGAGAACCATGATACCATTGGGTTGATTTGTCAGGATGAAAATGGAAATCTGTCGGGTTCATGTACAACAAGTGGACTTGCCTATAAAATGCACGGTAGAGTAGGTGATTCCCCCATAATTGGTGCAGGTCTTTTCGTTGATAATGATTATGCTGCAGCAGTGGCAACAGGAATGGGAGAATTGATGATGAAAACACTGGGCTCTTTCTTAGTGGTCGAGTTAATTCGCCAGGGAGCAAGTGCTCAGGAAGCATGCGAAGAGGCCATTCAGAGGATTGTGAGTAAGCTGAACTATAAGGAATTTCAAGTAGGCTATTTAGCGATGGATATCGAAGGAAATACTGGAGCGTATTCCATCCATCCCGGATTTAATTATGCAGAAATGGTTGGTCAAAACAATAAGTTGATTGACGCTCCTTCTTTCATAAATAAGTAGTCTCAATTACCTGCAAACTCTTGCGAGGTATTGATCGTTTTCATCGGTCATCAAAATTTCTAATTGCAGTCCTAATCCATTGGTTATTGATTCCAGAGATTTTTGATCGACATATACCCAGTCAAACCAATCTCCTTTCTCACCTAAGTATTCATATTGATAGGAGACTTCTCCATAGTATCCATCCGTTTTAGGTGCATCTTCATAGAGATAGTTAATGTCTGAAGAATCAATCAGTAATTGTCCATCTGGATTTAGCAGAGTTATGCATTTTTTCAGGAAAGATGGAACTAAATCAAGCTTTCCAGCCAATCCAAGCCCATTCATAAGCACAAGAATGGTATCATATTTATCATGATGATCTTGGTATTCCCCAAGAATATGATTGGGTATTCCCATCCTCTTCATCACATGAATACATCCGGGTGAGTTATCAATAGCTACTACATCAAAACCTCTTGATTGTAACACGTGGGAATGTGCACCTGCTCCTGCTCCTAAATCCAAAACTTTTCCTTGACATGTTATCAATGCCAAATGCTCAAGTGTTGTGAAGTCTAATTCCGTTCTAAAGAAGACTTCAGCAGGAATTTCCTCAGGATCACCATAGCTGTTGTGTAGAAGTAAGGTAGCCTCTTCATTTCCTTCAAAATAGTCGATTACAGCTTGGCCATGGATATCTTTCAAATTGCTCTTTAAATTGTTCAGGATTAGCTAATCCCAAAAGTAAAGTCTTCCCGGGTTTTATTAATTTCCAATTTCAATGGAAAATCAGAAATTCTTCAAGAAAATCATGGTAGCAAATAGGGGTGAAATTGCTATCCGAGTACTCCGTGCCATTTCAGAACTACATATTAGATCCGTAGCTGTATTCACACATGAAGATCGGTATTCTTTGCATCGGTATAAAGCAGATGAGGCATACCAGATTGGAGCTAGCGATGATCCGTTGAAACCATATTTAGATATTGAAGAAATCATTACTGTTGCTAAGGAAAATGAGGTAGAAGCGATTCATCCAGGATATGGTTTCCTTTCAGAAAATGTTCATTTTGCTTCGCGTTGCAGGGAAGAGGGCATTACATTCGTCGGACCTCAGCCAGAGGTGATGGGGCAGCTTGGTGATAAAGTAATGGCAAAAAAAGTAGCTAGGGCTGCTGAAGTTCCAGTTATCGAAGACAATCAAGAAATTCTTTCGACTGAAGACATAGCAAAAAAAGAAGCGAATAGAATTGGCTATCCGGTCATAATCAAGGCTTCTGCAGGAGGTGGTGGGCGTGGAATGCGTGTAGTTCGCGATGAGAGCCAGCTCATTAAATCGTATCATGAGGCAAAATCAGAAGCTGGTAAGGCATTTGGTGATGATACAATTTTCCTTGAAAAGTATGTTGAAAATCCCAAGCATATCGAGGTTCAGATATTGGCCGACAATTTTCAAAACATGGTCCATCTGTTTGAAAGAGATTGTTCGGTACAACGCCGCTTTCAAAAAGTGGTAGAAGTAGCTCCAAGCGTAGGACTAAAAGAGGAAACGCGTAATAAACTTTATGAATTCGCACTTAGAATTGCTCGACAAGTCAATTACAACAATGCAGGTACCGTTGAATTTTTGGTTGATCCTGATGAGAATATCTATTTTATTGAGGTGAATCCCCGTGTTCAAGTAGAACACACGATAACGGAGGAAATCACCGGTGTTGATATTGTTCGAACACAGATTCTGATTGCTGCCGGCTGCAAGTTGGAGCATCCACAGATTTTTATCAAGAGTCAAGAAGATATAGAAACGAAAGGATTTGCTGTACAATGCCGGGTCACTACCGAGGATCCTGAGAATGGATTTAAACCAGATTATGGAACGATTATAGCCTATCGAAGTGCAGGTGGATTTGGGATTCGATTAGACGCAGGTAATGTGTATCAAGGAGTAAAGATTTCTCCTTTCTTTGATTCGCTACTTGTAAAAGTTACCGCTAAAGGAAGGACCCTTAAAGGAGCTGCTCAGCGATTGCATCGAGCGCTACGGGAATTTAGAATTAGAGGTGTGAAAACCAATATTGGATTCCTGGAAAACGTGATTTACACCAAGAATTTTTTCGAAGGGAATGCGACAGTCAATTTCATCGACAATCACCCGGAGCTTTTTAAAATATCGAAAAGTTTTGATCGGGGGACTAAGATGCTTAGCTACATTGGCAATATTTCCGTTAATGGACACCCCGATGTTAAGCGTAAGGACCCAACTAAAAAATTCAGACATCCTATTGTGCCAGTTATTGGAAAAGAAGAAAGGATTCAAGAAGGAACAAGAGATCAACTTAAACGTCTGGGTAGAGATAAGTTTGTTGAAACAATAAAAAATGACCCAAAGGTCCATTTTACAGACACAACCTTTAGGGACGCTCATCAATCGTTATTAGCTACACGGTTCCGTACTGAAGATATGCTTAAAGTGGCAAGAAGTTATGCTGTGCAGAACCCCGAAGTTTTCTCACTAGAGATGTGGGGTGGTGCCACTTTTGATGTAAGCATGCGATTCTTAAAGGAAAGTCCCTGGGAAAGGTTAAGGATGCTGAGAGCGAGTATTCCTAATATTCTTTTTCAGATGCTGCTTCGAGGATCCAATGCAGTGGGTTATACTGCTTATCCAGATAACCTCATTGAGTCATTTATTGAGAAGTCAGCCGAAAACGGGATGGATATCTTCCGCATTTTCGATTCCCTCAATTGGATTGAAAATATGAAGGTGAGCATTAAAGCTGTGAGGGAGCGAACAGAGTCACTCGCAGAGGCATGCATCTGCTACACCGGAGAGCTCCAAGATGATAGTCAAAAGAAATATACACTTCAGTATTACCTGGATATGGCAAGGCAATTAGAGGATGAAGGTGCGCATATGCTTGCAATAAAGGATATGGCGGGACTCCTAAAACCCTACAGTGCAGAGTTGTTGGTCAAGGAACTTAAGAATGCGGTGGATCTACCGATTCATTTGCATACTCATGACACTTCATCTATTCAGTCCGCTATGTACCTTAAAGCAATTGAGGCGGGTGTCGATGTAGTAGATGTTGCATTGGCTTCAATGTCAGGTCTTACCTCGCAGCCAAATTTTAATTCATTAGTAGCTTCTTTAAGCTATCACGAAAGAGGCAGGGAAATGAATTTGGATTCATTAAATGCACATAGTGCTTATTTTGAAGGTGTTCGGGAATATTATTACCCATTTGAGTCGGGGTTAAAAGCCGGAACAGCAGAAGTTTATGAACATGAAATTCCCGGCGGTCAGTACTCCAACCTAAGACCTCAGGCCATAGCATTGGGGCTAGAGCACAAGTTTGAAACAATCAAGAAAAATTATGCCTTGGTCAATGATCTTTTTGGCGATATCGTAAAAGTGACACCATCATCCAAAGTAGTAGGTGATATGGCTATGTTCATGACAGCTAATGATTTAAGTGTAGAAGACATATTCGAAAAGGGTGATTCTTTATCATTTCCTGAATCTGTGATAGGCTTTTTCAAGGGTGATCTGGGGCAACCTTATGGTGGATTTCCCAAAGAAATTAGCAGATTAATATTGAAGAATCAGAAACCAATTAATGGCCGTGCTAATGATATTTTAGCGCCGATAGATCTGGAAAAAGATTTCGAAGCGTTTCAGGCTGAATTTTCATTGACCTCATTTGAAGACTACCTATCTTATAAATTATACCCTAAGGTTTTTAAAGACTACCACACTCATATTCAAACCTATGGGGAGGTGACTAATTTACCGACCTCTGCTTTTTTCTATGGAATGCAAGTTGGTGAAGAAATCATGGTGACCATTGGTAAGGGAAAGACCATTATTATTGAACTGGTGGGCATGACAGAACCGGATGATCATGGAGTACGTTTGGTTGCTTTTCGTTTAAATGGTCAGATTAGAAGGATTCGTGTAAGAGATGAAAGTGTAGCAGTACAGAAGAAATCAAATAGGAAAGCCGAAGGAGATAAGGAGATAGGTTCACCCCTGCAGGGTAAAATAGGTGAAGTAAAAGTGAAGAAAGGAGATCATGTATCAAAAGATGATATCTTATTTGTGATTGAGGCAATGAAAATGGAAACCACAGTTTCTTCACACACCGAAGGAAAAGTGAAAGCACTTCATCTAAACGGTGGTGACTTGGTAGAACAAGATGATTTAGTCATTGAGTTAGAGTAATTACCAATGTAAGGCTTGGTTATTGGACGATCTCTATTTTGTCAAGTAGCAACTCAAATTCCTCAGCTTTTTTGTTTCCAATAAGAAATGTAATTTCTTGAATGGTTTGATGATCATAATTCGATCCGTTGAGCCTTCGTCCTCTAAATGATGGATACATTTCTTGGAGAGGAACTTCTATTGTCTCCCATTCGCCGCTTGTCTGAAAATAGGTAATATAAGAATAGTAAGCTCGGACGTCATGTTTAACTCTAAATTGATACTTTTTACCGTCTCCTTTTAGTCGAATTTTGACAACACTTGATGACGAAACATTTTCAATCTTGGTAAGATGTCTGACTGATGAAAACCCTCCGTTATTCTCAAGCGAAATGCTGCCATAAAATTGTCCATGACCATCACTGTTGATCATGAATTTACCATTTGAACGGCCTCCCATTACAACATCATCAAGAATTCTCCATTCGTTTCCATTCTTGGTTGTATTAAAATCGAATACTAGCACGGTATTAAGTACAAATAATAAAATTGAAACTAGAAACATAGCTAGGTTGGTTTTTCATAGGATATAAACTTTCAAAAGGAGATACTGTTCACTTTTACCATAAATTAATAAATATTAATGCTTTTTATAAAATAAATAAAATAATGATTTATTTAATGAAGTATTAGAATGATAAATAATAGTAATACTTTTACTAAAGATAATATAACTATTATGAATAGATTCTTATGCTTGTTTTTTGCCTTTCCAATTTTTGTTCATGCTCAATCTGAAGTGGAGATTCCTATCGCAGATCAATTTGATGTGGTTGCTGTAGATTGGCTTGATAAGACTGAATTCCTAAATACCTATGCGGGAATTAATGAGTATTGCCAAAATCCCACCTTTAGAAAGTCTGTAAATCAATTATTAGTGACCATTCACTCATATGATTCATTGATTATGTCCAAGCTAAACGACCCCTCTGCTTATTTGGGCTGGAATATGAAAGAAGAAAAAAAGACAAGATCCGACATTGAGTCTTTTGAAAATGACTATCAGCTAGATGATTTTATTGATGAAATGAGAGAGGCATGTCTCTTCAGAAATGAAATAGAAGCTAATGCCGAAAACCTGCGAAACGGAGTGGGCATTGAGTCCTATGATGCGAAAGTTATGTTGCTAGAAACAGAAATCTCGAGATACTTGCATAAAATTGATAAGCTTGTTTTAAGGATAGATGACCATTTACATGTCCTGAATATTAATTAATAATCAGGGATATTCATTCCTAGAATTATATCTCTTCTGACTTTGATCAGCCCAGTTGTATCTGAATACACAGGCCTTACAATTCCTGATCCTCCTCGATTTGACTTTGAAGCAATTTCTTGCTTTGTTAAACCCGGATTATTCAATAGAATAATCAAAAGGTGGGCTAGAGTTTTGG
>CAYWOQ010000081.1:0-12018 GCA_964459925.1 uncultured Roseivirgaceae bacterium
TGTTCTCCTTCTTTCACACGACCAAGTTCCATGTGTTTATAAGAAATTCGGGTTTCATCATCTCTACCATACTTATCAGGATATCATTTGGGATAGACGGATTGATTAATACTATTTTAATAGTTGTGGCCGTCCTGTTCGGCGTACTTATCCTTTACATAAACAATAAGTATATCAAGCTAAATGATCCGAGTCTTGAGGTATGAAAACAAAAGAATGCAGTTTGTGCCAATCCAATCACGACACGATGTATCGGATCCAAATACAGAAAGGTAAAGTTTGGATCTTCGTGTGCCCTTCCTGCTTACCTGCTTGTCAAAAAAAGGAGGATTACAGATATGGTGGTACATGGAAAGGATATAGACATTAATCATCCATATCGTTAGAAAGATGCTTTAGCAGCGTTTTGGTGTAATGACGATTTCTCCTCTTACTCTTTGATTTGGTAGCTCTTTTTCCTGATCTCTTATCCTTAACTATTCTTTCGAGATCTTCCGGTTTTTCAATACGATGATAATCTTTAATCTGTGTTCTCTTAGGCATGATCTATAGCAAAAGAATCAGTTCAACAATTTTGTTTAAAACAAAAAACCCCTGACTGTTAGGTCAGAGGTTTTAAATCATTTTAATACGTGTACCTATTTATCAATGGAACCCATAACACGTTGCATAAAACCATTCAAGGCTTCTTTTTTAGGTGTACCAGACTTTATGTCTTTATCCACTTCGATGGCTCCATAAAGGTTGGATAGAAGTTCCCCGATCACATCTAACTCTTCATCTTTAAGTGACCTTACATCAGCTAAAGACTCCAATACCTCTATTGTTTCCTCAATGTAATCAGCGTCTCTCTCCTCGATAAATTCGGTAAGATGTTTAATTACTGGTAGTTTCATTTACAAAATCTCTTAGTACTTCAAATTTGTTTGTTTGAACTTGCTTGACGAGTTCTCCATTGTTGAATGTTGCAAACGTTGGAAGGTTATCCACCGTGGCAAGCTTTCTTGAATTCGGAAATTTCTCTGCGTCAGCGATAACGAATTTGATGTTTGGATTTTCAGTTGCCAATTTTTTCAGTTTTGGCTTCATCATACGGCAATTTCCACACCATCCCGCTGAGTACTGAACTACCGTATTTTCAGTAGCTGAAAGCACTTCTGTTAAATTATCTTCTGTTAGTTCTGTTACCATCTTAATTTAAATTTGATTGTAAATAATTAGCAATACCATCCCTGTCTGCAACCATAGCATCTTTTCCTTCTTCCCAGTTGGCAGGACATACTTCACCTTTTTCTTGCACATGCTTGTATGCATCAATTAATCGCAAGAATTCATTTACGTTTCTACCTACCGGCATGTGATTAATTCCTTCGTGAAATACTGTACCTTCTTCATCGATTAGATAAGTGGCACGATAGGTCACATTGTCACCTTCAAGCAGTTCAATACCCTGTTCCTCATCGTACGTAGAATTTACAATGTCCAGAATTCCAAGCGCATTCGCGAGGTTTCGGTTGCTATCAGCGATAAGATTATAGGTAATGCCTTCTATACCTCCATTGTCTTTATCTGTATTCAACCACGCAAAGTGAACCTCAGCCGTATCACATGAGGCACCGATAACAATGGTATTTCTTTTTTCAAATGCTGGAAGCGCTTGTTGAAATGCATGTAACTCTGTAGGGCATACAAAAGTGAAGTCTTTTGGATACCAGAAAAGTAATACCTTTTTGTTGTTTTCAACAGCCTCTTTCAATACATCAATCTTAATTGTATCGCCAAGGTCATTCATTGCATTTACTTCAATGCTTGGGAATTTTCTTCCTACTAATGTCATTTCTTATGGTTTGATTTATTAATTATTTAGTAGCTTGTATAACAAGAGCGAATGCAAATTGATTGAATTTAATCGAAATAATTGATAGGTTTTAGCCTATTCTTTGATAAGAAAATTTTATAGGCCGATAATTAAACACCTATTTCAGAATTTTATTAGGCATCAATTTTTTAAAATTTTCAAAATCACCAGAGAATTCGAGGGTATCGCTATTGAATTTTCAGTGATATGCTCTTATACAGGACAAATTTGAATTTTGGGCTTAATGATACCGGAAGCCACCAGCATGTAAATCTTTTGATAAGCGAATGTGCGCGTTATTTATATCAGGTCTAAACTAATGGTCTAGGCCCTATGATTCAAACATGAAGTGTTCTGATTGGTTTCATCCAAAAAAATTATGGAAGCCAAGAATTTATATTTTGAAGCATTAAGGAAAAAATACGATGCACAGATCGCAGAAGCTAAAGCTACGCTACATACCTATTTTCATTCAACAGTTGGGATAGGAGAACACAGTGAATTACTTGAGGAGTTTGATAAGCATTTGGAAAATCTTGCTACGGCAGAAGATAAACTTCAAACCTTATTAAAGCACTACAATCAATTAGCTTCTACTAATTCTGTTAAGTCAAATGGAAAAGAAACAGTGAGTGTTTGACAGATACTACCAAACAACTTTATTAAACAAACATTTATGTTACTGTGAGTTAGGTTGAGTTGATGAGAAATCTGGCGGCTATTCTAACGGCCGTCAGATTCATTTTAGTTAAAAAATGAGAAGTTGTATGAGAGAAGTCAGAGATACTAAAGGAAAAGTTGTTTATAGAATAGAAAATAATAGAATCATACCTGAGGGCCCTAAAGACATGCGAAAAATGCATAAAACCTTGAGAGAAAGAAAAATCATGGTAGTGAATTCTAAAAGGAACACACTTCTTTAGGTTTTTTTGAAAATGGACAATTCAGATGTGTTTTGTTGTAGATCTCGTGACGGAAGCTATAGAAGTTTTAATCCATGCCTATTATTTAGCTATCTTAATGCATTAATTAAATAGAATAAGAAAAATTATTTGCCCTATGGACATTCTTCTCCTCACATTGCAGTTATTCGTTGCCCTAAATATTTTACGTATTTGGTTAGTCACAAACAAACGGAAAAGTATTTACCGGGGCGGCGATGGTAAAGCCAAGACCCTTCGTGAAGAATTCGAGGTTTATGGCTTATCGGTTGGTTTTATGTATCTCGTGGGTACACTAAAAGTTGCAGCAGCGTTGGGCTTAATCGCCGGGATATGGATACCATCGGTAATACCTTTTGCAGCTGGAGCTTTAATCATACTTATGATTGGGGCTATAGCTATGCATATAAAAGTTAAAGATAAGATTACCACTTATTTACCCGCACTATTAATGTTTTCATTGTCAACTATAATACTGCTACTAGCAATACTTTAATTCTCATTTTTGAATTACAGTTGCTGAAAGAAATGGTAAAATAGGTAGGCATTAAGCCCCATGAAGGCAAAAGATGGTAATGATTCGACAAAGCTATCCCGTATTTTTATCCTTACACCAAAGCCAAGTAGCATAAGGAGCGTTAAACCAGCCGTTGAGATCAATCCAATGAGTGGTGCATAGAGTCCTAGAATCACACCAAAGGAGCCCAGCACCTGTAATATCCCCGTTAAACGTCTAAGGGGGTCATTGAGCCCATACCGATAAAACTCTTCAACCATTTTTGGTGAAAATAGGCAGTTAAGGCCATAATAAGCAAAGGCTAAAAAGTTCAAGACGACCAAAACCTGGTTAATAGACATACAGCTTTATCAAACGATATCAGTAAGTAACTTTAAAAGATGTCCTGCTATTGATAGTGAATTAGGCCAACAAAGATCTAATTTGATTTTTCACAAGTGATTTTCTAGGGCATCAATCACATGAGAAATCAAAAAACAATTTGTTTAATTTTTACTAATCAATAATTAAACAAAACTAAGAGTTTATTGTATATAGTGCATGAAAAGTCTAGAAAAACATGTTATTAAAAATGGCTTGATCACAACATCAGGTCTGATTGCCTTCTTTCTTATGATGAGGATAGCTGGGTTGGCAGAGGTTACGGAATTAAGATCCTTGAATGCGCTCATAATGTTTGCAGGGGTGTTTTTGACTATTAGGAAATTCAAGAACAGTGAGATGGATACTTCTTTTGGCTATTTGTCAGGTATAGCCTCAGGCTTTTTTACTGGCATTGTAATAGCCATTTCTTTTTCTGTCTTTGTCGGTTTATACATGTCAATTGATCCTGTTTTTCTTGCTGCTATTGTAACTGACGATGCTCAAAAAGAATTTTTAAATCCTTGGACCGCATCTATGGTGATTTTTATAGAAGCGATGGCCTCAGGGATGTTATTCTCTTATATCTCGATGCAATACCTGAAGGCAGATACGATTCCATCCTTCAGTACCAGTAAGTCGTAATTAAATATTAAATAACGCTGAATGTACCGATGAAAACTACCCGAAGAAGTAATGGTGAAAGTAACCTATTCATTTATGTTTTTGTCGGTATGCTTATAGCTGTGCTAATTGTTTGTTATATAATCCTTTGAGACGGTATAGCATCGAATGGTTAAATGGCGAATAAGAGAGCTTCAAAAGACTTAATTCCAGAAATCACGTTCTTAACTGCGAGAAGTTCAGGCCCGGGTGGTCAGCATGTCAACAAAGTCGAGTCCAAGGTCATGCTGAAATGGAACATTGGAAACTCAAAGTTCTTCAATGAGCTCCAGAAGGAGATGATCCGTGCAGCCAACAGAACAAAAGTTACCAAGGAAGATGAGCTGTTGGTAACGGCTGAGGGACAAAGATCTCAGCTAAAAAACAAAGAAATCGCCTTAAAAAAGTTTGATCGATTAATCGCAAAGTCCTTTGTTAAAAAAAAACCCAGAATAGCTACTTCTCCTACCAAAGCAGCCAGAAAAAAACGGTTGGATGGCAAAAAGCGTCATGGAGAAAAGAAGTCGCTCAGAAAGAGGATTTTGTGAAATAGGCTTCCCCTTGCCAAGCAGTTTAGTTAGTTAATAGCCTTCGCTTTGATTGTTTATCAATTTTTTAGAACAATTAGAGTAAACAAATTCTTATGAACGTGTTGAATTTTTGAGTTAGGAAAAGTCCCTTAAGGAAGGGATTTGAAAGCCTAGTGGTTAGCCCCATTCAAATCATTGGATGGGGTTTTTTTGATTGATTGGCTATAGAGATAAGAACTTTTCCAATCGGTCATAATTCATATCATTATGAACTTATTAGCTATGAAAAAGCCCTCTATGATGAATAGAAGGCGTTTAATGTGAACTCGGAGGGATTCGAACCCCCAATCTCCTGGGCCGTAACCAGGTGCATTATCCAGTTGTGCTACGAGTCCAATATTTTTTTATGTATTCTTTCCCTACCCCTGATTTTAGATATTTCTCTCTTTTTCTTGCTTCAATTCTAGATGTATAAACCTCTGTAAAAACTAATTCTCAAGGTACATAACCTTTTGTAGAACGAGTTTTCCCATTATTATGCTCTCTAAACCTTCTCTCAACATCATTGGTCATTCCGACGTAAAACATTCCGTCTTTCTCTGACCTTATTACATACACAAACATAAATATTTAACCAAATCTTCCTCGGTGCATCCTGCCTGCCGGCAGGCAGGTATCTCTACCTGTCGGTAGACAGGCAGTTGTGCTACGAGTCCTCCATGTCTTTATGGGAGCGCAAAAGTAACAATTATGCCCTAAAGTTTTCGTTAGTGCCACAGGATTCTATCTTTGCGCGGATTTTACTTTTAAGATCATTTAACGAAGCTGCTTAGCTATTTAGCATCTTTCAGGCATTCTTTGCAGCGATAAAATTTATACTTCATGAAATACGTAATAGGGCTTTTATTTTTGTTTGGTTGTAGGATGGCGATAGCTCAAGATGGGTTTGCTCAACCAGATGTACCCGGGCAGTTAATGATTGACATTGGATTGAATTACCTGGACGAGGAACCATCAGCAATCAATCAGAAAGCTTTCAGATCTAAATCAATCGGTCTGTATTATACCAAAAGAAAAGCCTTAAGCAATAAATTTTCCTTCTACTATGGGCTTGGCTTTGGGCTAGAAAAGCTTGATTTTGGTGATTCATCAACATTGGTAAGTGGATTTGATGATGGAACCGAGATTTTACCGGTAGCCGTTGTACCTCTTGATACAGACCTATCATTTGATAAAAACAGGTTAGCAATCACTTACCTGGATATTCCGCTTGATCTGCGTTTTCACCCAACAGGTACACAAGACGGTGAGGGTTTGTTCATTGGCGTAGGTGGGATTTTAGGTTTGAGGCTTAATTCTCATGCTAAATTTAAGTTTGATGAAGGGGGTGAAACGGTGATTGAAAAAGTAAAAGGGGAATATAACTTGAGTACATTCCGCTATGGTGTGCAAGCCCGACTGGGTTTCAGAGGGGTTCACCTCTTTTATAAACAATACTTTAGTGACGTGTTTAAAGATCCTGTTGGTGGGGCAGATCCAAGGATGACGACCATCGGTATTAATGTGACAGGCTTTTAAACTAGCAAGAGAAGCACTAAGAAACTGTACCCAAATCCTAAAAAGGCTCCACTCCATACTTCGGTGGGAGAGTGATACCCTAGGAATAAGCGGCTGGAGCTCGTTAAACCTGCACAAAATACGAGTCCATAATAGACCCAATTCAATGTTAGTCCCTGTGTGATCAGCATGGCTGTAAGGTAGCCCACAGCACTCCAGATGGCTGCTGAATGAATACTAATTTTGAATTTGAAAGTGATCAATAGTAGCATGAAAATCAATAGGGTTACGCTTATCATAACCGTATTGAACAAAAAATCCATTTCCAATTTTTCCTTGAATAGATAACATGCAACTCCATAATAGAAAAGAATAAATATGAATGGAGTTACTCGTTCGTTTCTTTTTTCAAGCTCAAGGTCTGAAATGTATTTGAATGTCCTAAGCAGAAAAATACTGAATGCAGGCATTACACCTGTGATCAAAAAAATGATTAATAGAAACTGTAGGTGTATCTGAGGCTGTATTCTTGAAAGCAATTCTGGTGCAGTGTAGAGAATCAGTGCTGTGAGGTGCGTGGCAATCAACAAGGGATGGAAGATCACCGAAACAAATTTCATGAAGAACCTCAAAGCTCTTTTCTCAATCGTGCCACAGGAATGTTTAACTGCTCTCGGTATTTAGCCACTGTTCTTCTGGCAATGTTGTAACCATTTTCTTTGAGGGCTTTCTCAATTTTTTCATCAGAAAGTGGCTTGGATTTATCTTCTCCGTCTATCAATGCTTTCAATTTATTTTTTACCTCTCTGCTACTTACATCTTCCCCTGAGTCTGTGGCGATACCTTCAGAAAAGAAATACTTTAATGGAAAAACACCAAACTCTGTTTGTACAGATTTACTACTCGCCACTCTTGAAACGGTCGATATATCCATATTGATTCTTTCAGCAATATCTTTCAAGATCATTGGTTTGAGTTTGGATTCATCGCCTTCCAGGAAATAATCGTATTGAAAATTAATGATGGCCTGCATGGTATTTAGCAAAGTATTCTGCCTTTGTTTAATGGCATCAATGAACCACTTGGCTGAGTCAAGCTTCTGCTTAATAAAAGAAACCGTCTCTTTCAGCTTTTTGTCTTTTTTATCGCTTTTGTCATAGGTATCCAGCATTTCGGAATAAGACCTGCTCACTTTAAGTTGTGGAGCATTTCTGGAGTTAAGCGAGAGCTCCAGCTTGTCGTTATTGTTAACCAGAATAAAATCTGGAATGACGTATTGGGTTTTGATCTCTTCGTCTCCTGTTCCTCCCGGTTTTGGGTTAAGCTTCGTGATTAGATATATCGCCTCCCTTAAAATATCCTCATTTTCAATTCCGAGTTTTCGTGCAATCTTGTCGTAGTGTTTTTTGGAGAATTCATTGAAGCAGTTATCAATGATTCTTCGAGCGATCTGAACCACTTCATTTTCATCATCTTTTCTTTCTAATTGAAGGGATAAACACTCTTGTAGGTTTCTGGCACCTATTCCAGCCGGATCAAACGACTGAATTTTGAAGAGTACACTTTCAAGTTCTTCTTCGTCTGTTGTGACTCCCTGCGAAAAAGCCAAATCATTAACAATTGCCTCCAGGTCTCTCCTGATGTATCCATCAGAATCTATACTTCCAATAAGCTGTCGCCCAAGCACCTTTTCGCTATCCTCTAATTTCAAATAGCCCAGCTGAGATATGAGATGTTCATGCAGCGTTTTGCCCACAGATAATGGACTTTCTTTGTCTTCTTCATCTGGATTTCTTCCATCACCCTGCATTTTATAGCCAGCATAGTCATCTTGTAGGTAATCTTCTATGCTTTCTGATTCTGAGGGTTCAAAATCGTCCTCTATTTCATCCACTTGATCATCGGACTCTTTTTCTTCTTTCCCTTCCTCTAAGGCTGGGTTGATTTCTAACTCTTCCTCTACTCTCGCTTCCAGCTCTGCAGTAGGCACCTGCAATAGCTTGATAAACTGTATCTGCTGAGGAGACAGTTTCTGCTGAAGAGATTGTGTCAGAGAGAGTTTTTGCATTCTATAATTTCTAATTTTTAAGCCTCAGGGCAATCTAATCAATTTTGCCAGTTTACCGAGAGGCAAAATCAAAAGGATAAGCTCCTTCTATTTGAGTCAAAATTATCACATTCGTTTAGTTTTGCGACCCAAATATTTTGAGACAGTGGACAAAATTAGGAGAACAAAAATCAAAGAAATTCTGGGTGAAAAAAAAGCCGGAGAAGAATTGTGTGTAAAAGGGTGGGTGAGAACGAAGCGAGGTAGTAAAAACGTAGCTTTCGTAGCGCTGAATGATGGTTCCACGATAAATAACCTTCAATTGGTTTTTGATGTCGATTCCTTTAATGAAGAACTGCTTAAAAAAATTACAACAGGGGCTAGCCTTTCGGTTTTTGGAAAGCTGGAAGCTTCACAAGGTTCAGGCCAATCGGTAGAGTTGCTGGTACAAACGGTGGAAGTGTTAGGAGAGGCAGATCCGGAAGCCTATCCGCTTCAGCCAAAAAAGCATTCGATGGAGTTCCTAAGAGAGATTGCTCACTTGCGACCAAGGACCAGTACGTTTGGAGCCATACTAAGAGTTCGTCATGAAATGGCGTATGCGCTACATACCTTTTTCCATGAGAAAGGCTTCTATTACCTCAATTCGCCAATTTTGACTGCTTCAGATGCCGAGGGAGCTGGGGAGACCTTTAAAGTCACAACATTGGATCTCAGAAATGTTCCAAAAACAGATCAAGGAGAAATAGATTATAAAAAAGACTTTTTTGAGAAGGAGACCAATCTGACTGTATCAGGACAACTGGAAGGGGAGCTAGCGGCATTGGCCATCGGAGAGATTTATACCTTTGGACCAACCTTCAGAGCAGAAAACAGCAATACCACCCGACACCTGGCTGAGTTTTGGATGGTGGAGCCAGAGATGGCTTTTTACGATATAGACGATAACATGGATCTCGTGGAGGAGATGCTGAAATACATGGTGAAGCATGCGCTGGAAAACTGTAAGGATGATTTAGAGTTTCTGAACAAGCGTCAGTTAGACGAAGAAAAGACTAAACCTCAGAACGAGAGAAACGAGCTGTCTTTATTAGAAAGATTGCAGTTTGTAGTGGACAATGAGTTCGAACGATTGACTTACACGGATGCGATCGAGATCCTTAAAAGATCCAAGCCAAACCAAAAAAAGAAATTTCAATATCTAATAGAGGAATGGGGTGCTGATCTGCAAAGTGAGCATGAACGATTTTTGGTAGAGAAACACTTCAAAAAACCAGTTATTCTTTACAACTATCCAAAAGATATCAAGGCGTTCTACATGCGACAAAATGATGATGACAAGACCGTCGCAGCAATGGATGTGTTGTTTCCTGGTATTGGTGAGATCGTAGGGGGCTCTCAAAGGGAAGAACGGTTAGAGAAGCTTGAGACTCGAATGAACGAAATGGATATCCCTGTAGAAGAGATGAGTTGGTACCTGGATACAAGACGTTTTGGTACAGTTCCGCATGCTGGTTTTGGACTTGGTTTTGAACGAATGATCCAATTTGTCACTGGTATGGGTAACATCCGGGATGTGATTCCATTTCCGAGAACTCCAGGCAATTGCGAGTTTTAACTCAAACAATTTGCTATTAGCTTGGTATATTAAAAAACATTGTGTGGAGATGGAAGACTTTTTAAATTATTTCGCTGCGTTAACAACCATTCAGAAAATTGCATGGGTAGGTTTCTGTCTGGTATTCTTTTTTACACTTGAGCAGGTAATCCCGCTGGTAAAACATAACTATAATCGATTAAAGCATGATGGAGTTAATCTTACATTGCTTGTAATGCTGATGGTTATCAATGTGGGATATGGCGTCATCCTTGTTAAGGTAATGGATTGGACAGCTGCTGCTGGTTTTGGCATATTAAACTGGGTCGAAATGCCCCTCTGGGCTGGATTGGTTGTATCTTTTGTAGCACTCGATTTAGTTTCTCAATACTTTGCACATTACTTGCTTCATCGAGTTAAATGGATGTGGAAGTTGCATATGGTTCATCACAGTGATACGAAAGTGGATCTAACCACAGGTGTACGTCAGCATCCTATTGAGTTTGTATTGAGGGAAACGCTTGCCTTAATCACATTTGTAATTTTTGGGATGCCGGTCTCTTTTTATCTCTTCTATCGAATTGTGACCATCTTTTTTACCTATTGGACACATGCCAATATCAAACTACCAAAAGGATTAGATAAGGCGTTAAGCTATATTATCATTAGTCCGAATACACATAAGTTTCATCATCATTTCGAGCGTCCATGGACAGATACCAATTTTGGTAACGTGCTCTCTATCTGGGATCGGATGTTTGGTACGTTTACTTACGGAGATACTTCTGATATCAAGTATGGATTGGATGTAGCTGATGACTCCCGAGATGAGGATTTGAAATACCAACTTGGGTTACCGTTTAATAAGTCTATCAAGACAGATTATTAGTCTAACTCTCATCTGATTTGAATTTACCAGTAATTTAAATTTAAGTAATATCGTCATTGGCCTATATTTAGTCATTTCTTGGTTAATTTGGAATATCTAAAACCCAAAACCATGAAATACAATCGTAGAGATTTTCTTAAAGTATCTTCCGCATCAGCAGTAGGATTGATGGCATTGCCTTATGCATCTTCATTTGCGGCTCAAATAAGTGACATAGGTGTTGGACTTCAGCTTTACACCATAAGAGATGCCATTGCAGCAGATTTAGAAGGTTCTCTTGAAAAAGTAGCAGAATTAGGCTACGTAAATGTTGAACTAGCCAGCTACAGTAACGGAAAATTCTATGGAATGTCTCCGAAAGGTTTCAAGGAGTTGCTAGATAGTTTCGGGTTAAAGGCGATAAGTGGTCATACTGTAGTTGAGGCAGAGAGTGCAGGAATGGATGCTCAGCAAATGGCAGATGCACATGCAGAATTAGGTGTGCAGTATTGTGTACATCCATGGGTTCAGGATGAAGATCGGAAGGTGGAGCGTTATAAGCAGTTTTGTGAAGACTGGAATAAAGTGGGAGAGGTTATGAAGAATGTTGGCATTCAGTTTGGCTACCATAACCACAATTTTGAGTTTGCGAATCTTGATGGAACAGTACCTTATTATGATATTTTGCTAAAAGAACTTGATCCTGAGTTGGTCATGTTAGAACTTGATTGTTTTTGGGCAACCAAAGCTGGACAAGACCCAGTTGAGATGTTTAATAAGTATCCTGGACGCTTTCATCTATTGCATTTAAAAGATATGTCCAAAGACAATACACCGTACTACACCATTATCAAAGATGATATTGTTTCTGTGGGTGAGGGACTCATTGATTACAAGAGAATTATATCAGAATCTGAAAAAGGAGGTGTAAAATATGGTTTTGTAGAAGATGATAATCAAGGAAATGGGAAACCTTTCGTAGCAATTGGCACAAGTATTAACAACCTGAATAACAAAATTCTTAAGTAGAAGAATGTGGCCTCTCCAGGACTCGAACCTGGATCTAGAGTTTAGGAAACT
>CAYWOQ010000082.1:0-11984 GCA_964459925.1 uncultured Roseivirgaceae bacterium
ATATCCAAAACTCTAGCCCACCTTTTGATTATTCTATTGAATAATCCGGGTTGAAGTACGCAGGAGACTGAGCTTCGACCAAAATCTCATCAATAATTTCTTGATTCGTAAAACCAACGGCCTTGATTTCTTCGTCCAACACGTCAAAAACAGAATAATCCCCACCTTCAATAAATGAGTTAGTGGTCAAACCCGAAGGCGGCAACCAAAGGTTAATAACTCCTAAATCAGTAGACTCATCACCACGACCCACAAACGCATAATTTCTACCTCCTGTAAAGCTCTGGTCTATGATCGTTATTTCAGGATGATTTGAATTACCTCTTACTTCTACGATATCTCCATTCTTTCCAACAAACATTTGAAGATTATTAATATTTCCCTTCTCATCATCTTCTATCGTACCACTACCGTCTTCATCTAAATCAATTCCCGAGATAGAGACCAGCATAGTTGCTTCATAATTCGGATCATTTTCACTGTAGGATATTTTATAGAAAGCATCAGGAGCGTTCAAATTTTCTACTCGATTAATATTGTATGGTTGCATGATCCCAATCCCTTCAACTCCATTTGATGAATTCCACAAAAGCTGAAGTGCAAGTGCACCGTCCTCCACATCCAGTATGGTCATCTCAAATTCATAGTCAACACCACCTCTTGTCGCGTTTTCTGTTAAGTCAATTCTTTTTGCTCGCTGATCCGATTCATCAGTAAACTCGTAAGAACGAATATTTAGTTGCTCGAGCATAGCACCTACGATTAAGGTAACCTCCACAATTTCCGCGGAAGCCTCTCCCAGTCTGATAAAGTGAGGAACAGCCGCGTAAATTTCATTCTCTTCTATAATACCGTCCCCATCTCCAGCCACTCTTGCACTAAGACCTCCATTTGTATTACTTAGTGCGGTCGGAATATCCACCTAAAATTGATCCGGTATATCAACTGAATCTCCTATCAGCTCTTCTTCTGAACATGAAGAGAGACCAATAATGAAAACCGTAATCAGGGTGAGCAATAGTACTTTTGTTGCTTTCATAGCATTGTTTTGATTGATTCAAGTATTAGGTGAGAAAATGGGTAGCAACCCCTAAGCTATTCGTCTATGGATACCATGCATTGATCTAAATGAATTATCTGAAAGTCTGCATTAGATCATATGGCGGTTTGATAGCCATCATTTTAAAGATGCTTATCATATGATAGCTTACCCACCATGAGCAAGCAAAGTCAAAGCGGTAATGCTGTATATGGGCTAGGGTTAGTAGGCGCAGCGATTTACTATATATCAACAGCCAGTAGTTTTTGGATTGGAGCCCTGGGCCTTTTAAAAGCTATCTTATGGCCTGCATTTCTTGTTTATGAAATGCTGACTTACTTTGGAGCTAGCTGATATAATCGTAGTTTAAATAATGCCATTTATCAAAATGCTGAGTTGATACAGCCACCTTGTGCTTGAAAGTTGAATATTTCACTTAATTGTATGACGACTCATACTGCTTTTCATGCGATTCAAATTGAATTCCCACAATTCAACTTCAATGTCATTATAAAGCGAGCGTAAAGACGTCTTTTTATGTACAAATTAAACTATCGAAAATTATGAAGAATCAAGTGACTATTACGCTAATTGCATTATTTATCGCTTTTTCAAGCGTTGCTCAAGATTTTGAAATACCAAAAAAAGGAGCAAAAATCTATGTTGAAAATACGACAGTTGAAGTCAATGAAGGTGGTGAATCTTCTTTTGACCTTTTCCTTATCAAATCAAAAGTTGCCAGAAAAGCCACGTTTGAAAATCCAAAATTAATGGGACCAAAAGGTGTTAGTTTCCTTGTGACACAAGACACAGTAGATCCTACCAGATATACCGTTTCAATAAATGCTGAACAAATTACCCCCGGAGATTATTCCATAACGGTAACAAGCAAAAGAAGCGGAATCCATGCAGTAACAGGTACGTTCCTGACTTTGAAGGTAAATCCCGGAAATTCTGTAGCTTCAAAAGATGGTGAGTAATTTTACTAAATGAAGAAGTATCGATTTCGATTATTCATCAGTTTATTCATCTTTCTGTTCTTTAGGTTAACCGCATCAGATTGTTTAGGATGCTTTTTACAATGGGACGTTAGAGCAACCGTATACTTATTCTACACGACTTTTGCAGTTCTTATTTGTTGGGAGGTCATATCCAGGAGCATTTCTTACTTCAACCGTAAAACTGGGATTTCTTCCAACTCCGATTTATTTAAAATGTCGCTAAAGGCAGGAATGTTAGTCCTGCCTTTAGTCATTTTATTTACCTACATAAGCCATGATATCATTAGTCCACTGATACAGGAAGGATACACAACAAAAGACTTTTGGGTAATCTCCGTTCAAGGATTTGTCTTATGTCAGGTAATCATTTTGTATGAAATCATCAGACTCTACATCAAACATGCAATAAACGAGGCGCGAGAAAAAGAACAGATAAAAAAGGAGTTAATGACTGCCCAATACGAAGGACTAAAGAGCCAGGTGAATCCGCATTTTCTCTTCAATAGTTTTAGTGTCTTATCTTCTCTGGTTGAAAAGGATAGTAATGCCGCGGTAGAGTTTATCAGTAAACTATCTGATCTGTACCGATACATTCTTGAAAATGATGAGAAGAGCCTTGTTCCAATTAGCGAAGAACTTTCTTTCGTTGAAGACTATGTCTTTTTACTAAAAATGCGACATGGAGCTGCACTAATTGTCATTCAAGAATTAGACAAGCTTGATGACAGCCTTAAAGTTCCTCCGCTATCACTACAAACGCTGATCGAAAATGCGGTTAAGCACAATTCCTTTTCAAAAGATGAACCACTTGAAATCAAAATCTTTGTTTCAGGAGATAGAAGTATTCAGGTAGAAAATAGAAAAGTTGTGAAAGAGGCTCTAGTAAAATCAACCGGTATCGGGCTCAAAAACCTATCAAAAAGGTTGAAACTACTAACAGGCAAAGGCCTTACCATCACTGAAAACGAAGAATACTTCAAAGTAGGTTTTAATCTAATTTAATGAATATGGAAGCCGTAATCATTGAGGATGAAGAACTTACTGCTGAGCGGCTGGAAAATTTGGTTAACGCGCATACAGATATCAAAGTCATCAAAAAGTTGCATTCTGTTAAGGGTGCAACTAAGTGGTTGGCCGCAAATTCACTTCCTGATTTGATTTTCCTTGATATTCAATTAGGTGATGGAAGTGGATTTGATATTTTAGAAAGCGTCGATACATTTCCTCACATCATATTCACTACCGCATTTGATAAGTATGCCATCAATGCTTTCAAATACAATAGCATTGATTATTTATTGAAGCCGATTAAGCAGGCAGACCTGTTAAAAGCAGTTGCTAAGCTTGATAAAATCAATCAAAAATCCACCAATATTGACGCATTGGTGAATGAACTAAAATCGCACCTTCCAAAGGTCTACAAAGAAAAATTCCTTATTAAAGTAGGATTAAAGTATCACACCTATCATACCTCAGCCATCGCTTATTTTTATAGTGAGGAAGGTGAAAGCTATCTCCGTACGAAAGAAGGCAAAGCCTCAATCATAGACCTCACACTGGATCGTTTAGAACAACAACTTGATCCAGGTCATTTTTTCAGAGTAAACAGACATATGATTGTCCATTCCGATCAAATTACTTCCATTGATTCTTACTTCAATAATCGATTGAATATTGTAGTTGAACCCGCCTTTCACGAAGAAATTATCGTAAGCAGAGATCGCGTGAAGAATTTCAAAAAATGGTTAGGCGAATAATCATTCTTCGGTAGATCTTTCATAGGCAAATCCACCTCTTCCACCACTCTGTCCTCCTCGAGACCAAGCCGTAAATTTTATATCAATATAAATGCCGTCGGTGATAAGGTGTAGGACTAAATCCTGACCTACCACATCTTTAGGAGCAATCGTATTTCTAAAAGAGCTAAATTCCAGATTTGCAATATCAGCTGTTGTTCCTAAAGCCCATTCCGTATCAGCTGGTGCTGTGTCTTGTAAAGCTACAGACCATGTTTCAACAGCAGCGTTATAAATCTGCCCACCGTTTGGGTCTCTGGTGATCCAAACATTATCGGTAAGTCTATCCTGATTTGCTTCAAGCGTAGGATCAGTATCATCTTCCTTCGTAAAAGTAATTGCACTACCCGTCCATACATTGAAATTTGTCGGATCTGAATCCGGTTCATTGATTGATATAGTAATAGTAATTCTTAAACTTTCTATACCGTCAGTTACTTCCACAGTTGCACTAATCTGAGGATTATCGGCAAAAACAAACACTGAACCATTTGCTACGGTGACCTGACCTGTTGTGCTTCCCACTGCAATCGCCCCATTCGGATTTCCATCTACAATCTCAAAAGAAAGCGCTCCGCCATCCGTGCTAGCTACTATTGTTCCAAGTACCTGCCCAGTACTTACACCCTCATCTACGGTTACGGAAAGATCACTTGCTGAAAGGTTACTTGGTTGCGGATCCTCGTCTGAGGAACAACTGTTTAGAGAAATTAGGATGGTAACTGATAATGCTAACTTGAATAATGCTTTCACGGTATATGAATTTTTTCTTTAGAACCGATAATTTCCCAATTGGTTTGATCAAATCTTTTTGATCGTAAACAATGCCGTCTAAGTGACAGTTCGAAGGCAAAAGTACATGCTCATTTATATAACTTGCCTGAATGAAAATCAACTACTTTTTTATTTGGATACTCTTTCTCACTTTTTGTTCTTCTCCAGACGAAACATCTGAAATAAAAAACCAATCACTAACACTTGTTTATTTATCCAGTCGGGGAGATGGTTTTGACCTGCACAAAAGAAAAGTTGGCGATTCAATTGATACCAAGATCACAAGCAATCCAGGTTGGGACTGGAATCCTCAACCAATTGAAGGTGGGCTAATTGTTCAAAATAGTACGGATACCGCCGGAGGTTTTACCATGCGGAAAATTGATCTTTCTGGAAATGAATTGACATTTGACCTGCAAGGTATTCCGGAAGTAATAATCGCTCCAGATGGCGACCAAATTCTTTTTCAACGTAAAACCGGAGATACAACCAATTTATGGTTAAGTAAACTATCAAAAATTGAAGACAGCATTCAGATAACATTTGAAGGGCTTTATAATGGACGTGCTAAGTGGTCTTCACAATCTGATAAAATCGCCTATCTCTCAGATTGAACAGGTTCAAATGAAATTTTCATTTACCACATTGGCACCCAAGAAACCACTCAGCTCACTTTCAATAAGCTAAGAGAAAAATATATTTCATGGGGACCAGAAGACGGTTCTCTCATCACAACCATGCAGACAGATAGCACAGAAAATGACATTTACAGGATCAATACTGAAAGTAAAGAAGTTTCTCAAATCACTGTAACTCCTAATGTGAACCAAAGCGAAATAGCATGGTCTCCTGATGGAATATACATCGCCTATCATGCAAAAATTGATACTTATGATGATATCTTTTTGCTGAACTTGGCCTCAAAAGAAGTTACTAAGGTTACCAATGGAGAAGGATATCACGGTGAACCCATATTTGCATTATAGAAGCTAAAAAAATATGCTTACAGAAAAGACCGAAACGCTTAAGTGGAGAGAAGTTTATAGCCTGGGTGCATTAAATGTAGCTGCAGTAATAAGCTGGATCGCTTATCATGAATATCAGCCAGTATTAATGCAAAACCTAGGCATTACTCACTTGATTGATTTTATGCTTATTGCCAAAGCAATTGTTTTGGTCACCATTCCACCGATTGCAGGCTGGCTTCAGGATAAGATTCTTCAACGAAATGGGAAATTCCTGATTGTTTTTACTGTTGGTATTGGTGCTACCGCCATGGTCTTTATGGTAGTAGCAACGCTTATTGGGACCTCCCATATCATGGATGTAAGCAACATTGTTCCCTTTATGATTGTGATTTGATTGATATCCATGAACTTATTTATAAGTCCTGCAAATTCCATGATTGAAGCATTTGCATCTGCTCAGAAGCTTCCGATTATCATGGGTTTTTTGTTTCTCATCATTGAACTACTCTACGCTTTAGAGCCTGTAGTTGTAGGGCTCGTGCAGTTTTTCGGAAATACGCTGACCTTTGTGGTTGGAGGGATATTGATCTCTGTAACAGGTTTTTTATTTCATCGCGTTTCCAGTGACGAAGTACTTCAACGTAAAGCAGAACTTCTAGCATATGATAGGGTTCAAAATCAAACCCTTATTTCATATGGTGCCATTTTTATCGTCGGGCTCTTCCTGGGAATAGGCAAAGCTTTTTTAGTTGAATTTTTCCCAAGTCATTTTGCTCGTTTGTTTCCTGAGATGAGCGAATATGGAGATTATATATCATTCGGAATTTTAGGTCTTTGTGCAATTACCGGTTTCTTGAAGTAAAAAAATCTCGACCATGGTTTTGCGAAAGGTGATCACCACAAGCTTTATCGTGCTTCTGGTTGGAGTGATCGGGATATTTACGGTACAGCATCTCTACCTGGTTACTCTCTCTGCACTAATCATTGCAGTAGGATTTACTACCTTAAATATCAGCGGACTCCCTTTTGCCATACAAAACCTTTCCGTACGTCATGTAACCTATGGCGTGGGCATCTACATTGGAGCTTCTGAAATACTAACAGGACTTTTTGAATACATATTTCGGTAAGTGTCTCACGGATTTCCGGAGGTTTTAACTGTTTACCCTAAAAAATTGCTCGTTCACGGATATTAATTTGTCGGCTGCATCCATGATTTCAATTTTGAAACAAATCAATAAATTAAAATCATGAAAAAGCATTCAATACTCTTATTTGGAATTCTAATCGCGACGATGAGCTCCTGTGTCTATTCACTATTTCCGATCTATACGGAAGAAACCCTGGTATTCAAAGAAGAGCTTTTGGGTAAATGGGCAATTGACGATGTGGCCTATATGCTATTTGAAAAGGTAGGATCTGAAAATGATGAGCCTCAAGTCACGAAAAATGAAGAATATAAGTACACAATCGAGATCAAAGAAGGTTTTACCATGAGTTCCAATGACCCAATTTCTATCATGGTAAATGGAAAAAAAATATACGATGAGGATAGCATTAAGTTGATCATGAGAGAGCGAATGAGTAAGATTGGTTCCGATGATGTTGCGAATAAGAAATCAGAGCCTAATGAATTCAATGTTGCGGAAACGATTAAAGAACAGATAAAAGAGGATAAACTCAATCCACGTGACATAGACTATGAAGGATCTGTTACCGTATTTGAGGAGAAGAGCTACCGATTAACAGTTGTTACGAATAAGGGCGAGAAAGAAGCATATGTCGCTCACCTGGTTGATATTGGAGGAGATTTATTTATGGATTTATACCCGATCAAAGAATTTGATTCTAAAAACATTTCTGATAATTTTTTCCCGGTACACACCTTTTATAAGATTTCTGTCACTGATCAAGAATTTACAATGACTCACTTTGATTTGGAAAAATTGAACAAGCTCTTTGAGAGTAATCTGATTAGGTTAAGACACGAAAATGTAGAAGGCACAATACTGATTACTGCGCAACCCAGAGAACTTCAGAAATTCCTTGATAAATACTCAGATGATGAAAGTGTATTTGATTACACACATACCTACACAAGAGTTTTATGAAGCTTGCACTAAAAAACCTACCTAAAAACACATGGATACAGCACCTCTCTTTCTGGGTGCTATCCTTGTACTTTATTGGAAACTATTTCTCCATTTCCAATGAATTAAAAGTTATTGATTTCATTTATTCTGGTTTTTTTCACCTACCGCTCTTCTTTTTAGCCTATGTAAATCTGAGGTATCACATACCAAAGTTTCTGCTTAAAGAAAAGTACGTGATTTATGCTCTTCTTGCATCTTTAAACATAGCTGCTTCATATTTTATCCATAAGCTGGTATTTGATATCATGATACCACTATTGCCAACGGACTTTTACATGGTATCGTTTACAGAAGCAAGGGTACTTCTAACCATTTTACTCTTCTACCTGGTCCTTACCACCTTGCTGAAACTTTCAAAATCCTGGTACCTCCTGCATCAGCTGGAACGGGAGAACCTTTCATTGGAGTTGAATACACTTAAAATGCAGATCAATCCGCACTTTCTTTTCAATAGTCTCAATAGCATGTATTCCCTTGCGAGAAAAAAAAGTGGCCGAACCCCTGGCGTTATCTTGATGCTATCCGATCTGATGCGCTATATGATATACGAGGTTTCAGATGAGCGTGTATCCATTGAAAAAGAGATAGAAGCGATTCATAATTACCTGGACTTACAAAAGCTCCGAGTAGAAGAAAAAACAGACATCCAATTTAGGGCAGAGGTCATTAATCATGATTTCAAGGTAGCACCCTTACTCTTCTTTCCATTAATCGAAAACAGCTTTAAACACGGCATGAAAGATGAAGTCAAATCCAATTATGTTCATATTGATTTATCCTGTGGAGGCCAATCATTAACCTTTAAAATCAAAAACAACAAGGGGAGAACAGATGATATTGAGAAAGGAAAATACGGGGGTATCGGCCTTGAAAACGTTAGAAAAAGATTGAAATTAATTTATGATGATCAAGCAGAAATGATCATATATGATGATAAAAGCACATTTGAAGTAATCATTAACATCCAATCCTATGATTAAATGCATTATTGTTGACGATGAGCCCCTAGCCAGAGAGCTCTTGGAATCATACGTTGAAGAGATCGGAACACTGGAATGGGTTGCTAGCTGTAAGGATGCCACCGAAGCATCACTTATTCTCAAAAAGGAAAAAATAGATTTATTATTCCTTGATATTAACATGCCAAAGCAATCGGGAATTAACTTTTACAAGACCTTGGTACATAAACCACAGGTAATTTTTACCACTGCCTATCCAGATCATGCCGTGGAGGGTTTTGAACTAAATGCCGTTGACTACCTACTGAAACCTTTTTCTTTCGAACGTTTTGAAAAAGCAGTTGCAAAAGTCACAAGTCTGGTCTCATCTGCTGAAGACTTTATCATGCTGAAGGCCGATAAACGCATGCATAAAATCAACTATGAGAACATAATGTATTTTGAATCGATCGGAGATTATGTGAAGGTTCACCTGAAAGAGGGGAATAACTTGATTATTTCAGAGACCCTAAGGAAGCTCGAAGATATGCTACCCTCTACCTTTATGAGGATCCATAAGTCATACATCATTTCGATTAAGTATGTGGAATATATTGAAGGGAATCAAATCAAGTTGGGAGAAACAAAAATCCCGATAGGACAATCATACCGGGATAAAGTGAATGAGGTTTTTAGGAAATGATTAGACTGTCTTTCTAAGCACTATCTTTAGTTTTCGTCTTCTTTTTTACTTTTATTTTCTTCTTTGTGTTGATTTCAATCACACCGTTCTTTCCTTTCTTTCCGTATTTTTCTTTTGCGCTTTTATCTTTCAGCACATTGATGTTATCTATTTCATAAGGCTGGAGGTCACTGATTTCTTCTCTATCCATGATTTCGCCATCCAATACGAAAAGTGGTTCATCCAATCCTTCTATTTTAATCTTCTGAGAAATATTTAAAGGCTCGTTTGGATCGATGTATTTTAAATCCTCCATCATCTGCTTTTCATCCATCTCTTTCGTTTTCATGAGCTCTATTTGAGCTCTTCTAACCTCTTCATCAACTATTCGCTTTTTCGCCTGATATAGCTCCTTTTCCTTGGCCATTAGCTCTGCTTCTCTCCTTGCCAATTCCGTACTTTTCATTTCACTGATTGCAAGCTCCTTCGCTTCCTTTGCCAGTTCCTGCTCACGAAGCTTAAGCTCCTCCGTTCTTCTCACCAATTCTTGTTCTTTCATTAGCAATTCTTGATCGACATCACCTTGGTCCTTACCAGAGGAATCCGGATCTTTTACTTCTTTAATCTGCGGGCGTTTTACTTCTTTGATCGTGAAGGTGTAGTTCTTGATGTACATTTTGGGGTCCACCCGCTGGTTGCCCTGCTTTACCTCGTAATGTAAATGTGGAGCGGTAGACATCCCGCTGTTTCCGGAAAGTGCGATGACCTGACCTTTCTTCACTTGTTCACCTTGTTTAGCTCTGAATTGAGAGAGCTGAGCATAATAGGTCTGGTATTCATTTCCATGATCCACGATCATCAGTTTGCCATAACCATCCGGATTATTCTGGATCTCGATGACCTCACCATCTGCCGTTGCCAGCACTTCCGTACCGACCTCACAGGCAAAATCCATTCCGAGGTGCATTTTTTTCACCTTTTTGATTGGATGCATACACATGCCATAGCTGGATGTAACCCTTACCTTTTCCGTTTCCTTAAAAGGTAGTATAGACGGTATGCTATTGTCTTGTGGTAAGATGGTTAGAGCATAATCCTTCACGTGCGTGATCGGGCCAATAAAAGAAGAAATCTCATGCCCAACATTTTTAAGAGGTTGCATGGCTTCTTTACTTGAAAAAGCAAAAATCATCATCAGCATAACTGGTACGGTCAACACATAGATCCATCCAGTCCTTTTCTTTTGTTCGTTCATCATTACAATTCGTTTTTTGATCATTTGAAAATTGAAATGACTCACCAACCCTGAGTATTGTGGCGATTGAAGTTGAGCGTACAAAACTTCCTGGTACCCAATCAGGTCATTGTACCTTTTGAGTACTCCTTCATCTGCCTGGTATTCATGGATTTCAATGAGTGCATTTCGATACAAGTACATGAAGGGATTGAACCAAAACAGCGAAACAAAAAAATCCAGCAGCAGCCGATCCAACGAGTGGAGCTGCTTTACGTGTACACATTCATGCGCAAGCACCTGTTCAAATGCCTTGGATCCAAACAAGGGTCCTGGCATAAAGACATCTGAAAAGAAGCTAAACGATCTTGACTGTGAGGTCTTAAAAAGTGTGAACCATTCTTTTTTGATCGGTTCTGACTGTTTTTTGAGCTTTCGTAATATGAACAGATAAGCCACTGAGCGTGCCAACAAAACGACCACAACTATTCCATAAATCCACGGAAGCAGGGACCAGAAGGAAAATGAAGTGATGACTTTCTCTCCTACCAACTCTAGATCCTCTATCACGAACGTTGGATCTGACATCCAGGTGATCATCGGATTGTTTTGAAATGTCCCTGAAACTTCGTACACCGGATTGGGTAGGGATAAATGAATAAAAGGAATGATGAAAGAAAGCAGCAACGAGGCTAAGAGGTAAAAGCGATTATGCGCATGCCTGGCACTCTTCCGAAGAAACAACCCATAAAAGGCAAACAGGATCCCCTGAACCCCCAATACTTTGATGAGGTATAAAATCATTTCACTCATGACTTTCGCTGGGCTATTTGTGCGTCGATAAGGTTTCGGATTTCCTTGAGCTCTTCTACGGACAGATCATCCTGGGAAGCAAAAAAAGATGCAAATTTCTTCGTAGAGTTGTCGAAAAAGCTGCTCATGAGTCCATTCATGGATTGGCGGGTGTATTGCTCCTTGGAAAGAAGTGGGTAGTATTCACGGGATTTTCCATGTGTTTCAAACCCGATGAATCCTTTCTTCACCAAGACGTTTACCACTGTTGAGATGGTTGTGTAGGCTGGAGCAGGTTCAGGATACTCCTCCACAATGTCTTTTAAATAGGCTTTTTTTAGCGACCAGAGGTACTGCATCAGTTGCTCCTCTGCTTTGGTCAATTCCTTCATGAGGCAATAATATAACTATAATTATAATTATACAACTATTTTTATAGTAATAAATGAAATTTTACTTTCTCCAAATATCAAATGTTAGCTTATCCATGTAGTCTTGCCGCTGTACAATGAGGGCCTTTTCTACACCTTGGTCATCCAAGATGGGTGCGATTGCATAATCATATACCAGGTAGTAAAGCAGTTTTCCTTTAAAAAGACCGGAAAAA
>CAYWOQ010000083.1:0-11975 GCA_964459925.1 uncultured Roseivirgaceae bacterium
AAACGGAAAGTGCACTGCGTGGGTTGATACTCTTAGAAAGCCTGAAATACTAGGCGAGTTCCGAGACTACTTTGCAGACACCAATCTGTCAAAGATATTCCACAACTATGGATTCGATCGTCATCTGCTATACCTGCACGATCTGAACGTACTTGGATTTGGGGGTGATACAATGCATATGGCCCGCCTACTAGACACTTCACGCCAACAAAAGGGGTACTCATTGGCGGCCTTGACGAGTGACATGGAATCAGTTATGGATGGCCTTGAGGACGAGACTGAAATTCTTCCTAAATCATCAATGAAGGAAATGTTTGGAGAAAAGTACATTAAAAAGGATAACACAGAGGGAAAGGTACGGCAACTCTCGTGTCGTGCTTTGGAGGGGAAAACCAGCCTAGTTAGAACAAGGGATGGGATGTCGTACCAGAGTTGACTTTTTCCCCCTCCAACCCACGCTGCATACTGCTTCCGAAATTGTTGCAGACTATCACACTTCCGCCTCTTGAGACCATTCAAGAGAATCCCAAGCTGCGAAAGAAGTGGATTGGATACTCCACTGTCGATGCATATGATACTTGGTTACTACACTATTCTCTATCGAAAAAACTAGAGAAGGAGGAATGCGATTGCAAAACACCTGAGCTTGCTAAATACGAGGTAAATGTCAACTTGAGTATGCCCTTCTGATGCTTGGAAAAACCGTGATCCCAACCAAATTCCTGTGTTATCGGATCAGAACATGCTGGACTTCTACGAATCCGTCTGGTTATTATTTGGAGAGCTTCTTACTGATTTGGAGAGAGCCGGCATGCAAGTCGACCAAGACCACTTGGATAAAGTCGAGATAAGAGCGGTAGAAGACAAAATCAAATATGAAAACTTCTTCAGGTAATCTTTGATGATGAGCGAAATCCAGCCAATCCCACAGAACTAAATGTCAAGGGCTTGTAAAGAAACGCAGGAGATGGGTAGAAAAAGCTGCTCCAGACTGTGACGTTTCCAAAATCAACATCGGTAGCGATGTTCAAATTAGACAAATTCTCTTTGGTGGAATTTGGAATAAGAACGTGCCACCAGCGATCAAGGAAAAGGGAGAGTCCTCTGAAGAAGCCAAAGGCCACTTCCTACCCTCTGAGAGGAGCTTTTCAATTGACAACGATGACAACTTCATAGAACCGGATGCCGTAAAGCCCAAGAAAAAACGATTGATCAAATTGAGGTAATGAGCAGGCTTGGGTCGCATAGGTCGGATCCGAGGATTGACAATAGCGCATGTAGGATCTTCATTGCAGGAGAATAAAACACAGTTTTGAGCCAAAGGTGTTCACAGCTAGCGGATGGCCTTCAGTGGGAATACCAGTTCTGCGTGTCCTGGCTGGAAAAAGTGGAGCATGTGATGACTACGAAAACGGCACGTTGGACGATGGGAAATGTGGAGAAGCTTTAAAGGTGAATTAGTGGACGGACTTATCGCCAATTCGAACGTTCAAGGTTTGAAGGCTTGCTATTGATGCTTGCTTTCTACTGAGCAATGACCTGACAGGCCTTTGGTGGAGGCATAAAGGGAAAAGAAGCCTGTGCTGCATTCGATGCACTTTGCCAAGTGTCAGCGATCGATACCTTGCTGAAAAGCTTTATCAAGCCCTTGCAAGGTCAGGACCCGAGTCATGCAGCAATCTTTGTAGATGTACTTCACAAGGCTATTTTCACAAATGATGTCGTTGAGCGAATACAGGAACAAAGAGCCGAATCCTTTCTCCAGACAATCGAGTACACTGCAGCTTAAATATAAACACAGAGACTGGTCGGCTCTCAGCTCGCCGACCCAACTTGCAAAATCAGCCTGCGCTAGAAAAGGATCGCTATAAGATACGACAGGCTTTTCAGGCGGGGGATGGCAAAAAACTTGTTGTTGCAGACTACGGACAATTGGAACTTAGAATATTAGCTCATGTAACAAATTGCGCGTCAATGATCGAGGCATTCAAGGTACTGGTTGCTGTTCATGTGCTAGAGTTGTCTTCGCATAATTCCCTCAATACTTTTGCTTTGTAGACTATTAATCGCTGGACTGTGCGGGCGTAGTACAGGGAGGAGGTGATTTCCATAGCCGGACTGCTCTTGGGATGTACGACTACATTAAACAAGATGTCGATTCCAAAGGGTGCATCCTTGAATGGGATTATGCTGACGGAGATCCTCCTGTTCCCCTCATCAAGGAAAAATATGCCGCTGAACGCCGTAAGGCAAAAACATTGAATTTCTCAATCGCCTATGGGAAGACAGCACATGGGCTGTCCAAAGACTGGGGTGTTTCCCTGAGCGAAGCTAAAAATACGCTGGAAAGGTGGTATAATGACCGGCCAGAGGTAAGACTGCAGCTGGAAGGAATTGATGAGCAGGGTTTCTTTCTCTTTCGTTTGCTCTCCTCCTTTTTCCCCCAATGAAAACTCTCAATTTGGTTTGCACTCAACCTTCAGGTAAAGGAGTGGCAGGATGAATATCAAGCGTTGGCAGAAAAGAAGGGATGGGTGCTCACCCTCCTTGGCCGTAAAAGGCATCTCCCGCACGCTAAAAGCAAATCGCGTCGTGACAAGGGGCACGCTCTCCGTGCTGCCATCAACTCTCCGATACAAGTGAGCATGAGCATTCTTCGGGCTCTATTGGAATTCATGTTGGTAAACTGAACCCCTCTCTTGGTGTGGACTTTTGCCAGGGAGGTGCCGCGGATGTGGTCAACTCAGCGATGATCAAGTTGTTCTTAAACAAGGAATTGCAGCAAATGGGCTGGAAGATGGTCCTCCAGGTAATGCCAGCAGAGGAATGCTAAGAATGGTGGCATGGAATGATCAAGCGCTTTTAATTGTAGAGTGGTCAGGTCCACGACGAGATTATTCTGGAAGGGCCGGAAGAAACTTCTCTAGATGCTATGGAGATTGTAAAGAACACTATGTCATTCCCGTTTGGAGACGAAAACCCCTTGAGAGTTGACTTGGTTGTGGACGCAAACAGTGCAAAGTCGTGGTACGAAGCGAAATAAACTCTACCTTGGGAAATAACAGTTAGAAAGAGAATTTCCGTCCAGTGTAAATTTTCTAAACTGATGTTACAATCAGCTAGTTTTTTAGCAGCTTGGCCTATCTAGCGAATAGATGCATTCTATTTCGATGTACTGAATTTATTTATCGATACTTTTATTCTCTGCGCAGTCGTTTAGATACTTTGTCATGTACGGTCCTTCTAAAATATACCCCAGTTTGCGATAGTAGTGCCTAGTTCCAACTCCGGAAATGATGGCCATCTTCTCGGAACCATGTTCCTCCTTGGCTATTCGTTCAGCTTCCTCTACCAGTAAGGTTCCATATCCCTGGTGTTGCTGTGCTGCATCGTCCCTGTAGATCACAGCAATACATAGCCGGGAAATCCCGGGATTAGGGCTACTCTGCGGAACATGCAAAACTTTGGATAATGCCCTTACTTGGTATTGACGGCCACTGCAGTCCCGTACACATGTAGCTCTCTAATCATGGACACTGATCCTTTGAGTTCAGGCCCTTGAACATAGGTGGGATGGTCTTGCATATTCAGATCTCCCAGCTTTCGTAGCCTGCACCATGCTAAAAGGATGACCCAAACATTGAGCATGCGTCATTTTTTCTCTTTCGCCTTTTTTCTCCGAAAGCGAGTAAATAGTTGTTTTCTCTTAGAAAAAGGAAATGGCAGGACCATACCTCAATAGTCCTATTAGAATGTCTTGGGCTGGGTCTTCATAGGACAGAAACGTTTCCCATCCGCCGTTCGCAGCGTAGTCTCTTCGGATAAGTTCTACTTGATCAGGTTTAATCTGGACTTTGGCAATAGCTATAGTCAACGGTTAGTATTGCTTTCAGGGACTGATCACAGGTGCCTCTGAAAAAGAGAAAAAAGAGCCAATCAGGACCTTGTTGTGAATGTCTTGAATACCAGCTTCACGAGTTCGAACATCTCTACATCGCAGTCCCAAGTCTTTCATCCTCGCCAATGCGAGTTCGCGTAAGTTCCCCTTTTCGACTCCACTTGTCACTAGTGGCATCGGAATATCCCTTTGAATCCTGTATATACCAGAGCGTCAACGATTTAGTGCCAAGGACATTTTGATAGAGGAGATTGCCTGTTACTACCTGTAAATTCGAGTCCACGGAGGCACCATCGCAAGAATCCTAGCAACGAGATCCACGAGCATTTCTGGCGGATAGTTTCGGTACTGGCCGGCTTTCCACAGTTCGTATAGCCCAGTTCCTCTTATGACTGGAGAGAAAAGAAAGCATCTTTTTTCTTAATAATTCAAAAAGAAGAGAAGAAGACAACAGCTACTTTGTACTCTGGAGATAATCTCTAGTACCTAGGACGGGATAGAGTTTTAGTCCGTCTGGTCTCCAGGCGGGATTTTCAAAGAGTTCTTTGAATGCTTGTAAATCCCGTTCCCAGCCCACATTCGGGAGGTCGGGCATCATATGTGAGATGACTTTGAAGCCAGCCTCTTTTGCTTGACAAAAACAGTCGGCTACACTCTGAGCAGTGTGGCCCCGATTCGTATCTCGGGCCACATCCTCATAGATACTTTGAACTCCGATCTCTAGCCTCGTACAGCCGTACGACAACATTTGTCGTAGATGCGTTCCCTGTTGATGCAGCCTATTGAGAGTTACAGCGACTGTGGCGTCTAGTAAAAAGTCAAGATCTGGGGTCCTTACCTGGCAATAATCTGGTCGGGTCTCAATCGTCAACCCAATCACTCTTGTTTTGCTCTGTTCAGAATATTTCACGGCTTCCTCTGCAGATTTAGATGTATGGCCTGAGCAGGCGTCGTGTAAGTTTCGAATGAAGAAGTCTCGGTACGAAATTGGTAATGACATAAAAGTGCCGCCCATAAGGATGTACTCCACCTGAGGCCAGCGTATCCGATCGACAGATTTTTAAAAAAAAAACTCACTATTCCATCTCTTTTCTCTTCTGATCAAATCGAGGGTGAAAAAGCAATCCTATACCTTGTCGATCGAATGCCCTAAACGCGAAATTTGATCCAGTCGTGACCGAGCCTGAACATACGGATCATACCGCCCTCGAATGGCTCGCATTGAGGTTGGCTCATATCCGGTATAGCTCTGAGTCGAGTACTCGAAATCAGAATCTGGACCTCCTGGGCAGTATACGCAGATGTTCCCCGTGGTTGCAATGTGAGGACATCTATGTGGCTGAGACAAGTTATGTACACACAAAACAACAAAAATGAGTGTGCCGTCGCTTGTGAGCCCAGGATAGCAATGAAAAGTTTCCAACATGAGTCGTTACCTTGGACATTACAGCCACAACAGCTATTCCTGATGCTGTTCTAACTGGCTTTGCCTTCAGACGAGGTAAAAGCTTGCTCTTGTATTCGTCCGGCACAGCTGCAATGATTTCGACGAGCTTCGGAGCGCGGGCCAAACCATATCGTTTGCTTGCATCCAGCTTGACCTTTTATAGCATCATTGACCAGATGAATACATATACATCATAGTTTCAACTCGATTCTACTTTGCAGTTCAAACTGGCACCTTGATAGTGTCACAAGTTTCGGGGCATTTCATAAAAGAGAGGGAGGGGAAAAAGATATGAGATCAGCTTTTTGATAAGAGAGATAAGAAAAACTCTCTATACAAATCTATTCATTATCATCATTCATTGCAAGTGACCGGATCGCCTTCAATTCAACCCACCACACATATATTATCTCATTCGTCTGTATCTATGTGTGTGTGTGTGTTTTTATTATTAAAATACACACACAGGCACATATGTCTATATTCAACCACATACCCTGTTAAGATTGACGGTTTTGTTCTCGTGAGAGGCCTTGACCAGCTCACCCACAATGTCTGAAATGCAGCGAACTCTCGCCTCGCTGGCGTCTATCCTATCGCTCTCCTTGACACCCATATTGCGAGCCTCAGACCTTCCAAGTCGGCCTAGTAGCGCTTGGCCGCCCGCCTGCCCGCTCGTCAATACATCGCCTGTCTTCAATTCAGCACCCGGCTGGTCAAAAAAGCTGTTCAGCGACTCCGCATTACAGACTCTGCCAACAGAGGGGGGAGAGAGTGGCCCACAACCCCTCTCTCCTAAATTTCAAGTCTGAATTACAGAATCGAATCTCACTTGTCGCCAGCCGCTCCAGCTCGAAGACGAGCCAGTGGAAAGCGGCTTTCAAACTCAATTCTGCTCTGCACGACAATGCGGCTCCCGCACACGCACCAGCACGAGCCCCACCCTCTACACAACTCGGCATGGAATTCAGCGCTGCTGGTCAAGAGTGGAAATCAGGTCAGATATACCATTTCCCTAGACTAGAGCAGTCCAGTCGGGCCTATCATCGCTTACACGACTCGTACACAAGCCTGCCGTTCACGCCCTTCTCGTTTACTCCAGACTGGCTCAGGAGCCAGGTGGGCAGGTACTTGCCCTGCCCCTGCTAGCTTCTTCTGGGATCATTTCCCCCCCTCCCCCTTCCTTGTTCCCGCAGCCATGGTTATAAGCAGAATCATATAATCATCACGCTGCCTGCTGCCGTGATCATTTTCCAGGCTTCCCCCTCTCCGCTCCCGCCTCAGGAGCCAGCTTGTAGCGAGACACTGGTCAAGCCAAAGGAAGAGGAAGAGGCACCAAGAGGAAGAGGAAATGGCCAAGCAGTCCAGCCATGGATGGCAGAGACAGAAAAGCTTCCACAGGCTTTTGTTGTTTTGCGTGGGACGTCAAGCATAGACAGCCTGGCGAATCCACAAAAGTCGAGCCTGCTCCCTAGCTTAGACGTTGAAGCCCAGCTTGAGCGAGCTTCACGGTGTGTACACTGAGTGTCCCTCTTGGTTTCGTTGCGTCTTCCTTTAGCTTTCTCCCAGTCCGGTTCTATCTTTGGTTTCCTTGCTGGGGACACCGGTTTACAACAGAAGATGACGATAACGATCATCACCGCCTGAGCGCGCGGCGGAAACTAGCTTCGGTGTCTCTGGTGATGAATCCCCTGCTCTTTTTCTCCTCGCCTCTGCGCGCAAGTGCGGCGATGGTGGTGGTTCACGACAGAGGCTCAAGGGCTTTGTGTTATATTCCAAGTAGAGTTGACAAGCTGCCAGGCGGCTGGCTTGGGCTCCGCGGGGTGATAATTTGTCCTTTGATCAAGAGGATGTCTGGTGTGTCCGAAAGGAGTTTTACTTGGAGCGGCGAGCCTAGTGGTAGTGGTAGAGAGACAATGGCTCTAGAAGCCAGGACGATTTTGGCTTGGCGTGGCCAGTTGGAGAGACGAGTGCTAATTTCTGGCCTGAGCTTGGCAGTGATGGCCCAACTATTGTTTTCAAGTGAATCTTGCGCCGCATGAGCCATGTATGTTGTTGATTTATATATACGTATCTTCTTCTTCCTTTTTTTTTTAAAAAAAAAAAAAGACTGCTGGCGTGAGGTATTCCACTCGGTCGAAAGCTTTTGACCAGAATTTCGTACACTGTATTGTAGTAAGTACGAATGCTCTGCTTTAATGGCTTCTCTTCGTGGAAGAAGAATTCAGTGATTTGTATCTTCTAATACTCTTCTCTCTCTTCCTCTCTACAATTATATGTAAACCTTCAAACGCCTTTGGTTGCTGAGAAACTCTTGGAGCGGAATAGTTAAATTCTCATACTCTGTGCTTCCACAATACTGATTAGAATTCTGCCACAAGTATGTAAAGTTGTATTGTTGAGTTACTCTTTTCTATGATACATCTTTTAAAGCATCGATAAATTCGCATTTTACTCAGCTTTCTCCCCGTACCTAAACAGTGGAGTACTCTTGAAAAATCCGAGTGGTTTTTTTTTTTTTGGGAATGGCATTGAAACAATTTAAACTACAGTTTGCATCCCACCCACGTTACAAAACCGTGTAGCTATGACAGACCATGACGTCGAAGACAGTTCAGTAGCAAAACAGCCCATGGAATTCGCAGAGAGCTACGAAAACGAAGAACAGAGCACTATGGTACAAAAGGAGAAGCCTCACAGCGGCGATCAAGTGTGGATCTACAAGAATGATAATGGACGAACGGTCAGAAGTTTTGATCCACCGTGTGAAAATAATCTCAGCGTGACAATCCCATTAGTTGCGAGTAGAGAGCACGATGGCGGCAATAATACTTCAGGTACTTGTTTCAGAGAGGGGCAATAAGGGGGCAAGGGATACGTTGGAGGACAAAAAGTCTGCTCGATGCCCGCTTTGCTACTCAAGAAGAAGAAGAAGAATATAGTATTTGATTATAATAGACTCTTTGTCAAGTCGATGTATCGCTGCAGAAGAGCTGGAAAAAGACGAGGTGTCGAATGAGGCGATAGAAAACGCTTGCAGAAAACTACGAGAAATCAAGGGTGTTGAGCCAAGGAAAAGAAATGAAAATGTTCGCAGAAGGCCGATTAGTGACTTTAGCGCCCTTGCGAATAGAATAGGAGTCGATGTTGGTGGGTTGACTGATGGAATTGAACAAGGCTTAACTGAAGGGCAGACCTTTGTTCAGGCTCTACAGGTAACAGAGCTTGTAGAAGGCGAAAGCAGGAAGATACATGCCATTGAAATCGATGAAAATTCTTCCCTAGTTTACAGGAGTCGTTCAGATCTCACATTGCAGCCGATCCAAACAACCCAGTCGCTACTATTTCGAATCTTGGATCCATTCTTGGTATCCCTGTGGCAGTATCTGTGGAGGAGAGAAACGGAAATTTAGAAAATGCAAACGAAAGAGAGCCGCGGAGATTACTGTCTGACGGTGAAAATGTGGCTGCACGGATGATGGAGACATTAATTGCTCAACTGGCTGATCCAACAAGCCCTTCTATCGATGCAGGTCTTCTAATCAATCGCTTTGACCTTCATATGACAATGGAACGCTGTCAAAGCTGATGGGTTTGGTGGTTCTGATGTACAGAAACCGACACAGATAATGAAAATGCTGCAAGGAGCGCAGAGCCAAACCAACGGAGGAACCGATTCGTTGTGAATCAACAGCCAGCTGCACTGACAGACGAAGCAGCAATGGCAGAGCGTGTTGCATCGCTAGTAGAGCTTGGCTTTCCAGCGGGAGCAGCCCATGCGGCTCTACGCATAACAGGGGGGGACCCAGATGCAGCCGCAGCAATATTGTTAGAACAACAGGGATCTGAGTAACTTTCTTGGAAAGGAAAAAGAGTTGGTGTATTTACTCCAAAAGCGGTGCTCGTAAGTCTTGGTTTTCATCTAGGCTAAGAGACGAGCTATTTCGCTTCAGTCTTCTCAACTTTCGCTCTATCAAATACAAAACAGCGAAAAACAACCCTAGGCATCCCGCAAGACCAGGCACTGCAGTCACCGCATAATAAACCACATCGTTCGTGGATCCTTTTTCGGCGCCCTTCATCAACTCAATCACAAAAATAGCTATTCCGCAAACAGTTTTGTCGAGGAAGGATAGAGAGCCGTACACAAAAGCCCCTCCTTTCTGTGTATCACCTACTAGCTCTGCTTCCATTGATATTGAAGATACCAACATCAAAGTATTACCGGTACCTATCGCTACAGATGCTGCGAACACTGTGTAGCCCAGGAGCTTTCCAGACAGGAAAACTGCCGATGCCGTCAAAAACCATACTACGCAACCGAATCCATAGGCATAAGCAAGTCTATCCTTCTCCCAGTGAAGCTTTTGAAGAAGGATCGATATCACTATGGACATACAGTAGATAACTGCACAAGAGACCCTCGCCCCCAAAAAAAAAAGTTGTGCAACGTTAGGCCACTTTATGTCAGAACATATTCAGAGTTCACTATTCAAAACGCCAAGTGTTCGTGTAAAATGGCTTACCGCCAGGCACTTCTGCAATTGTCAAGTTGGGTAAATCCAGCTTTCCGGTCAAGTAGAATGGCAAGATCGCGGTCGATATATTGATGCACAAACGCGCACAAGTATACATTACAGCCACAAGATAGTATTGCGTCCTCTGCAGCCATTTTGTCCACTTGACTTCGCACTCAAAACCTTGGTCCAGCTCAGATACAGGAACTCTCTTCGGTTCGGGAACAAGAATGAGGTATGCAATACAAAAAGCGGATCCAAGGACAACGACGACCACGCTAATCAGAAAAAACTGGTCAGTTGTCGCGCCCTTGGATTTTCCCTTGTATATTCCGAAAGATGCAAAAGCAACACCGTAAAGTAGGAGGTTTGCTATGTTTGTAAATGCGTTTCGGGAACTATTGAGGGAGACTGTATTGTTTTGGCAACATCTGCAGCAGGGGAGTAACAAACGCTAGGAATTATTTCGGGATAAGAAAGAAAGAAATAAAGAGAGCCTCATATTCGATGCTTCGGGGTGGCTATCGTACCGTGACAATGCAGGGACGATTGACATATGTGCAATCTGAACAATTGCCCATCCTATGTTGAAAACCGCAGCAAATACGGAATATATGATGGTCTTAAAACTCGTTTTATTGATATGAAAGACCACACACGGGATACAAGACGAAAAAACAAAGATGAAGGTGGTTGTTACAATAAGCGCTCCGGCGGCATGCCATCTCTTCCGATGGCCGTATGCATCGATGAGCCAACCCATGACAAGAGTAGCCACTCCGTCAGCAATTTGACCAGACAACAAAATCACCCCTGCATCTCGCGATGGTATACCTGCACAAGACCAACCAGTGCGAGCGTTCAACGTTATGATTGCTGCTTGGGCGAATTGTAATTTCGTCTCTTACCTATTCTGTCCAGGTAAATAAGAAGGTATGTAAACCATGTCGCGGCACAGAGGTCATTAAAAAAGTGCCCAAACCCATAAGCCAGGACAAGAGCCTTGGGGATTCTCTTGTTTGGGGTAGTTCGTTTACCATCACTTGGGTCTAAACATTCGCCAACTACTACACTGTCATTAACTGCCGCGTCAGGGTCCACGGAACTGCAAATTCCAGCGGTACATTTTGTAAACAAGTCTGTTGAGAGTTTTCTGCTCTACTCCAACATTGCTGGTATTGTCAATAATATCAAAAGCTTCCAGTGGTGTTACCTGTCTTTGGCAGGAGCATCCGCGTCTATGAAAGGAGCATCGACGTCTTTGGAAAACTCCTCGTTCCCATTCCCGTAGACTTGGCTATCTCCAGGCTCCATTGTGAGTGTGCGGCTCTTGTGATCTTCAGCTGTGCCCCATGCTACCTAAATCCTCCAGTGCGTGTAATAGCCTCGTAGTTTCGGCGGCCAGCTCCGTTGGCTGCCTGGACATGACTGACGCAAATTCATTCAGACATTCAGACATTCAGACATAAAGCTCGCTCTCGCTCGACGTCTCCACAAAGAAAAGAAAAAGCTTGTGTCAAGACGATAACTTTTCATTTTCCCCCCTTCTGGTACACTCGCTACTGGAATTAGAGCCAAACTAGGCAAACATCTTCTGATCTCCACCATAATGCGTCTATTCACGCATGGCCTCCCAAGAGTATCTTATCATACACTTGTTTCAAGTCTCTCTATTGCACACCCTTGTGTCAAAATCTTCCTTCAAAACTGGACTTTTCGCACGAGTGACAACGGGAGAGGCAACTAGGCCTTGATAAAACCCAACTGGAGTCTGGACCCGCTCTCACACTTTTCTCCCTCCCTTGCATTTCATCACTCAGCCTTCCTCAGATGTGACTACTTGCCATCATCTTTTCAGGCCTTACTCCTCACTCTGGACTGCTTACGATTGATTGCTAGATTGCTTGCTTGCTTGCTCGCTCTTGACGGCCATTGTGATCGTTGGGCACAACATCATGGACCACGACCATCATCATCAGTTCATCATTCATCCTCGCACTCCTCACTCTGGATTCCACTCTAAAGCCTAGCCTTGGCTCTCTTTCAGGAATGCCTTACACTGTCTTATACTCTCATTGCGCTCTACCATACCCTGCGTGTGTGTGTGTGAAAC
>CAYWOQ010000084.1:0-11924 GCA_964459925.1 uncultured Roseivirgaceae bacterium
TCTTTATAGGTATTTAAGTTAACATTAACATGCACGCCTCGTGGCGTACCAGAGTCTCACAGAGGTTTTATTGTATTGGATTTTTTTTGGATTTGTTTCACGAAGCCATCCACCATCCATCCAAAGGGGTTAAACTCTCCTTTATAAAAATTCAGCTCCGAATCCCAGTAGCCTGTTTTAAAATCTGTCGGCAAATACCCAAATCCATAACTCATCTCAAGAATTTTTGGATTCTCTCCGTCCATCAAAAAATCAAACGCAACGGATTGCAGTTTCAATTTCCCGGCAATATCAAGAGCAATCTCAACAGCCTTGATCGGAATCTTATCCACATCATAATCGATAACCCCGCTGCCTGATGCACGGAAATCGTTGTCCCTCACTTTACGCCTCACCGCAAACGCTTTGCCGTCAATCACATTCACACGAATGTCATGATCATTCCCCGGAATATAATCCTGAAAGTAGACATACCCTTTTTCCCGGCCCGAAACACGATCATGTCCGGTTGAATACACAAACCGCGCGATTCCTTTAAAAAGATCATTCAACCCGGTTTTCCCCAGGCGATATCTCCTGTGACGCTCTTTAAACTTTGAGGACGGATCATACTGTTTAAATCCCTTTCCAAATGCTTTTTTTACCAAGCTTTTCGCGCTATTCCGGTCAGATACAAGTTGTACATTGGATGCACCTGATCCCGTTCGCAATTTGAAGATTTTAGGGTAATGGGTTTGTTCAATCCATTCCAGGGCAGGTACTTTATCATAAAACAGATAGGTTGATACAAGAGGTGCATCTATTGTCTCAAGAAGATACTTTTGTGCAATTTTATCATCAAAATGCCAGCAAGTCTGATAATCGGGGAAAACAGGATAACCAGCTATATCAAGAGAGTAAAGCAACTGCTTTGCAAAAAGAATATCCTTAGGATTGGACTGGTGGAAATGCCACATTAAGCCATGACATCTTTTAATATCTTGAACAATTTTATTACTGTAACAATCAACCAATGAAAAATTAATTCCATTCTTATTTAAATAATCTATCCAATAAGGCGTAAATCCAGATTTTTTATTATGGATTGCAATATTCATTTCATAGATTAGCAATTATCTTTTATAATTTTAAATAACAACTTATTACGCTCTTTTTCTGCTCTCTTCTATGTATTCACCTAATTGAACGGATGTTAAAAATTCAATTTCCGGCCAATTTTTTAAAATCTCTTTAAAAAGCTTATTCAGAAGCTTGAGATTATTTTCACGATTATCCTGATCAATAAATCCAATATAATTTAACCTGTGTGAACTTATAATCGCAGGCCTTTTCCAGAAAAATGCATTTTTGATATTTTCAATACATCTATTTATACTCATCTTGCCGTTCTGTTTTATTGTTGGTTCAAACACACAATTTCTTATTAAATAAGTTTGTCCATATTCATTTTTCTCGCCAACATAATGTCTCTTCATTCTGCGATGATTACCATTCATTAGTGGCAATTTTTGATACTTCATTCCCTGTATGAATTTAACTTCATGTTCAAATAGTGTTCTGTCTAAAGATGAGTGCCAGATAAAATTATTAGCAATGAATGACTCCGATTTGTAGCCAAATGTTTTCTCGAATATATTTAATCCCTGTTTGATTGAATTTTTTTGAAAATCCAACTCATCAATACAGTTTAAATCATAAGTTGCCTGAATATTTTTTTTCATATTGGGTAGTATACTGAAATCCAATCCCCAAAATTCATTATCAAATGCTTCAGAAAAATACGCGTTTTTTTTTCTAAGAAGTTCAAGCCACAGGTTTACATTTAAGTGCTCTCTGCCATGAAATTGTGGATATACTAACTTATTTTCAATTCCCTCTTTCCATAATGCCAAACACTTTTCATGGTTTGGATATCTTTTATAAGTATCTGTAAATGCCTCAAAATGATATTCTTCAAATTTTGAATTCTTAATTTTTTCAAAAACAGGGTTACCAACTACCACATTTGTAGTTATCACCGGATGGTTATTCTTAAAATCTCTATGTTTTTTTAACAAATTAAAGATTTTAACCAAATCCTCTTCAGACTCAAGAGCATCATATTTGTTGTAAATACTTTTATGTAGAGGAATATTTTTCTTAACTAATGAATTGTAGACCTTCTTAGAAGGCATTCTTATACTTCCCCAGTCATCAGATTCAAATACAATGATCTTACGATCTGTATCCCAACCTTTATGATTTAATAAATGATTTGCAATTTTTCTTCTGATGTATTGCATCATTGTACTTCATATACGATTAAATCTTCATTTATAACGAACAAGTCTCAAATCACTACAAAATCATTCTAATAAAATCATTCATAGAATAGGTTTCATCTCCCATAAACAGTGCAATCAGTGGATTTCCCAGGATCGCTGTGGCACTCAATGAGTAAAACGCGATCCGAAGTGAAACAATGATAAACAATAGTAAGGCCGGGTAGGCAAACAACGTAAACCGTTTCAGCATTTTTGTCTGTGATATATTCTGAACAAAAAATATGATAAGTGCCAGAGTACATAAGCTGGCAATAGACAGGTACCTTGAACCAGAGGGAACTAGTGACATGACATTGGCGGTTCCGAACATTAAGAGCGTAAATGAAAATAGATTAAGCCAATATTTATGGCTTTCAAAAAATTTACGGCTCTTCACAAAAAGGATAATTAAAAAGCCCATCATGACCCAATTTAAAGCCTTTTGATACCATCTTGCATACCAAACCCTCTGAGGCTTGGCCCCTCTTTTTTGCACGGCAGACTCCGTCCGATAGGATGAGGTTCTCTCCTGAACAATCTCAGGCATATATCCCTCAACATATTTATTAAATAAGGCGAGATTTAATTCTGAAATAAAAAAGGTCGAAATAAAAAAGACGAAATATAAGGTCAGCCTGTTTCCTAAAAACATGTATCCAATAAGCAACAGAGAGGGAACAATAAAGGCAAAGTGGACCGCAATTGAACCAAAAGCAAACCAGAGCCTTTTCTTTTTACCTTCGCACAGGTAGGGCAACAGCCCATATAAAAAAACATGAGTGGCCGTCCACATCCTGAATCCGTTAATATTCCAGATCGGGTTCACGAGGAAAAAACAGGTTAAGAGAACCATTGTCAGAGGCAACAATTTTCCCTCAAGCTGCTCCAGTATATACCACAGGTTCCGTGACAGAAAAAAACCGAAAATAGTACCGTATATCAAGGTTAACACCGGCTGGCTGTCCGTAAAACGGGAAAGGGTGATGGCAATAAATGTTCTCAGAATATCCACCTCGCCGCTGTAAGCAAAATAATCGATCGCCTTTGAAAAAGTCATCGGCACACCGTACAGTGCCTGGAACTCAGCTACATAACGAACAATATCACTGCTTTTGCTTTCGGCCCCGATCGCAAAGGTCATGCCGTAAAATGCACAAAAAGCCCAGAAAAGATTTTTCGCCCAGGGTTTCCTGTAGTTCCGAAGGCCTGCAGCAGCAGATACAAACGGCCAGGCCAGGAACCCCGCAGCAGCGTACATATAGTTTTTTTTATACGATGGATTCATAAACTCTTTCACTCTCAGGTTCAGCCAGTTTCAGAAAATTTTCACAGACATTTTCAATCCTGTATTGATCAATATTTTCGTATTGAAATTGATTTTCATAGTTCCCTTCCAGAAACTGGTCAATCAGGTCCGGTTTAATTTCCCTGCTCCCAACTGATAAAACCGGCCTGCCGGTAAGATAGTAATCAATAAGCTTACTTGGCATTTGAAGCGGTGTCTCGTTTTCAAAGTTGACTAAAAAATCCATTTGGCTTAGCACCTTTAGAAGATCTTTCCTGGGAATATAATCCCTTATCTCAATTTTTCCTTTCCCCTTGTTCAGCCATGGCTCTACAAGTCCGCGGCTTTTCGTATATAAGATAAAGTGATAGTCCCGGTTTTGTTGTACCAGGTAGCTCAAAAATTTTTTCGGATCCCTGCCACAAGGTATGAGCCCGCCCGCATAGGCAAAGGTTGGAACCGTATTTGGTTTATATGCCCGATGATCAATGTCGACATCCTGAAAATTAAAGCCCTGTGGAATTACCTCAATTTTTTCATGAAACTCAGGGTAGTATCCTTCCCTGGCACCCTTGATCGGAACAGTAATATAGTCTGTTTTTCTGCAGAAATCTTTTTCAAAATACTTGAAATAAAATAATTTATTGAATGTGTCTAATTTCATGCCCATGTAGGGATCACCACAATCAGCAACCCAAGTATCAGCAATGGGGTTTTCTTTACTCCGGGCCATTGCAACACCCCAGTGTACCGGGTGGGGAACGGCGATGGAGATCATCAAATCATACCCGCTCTCATGTTTTAATGCATTCCTTACTTTCCAAACCAGTTCAATATCCGGATACTCAAAAAACAGGTTTGATCCTCTTCGAATGGCTCTTTTAAATAGCCTCCAGACTTTCGTGCCTCCATTCAAATTGACCGGTGAGAAGCTTAACTGACCCAGATCTTTAATAGTGATACCATATTTCTTTTCAAATTCCGAATGCACTTCCTCATTTTTTATCGTAATAAGTGTAACATCGTGTCCCTGCCTGGCAAATTCCTTTACCAGCTCCGTGGCCCGGAATGCCCGCGGGGAGTTCATCGGGTAAAATGAACGGCTGACAATTAAAATTTTCTTTTTTTTCAATTTTGATGACAAAATCCAGGGGATTGATTCACTTGTTAAACAGAACGAAATTTATGATCAAATCTGCAAAGAATGAAACTTGTTAAAGAACTATAATGCAGGTTACAGAAATTTAAGAAAACCCATACTCTGTGATAATCTGCGGCGTACTCCGTGTGAATCTGTGGTTAATCCCTGGAAAGATTGAGGTGGTGCAGGTGATTGGTGGGCAGTATTGGGTGATATAATCATAAACCGATAACATACACATTCAAAAGTTCCGTTTTTTCGTTATTGATTTTAGATTTAAATTGATGTGAATAGTATTTTAAAAAAAATAAAGATCGAATATTTATCCAGGAATGAGTAAAAAGCAATTATTTCATCTCTTAAATCAGTTTTTCGACAAGATTTTTATAATCACTCTGCCCGGAAAATCAGAACGTCACGATTTTTTTAAAAAGACATTGGAGGGCCTTGATTATGAAATACATTGGGGAGTTGTAGGCAATGATCTTGATATTCATGAATTGGACAAAAACGGTAAAATTGATTTAGCTAAACAGAAACAACTCGATGGAAAGAATTTATCTAAAGGAGAAATCGGTTGTGCTTTCTCTCATTTAAGCGTTTATAAAACAATACTGGACAGAGGCTATAAAAATGCCCTCATTTTTGAAGATGACATAAGGTTAAGTGATGCAGATCTTAACGCATTATCTCATTCACTACAACAATCCTTATTGGAACTACCGGACAACTGGGAGTTTTTATATTTAGGTTATGCTAATAACAATAACCGTGTAACTCTTCCGGTTCATGTCAGAGTCTGGCTTATAAATCCAATCCTATCAATATTCAATTTCAAGCGGTTTAATCCGGTAAAATTCCGACGAAGATTTCCCAAAAATTATTCTAAAAATCTACAGAGGGCTGGTTATCATTACAGGATCCATTCTTATGGAATTACTGCAAATGGAGCAAAAAAAATTATTGACTTTCAATCACCCATCACCAAAGCTGCAGATAACGCGATATCCGAGATGTGCAGCCTCGGAAAAATCAATGCCTTTAGGGTAAAAAAAAGAATTTTCTTTCAAAACCGCGATTTGGATACTACTATTGAAGGGAGGTACAAATGAAACCACATTGCGAAGTGCATGACTCCTTAATACTTAGATTGCTAACCATATGAAGACGATTAAAATATTCAACTTTTGAGTCTTGATGGAGTTTTTAATAAAATGTCAAATAATTTTTATCCATTGTTATCTTCAGCAATCTTTTCAAAAATCTTGTTAATCTTTTCTTGAATGACAGTACTTGTATGAGAACGCAATACAGTTTTTCTTGCCTGATTTCCAACAGAAGTTCTCAATTCCGGATTTAATATCAATTTTTCAATGCAATCCTTTAATTCCTCATTCGCATATTCATGAGCAAGTAGTCCATTTTTTCCGTGTTGAATTACATCAGGAATACCGGCATGAATCGTTGAAACCACTGGTTTTTTTAAACACATAGCCTCCAGAATTGTGACGGGAGTGCCCTCCATATCTCCTTTGTCATCTGTTCGGCTGTTTAACACAAAAATATCTGCTCTGTTAAGCAACTCTTTAACCTTTTTATGCGAAACTCTGCCATGGAAATTAATTCTATCATCCATTCTCAACTCCTTAGCCAGCTCTTTTGAATACTCAAGTTCTGCACCGTCTCCCGCAATATCAAGTGTAATATTATCGTGCTTTCTTGCCAATTCAGAGAATACCCTGATCAGATCCGGCACCCCTTTTATACTGACAACACGCCCCGTATGAAGAATTTTGATCTTGTGACCGGAGTTTTCTGCTTTTTCAATTTGAAATTTCTCCGGATCTACAGAACATGGTATCAGGTGTACTTTATCCATCCATGGCTCCAATTCCAGTGTTTTAATCATGTATTTCCCTACTATAATTATTCCGGAAGCATATTCAAACAACGAAGGTAATTTGGATCTGTATTTTTCATCTCGTAACAACCTTGATGCGTCATGACCATGGAATGTAACCACAAGTGGAACCTTATAAGCCCTTGCGTAACCTAAAATATCAAGTGCATAAGGCCCAAAATGAGCATGAATTGCCTTTACTTCTTTATCTCTGAATAATTTACGAATTTTGAAAAATGACCTTACATTCAAATTCATTTCTGCATCAAAAACTGTTCTTATCATTTTACCAAACATACGGCCAAACAAAGATGTTGGCTGATTTATCTGATACTTTTTGAAATCTTCTAAATCGTAATGATGTGGATTTTCAAATTTTCTTGATAATAGCTGAACATCAAACTTTTTAGCTAAGCCACATGCTTGTTCATAGACAAAAGTCTCACTAACCAGAAATAGTGTGCGGTTGTATACAATTATTTTATTCTTTCGGCCCATCTGTTAGTTTTTTGTAAATATAATTCAGATTGTCAACTCACCTTAAAAAAAATAGTTATGCCCAAGGATACAATAGAAATGAGTTGACATCTACAGTACATTGATGTCTGTTCAGATTATTGTTTTAAAAGTTGTTAACTATAATATCACTTTTTCGCTTTTGAAATAACTTGCTTTTTAAGGGCATGCATATTCTTTAAAATTTAACTTAATTATTCACTTCTTTTGATGCCAAAAGTTCACAAATAATTTTTTCTGCCTTTCTATGATTTTTTCTCGAATTCTTTAAAACTTGAAATCTCCCCAGGAACATGTGTAAATGGACAACGCTATCTTCACCTTCACTAAATCCATGAACAATTGATTTTGCAAAATATTTCACAATAAATGCGGATGTTACTAAATATTCAATTAAAATATTACGATGCATGTAATTGTTTTTATAGGGTTTTAAAAGATAGGCTCCTTGTTCCATTGCTTTTGAAAGTTTTAGCAGATACCTCCAATTAATACGCGTGGATGGCATAAAGTGCAAGAATTGCATCGATTGACAATACCGCAACTTACCGCCAATTAAATTTAATCCGTAAGTGAGTTCTGTATCTTCACCCGCTATTAACGATTTCCCATCTCTTCCTCTCAGCATAGATTGAAAACCTGCAGAATATAACTTTGCCAACCATACCCGGTCAAAAATTGTTCCGGCAGTGTATAGAGATTTTACATCTTCATTTTCCTTACCCTGAGGGCCTACACCAAATTTGCCGGCATGTCTGTGGATCCATTCAGGTATGGTAAAATTATCTTCAAACTCCATAACACCTTTCCCGCCAACCGCTGCAATGTCATTTTTTTTGTGTATTTGTTCATAAGCAGTTTTTACATAATGCTCAGCAAGCCAGTTATCATCATCACAAAACAACATATATCTGTATGAAGAGTTTATAATCCCGTTTTTTCTTGCATACATGGTTCCTGGTTTTTTCTCTTTTATAACCTTGAGAGGACAAACTTCTCCGCAATTTTTCCATATTTCTTCAGCATATTTACCCGTATTATCAGTACTGTTATTGTCTACTAAAATTACTTCCCATTCAAAATTTATTCCTTTCTGATTTGCGAGATGCTCGAGGGTTGGTTTTATCTTGTTTGCACCATTGTAAGTTACTATAACAACTGAAACCCCATGGTTTTCCAAATTTGATAATTTCATTTCTGTAGAATTTTAAATAAATATATTTTACTGATCAGTAGAAACGTTCTGTTGTAAACTACAATTCTTGATTTCCCAGCCATTCTAAACAGATATTTATATTTATTATAACTTAGCCCGGGGATACTTTTTGAGAGTTAAATTGGTTTAAGATGAATGCTTTCATGTATCCCATTGTTTGATACGGATGCAAAATATACCCGGATAACGGGACTAACTTGTTTAAATATTTTAAAGGCGGAAGAGTTTTGAAGCCAAAACTTGTATAGACTTTCCAAAATGATTTCATTCTTAAAATCCTGGAATCGGTATCATTGGCATACATATAAACATTTAAAGCTGACCTTTTCAATCCCTCTCTATTTATTTCATCTTTTCGGATTTTAGCAACCGAACATGCCAGATCCAGCAGATTGTATGAATCTTTGATCCAAATATCGACATCTGTTGAGTTTGTTACGGAACCTGTATGCACTCTGAAACTCGCTTTAACGTCTGTTATGTCAAGTCGGCCGGCTTCAAAAGAACATTTAAAATTTGCAGCAATATCATCATAGCGCCTGTATTTTTTTTCAAAACCTCCAATTCTTTTTAAAACATTTGTATTAAATAAAGTACTGCATAAAAAAATATTGCCTTTCCCCTGGTACCACTCAAGTATTACCTCATCAAGACTTTTTCCGGCATAGGGATTCTCATTTTCCCGAATAGTTTTGCCCTCATCATCAACTACACGTGAGCCTGTCATAATGATCCCATACTTTGTGCTATAATCAGCACTCTTTATGCAGGTCTCAACAAAATCTTCTTCAATCAGGTCGTCATCATGAAAAAGATGAAAATAGTCGCCATTCGCTTTTTGAAGTAAAAAGTTTGTATTGCCCAACTGCCCCAGGTTTCTACTTTGTCTAAAATATGTAACTCTTGGATCAGATTTAGCATAAGCCCGTACAATTTCTTCAGTCTTATCGGTCGAACAATTGTCAGAGATTAAAATTTCAATGTTCGAATAGGTTTGTCTACTTGCTCTCTTTAAGGTTTGAACCAGATATTTATCTGCCCTGTTATAAGTTGGAATAGCAATTGTAATAAGTGGTTTTCTCATCTGAATCTGCTTTATTGTATTTGCCATAAATCTACAAAATAATTGATGAACCATTTATTAGTTCTTTTTTATTTTATTGGTTTTTTTTATAAAAGCATAAATTTGTTGAAAAATTTTTAAACCTTATTAATAGATAACAGCATATCATTTAATCATACTCAATAATTTGTCGGGTAAACAAGAACACATCAAATTGACTTTACTATTAGCGCTACATTACTGATACCAATTCACAATGTTAAAGAAATTTAAGTGTATAAATTTTTGACAATAATTAAAATTGAGCTGTTATCAATTTTGAACAGAAAGTTAGAATAATGAGATTATTAAAATATTATAAATTTTACGGTATAACTTTATTGTTAGCAGTGTTTTTTTTCTATGGTTTATTAGTTGGTAAGTATGAGGTGTTTCCATATCAAATTATTGTAAGCATAAAGAATGCCGTAAGTCATCAAGAACAGATTCAGAACAAATACGAGAATGTAGAAATTATTGAGTCATCCCTTCAACGCTTGTTAGTGAAATCCGTTGAATTAAACAAAGGGCTTAGTGCTGACCTGGTTGAATCAGGTGGCGCAATAGGAAGCATTGATAATATCGTTTACTTATCACCGAACAGGAGAGATGAAAATAAAGGTAAGCTTATCGTATTGAATATCGTTGATAATTTTGAATATGATTCTAATGAATTGAGAGTTCCTATGAACTATTCAGAGATGATTGAGCTATATGGTTCAGCACTGGATAATTTTTCCACAAAATGGTTTAGGGTTAATGGTATTCACCTGGAAAAAAATATTGATAACCGGCATGATTTATATGTAACACACAATAAATTTAACAGTAATGAAAAATGTATTTCATTTAATGTTAGCCAGATATCTTTGGAAATTAACAGATTTACTGTAAAGAAAAAGAGGGAGTGGAACACTATATTCGAAGCTGATCGATGTATTCCAATAGAGTATGATGAGAATGAATCGAAGTTAAGTGGATTTGCTGGTCAAATGTCCGGCGGAGGAATTGCAAAATATGGAGATAAACATTTACTCATTTCAATTGGTGATCATGGTTATGATGGCCGAGACAGAGATTCATTGCCAATGGATTCTAATAGTTCATTTGGTAAAATCATTCTTTTAAATAAAAAAACTGGTAGTTATAAAATCTATGCTTCCGGATTTCGAAATCCACAAGGATTGCATGTTGATTCTAATAATAGAGTCTGGGCAACCGACCATGGGCCTCAGGCAGGCGACGAATTAAACTTGATACTGGAAGATGCCAATTATGGCTGGCCAAATGAAACTTATGGAATATGGTATGGAAATAATCCATGGCCGTTTTCGGAATTCCAGGGAAGACATGATGCATTCGAAAAACCTAAACTTGCATGGTTGCCTTCAATAGCGCCTTCAAGCATACTTGGGATTGAGGGAATACAAACATTTTCCCTATGGCAGAATGATCTTATTATTGGAACATTAAAAGAAAAAAGTCTGTACAGAGTACGTTTGGCCAATGATCAAATTCAGTACAGTGAAAAAATAGAAATCGGGCAACGGATTCGTGATATGACAACAACAAAAGATGGTAAAATTATACTTCTAACAGATATTGGTAGTATAATGATTATTGAAGACGGCGGGCCTGTGTATAATAATATTGATGAAAAAGTTGAGAATAAGATTAATATGCTTGCAAAATTTGATAACCTTAATCCTAAAGATTTTAACACCAACAGTAACGTTTCAAAAACACTTTCAGGCCGTCAGATTTTTATTCAAAAGTGTTCAAATTGTCACAATCTGGATAAAGTTAACGGTGTTGGGCCACATTTAAATAATTTATTCGACAGAAATATAGGAGTAGTCGATGAATTCAACTATTCGCCTGCATTTTTGGAAAAAAATGAAAATTGGAATCCTGAATTGTTAAAATCATTTTTATTAGAGCCTGACAGTAAGTTTCCAAATTCTAAAATGCTCAAGATAGATATTAATGAGGATGAGGTAAACAGACTTACTAAATTTTTGGGCAATTCTAAATAATGGTAATCAGACATTAACACCTCATCAATTAAGCCTTTCTTTGATTGATGAGATGCTATCAATATAGGTCACGGATAAATTTAAGCAGTTTAAGACATGCTTTCTGAGAGTTTTCACTTAACTATCAAACATTAGAGAGATGGGTTAGTTTGAACTTTTAGTTAAATAAACTTATGAATACCAATTTTTTTAACAAAGCGAAATAATAATGTTATTTAACATTATATAATACTAAGCTATTTAAAAGTGGTTACCCATTTAATTTTTCACTAAACCATCCGTGCATGAAATGATAATCAATTTTTGTAAGAAATGATCTGAAAAATTTCTTTCTGTTATCATACCTTGAAATTATATATCTAACAACTGAAACCAGATCAGGCCTTCCTGCTTTTTCTAATGGTTTCAAAAGTTCTGAATAACAG
>CAYWOQ010000085.1:0-1486 GCA_964459925.1 uncultured Roseivirgaceae bacterium
CTCAATTTGACTTATCTTTCTTATAAATACCAAATGTTTAGGACACTATTGATTCCTAACTATTTCTTTTTGTGGGATTATTCAAATTTAAATATAGGAATAATAATAGCTTGCTTTATTCTTATATTGGTCATCTCTGGATATTTCCCTCAAATTACCGGTATCTTTCACGCATGGCTAGCCTACAGTTTCTTTACTGGATCATTAATGGTGGAGGGCGGAGATCAAATAGCACAAATTCTAACCCTTCTTATCCTACCAATTATATTATTTGATAAAAGAATAAACCATTGGTCTAAAAAAGAATATTTGAATTGGCGAAGACCATTTGCCATTAATTACTTTAGCTTCTCTTGCGTTTTTATGGTAAAAATACAAATGTCCGTACTATATTTTTTGCTGCAATAGAGAAGCTTGATGTGCCTGAATGGAAAGACGGAAGTGCCTTTTATTATTGGTTCAATGACTCTTCCCTTGGAGCATCAGATTTCTTGCAAGAAAATATCGTATTTTTATTTGATAACGTCTTTGTGACTTCAGCCATAACATGGTCCGTTCTAGTTGTAGAAACGATGCTTTTTGCAGGATTATTTATGAATAAAGAGAATAGGCTTAAAATGTTTATTCTAGGAGTGAGTTTTCATTTTATGATCGTGCTAATTCATGGATTATTTTCTTTTTTCTTTGCGATGTTAGCAGGTTTGATTCTCTATCTTTTACCGCCAACTAGTTTCTTAACGTTAAAGAGCTTAAGAGACTTGCTTAACGTATATAAACTGAAGACTAAATCCCCATAACAAGCACTAAAATGAATATGCGGACTGAGTCATCTGAAAGGACAATGCAAATCGTAAGCTATTTTGCCTCTAGCAACTGTAGCGCATACTCATTTTAGTTGAGCGTTGGTGAGCATACATAGAAAGAATATTAACCAATAAATAGAAACATTATGAAATTTAATCAACTCATTTTAGTATCTGTAATGATGCTAACTATTACAGCATGCACCCAAAATACAATTGACCAACAGGTTGAAGCAGAGAAGTTAATGGAACTCTCCAGGTCCTGGGCCAAATCTGTGAAAGATAAAGACGTTGAAAAAATGCTGTCCTACTGGGCAGAGGATGCTATTGTCATGTCACCTAATGAAGCAGCGGTGGTAGGCATGGACGCGCTTAGGGGAATGGTTGAGCGTTCCATGAAGATCAAAGGATTCGAAATCTATTGGGAACCCCAGGAAGCCTACGTTTCCAAAAGCGGGGATCTGGGATATGTGATTATAAAGAACTATATGACCATGCCCGTGGATACCTTGGGAAATACCCGAACTGTTTTCAACAAGGGGGTTGAAATCTGGAATAAACAAGAAAATGGAACTTGGAAGAATGTTATAGATATTTCCAACGCAGACCCTTCAATAAATTCGCTTAAATAAAGTACACTCACCAACATCGGCTATAAGTAATTGGGGTTAAAGCGATTAACC
>CAYWOQ010000085.1:1496-11812 GCA_964459925.1 uncultured Roseivirgaceae bacterium
AAAAGTATAAATCAAAGGTCAGTGCTAAACCGAAAAGTTAGGGCAAAAAATCCCAAACTACTCTTAGCCAATAACCGTTAGATGTTAAAATTTTATATATTAGTGCCATGTAAAACCATAAACAATTATCAATGAAAAAGAAAACAATTATGGGCACTCTGTTCATTACAGCCCTCGCTCTTTCGAGTTTATCACTAACTGGTTCTGCCTCGGCTACTGAACTAGAGGTACCCGATGACGTAATATGCCGCCGCAAGTCAGGTTGATGTTACGCAGGGAATTCAATTAGTTTTAGACCCTACTGTGGCAGTGGGAATTGCACTGCCGCACCCTGTCGGCCTCAGTAGTTCACTTTTGTACTTAACTTTAGGAACAAGGACATCTCCATGTCCTTGTTCCTTGTACTATCTATTAAATGAAATCATTACCCTTAGTTTTGCTCATTATCTTACTTTTCTCATGTCAAAAAGGGGATCAAACGTTTAACCACACTTTCATTCCCCAAAAAAAAGATCAAAGGGAATTAGTTGTTCAGTATGATACGCTTGACATTGAAATTTCTGGCACATCATATGTAGGGAATTTCAAAATATTTAACACCTCACTCTATTTCCTTGATGAAATTTACTGTCAAATATTCGAACTTGATCTTAATGGGAATTTAAAAGGCCAGTTCCTTGAAAAAGGTACAGGGTATAACCAAATTCCAAAATTACAGAATATGGTCAAAACTGAAGACTTCTATATTCTTACACATGGCTGGAGGTTTTACCTATATGATCATTCTTGGAACTTCAAAGATCAGTACGTTATTGATTGGGGTACCTTAGCCAGCAACGATGATATTCTTAACCATCCTAATCCTGATGAAACAGGAATGTATGAAGTTGACTATGTTAATAATCGTCTTTTTGTCAATGAAAAATCAGGAGAGATTTTTTTTAAAATCATTACAGAGCATCCAATTTTCAATGCATTCGTGTCAAAGGAGTTTTATAAAAGTGCACGGATATTAGCCAGAATGAATATTCAAAATGGAAAAGTGACTGAGATTTTCGGTAGATATTCACCAGCCTATACTAACTACTCATTTATACCCTATCATGTATATTCTAGTTACTCCTTTGCTAACAATAAATTCTATTTGTCGTACCCGCCTGACCCTAAAATTTATGTCTTCGATGAAAGCTTCAAGCCACTGTTATCCTTCGGTGAAGCCGATAATGGAATAAGTGGAAAATACGAACAAACCAATTATTTATCAGCTTTTGAGGATTATGAACTAGAAGAGAGAACTAATTTAGAAGGAATTTACTCTTCAATCTGGGCAGTTGATAATAGTAATTATATTTTCAGAAAAATACGAAGCGATTCAGGTAAGTACTTCTTACAAATCTTTGATTCATCACAATTTCTTGGAAAAATAGCTATCCCATCAGATTTCGAATTTATAGGTGATTATAACGGGATACTTTATGCATGTTTAGAAATTAATGAGAACGCTGAAAAAATAAAAATCATCAAAATCAGAGTTGAATGAAGTGTGTAATATTTTCTATTATTATGTTTTTGGGTTTGACTCCCTTAGCTCAGAAAGTATCTGGATATGTGATGGACAAAAACACCCAATTGCCTATTCCATATGCCTCAGTTTTCTTTAGGGGAACGACTATTGGAACAGCTACATCTCTGGATGGAAAATTTAATTTGGAAAATAGTGATTCATCTTTCTACCGTTCAATTGTAATTCGTTGTACTGGATATGAATCATCAATAGTCGATTTGAATGACCGAGTCAGACAGGAATTAAGGATTCATTTAAATGAAAGTATTAAATACCTTGATCAGGTAATAGTGGAACCACTACCCAATGGAATTGATTTAATCAAGTGTGTTACCAACCGTATTGAAAACAAAGAAATATACTCAGAAGCAGTTGACTCAGAATACTTCTTTCGCAACTTGGTAAAAGTTGATGGTTATTATTCAGAATTTCTTGAGTCATTTGGATCATGGCATAGTGAGGGCTTTCACAAGGAGCATCTATCTGAAACTAATCACGCATATATAGAGTACTTTGAATTTTATAAACCTAAGCACTTAAGAGCAAAGATATCTAAACCATTACCGGATCCCATTTTTCCGGAAAGGATGAAACTTCCCAACATTTGGGCATTCTGTAAGGCATACTATTATCTCCTTCCTGATTCTGATAAAATAAGCTGGTATGATTTTGAGACTGAAGATAGAATTGATTACGAAGACTATTCACTCTATAAGGTAAATTTTACTTTAACTAAGATAGGATTAAAAAAAGCAGCAAAAGCATTGGAGTTATATGAAAGGTTGCCTGGCTTTACGTTGAGTGAAGGTACATACTACGTAAACTCTACAGATTGTACACTAGAGCAGATTGATTTCAATTTTGAGGCATACGGAGTAGGGTATACGGGTATTGTAAAATTTACAAAGTTCAACAATGAGTACTATAGACATTTCATGCGTTTGGTTTCCAGATATAAAGTGGGTAGTTCAGAAATAGAGTGCATTGACGAAGTTTTTTGGAGTAATTTCAAAAATCTTTCTTTAAGCGATGATAAACTCCTAATTGAGTACGGCATGACGCGAAGAGATGAATTTGATGGTTATGCTTTATTGACAAATATAAACTCACTCTACAACCAAGCAGAATATCCGAAAGTTAACCAATTGGTTCCAGGTTTACTCGTATATCTGAAGGGTTATGATCCAAGCTATTGGAAAAATAGAAACGTCCCAGATATGCCTGAACGCTATTATGTTTATAAGGATTTGAAAATTCAGGAAGAGGATTTTGCCAAATTCGAATTCAGAAATGTTTATAATCAATTTTTCAATCAGCAGAATAATAAAACATCTAACGGATACTAAAATGAATATGCGAACAGAGTCATCTGAAAGGACATTGCAAATCGTAAGCCTTGGTGCCTCTAGCAACTGGGGCGCATACTCATTTTAGTTTGGCGTTCACATACATTGACTGCCAGTAGCAAATTTCTTATCTTTACATCATGACGATTGAACAACGAAAACTGGAACTGATTACTTGGATAACTGCTATCCAGAATGAGGATATGCTCGAACGCATTGAGGATTTTCGTAACAATCCAGATGAGAAACTACCGAACACTATTCTCGAACTTCTTCATGAATCCAGTTCTTCTAAACTAGAAGATTGCATTGAACACACAAGTGCTCGCGAACTCTTAGGTCGCAAATGAGAGCCATCTGGACGCCTCTTGGGCTTAAATCACTTGACCAGACAACTAACTTCATCGAGGAACAATGGAACGAGGATGTTGTGGATGTATTTCTCGACAGATTAGATGAACGTATAGAGCAACTAAAATTGAACCCCCAAATCGGACCAACTTATGAACAAACAGATTATCGCAAACTGATAATCCATCCTATGGTAACTCTGTTTTATGAACTCAAAACTGACTACATCAGCTTGGTACTGGTATGGGCAAACAAACAAGATCCAGATGAACTGCGTGAAAAATTAAGACGGATGTGAACAAGTGCTGGCACGAATGCGCCTGAGCATCCTTCTGCCAGTCTCATCTGAACCTCACCGCTCCGCTACCCATTCTGGAATTATATTCTCTCCTATCTTCATTAGTGCTTCTGGGGTTTTCTCTTCTGAACGCAGTGCTTTGTAGATACTGTTGTGGGTGTTGGCTAGCAGAGCTATCTTAGTGTCTTTCTGCTAAGCTCGGGGCGCACGTCGTGCTAGCTTGGCGTTACCTCCAATTATGAAAAACAGATTCTTAATTATAATATTATTAGTTTCAAATTTAGTTTTGGGACAGCAGTATGACGGATTACATATTGAAAAAAGTAAGATTGACAAAAATAATAGCATCTACACTTTAGGGAAAGAATTTGTTTTTAACATTAAGATTACCGAAAACGATTCTATCTTTTTTCTAAAAGAAAATAATTCAGACAATTTTAAACTTTCCAATGAAATTGATTCTCTTAAAATATCTGAAATTCATTTGACTGTAATTAAACCAAGAATGTTTCAAAGAACGAACAAAAATCAAACTGAAGTCTATTATTGTTATGAACCCAACCCTACAACAACATACTCTACTGGAATTGTCGAAAACGATGAAAACATATGGGTTCATCCACCAAGAAATGGATTTTTTAAATCATTGGAAACTTGCCCTTTTCCATACATCAAACTAAAAAAACCTATTGGTTATAAATGGACTGACAGTATGAGTATTGGAAATCATTGGGCGAATGAGAAATGGGGATTATGGAACGATAGATTACTATTGAATTACGAATATGAAATTAGTGGAAAAGAAAAAATTCAAACTAAAATTGGGGAACTACAATGTATAGTTATCAGCGCTATTGCAACATCTAACATAGGAAAGTCTAAACTTAAATCTTACTTTTCTTATGAATATGGATTTGTAAAATTAGAATACACCTTATTTACAGGAATGGAAATTGAATTAAATATTGCGCAAATAATAAACGGACCAATTTTAAGGGATGGAAAAGATTTTTTTGAAAATAAGTATAAATAACTGGTGGTAACAGCGTGTATAAGAAATAGCGGGTTCAGTGCTAAATCAAAGGTCTGTGCTTTTAACAAAAGTCAGTGCCAAACTGAAAGTTAAGTGCTTTTTAATCCGCTACTTCTCATACACTAGACCGTTGTGTGGTATTTTATAAATAACCTGACCTAAATGGAAACAAAAAACTTTATAGATAACCTTTCGCAAAATAATGCGAATTACAATAACCCAGAACAGGCTATTACAACGGCTAATCTTTGCGAGACGATTCCTTTATGAACTCTTACAAAACGCTGATGATGCAAGTAATCAAAGTGAGATGCTTGACGTTCGTATAGATTTTGCAGGAGATTATGTTATTATCTCACATAAAGGCGAGCCGTTTTCTGAAATTGATATTGAAAGTATATCAAGTGCAGGAGATGGAACAAAAGCAGGTGATTCCAATAAAACAGGTTTCAAAGGTATCGGATTCAAGTCTGTTTTCTCTCACTCAAATTTTGTGATTATCAAAAGTGGAAACTTTTGTTTTAAGTTTGATAAACAGCATTGGACAAACCATTGGAATAATGCTTGGGGTTCTGAAAGTGCTTGGAAAGCGGAGCGAAAGACAAAAAACAAAGATGAAAGCCTAAAAATGCCTTGGCAGATTATTCCTATTTGGACAGAATTGCCAAGCGAACTCAAAAGTTTATCCATTTTTCAAGAGTATAGTGTATCTACAATTATACGTTACGATAAAGTTGAGCAACTGAAAAAGGCGTTGAATGACCTATTTTCAGAAAGTCAAATTGTACTTTTTTTGCGTAGCAAACAAGTTAAAGTATCTATCAACACAAGCGAAAAAATTGTGCTTGAAAAGGGCGTAAGCGGAGAAATAACTACATTAAAACGTAATGGTGATACTCTGAGTGAGTGGCTGATTAAAACCGAGCAGTTTTCTATCCCGCCAGATGTTCAGACAGAAATAAATGCAGACGACAAATCACCTAAAAAACTAAAAGAAGCGAAACAAACTGAAATTTCCTTTGCTATTCAGGTTGAAAAAGGGAAGTTGAAAGCAGTTGATAAAGAGAACAGGTTAATTTTCACTTACTTACCTACATCTATCAATTACGATTTCCCATTTTTGGTAAATGCAAGTTTCTTGACAGATGCAGGCAGACAACACTTGCATCAAGATACTTTTTGGAATAATTGGCTTTTCAAGCAAATCCCCATAAAATTCTTTTCTTGGGTTGCTGAACTCGCCCACAAGAACAGCAAATACAACAAGCAATTTTTAACCATTGGACCGCACAAACTTGGCGGTTCTTTGTTAGAAAGTAGTTTCAATGAAGGTTTTAGCACAGCACTTCAAACTATTGCATTTGTTCCGAACCTAAAAGGTGATTTACTGAAAGTTAAAGAAAGCGTATTTGACAAAACAAATATTTCGCAGTTTATCAACTCTCAAACGCTCATCAACTACATCAACAAAAGTAAAAACAAAGGCTTTTCGGTATCGTCATATACGCCTTACCTTGAACCACTAAGCACATTAGGCAGGTTGGGTACGGAGATGTTTGGCATTGATGATTTAGAAGGATTTTTTGCCTCATCAATATTTGCGAAAGAACACAAACTAAGTGAGAACTTTAACCTGATTTCTTTTCTACACGAACAGGCTCAACGAAGTAAGGGAGATGATAACAGAAATGTTTGGAACGAAATATTACGGCAAACGCCTTTCATTTTTGACGAAAGCGAAAAACTTAAAAAACCAAGCCACATTTATTTTCCTGCGGTTGAGTTTTCAAATGAATTTTCAGACGATATAAGCATCATTCACGAAAGCATTGTTTCTAAAATCAATGCAAATTCACGCATTAAAACTTGGCTTGAATATATAGGTGTTAAAGAGCCTTCCGATTTAAGTTTCATTGAAAAAACGATAATTGAGCAAGGAGACACCTTTGTAACCAAAGAAAACGCCATTGAAATAGGAAGATACTTATTCAGCGCACACAAGAAAGGTGTATTGCAGGAACAGCATTATCAACAGTTAAACTCTCTAAAATTATTGACAACACAGGGAACACTAGTTGTTGCAATCAATTCATACTTGCCAAATTTTTATAAACCATCGTTAGAATTAGAAACGGTTTGCGATACAGATTTTTATGTATCTGAAAAGTATGCTGAAAGAAGTGAAGAAAAGATGCATTTTGCAGATTTCCTAATTCGAATTGGAGTAGCACAAAATTTAGCAATCGAGGAAATATCAATTTCAAATAACATAGCAGTAGAAAAATACAAGATATTTAATGATTTTTTTGAAAAAAACAGAACTCAAAAGTATGTTTCAAATGCTGGAAATACGTGGCATAATACTATAACACAATACAGATTGTTGGTTGTGACTTTAATCGAACATGCTACTCAATATTCGTTTTCGGCTAGGTTTTGGAGAGAAGTATTTAAAGGGGAAAGTTTATCAAGAAAAACCAATGATAAAGGGTATGCTAGTTGGCAAGACAAAACGGATTTAGATGAGAATTTTTTAGACTGGTGCTTTGTCAATACAAAAATATTTCCCACTACCCAAAAAAAATGCCTCAAATCATCAGAAGTTTATAGCAATGCTATTCCTCAAATTTTTGAAATTGCAGGGAAGTATTTGCCTGTTTTTGATTACGAAGATGCAGTTCCACCTGAATGGCAAGCTCATTTGAAATTTATACCTATGTTAGGATTAAATGAGTATCTGCAAATTTTGAGTAGCATTTGGAGAGAAAATAACCAAGATGAGCAACTACAAAAGGAAAATCAAAAACGCATAGTGCTGATTTATGAAAAGTTGGCTTTGAGGAATTTCCATTCTTCCGAAAGAGAAAAGATAAAAGAATGGGCTAATTCAAACAAGTTGTTAGCCAAAAACGGAAAAGATTTTTACAACCCCAAAGATTTATCAATCGTTACGGTAGAAGGTTTTAGGGCTTCTCATTTGGCATTTGCCGAAAAACAAAGCCCCGAAATTATTGAGTTGTTGCGTCTTTTTGGTGTACAAATTATTGACAAAGTAAATGCAACTATTTCTAATAGCAAAGTTGAGATAACCGACCTTAAAACTAAGTTGTTACAAACTTCGCCTTTAATTGCATTAGTTGCAGTTGAGAAGTCAACAAACCGCAAAGAATGGGAAAACGAATATGAAAGAATAAAGCAAAAACTTTCAGCCATTCATTTCTTTGAAACCACAGAGATTTACTTGTCATACGGAAACGAAGACGACAAGCAAAAGCGTAGTTCTTGGGCTGAATACGATAATTTTTACTATGTCGGCAAATGGTATAGCCCAAGAGTTTTAGACGGTTTAGTTGAGCCGTTGGGTAGTTTCCTAAAAATCCGATATGCTGAAAGGATTTTGACTATTTTACTTTTAGAAACATTTGCAGGTGGAATTGAATACCTCAAAGAAAAAGGGTTTGATATTTCATTAATACCCGATGAACTACTAAATCCCAAAGAGCCAGAAGTAAGAGTAATCAACGAAGGAAATCGCCAATACAACCAATCTGATGAAGATTTGGGAAAACAAGGAGAATTGGTGGTTTTTGAAAAGTTGAAACAAATCTATACTAAGAAATACAATCAAAGTGCTACTGAAACAGAAACAGGCTTTAAGGTTGGAAGTAGCGTAGAAGTATTTTGGCAAAACAAAAACCAAACGACAACAGCAGACCAGGACTTTAAAGTTGTAGAACTCAAAAAAGAGATTTATATAGATAGTAAGGCAACGACTTACGGAAAGAATGTTGAAAAACTTGCTTTGTACATCTCAGGCAACGAGTTGAACTTAATGGAAAACGCAGACAAATATTTGATAGCAAGGGTTTACAATGCTACAAGCGAACATCCGACTGTTGAATTTGTGAGACTAAAAATAGACAACGTAACGGATTGAAAATGAATAAAAACACCGCACAACAATGTATATGCGATAATGCTCCCTAAACGGTCGCACTACGCATATACTAACCGTTAGCATCAATATCTTCTATATGGGTATATTCTCCAAAATCGATAAAAGTAAAAAAAAAGGAACTACCAGAGGGTTCTACTTCGGTGCAACTGAAGCTGAAGGTGAGAATGTTGAAGGTCAGGACTTACTGACATATTTCGATGATTATCTGAAGGTATTGCCACTAATAAAGGAAGGAAGATTCATTTTTCTAGGAAGAAAGGGGGTTGGCAAAAGTGCCATTGCAAAGTACATTAAAGATTCTGCTGATATTGAAGAAGACTCTTTTGCTTCTCTAGTGAAGATGCATGATTTGGAACTTGAAAAGTTAATTCAGGGAGATGCATTTAGCGACTTTGACAATAAAGAGGCAGTACTATTTGAATGGCTGATCTTGGTTCAGCTAATCAAGCTAATAATTCAAAACGAATCCGCTAAATGGATCACAGAATACACTAAGCTTAATAAATTTATAGAGCGCAATTCTGGAATTATCAACATCGACAAATACCAAATTCAAGAGATTATTAGGAACAAAAACTATGAGGTAACATTTGAACCCTTAAGACATGTTTTCGGTGGGATTTTCAAAAATCATTTCGGTACTAAAAAGGTTAAGGCTCCCTTCCATCAACTAATACCAGCTTTAAGAGAAGTAGTACAAACAATAATCAAATATGATGTCAACAAAGACAAAGAATTCTGGTTAATGTTTGATGATTTAGATATCACCTTCCAAGAAAATGAATCAAAGCAGCGAATGATCACGGAACTGCTTAGAATCACCAAAACCTACAACAATGATGTATTGAAAGGATCTAAATCCAAGATTCTAGTATTTTTAAGAGACGACATCAAAAGAAAGATTGAGTCAAGTTTTCCAGATACTGCCAAGATATTCTCCAGCTATGAAATCCCAATAAACTGGTATGACCATCAAACTTTTAAGTTGGATGAAAACGTAACGAATCTAAAAAGCTTTATTAACAAGCGAATTGCTCTCAATTTCGATTCACATGATATTTCTTATGACACTTTTGATCCATGGTCAACATTGATTCCAGATGATTCATATGAGTATCTCAATAAGTCTTCGTTCAAATATTTATTAGATTTTACCTTTTATAGGCCAAGGGACTTGATTCTATTTTTATCAAACGTTGGGCTCAAAGACTATCAATTTCCTTTACAACCTGAAACAGTAAAACTCCTGCTCAGGAAGTATATAAACGCCAATATTGTCGAGATCAAAAACGAACTTGGATTAAACTTCACCCAGAATGAAATAAACCTTCTGTTCAATCAAGTATTCTCTCATATCTCAAATCATCCTCATTTAACCAAGGGGAAGCTTTGCGAATACCTTAATGGCCTTGAATTTGAAAAAGATAGTAGAGATATTTTTATACTATTGAAGGAATACTCATTAATTGCTTTCAAAAATCCACAGGGAAAATTGTTTTTTGAACATCGCGGAGATAGAATTTCGGATGAAGAGACTCAAACTTTCTTTATAACACTTCCGAAATGTATTTATCACAATTACGCAGAGATTAACTAGAAGGATGCTAACAAACACTATCATCCATAAGCTTACTGAGCTACTTGCAAAGGCTGCTGGAACTGGATACTTTTATAGATATTTGAAAAGTCCAGCTTACGGATGATAGTTGGGCGTTAGAATGCATGTGTTGCCGCATCAGGTTCAGCTACGAATAAGGATGGAAGGG
>CAYWOQ010000086.1:0-11237 GCA_964459925.1 uncultured Roseivirgaceae bacterium
AGAATCAAACTTTTTGGACTAATTATTAAATCCTAATGCATAATCGAGGTTCAACCCATATTGTAAACACAAAAACATAAAAAGAAGCAAATAAGTGAATGGCTTCTGATCCTTGTGTCCATATCATGTACTTCTTGAGTGATTCAAGACTTTTCCTAATGGGTTGATTTTTCCTAATGATTTTACCCCATCCAATTAATTTTAATATGAACTTGTATTGCTTTACACCGAGCCATGTGTAAATTTTTCCATTATGCTCGAAATGCTTTGTGAGAAAGTAATTTCTCAGCAACTGAGGGGTAATGATTTTGTCAAAAATGACTGTAAAAGCAATCATGAATAAAAAGTTGACACTTAAAGCAAATCCCCAATGACCCGCGTTCATTTGGTCAGCCATCCAAATACATAGTAGAAATGCGCCTAATTGAATCAATACAGAAACTAGGTGCCGGTGGATGTTCATTTCTTTAATTATTTATTGATGCTAACCTTAAGGTATTCTACATGACCAATGTTAAAAATTATTTAATTAAATGTTAATGAATCTGAATCTGGTCAAATATTTTTGTGGCCAGAAATATGAGAAGGTACTTTTTATCCCACTGGTTTTGGTTTTTCGTCTTCTTGATCAGTTACAGTGTCTATGATTACTTTAATCATATCTCTAGGCCAGGTACACTCTTTGAAACATACCCGACTGATTGGTTTTTATTTTCTTTTGTATCTACACTCACTGTGGCTTTTAGTATCTACTTTATCGCCAATGGATTACTGGTAATTAGGGTTCCATCAATTGTCGCGGAAATCATCGCATTTACTCTTTCGTTTTTGATTCATTTAGGACTAACAGGACCAATATGGGATTACTATTTTTGGCCACATGAAGAACTACACTTTCCATTGGATACTTCGGCTATTGGGGTATTAGTAGCTTTCTACGTCGCCTATCGAATACTATTTGCCATTATTATCGCCTTGGTTAACAAATTTTTAATCACCGAATAGTTCGTTGAACAAATCCATTTAACCGATCATTTAACCCGGAATCTTCATTAATTTGTATTATGAGAAAGTCATTATTATTCCTCGCACTACTTTTTGTCTTCTATTTCACTTCATTCAGCCAAGACATTGATAGGAAAGATGTTCAGGCGGTTGCTAAGTATTATGCTGAAAATTTTTACACAGGTAATTATGCTGAGGCTACGAAGGTATTAGTTACAGATGGTCGGGCAAATGGAATCGAAATTCGGTGTGTTGAAATGGGCGAGTGCGAAATACGGGATACGTTTGAATATAAATTGTATGGCGAAAAGGTAGTAGATAATGAAAATGAGAAAGCTTTATTGATTTATTGGACAGATACAACGTATATCCAGATATCACTTGAAAAACAGACCGATGGCAAGTGGTTGGTGGTTGGATCTCCTTCCAGACCTTCAGATAAAGCGAAAGCTATTAAAGGTTAATCCCGTTCTTGTCTTTTTTGTAGCTTTTCATCCTTTTTCTCAGCCCTGTCAGACTTGTGTATTCCTACACTGCTGACAGCTCCACTTAGAATGCTTTTGCCCCAATAATTAAAAACAGCCTTGCTAGTATCTCTTTTAAAATAAACTGTTCCCTTTCGTGGAAATAGAAATCTTGGATTTTTGCTTCGTATGACGAAGGTGTTTGCAAAGAAGCTCATCAAACCACTCCCAAAATTAGCTTCGTGTTTTTTTGCATTCAGCACCTTGAGCTTGAGGTCTTTGTAAAGAAAGACCATGTCACCTACAGCTAGTGTATCGTTAGATGTGAACTGAAAATCGATCTCTTCTGCATATCCGCTTCTAATGTTCACGTTTGCAACAGGCCCAAGCATTTGATTTAAAGAATCCAATGGCAAGTCCCGAACATTTCCATCAAAACTAAATCGGTTATCTGGTCTCCCTAATTCAAATAGTACATTGACATCAAAGGCACCTTCTTCTACAATTTGTCCGGATGCTTTAAGCTGCATGGTTTCATTATTTTTTGATTCATCATTTGTTAGATGAAGGATTTGTGCCTCCATGTTATCAAAAGAAATAATTCCAGTTATTTCATAATCATCCGGATGTTCTTCATAGATCACAGTTCCATTAAATAAAAGGGTGTCGATTAGGAGTGGAAAAGGAATCGATCGGATCTGCTCCTGTGGCAAATAACCCATTTGATCTTCAGGAAAAGGTAGCCTTTTGTCACGGTAGACATATAACTCAGCACCAGTAAGTTCTATATGTTGAATATTCAATGCCGAATCTGAAAGTATTTGCTTAGAATCGAGTCCTTGTACATCTAATGATTCAATCGAGACATCAAACCAATCTGATTGGTTTTCAATCATTCCCGAATATGCTCTTTTATCATAGAGAGGAATAAGCTGCACATCTTCCACAGTCAATTGATTGCTGCTGGAAGAGTATTGGTAATTCCCAGATCCAAAAGCGTAGAATTCATTAATAGGTAAATTCAACGTTTTCCCGGAAACCGTGTAGTCGTTCATGTCATTGATTAAATCGATGACAAAAAGTGTATCTACATTAGTCAATCCACTCACATTGATATCTACTGAGTCAATGAGGTAATCCTTTTGAGTAGATGTATTTAGGTATTTAAGTTTGAAATTATCAAAACTGACATCCCCTATGTCAATGGGCAAAACGATGGGCTCTTTAGTTTCACTTTCTTTGTTTGAATGACTAATTATGGACAATTGAGGATGATTAAATTGCCAAGCGTTGGCTTTAATTGATCCATCCTGAAGAAGCAAGTCGATATCCATTTCATAAGTGGAAAATGTAGGGAGCAATACTTCTAGTGATTCGTCTCTTTTTTTGTAATAGATAGAGTCAAAAGACAATTTACCTATGTTAGAATGATAAGTGAATGATCCGGTATTTAGTTGATCACCCGAGACTAAGGACGGCAGAATTGCCGAGCTTTTAAGAATTAGTGAATCAGCATAGAAAGAGAGGTTTGAGGTGGGATAATTGAGACCAAACATGGATACTTGAAAATCTGAGATGGAGATATTATCGATTGCTTCACTGACTCCAGAAACCAAGAATTGACCCGAATCAAGTGTTATTTGATCAAGCAATATCATGAAATCCGATTCAGCCTTTCTTCTTTGGTTTCTTTGGACTAAGTGAGTGATAACCTCAGGGTTTTTGAGCATTAATTCTTCTGCGATTAGCTTTTTCTCCCGAAGCAGGTATTCCTGAGCAAAACCATGAAATTTCAACAGGGGTATGTTCCCGTTAATAAGCGTTCCGGAAGAGTCTCTGGGATCAATGGGTTGAAGGGACAATCCTTCGAAGTACATTTCATCTTTTAGCGTGTCGTATGACCAATTGTCCAGCAATAGCCGATGATTGTTTTTTATGGAGCTCGCTTCAATTTGATTTGCATTCATTGTATGAATAGCCGTGCTGTCACCCAGATAAAAATCTACATCCACTTGCCCAATGGAGAGCATGAGTGAGTCCAACAATATGTTAACCCTACCATCTTTAACAATGATTTCTTTTTCAATTACCAATTCCATCTTCTTTGAAGACTCGCCTGAATTGTGTCTTTCTACTTGAATGTCTGGTTCTTCGAGTATGGCCTTTCTGAATGACATCAAGTTTCCTTGAAGCAGGCTATCAGGAAATAAATCGGTCATCAAAAGGGATTCAAATGAGGCATTCAAACCTGTTTCTTTCGTTTGAACGTTAATATCCCATTTTTTTAATTGAACTTCCGTGAGATCTTGATTGATGGTTGCTGTTTCACCTGATATTTGTATACTGTCTCGATCTATTTTGATATTATTTAGTTGAATGTTCGATCTTTCAAAAAGGTCTCTTAGTGAATGCGTTTTTTCATTGATGGCAAGATCTTCAATTCCAACATTGGCACTTCCTATCTGCAGTGCTTGAGAAAGCCTAAGATTACCAATTGCTATTTGAGATTGATTGATAGAAATTTCTTCAAAAAATGGTTCAAGCTTTTGATACATATTTTGCAAATTCGGCTTTGTGGTAGTGGTAGTATCTGATGCTAAAGCAGCTAGGCTAAGAGACAAGTTGTTGACGGTGAATTGATTTGCTTTGAGCTTCTTATTGACAAGACCTATGTAGTCCAGACCATTGAACTGAATTTGGGGAATAGCCAGTGAAATAGCTTTTCGGTCAGATGAAGGATTTTGACCTGAAATATTTAAATCATCGATTTTAAGCACGGAATCCTTTGAGCTTATGGATAGCGACTCAAAATAGACCTTATGGATACTATCAGGCAGGAGATAGTCATAATCCTTAATCGTCATTTCTATGTCTTCAAAATACTCGACCCGCTTATTGAATTGATAATTATTGGTGTCCAGACTTATGTTATAAAATGCAAGGTTGGTCTCTTTTGACTTGAGCCTTTGTTTGGTTTCATCATTGTTGATTTTTAGATCAATTTCTGATGCTTCTATTTCAAACTTTCCAATGTCGATTTTGTGAAAAACAGTAAATAGTAAATGCAATAATGAATTGTCATCATCCCTTTTTTCTCTCTTACCGTGCGTTTCATCTTCAACAAATACTTTTGGCTGTGCAAACGTTAATTCATCAATGATTAAATGATCATTTTTATAAGCGGATTGATAATCAATTCCTTTTAAGGAAAGAGAAGGAATAAAAATGTCGTAAACATTAAAGTCATTATCAGCATCAAAACTAACACCAGAAGTAAGGGTAGGGTGCACTGCAAAATTCTCAAACCTCAAAATAGAATCCTCGGTAGAAAGAATAAACCTTTCAAAGGATATTTCATGAATACTATCTGGAAGAAAGAATTTTTGATTTGTGATCTCCAAAAAAATGGTTTCAGAATAAAAGACGTCATTTCTGACTACAGAATCTAATAATAGGTTTTGCACCTGAAAGTCAATATTTCCTAAAGAAAACTGACCGGTATTGAGGTCTCCATCCTGTATTCTAAAATAATCTACTTTCAGTACCGTCAGGTAATCAGAAATCGCCTTATACATGTTTCCGGTCTGAAAACTAAAAGAAGAGGTCTCAGCATCTCCAATTCGTTGTAATCTGATTTCAGGATCAACGATTCGCATGGTTTCAATTTCCAGCTGCTTCTGAAAATAGAATTTATACAATGATTTAAAGTTGATGACCAGTTCTTCTAGCTGAACGTCATACAGTGTTGTGAGCCCGGTAGCTTTTGAAATTTTTGATGAATCGGCTTTTAGGTATAAATTTTTAACACTAATCTGACGATCAATTACATCTAGTTCCAGATCAACAAATGCAAGAGAGTAATAACCTTTGGTTTGTCTGGCTACCAATTCTCCAAGAATATCATCGGCATAATTTCTTCCAAGGCTTAGTGAAATAAAGACCAACCCGCAGGTCAGTATGAGGATTGAGCCAGGGATAATGATCCATTTTCTGAATTTAGATTTATTTTTTCGGCTCATTTGGTGAATGCTTGGTTTAAAGTTATACCGCCTTGACTTAAGTTCTTCAGAATGAAAGAAATTATGCCTTGCGTAATAAAATCAACAAAACCCAATTAAATCAGTTTTCATTTCATGTTAGCACTTTCGGTAAATACCTATATCCATCTCATTTTTATTGTTGTGATTTTTTGTTGTCTCGTAGCAGAGCTAATGTTGGTAAAGGAACAAGTGAGCTATGACATAGTAAAAAAGCTAAGTAAAATAGATGCTTTATATGGCGTTGCAGCCATCATTGTTGTAACAACAGGTCTATTGAACTGGATGAATTTTGGGAAGGGCTATGACTATTATGCTTTTAATACTTTATTCAATATAAAGTTCTCCCTGTTTATTGTAGTTGGACTTTTATCATTATATCCAACAATTTTATTTGCTAGAACAAAGAAAAAGTACAAAGCTGAAAGGCCTGAAAACGTTTCACTACCTTCTCAAAAAAACATTCGGAAAGTGATCATAATAGAGCTCATCATCATGAGTTCAATTCCACTTCTTGCAGAGTTAATGGCGAACGGGATAGATATCTAGTTTTCTAATGCTAATGTCTCAGTCAATGCGGTTGAATCTACTTCATTAGGTGGCAGGAATGACTCAATATTATTCTTTTCAATAAATTGTATTAAAAGGTTCTTCATTTCATCGGTATTGTTCAATACATCCCTTACGTGATTGTTTCCCCATTGAGTATGATGGAATTCAGATCTTTTATTTAGGTTTTTGGAAATATTTACAGATTGTTCAGAACTTGTTTCCAGATCCCCTTCTGAATGAATCAATAAAACTGGCTCCTTAATATTTTTAGCTTTTTCTCTTGCACTTGCGTCTTTATAGTTCACTCCAGCTCTCATATTAACAACTTGCATAACACCGGGAGCAATCGCTTTTATTCCAGCCCCGTAATCTCTAATGGCTCTTTCAAAAACTGCTGAATACCAATCTTGAAAAGGCGCATCTGCTACGATAAATGCAGGGTCTTTGTCAGCGGCACCAGCGGTGAGAGATGTAGCAGCACCCCATGAGCTTCCCAGCCAGGCAATTTGGTGCCATTTAAATCCTTTATTTCTACTCATCCATTCGGTCACTAGTAGTAAATCCTCTGCTTCTTTAATCCCGCCTGTTGGATACTCACCGCCACTTGCTCCGTGCACTCTGTGATCGTACATTAACACATCGCATCCACATTCATCTACCATAGGATAGTATTTGAGCATATTGGCCCAGTTTCTTCCCCAACCATGTACAAAGATGTAAAGGCATTTATTTTCTTCTGAAATATCAAAGAATTGACCGTGGAGTTCAATCCCTTCAAATCCGGAAATGTTTACCACCTCTGGTTTAGGTAATAATGACATCATTTCTTCATAGGTGGTGCCCCAATCCTCCGGCATATCGGCAATCACTTCTTCTAAGGAAGTATTTTCTGGTGTCAGCACTCGGTTGGAAAGCATGAAGGAGATTCCTAGATATAATGCGACAATTAGGATTAATAGTCCGACAAGGATTTTTTTGATCATTTTCATTTTTAATTGATTGGTTTTAATCCATCTAAAACATAAGGCATCAACTAGGAAACAGTCGGATGCATAAAAACATAAAACTAAAGAATCGATTGCGGATCGAACATAAAAAGGGACACCAAAATGGTGTCCCTAATAAATGTTTAACGGTAGAAGTGGTTAGACAGAGCGAAATCAAACAACCAGCAAAATGAAAAACAAGATTATCAAAACTACCTTGCTCATCAATGTGACGTATCTATTAGGATACGTATGGTCTTTTAATACATTCATAGAACTTAATCGTAGAATTTATACAAAGCAATACCATCTAATACTCCCTGTCAATACCCAGTTTGTGGTATTTTGACTCCCGAAAACTGGTTAGTTATAACTAATGTGTAATCTGTAGCTTGGCGTTTTAATCAATTCTGGTTGGTTATATTGCCTCACTTAATTCAGCATCATCTAGAAAATAAATGCTCAACGATAAGAAAACGATTAATGCCTGGTGCCTTTATGACTGGGCCAATTCTGTCTATTCTTTGACCATCACTTCAGCTATTTTTCCGATCTATTATCAGGCAGTTGCAGTAGATCAAAATGGGGGAGATAAGGTTTTGTTTTTTCAATTTGAAATTGTTAATTCCGTCCTTTACTCATACGCGCTATCTGTTTCTTTTTTATTGGTGGCGATCATTTTACCCTTACTTTCGGGCATTGCTGACTATGCAGGTAAAAAGAAATTCTTCTTACGTCTTTTCATGTTTATTGGTTCTTTCTCGTGTATTGGACTTTTCTTTTTTACCGGTAAAAACATTGAATGGGGAATCATATGTTCTGTATTAGCTAGTGTAGGATATTCCGGAAGTCTTGTTTTTTATGACGCTTTCTTAAATGAGATTGTCACAATAGACAAACGGGATATTGTGAGTGCCAAGGGATACAGCTACGGTTACATTGGTGGAGTTATTCTGTTAATACTCAACTTAGTGGTTATTCAATATTACGATTCATTTGGTCTGGCTGATGAAGGGATTGCATCCAGGATTGCATTCTTGACGGTCGGAATTTGGTGGATTGCTTTTTCACTATACGCCATTTCGAAATTGCCAGAAAACCCCCATGGACGTAAACCTGAGGGACATTACTTAACCAATGGCTACAAAGAATTAAGGATTGTTTGGCGTCAATTGAAGAAAATGGATGGAATTCGAAAGTTCCTTCTTGCTTTTTTCTTTTATAATATGGGAGTACAGACAGTTATGTATCTGGCGGCCACATTTGGTTCTAAGGAATTAAAAATGGAAGCTTCTAAATTAATTATGACTGTACTTCTGATTCAATTTCTCGCTATTGCGGGATCATATTTCTTTGCATTTTTATCCCAAAAAAAAGGTAATATCTTTTCACTTCTCACCATGATTGTTATTTGGATCGGTTGCTGTATTTATGCCTACACGATTGAATTTGAAATTCAATTTTTTGGATTAGCTGCTGTTGTTGGTTTAGTGATGGGTGGAATTCAATCGTTATCTCGAGCAACTTATTCGAAGATTATGCCCGCGGATACCATTGATACGGCCTCATTCTTTAGTTTCTACGACGTGACGTTTAATATTTCTATCGTTATAGGAACGTTTGTTTATGGATATATAGAACAAGTAACCGGAAGTATGAGAAATAGTACACTTGCACTCGCCTCTTTTTTTATTATAGGAATACTGTTTCTTTCACAAGTACGGATGAAAAATGGAACAACTCAAACTTCCCAAGTTTGATATACGGATCAGAGACCAGGAAGTATTTTGTCTCGTCCGGAAAAAATGGATTGTTCTGACTCCCGAAGAGTGGGTTAGGCAGCATTTTCTGAATTTGTTGATCCAGCATTTAAATTATCCAAAAGGTCTCATAAGGCTAGAGCATAGCCATTCATATTTTAAAAACAAAAAGCGATCAGATATTGTGGTTCTGGATAGAAATTCTGGGATATTTCTGGTGGTAGAGTGCAAGGCAACCAATGTAACAATTGAAAGTAAAGTACTAAACCAGGTTTCTGAATACAATAAAGTTTTGAATTCTAAATATATTGCTATTACCAATGGAATTAATAACTTTATTTGGGAAAAAAGGGACGAAAAGTACAACCAACTTACCAGTTTTCCTCGTTACACTGAGAGCTATGTTGAATAATAGAAATTTATACCTGATTCTTGGATTTGTTCTGGTTATCCTCGCATTTGCTATGGTGAAGAAGCTACTGGCTGCTTTGTTATTTATCCTGGCGGCAATAGTATTCGTACTAGTTGCCAGAATGATGCTTCAAAAAAAGGAATAATCAAGAAAAACTCTATTTTTGTGGTACTGTAATGCTTGAAAAATAGAAACCACTCATATAAAGCAATACAGATGAAGAATTTAGTTCAAAAGCTACCTCCCATTCTAAAGAGTTTCTATTTTCTATCAAGTCTTTTTTTTATATTCTGGCTTGCATTTATAGACAGCAATGACCTGTTTCTACAGTCAAAACTATCTTCCAAAAAAAGTGAATTGCTCAAAGCAAAGAATTATTATCAGGAACAAATATTAGAAGTGAAGAATGATAGAGCTGCTTTAGAAAGCAACCCTGAATTACTTGAAAAACTAGCGAGAGAGAAATATTTAATGAAGAAAGAAAACGAGGATTTGTTTATTATCGTAAAAAAGGAATGAAGTTTTTAACCTCGATTTTTTTACTCTTATCGGCTTCCGTAGCATTTAGCCAAAACAAACTCTCAGATCGCATCTATTATGGAGGAGGTGGTGGATTTAGTGCTGGTACTGATTTTGTGAATATCAGCATTTCACCTCAAGTTGGTTATAAAATAACCGATCGATATTCAGCAGGTATTGGACTTACCTATCAATATGTAAGGTTTACCAATATTGGTGAGACAATCTCAAATTACGGATGGAGTGTTTTTAACAGGTATAATCTGACTGAACAGTTTTTCGGATATGGAGAGTTTGAGCGTTTGTCTTTCCAGCAAGATTTTGAAAATACTAATCGATTAGGTTTCAATAGTCTCTTTTTTGGTTTAGGATTTTCTAACCGGATTGGTAGAAATTCGGCGTTTAATACGATGGTATTGTATAATGTCTTATACGTGGAAAACGAACCAAGCCCTTACAGAAGTCCATGGGGAATTCGTGTGGGTATCGGAGTAGGGTTGTTTTAATCGGTGTTTTCAGGTTCAATTCGGATTGATTTCAAAATCCTATTGAAGGTCCTATTGTACTTTCCGAATTCGTCTGCATGAGCAGATGTGATTATTTCCCAGTTTTTATTCTGTCGATAAAAATCATAAAATCTTCTTTCCAAAGGCAGGTCATTTTTTTCAATCAGGGACCGCTTAGGGCGTACATCAAATCCCAGGATATTTACCCCGTCCTCCATTAGCATATAGGATGCGAATTCATTTTTTGCTGGTGTTTCCAGTTCGACTACTGCAAAATGAGTACCGTCTGAATTACTAGAAGGTTCTGGGGGGTCGAAGTAGGTGATGGTTAGATACGTAAAGGCGGTATCTCTCATGGCTGGAGACACCTTGATGTAATAGCCATCATCGACAACTATCCAATTTTTTGGCTTAAAAAAACTAAACGTAAGATTGGGATCTTCAAACGATACACGTTGAGATAGAAGGGTAAAAGAATAAAGAAGTACAACTAGATTAATTGTAGTCCGCATATCTTTTTTTAACTGTTTCCACTGAAAGTTTAATCATCTCTTCAAGAACTTCTAAATCAATATCAACCAATTTCTTTATATAGAGACAACCAACACTATTTTTTGCTTTACCTATTTTTTTTAATAAAGCTTCCTGATTTTGAAATCCTCCCATCAAATAGACGGTTAGGTTTTGTTTTCGAGGTGAAAAACCAGAAAGCATCCAATCTAGTTCTCGACCACTTTCATACTTGAAATGATAGTTACCAAAGCCCACAATTGAATCGCCCCACATGACAGGTTTTTCTCCTGTGATTCTTTCCATCATTTTTAATAAAACTTGGCAATCTTCCCGTTTTTGTTCATTATCAACAGATAAGATGAAATCTTGTACATCAAGATCATTAGGTTGAGTTTTGAGTTTGGTCATAATTGAACCTTTATGGTACCCCAATAGCGTCCTAAACGATTGAAAAAGGAGGTGTGTATTAAGTATCCCAAAGTT
>CAYWOQ010000087.1:0-11226 GCA_964459925.1 uncultured Roseivirgaceae bacterium
ACTCAATTTGACTTATCTTTCTTATAAATACCAAATGTTTAGGACACTATTGGCTCAAAATTAATCATGAAGTGGATGATTTAATAAGGCTGGAATTAGATTTGCCGAATGATTAAAGCAATCAAAGTTCTAACCATTTTTTCTACCTTACTTTTTGCAGTCATTCTTTTGTTGGTTTATGCCTATTTACCAATAAGCGTTGACTTAAATATAGAGGGAATCTCTTCTGTACATAAACAGACCTTTTTCTACCAGGTTTTGATTGCATTTGTTATCGTGAACATCATCTTGCGATTAATCATCAACGTGGGTTTTAAATCCATTCAGGGACTTCTTAAAGCCTGGCTAAGCTTTCTGATATTCATTGTCAATTTCTATTTTGCCTTATTGGTGGGGTTTGTAGGTGTGTGGAATAATGCCACCCATATCAGTCCTGAAAGCTATGGGTATCTCAATTTTATAGGTCCAATACTTTTAATTGCCTGGGTACTGGGGCTAATTTTTTTAGTATTTAAAAAATCATAAAACCTCCTCTTTTACAGGTTATTAAATTGAATTATTTCAAGTAAAGATGCTTGTAATCCGTAAGTTGTTACGTGTCAGTATTGGATTTTTATCATTACTTTGAGGCTTAGTTAGCATTCAAATAAGCAACAAGAATTCAATGGCTGAAGCGATTTATACCGAGGATAGTATCAAATCCCTAGATTGGAAAGAGCACATCCGATTAAGACCTGGGATGTATATCGGCAAGTTAGGAGATGGAAGTTCACCGGATGATGGAATATATGTGCTTGTTAAGGAGATCGTAGACAATAGCATAGATGAACACATGATGGGGCATGGTCGAACGATTGAAGTGAAGGTAACCGATCATCGTGTGACGGTCAGGGATTACGGTCGTGGCATTCCCCTTGGTAAGGTGGTGGATTGTGTGAGTAAGATTAACACAGGTGGCAAATATGATTCAGGTGCTTTTCAGAAATCGGTAGGTCTGAATGGAGTAGGAACAAAAGCGGTTAATGCACTTTCGAATTATTTTAAAGTACAGAGTTTCCGTGATGGACAAACGAAGCGGGCTGAGTTTGAGCAAGGAGAAATAACGAATGATGCCCGGATTGAAAAATCAGAGCAGCGAAATGGTACACGAACCATTTTTGAACCTGACGGAAATGTCTTTAAGAATTTCCATTTTATTCCAGAGTACCTGGAAAACCTGATGTGGAATTATGCCTATCTCAATGCTGGTCTAACGATTATCCTTAATGGAAAGAAATTTCATTCGGAAAATGGATTGAAAGATCTATTATCCAGAAAGACCGATGAAGAGAATCTACGATATCCGATCATCCATTTGCGTGGGAATGATATTGAACTGGCATTAACCCATTCCAACCAATACGGGGAAGAATATTATTCATTTGTCAATGGTCAATACACTACCCAGGGAGGGACACATCTGGCTGCACTTAGAGAAGCGATCGTTAAAACCATCCGTGAGTTTTACAATAAGAGTTTTGATGCCGCTGACGTTAGATCCTCTATTGTAGGAGCCATAGCGGTACGAGTACAGGAACCGGTTTTCGAGAGTCAGACTAAAACCAAGCTAGGTTCTCAGAATGTTGGACCCGAAGGGCCAACAATGCGGACCTTTGTCAACGACTTTGTGAAAACAGAGCTAGACAATTATTTGCATAGACATGCTGATGTTGCGGACGCCTTACTTAAACGAATCCAGCAATCTGAGCGGGAAAGAAAAGAGATTGCCGGTATTAAGAAACTAGCAAATGAACGCGCTAAAAAGGCGAATCTTCACAATAAGAAATTGAGGGATTGCAGGATCCATTTCAATGATAAGAAAGGGAATGATGAAGTGAAAGATGAGACCATGATTTTCATCACAGAGGGGGATAGTGCAAGTGGCTCCATAACCAAGTCAAGAGATGTTCAAACACAGGCTGTTTTTTCTCTGAGAGGTAAACCATTTAACTGTTTTGGTCATACCAAAAAGGTGGTTTATGAAAACGAAGAGTTCAACCTATTACAGCATGCATTAAATATTGAGGATGGACTAGAAGGTTTACGTTATCGAAAGATTGTGATCGCAACTGACGCTGATGTTGACGGTATGCACATACGCTTACTCTTGCTCACCTACTTTTTACAATTTTTTCCGGAACTGGTACGAAACAATCACATTTTCATATTGGATACACCGCTTTTTAGGGTGCGGAATAAAAAAGAAACGATTTATTGCTACTCAGAAGAGGAAAAGCAACGTGCAGTAAATAAGCTGGGTAATAAACCGGAGATTACCAGGTTTAAAGGGTTAGGAGAGATCTCTCCCAATGAATTTGCCGGATTTATCGGAGAGGATATTCGTTTGGAGCCGGTCATCCTTCAAAAGGACACCAGTATAGCTGATTTACTTAAGTTTTATATGGGTAAGAATACGCCGGATCGTCAGCAATTCATCATAGATAAATTGAGGGTAGAGAAAGATCTAATCGAAGAGGAAGTAACTGCTTAAGAAACTGTTATGGAGATTGATAAGAAAATTGAGATAGCATGGAAAATATTCCTTAATAATCAAGAGATGATCAAGCTCTCTGAATCGAAGTTAAAATTCACATCTGTCATAAGTGGAGTGCTTGTGACATATATGTTTGCGAATTTTGATGAAATTATTTTAAATGGACAAACCCTATTCATCTTATTAATTCTATTCTTTATTTTTTTTATAGTCTTTGTATTTTTTGCCCTTCTGTCGTCTCTGCCTCGATTTGCTTCTAAAACAGGTAATAATGTGAAGAAATTAATTTATTACAAGCATATAAGAGAAAAAGTAGAGGCAAGTGAGTATATCGATACTTTTAATAATTCAACAGACGAAGATCACTTACGAGATATCTTATACCAAGCTTACGAGGTTTCTGGAATTGCTGATTTGAAATTTAAGTACTATAGATATTCTTGGTTTGCTTTGGGATTTCAGTTGATTTCTTTTTTTTCAATCTTGCTTCTCAGGACCATTTGAATTGTGAGAGGAGATGACAACATCATATTGATGTCAGATGTGGTTGATAGCCATGATTTTGATGGAAAGGAGCTGATGGATAAGTTTCAGGAACTGGTGAAGTTTACGAATCAAATATTCTATGATTCTATCCTATCACCACTCACGATTACCCTGGGGGATGAGTTTCAGGGAGTAGTCGATAAACTATCAAGTGCTATAGCAATGATATTTACGATGGAAGAATTGATTGTAGAGAATGAGTGGGAGTTTAAGCTACGATATGTGATTGTAGAAGGGAAAATAGATACAGAAATTAACAAAGAGTCTGCTCATAAAATGTTAGGTGAAGGTCTCACCAAAGCACGTAAAAAATTAGAAGAGATGAAGAAAGAATCAACCCGATTTTATGTCTCTCTTGCCAATGAACAGATGACCTCTTATTTACTCAAGACTTTTAAGCTGGCTCAGCATTTTATTGATAGCTGGCAACCTAAAGATCGGGCTACTGTCTCAGGTTTTTTGAATGGGTTAGATTATAAAGAGCTTGCAAAGAAGCTGGGTAAGGATGACTCGTCAGTCTGGAGGAGAAGTAAAAGCCTCGCAATAGAAGAGTATCAAACATGTAAATCACTGGTGGAAGAATTGATAATAACTAATCAATAACAATATCCCTAGATAAATAGGAAAGAATAAATGGGAGAAGAACACGAAAGCGAAGAAGAACTACATGATGTGATCCCTCTTTCAGGGATGTATGAGAACTGGTTTCTTGATTACGCTTCATACGTGATTTTGGAGCGAGCTGTTCCAGCCATCAATGACGGACTCAAGCCTGTGCAGCGAAGAATTCTTCATGCCATGAAGGAGATGGATGATGGGAGATACAATAAAGTTGCTAACATTATTGGAAGCACCATGCAATACCATCCGCACGGTGATGCGTCCATCGCTGATGCAATTGTCAATCTTGGTCAGAAAGACTTACTGATAGACACTCAGGGAAACTGGGGGGATGTGCGAACAGGTGATTCGGCAGCAGCGCCAAGGTATATTGAAGCAAGACTATCCAAGTTTGGGCTGGAAGTACTATACAATCCTCAGACAACGGAGTGGCAACTCTCTTACGATGGTCGAAAGAAAGAGCCGGTCACTTTTCCTGTTAAATTTCCACTGCTCTTAGCTCAAGGGGTTGAAGGTATTGCCGTTGGATTGTCCACTAAGATGCTACCCCATAACTTTTGTGAGATTCTGGAAGGGTGTATCGCCACATTAAAAGGCAAAAAGGTCAAACTGTATCCTGATTTTCTTACAGGAGGCAAGGTGGATGTTACCGATTATAATGATGGAAAAAGAGGTGGTAAAGTACGGGTTAGAGCCTCCATTGAAGAAAGAGATAAATCAACCTTAATCATCAAGGACATTCCTTATGGTACCACCACTTCGAGCTTAATTGAATCCATTGTCAAGGCCAATGATAAGGGCAAAATAAAGATCAAAAAAGTGGTAGACAATACCGCTGCAGACATTGAGATTGAAGTGAGTCTGGCACCAGGCACTTCACCGGATATTACCATGGATGCCCTGTATGCATTTACCGACTGTGAAGTATCCATCTCTCCAAATGCTTGTGTTATTGTTAATGACAAACCACAATTTTTGGGTATAACAGACATTCTGAAGCAATCTGTAGATCAAACCCAGAATCTACTCAAACAAGAGCTTGAAATAGAAAAAGCGGAGTTGAAGGAAAAAATATTCTTTACCAATCTGCTCAGGATCTTCATCAATGAGGGAATGTATAAGCATCCGGATTATGAAAATTCAGAAGATATGCAAAAATGCTATGAGGTATTGAATGGACTCTTTACTCCATTTTTTGATGTTTTCTATCGGCAGATTACAACCGATGACTATAAAAGACTGATTGATAAGCCATTAAGTAGTATTACTCGTTTCGATACAAGTAAAGTAGATGCACAGATCAAGGAGCTTGAAGAAAAGATTGAGCAGGTGGATTATAACCTTGACCATATCATCGAGTTTACTATTGAATATTATCAAAGGCTGCTTGATAAGTATGGTAAAGGCAGAGAACGGAAAACAGAGATCACCCATTTTGACACCATCAATACGACGGTAGTTGCAGCAAATAATGCGAAGCTCTATGTCAACAGAAAAGACGGATTTATTGGATTTGGATTAAAGAAAGATGAGTTTGTTTGTGACTGCTCGGATATCGATGACATCATTGCATTTACAAAAGACGGCAAGTGCGTAGTGACTAAAATCCAGGATAAAGTATTCGTTGGTAAGGAGATTTTGTATGCTGGTGTATTTAAGAAAAATGATGAACGTATGGTCTATAATATGGCGTACGTAGATGCTAAATCCGGCAATAGTTATGTTAAGAGGTTTCAGGTGCTTTCAGTCACCAGAGATCGTCCTTATGACCTTACGAAAGGCGATAAAGGAAAGGTTCATTATTTCACTGCAAATCCTAATGGAGAGGCTGAAGTGTTGACTGTTTCTCTAACGCAAGCAAGCAAAGCACGAAAGAAGGTATTTGATTTTGATTTTGCTGATTTGGAAATCAAAGGTCGAGGTGCCGGAGGTAATATTCTGACTAAGTATCCGGTACGAAAAATTGTGCTTAAAGAGGAGGGAAGGTCTACACTTGGAGGAGTAGACATCTGGTATGATCCTACCGTGGGTAGACTTAATAGAGAAGAGAGAGGTGATCATTTAGGGAATTTTAAATCCGATGATCAGATTGTTGCATTTTACAAGGATGGAACGTACGAGACGACTTCAATTGAGTTGACCAATCGATATGATTTCAATAGTCTGCTAGGCATTTTTAAATTAGAAGAGGGTGCTTCTTTCAATGCAGTGCACTACGATGGAGATAGCAAGAACTATTATGTCAAGCGCTTTATCATTGAGACAAACACGGCCAATAAACGTTTTTCTTTCATCTCTGAAGCAAGAAGCTCAAAACTTGTTTTTATATCGAAAGGCATTGAAACCGATGTGGAGGTAAAATATAAAGACGGAAGAAAGCACGAGACAAAAAAGCTTGATTTGATGAGCCTGATTGATATCAAAGGATGGAAGGCCATTGGTAATAAGCTACCTGTTCAGCAGGTTGTTTCGGTTGCTCTCATCCAGTCAGATAAACCCAAAATAGATCTGGAAGCTATCAAAGATGAAATTAAACATGAGATAGAGGAAGAGGAGAAAAACCAGTTAGGATTATTTGGAGATAATGGGGAATCCAACTAATCAGCGAATTGTAGAAGTGCTGGAGCCCTTCGTTTCAGATCACAAAAAAGATCTAATTGATCAGGTGCTCTCACAACGAACAAGACATCTTACACTCGTTTTTGAAGATATCGATAAACCTCACAATATAAGTGCAGTTTTAAGAACGGCCGAATGCTTAGGTATACAGGATCTGCATTTTATCAAGAATAAGAACAGTTATGCGGTGAACAAGCGGATAGTGCATGGAGCTGCTAAATGGGTCACAATGCATCATCATAGAAGCAAGAAGAGTAGTGTTGATACGTGTTTTGATGAACTTAGGGCGAAGGATTATAAAATATTTGCAACCTCACTTCATGAGGGATCTATGTCTATTTACGAATTAGACAGTACACAAAAAACGGCTATCGTATTTGGGACTGAATCTGAGGGAATTTCAGAAGAAGTATGTCAGAAAGCAGACGCATTAGTGCATATTCCTATGTCAGGATTTACAGAAAGTTTTAATTTGTCTGTAAGTGCAGCCATTTGTTTGACTGTTCTTAAGGGAACATCGGCTTCCTGGCCATCGATCAGTGAGAAAGAGAAATTGGAACTAAAAGCAGAATGGTACCGTAAGATTGTCAGAGAAGCAGATAAAATACTTGAACTAAAAGCTTGAATCACCCTTCATGCCGCTTAAGAAGTTTGCTAAGTTTATTATTTGGATAGTCATATCCATAACACTGTTTGTGATAGGAACGAATATATGGGTGGTACTATCTACGAAAGATCGTATTTACAATATATCAAAGGTAACTGCAAATGATGTTGCGCTGGTATTAGGTACAAGTAAGCGGACCGTTACTGGAGGAGAGAATAGGTTTTTTAAAGAGCGAATGAGCACAGCAGCAATGCTTCATCATAAAGGATTCATAAAACACATCATTGTAAGTGGGGACAATGGTTCGAAATATTACAATGAGCCAATAGATATGTTAAATGCCCTTAGTGATCTATCTTTTCCAGATTCAGCGGTTTCTCTGGACTATGCCGGTTTCAGAACGCTGGATTCTGTTGTTCGATCAAAAGAAGTATTTGGTCAGGATGCCATTACGATTGTTACACAGCAGTTTCATTGTTATCGTGCATTGTTTATTGCCGATTACTTTGGAATCAAGGTTATCGCTGTTTCTGCAGATCAAGGTGGCCCAATAGGAAATGCCTTAGCTGCACGAGAGGTTTTAGCAAGAACCATGTCGGTTTTAGATCTCTACGTTCTGCAACGCAAACCCAAGTATCTAGGTGAAAAAATTGAGTTAAAAGTTAATTAATCTTTAAGGCCTGCCCACTTAACCAATTGGCCATAAGCATCTTCACACTCTGATCTTATGGATTCAATTTTATCTTTGGTAGCCTCTTCTGGGTGATGCTGCAAGTGCTCCAATTCTTCACCACAAGGAATCTGAATCATCTTTGCCGTTGGTTTTAGTTGGTGTGCTGTCTTCCCTAGCGCAACAAAATCCTGGGTTTTGAGCTCTGTAAGCATTTTCTCAGTCAAGGTAGTATAGTTGCTTTCGAAGGTTTCCAAATATTCCTTTTTGAAATCATCATCGTCTTCGGCAAGTACTTCTAAATACGTAAAATCTATTTTAACCATATCCAGCTTTTTGGTAATAAAATTAGTGATATCGAGGTAAATAATCACTCATATTCAAAAAGTGATAGAAAATCGAAAACAATCAGATACACAAATATATTTTAGTATTTTCGCTCGAAAATTGAAGTAAAAAGCATGATCCCTGAATTTGAATCATTAAGAGAAGACGAGGTTGAGGTTTTGCTAAATGCACCGGTTTTAGTGTCTATATTAATAGCTGGAGCTGATGGTAAAATTGATAAGACCGAAAGAAAGCAAGCGATCGATGTAGCAAGAAATAAGCAGAGTAGGGCCAGAGAGCAGTTGGCAGACTATTACAAAATAGTAGGTGAACGATTTGAAGATTCCTTTAATAAACTCTCGGAATCATTACCAAATAATACAGAAGAATGTACGCTGGCTGTTTCCATCGAACTTAGAAAGCTAAACTTTATCCTACCAAAGATTGACAAGAATTTTGGCATTAAGTTACACGCGAGTTTGAGAGATTTGGCAAAGAAAATTGCGGAAGCATCTGGAGGCGTTTTGGGATATCTTTCTGTAAGCTATGAAGAAGCTAAGCTTATGGAGCTGCGTATGATCAACGATCCTTCATAAGGAATAAAAGATAGGACTGAAGGCCCTGATTTGAGTTTTCAGATCAGGGTTTTTTATTAGCAAATGAATAGAACCGGAATAGTACCACCTTTAAGGTTATGCTTTTTTATGTGGCTAATCTTCACGGTAGAATTTTACCTGCCGGTAGATTTTGGTTCATTTGGTATATATCCACGCGATACCAGTGGTTTAATCGGTATTTTGACAGCGCCTCTACTGCATGGCAGTTTTAATCACTTAATGTCCAATACGATACCGTTATTGGTATTGGGAAGTACACTATTCTTTTTTTACGCAACTATTGCTCCAAGAGTCTTTCTGTATTCCTATTTTTTTACAAATATCCTGGTTTGGATATTCGGCAGACCTTACTATCATATTGGTGCATCTGGATTAATCTATGCACTTGCTTCTTTCCTTGTTTTTTATGGGATATTTAAGAGAAATTTTAAATCAGTCTTATTGAGTGCGGTAACCATATTTTTTTATGGTGGGATGGTTTATGGTATTTTTCCAATGGATTCCAGAGTTAGTTGGGAATCTCATCTAATGGGGGCTGTGGTAGGGTTTGTCGCTGCCTATCTGATGTCAAATAGAAGAAAATACTAATATATTTAGTAATTTTCCTTTATGGAATTTTTAAAGGGCAAAGGGGCACAGATCAACCTTCCAACTATTTATAATGCTAACTATCTATTCATCAATGATCAGGATGGGATTGATGAAGCGTTTCTTTCTGAAAAACCTAAAACCCAGATTTTTTATGAAACACCTAAAAAGATAATCTCGACGAATAAAAGTCCTGATATCAAGTTTGATAGCTCCATCAATCCATATCAGGGTTGTGAGCATGGATGTGTCTATTGCTATGCAAGGAATTCACATCAATACTGGGGGTTTAGTTCGGGTCTTGATTTTGAATCAAAAATTATTGTAAAGAAAGAGGCACCTCGTTTGTTGGAAAAAGAGTTCTTAAAAGCGTCTTATTCTCCACGTGTAATCATGTTGAGTGGTAATACTGATTGTTACCAACCTCTGGAGAAAAAATATGAAATCACCAGAAACCTGCTGGCAGTATTTGAGAAGTATGGAAATCCGGTTGGTATTATTACGAAGAATGCACTTATAAAGCGAGATGTTGATATTTTGGAGGAACTGGCTAAATATGACCTTGTGAAAGTAGTTTTCTCGATAACTACGCACAATGAAGATCTCCGTAGGTTATTGGAACCAAGAACAGCAAGTGCAGCTAAGAAATTAAAGGCGATCGAGTTACTGCTTCCAAGAATATACCAGTAGGAATTATGAACGCACCGATAATTCCGGGTCTAAATCATCATGAAACGCCCGAAATTTTAAAAGCTGCAGTAAATGCTGGTGCTCAATTTGCCAGTTATACAGTGGTTAGATTAAATGGTCAGATTGATAAAATCTTTAATGATTGGCTTAGCAAAACATACCCGGACAGATTCAAAAAAATAAGCAATCAGGTAAAGCAACTGCATGACGGTAATCTCAATGACAGTGAATTTGGCAGACGCATAAAAGGAGATGGTGAGATCGCTGGGGTGATCAAAAACCTATTTGAGGTGAGCAAAAGAAAGTATTTCAAAAATGAAAGAGACTCACCACTCTCCACAGCTCATTTTAGAAAATTAGGAAACTACAGTCTATTTTAATTATGCCGCAAAAACTAGTCGGAAAGATGAGTACTCATGTACCATGCAGCACCGGCTAAAGCTATATCTTTTAAAAACATCGACGAGCCGACAGGGTCTTGGTTGACAAAACCATTCAGATGAATTAATACAGCGAAAAGAGCAAGCATAAGGCCAAGTAACTGAGTGGCTAATTTGGCTTTCTTATCAAGTACGATGGCTACTGCTGCTAAAATCAATGCAATACCTGTTAAATAGACAAATACGATAGGAACAGGTAAAAAACCTGGAACCATGCCTGTCATACTCTCTGCACCCATGAAATGAAAAATTCCAAACATAGCCAGTGGTCCAGCATACATGAGTTTTCCAATAAATCCTAAGCTTTTCATTTTTTAGTTTGGTTATAATTGAAGTTCATATCGTTTGGGAAATTTAGCGATTTTTAGTTGTAGTTTGAATGGATTCTAGTAAATCCCATAGCTCATGATCTTTTAAGCTAAACCAGTTGCCTGATTCAAAGCTAATACTATGATTTCTTGCTTTCTTAGATGGCCCTGCATTGTCAAAATCATGTGAATAAATCAGTTGCATTAATTTATTTCCTACGTTCCAGTCAAATGGAGTGTCATCCATAGTGACTTTTCTGAATGCAAATTCCCAAACCACCTCATATTCATTGCCATTCATAAACAGCTTTACTGTGAGTGGTTCAGCCTTTCCTGATGACTCATAGACTGCTTGAATAAGTTCCTGAACAAGCAAATCATCGTCGAGATCTGGAAATCCTAAATCTTTTCCATTTTTAGCAATTTTTAGGTAAAATGCTTCTTTGGGCTCATTGAGGAATGTGAAGTTGTTAATCTCCATAATACGGGAAATCCAGGAATCGCTTAAAACACCTTCCCAAAAGAAGTCATCTTCTAAGCTAAAACCTTCACCAATTATTTCTTCATCTGTTAATTCTTCCCTGTCGAGGTAACTAACATTAAGTTTAACCCGTTGTGCTAGTTAAGTCAAAGCTACTTTCAAATTATTGATGGGTCTTT
>CAYWOQ010000088.1:0-11122 GCA_964459925.1 uncultured Roseivirgaceae bacterium
TCTGTGGTTAACCCTGAAAAGATTGAGATAAATCAGGTAATGGAGGGTTCGTCTCATTTTTTAACCACAGAGTATCACAGATTGATGCACAGAGTTTCACAGAAATTGCTGATCGCTTGCTCGCTGAAAGCCAACAGCCATTACCCCTAAATTAAATCTTACTAATTCTCCGCAAAAAACTATTATTATTGATTGATTACAGGTATTTTTCGGGAGTTAAAAAGAGTCTAAAATTGATTTATGGGAAAAAATAAAATAAATATTCTGATCACAGGCGGTGCCGGTTTTATCGGCAGCAACCTGGTCGAATATTTTTTAAGAGATGAGAGAGTCGGAATCGTCCGTATCCTGGATGACCTGAGCAATGGGTCTTATGAGAATATCAGAGAGTTTGAAGAGGAGCCGGGTTTCGAATTTATCAAGGGTGATATTTGTGACTATCAAACCTGTATCGAAGCTACAGAAGGTATAGATAAAATTTCTCACCAGGCAGCACTGGGTTCTGTTCCCCGTTCCATAGAAAACCCGATGAGAACAACGGAAGTAAATATTTTAGGCACTGTGAATGTACTGCATGCAGCTGTTGAAAATAGTGTTGAGCGAGTTATACTGGCATGCAGTTCCAGCACCTATGGCGACAGCAAAGAGCTGCCTAAAAAAGAAGAACGAATTGGCAAGCCACTGAGTCCGTACGCAGTTTCGAAATACTCCATTGAGCAATTTGCGGATGTATTTTCAAAAACGTATGGCCTGAATTACATCGGCTTGCGATATTTTAATATTTTTGGGCCGAAACAAAGCCCCGATAATCCATACGCTGCAGTTATCCCGATTTTTTGCAAGGCATTTATTGAGGGAACCCAACCAACCATTAACGGAGACGGAGAGACCAGCAGGGATTTTACCTATGTGGCCAACGCAGTTCAGGCGAATGATCTGGCTCTATTTACAGATCATAAAGATGCAGTAAATGAAGTCTATAACATCGCCTGCGGTGAACAGGCCACGTTAAATGAAATGACCAGGATATTGCAAGAAATTAGCGGCAAGCAGTTAGAGCCCCTTTACGGTCCAGAGAGACCTGGAGATGTTAAGCATTCATTAGCTGACATATCCAAAGCGGTCAAGTTGCTTAATTATAAACCAAAGATTCTCTTTAAGAAAGGATTGGAAAAAGTATTTCAATATTATCTACTCCGCTGCCAATTAAATAGGGAAGAATATAAGTAATCATACTTTGAGTTAATTAAACTATATCAAATACTATTAATTATTTATAAATATTTTTTTTATAAAATAATCTTATGTTAAGATATAAAATGATACCATAATTAGTACCGGAAAAATCAAATTCTTGTATGTCAAATTTATCACACTATTAATCATAAAATAATCTATGTCAGTTTTTCAAGCTATCTTTTACTATTTCTCTATCTATCGAAGATTTATAGGTCGTCGTGTTTATATAGTTTTTATTTTAACTATAGCTGTAGCACTTGCTGAAGGTCTTGGTATAACGCTACTACTACCACTATTAGATTTAGCTGGGGTTGCTGATGCTAATGAAGAGAAGGGCTATGTAGCATATATCTTAAGTGAAATTTTAGGTTTTATTGGTATTGATGGGTCCATAGTAGGAGTATTAGTATTTATCGGAGTTGTATTTATACTAAAAGGCGTTTTAAAATTTGGAGAAGGCAGTTACTTAAGTTATTTAAAATCTCGTCTTCTAAAGGAGATTCAGGGAAAAATGTTTAATGCATATACCAAGATGAACTATGAATATTATAGTAAGAATAACACAGGTCATTTTATTAATATTATAGGGTCACAAATTGCAATGTTTATCGGTTCATTTACAAGGTTTAAATCATTCATTTCCACAATTATTATGGCACTTGCCTATTTCATAATTTCTTTTATTCTTGCATGGCAGTTTGCAACTATGGCTGTTGTTGTTGGAGTGGTTTTGCTAATGCTTTTCAAAAGGTTAAATGAGTTCGTTAAAAATCTATCAAGACAAGTTGCCAGCGAATCCGGTACTTTACATAAATACTTGGTGCAATCACTTCAGGCTTTTAAATATCTTGTTTCTACTGCACATATGGGATATTTAAAAGACGGAGTTTTTAAAAGTATTAATAGGCTATCTTCTTATGAATTTAAAAGAGGTATGGCAAATTCATTTACAGCTGCAATTAAGGAGCCAATCTCAATTCTTTTTTTATTAGGGATAATAATCATTCAGATAACAGTTTTTCAGGCTCCGGTTGCACCAATTTTTGTAGCTTTGCTTTTATTTCATAGAGGCATGGATAAGGTAGTCGGTATCCAAAGTGATTGGCAAAAAACACTTACCAACATAGGCTCTCTCGAGATGGTAGTTAAAGAGTTTGAAGATGTTTCTTCTGTTGAAGAACAAAATGGCTCCATAAATGTGCAGAATTTTAGAAGAAGTATTGATTTTAAAAATGTTTATTTTGCATATGATATAGAGGATGGAGATGTTCTTAAAAATATAAATATTAACATACCTTTAAATAAAACAATAGCTTTTGTTGGTGAATCGGGAGCTGGCAAATCTACTCTTATTGATATGATTACTCTGATGCTGCGACCCAGGTCCGGAAAAGTATTAATTGACGGAATTCCAGGTGAGGACATTAAAAGAGAAACCTGGAGATCTCAAATAGGATATGTTTCACAAGAGACAGTGGTTTTCGATGATACAGTAGCAAATAATATTAGTCTCTGGAAAGGCGACTATGAAAATGACCCGGAGATTCAAGATTGTATACGTGAAGCAGCTAAAAAAGCTTATGCACTTGATTTTATTGAAAATTTACCGAAAGGATTCAATACAATAGTTGGGGACAGAGGTATAAGACTCTCAGGAGGACAAAGACAAAGATTGTTTATTGCAAGAGAGCTATTTAAAGAGCCAAATCTATTAATACTTGATGAGGCAACAAGTGCTTTGGACTCCGAATCAGAGAGTTACATACAACAGAGTATAGATAATCTGAGGGGCTCCATAACTGTGGTTATCATTGCTCACAGGCTTTCAACAATAAAAAGTTCAGATTACATATATGTTCTTGATAATGGGTGTATTATTGAACACGGATCATTTAAAGAGTTGTCAGTGGTTAATGACGGCCGGTTTAGACAAATGGTTGATATGCAGAGTTTATAATAATTAGAATAATAAAAAATTAACATTCAAGTATAATTGATAGAATCGGCCCCCAATTAGCCTTCATGATTTTAGTTAATTGACAATCCAAAAGCTAATTGTTTGAATTAATATGTAGAATAAATGAGTGACTTCATATATAGTAGTACGTTGAAAAATAAAGGTGAACTTACAAAACACATCCATTCTATTTATCATGAGGATGCTCCCGAAGTTGAAGAATTTCACGGTAATTGGGGATCATTAGCAGTCAGTAGAAATTTATATAATGGATTTCAACCATTGGAAACCAATTCACATATTTTTGTGGTGATAGGAGGTCCTGTTCTTTGTTTTTCTGATAATCAGTTTTTAACAGAATCGAATCCGGTTACTGGGACTAAAAAGGTATTCAATCGTTATGCAAACGGGAAGATAAAGTGGGACGAGGATTTAAGTGGGCCATTTGCCATTATATCGATCGACAAAATTGATAGGACTATAACATGTATTACTGATCTATTAATGTTTATTCCCATATATCAGTATTTCGAAAATAATAAAATTGTAATAGGCACTCATGTAAATTTAGTGGCAAAAACTTCAAGTCAGGAAAAAAAGCTTTGCCCTGTATCACTGGCAGAATTTTTAATCAGTAACGTTATTACGCATCCCTATACCTCATTTAAAACAATAAGAACATTGACACCTGCAAGCATTCAATACTATAAAAGTAATGGAAGTGTTCTCAAAAAAAAGAAACCGGTTTTTTATTGGACTCCAAAAGAAAAAAATATTTATAAAAATATAGAAGAAGCCGCTATAGATTTACGTAATGGTATCAGCCATTACATACATAGTATAACAGCAAAAATGACTAAAACAGCTATATTTTTAAGCGCTGGTGAAGATTCAAGAACTATCGCCGGGGCATTACCGAAAAATATTGAAAAAGACGGCTTTATTTTTCTGGATCAAATGAATCGTGAGGGAAAAATTGCAAAAAAAGTTGCAAATGTGAATGGAATTAATCTGTATCTACACTACAGGGATGAATTACACTATCTTAAAATTTTACCTGAAGCAAGTGATTTAATTGGTCTCGGTTATCAATATAACAATGCTCATACCTTGAGGTTTCACAAGGTATGTTTGTTGCATCAATACCGGGCGGTATTTGGTGGACTTTCATCAGATACTTTATTGAAAGGATATTATATGAAACCTGAAAATTTAAAAAAAAATATCAAAACTATAGAAAATTATCTCCCAAGAGAAATCAAAAGCGATCCATTAGAAAATATGAATTCAATTATTAATCAAGAGATTATTCGTGAAATTTATAATCGTCGAAAAGATCACCTCAAGTTTTTAAATGAATATGAAAATAAAAATTTAGATGAATTGTTTGTATTGTTTCCCATAAAACAGCATGGAATTCCTAATTTGTATTGTAATCGTCGATTATTTTGTTCCTATGAACCTTTTACTTGTAAAGATGTTGTTAAAATGAGTGTATCTGTACCTCCAGATTGGAAACTAAATAGAAAGTTATTTCAAAGATCAATGTATCCATTTTTAAAATCAAGTAAATGGATACCTCATACGGAAGGTCATTTGCCTTATTTTCCCTCGTATATCAATACAGCTATAAAGCCGATTGTAAATAGAATCTGGAAGCACAAAAAGAGAAGAGGACTTGAACGAGGAAATCAAGGACCTTGGAGTGATTGGTTAAAGAAAAGAAATAATGATATAATTATAGATGCAACTAAAAAATATTACAAAAATAATAAAATAACAGAACGCATATTTTCTAAAAAAATTGATGATATTTTTGATAAAGATTATTTGTCTAATAGTCAAAAAATAAATTTAACGAGTATATTATATCATATTAACAAAATATTATAATTACATGTATCAATATACTTTTTAGAGGTGATACAAGATTATGCGATGTAAAACAAAATCCACTATGTATCAAACTGCTCATCTAAAAACTGCCGTAGTACTTTTTCAAAATTTTCACTGAACTTATTACGCGTATAATTTTTTTTTGCCTCTTGAAAAGACTTTTTAGAACAATCTTTTAATATGTGTGCCGGCTGTTTAGAGGCTTTTATGACAGCTTCCCTGATAGTTTCAATGGTAGCATCACGTAGTTTTATGCCAAAATCCTTCGTGTCAACACCGGTTTCCCTGGTTACTATTGGAACTAAGCCACGATGCATTGTTGTGATTACACTACCGGCTGTTGCTTCACTACAAGATGGAAAAATTATATAACCACATTTGTTTGTTACATCTTCGAAAGTTTCTGATTGTATATCAATATATCCGAGTAAATTGATATTTGGTGTTTCGAGCAATTCATTATGATATGTTGCAGCAAAATCCTTTTCTCTAAGAACTTTGCCGCCAATATATAATTCTAAATTTGGTAAATTTTTAAATACTTCAAGCACCAAATCCAGCCCTTTGTGAACCATACCTCTGCTGCCAAGCCAAAAAAATTTATGAACGGCTGAAGCGAAATTCTTATCTTCAGGCCACTTAAGAAAATCGAAACCCGATTGATTTAATTGTTTAACATTTTTGTTATAGGGCAGGTAAGTTGATACGGTAAATTCATTGCCAATACAGATAATTCCGTCAGCCTTTTCAGCACTCCTGTTAGGAGGTGCAAAAACCTTCCTATTTAATTTCACACCTTTTCTTTGTTGCAAATAATCTATCCGGCTTTGTTCAGCCGGATTTTGAAATGACCAGTGTGCTCCGCTAGCATAATATATTTTCAGACATGAGGGACCAGCACTCTCTATATGGCGTGCAAAGGTATTACCCTGGCCAAAGATCAAATCATATTTTTTTTTGGAATTAAATTTGTCATCATTATATACAGCTATGTCGACAACATAACCCAATTTATTAAAAATTCGAGCGATCTCTACAGCTTCCCATTTATTTTGATGCCCTGTCAATTTGGAGGGAGTCTCTGATTGGAATGGTGCAGTAATATAAGAGATTAAAGCCCGGCCTTTAATCGAAGAAGTTAAATGTTTGCGATATCCGATAATTGGCGCGTTTTTGGTTTTTGAGAATAGACCAAATAAAGATAAAGTATTTTTAAACTTATTTTTTGTTATAGAATAAATATCTTTTGAATTCTTTAGAAGGAAGATTCGTATTACTTTTAAACTCATTTACATATATTAGTATAACGTAATATTGATATTTACATTAATCATTACATAAGATTTCTAATAATTGTATCCATCTCTTTTACCCTAACATCTAATGTGTGATCAAGTAGAGTTCTTTTCTGACCCGCTTCTGCAATTGCTTTCCGTTTGTTTTCGGCTTTGAGTAAATATTGAATTTTCTCAGCAGCTTCTTCAGCAGATCGATATGTTACAATTTCGGAATCAGGTTCAAAAAGATCCGGCAGATTATCTTTCCAATCAGTTAAAAGGCAGGTACCCGCAAGCGTTGCTTCAAATAATCTAAAGTTGGAAGCATGGGTAGGTGACGAACTGGCATGTACATTTAATGTTGTCTTTGAACTTTGAAGCATTTCTAACATAGAAATGCCATATACAGAACCAAAATTATATTTTAGAATTCGATTCAGTGATTTGTAATTTATTGTTTCATTATAAGTTAATCCTAAAATTTTTAAAAAAGGATTTATGTCTATAAGAGTTTTTATTTTTCGCTTGACTCTTGAAGTGAGACTGGTACCGGAAAATTTTGTAATATGTTTTAGAATATCATTTCTGTCCGTAAAAATCCCGATATTTTGGTTCGAGTTTTGTTTTATTATGGCTCCCAACATTTCAATCCTGTTTCGATGGCATCCTTCTGTTAAGAGTAAAGATCCCGCAAATGTAATATCATATTGTTGACTATTCGAATTTATTCTATCTAACCATCGTTTATCCACAGCTTTATTTAAATGTACAGCATTCAATCCCATTTCTCTCAATTTTTCCACAGCCTCAGGCGCCGGATCAATAATACAATCATACTCATCTAATCCTTTTAATGGAGGTATATAACTACCTAATGCACCTATACATACTCTAACAGAAGGCACATTTTCCCGAATCGCTTTAATGAGGTCTGTATCCCAGTCACTTGAGAAAATAACTTCCGGTTTAAATTCTTTTAACTGTTCAATGATAATTTGCAACTTCCAATTTTGTTTATTGACACTGATTCCTTTTTCATTTGCCCATTTTAACTGTAAAGGTTTTACTGTGCCATATATTTCTTTCGCTTCATAGCCAATCTGGTTAAGGTGGTACGCCCAAGATCCGGCAGAATAAACAGCATCCCATTCTATAATATCTTTAATTTCATGATAGGTCATTTTTTCATAGACAGGATCATTAAATTTAACCCTGTAATGACTCAATGGAGCGTTAATTTTTATAAACTTAAAAGACATAATGATTTATTTTTTAATTTTGTCAGCATTCATTTTTATTATTCTATTAAAAATGGCAACCAGAATTCTTTATCGTACTTTTCCCACGCATGACACCCAAAAGGCAGTTCAAAATTATTTCTTTTATAACAAATTCTTGGATTCGCTTCAAAACCAAAGTTAAGCGCAACATCAATTGGAGCTATATTCAATTCCGGGTAATATTTGCTTCCGAATTTCCATAAAAAACGATCTTCATGGCCACCATTTGTGAAATAATAATCTAAGTGATTCTGAATATTATTCTTTGATAATGAAATGTGTGTTAGAATTTGTGCACCATTACCAAAAGCTTTGGACATAGAACCAGATGATAAAAATTTTCTGATTTTTGTTCGAAAGTCTTCCCACCTGATATTGGAATTCAGTAGTTTTTGAAATGCTTCAACCTTTCTTAATGAAAAACCACCATTACCAACACCTTCAGACTTCAACCATGGAATATCAGGACCTATAATCCAGGGCGGAGCAATATAATCATAACCCATCTCAAGCCATTCAGACAAATTATTGTCAAAAACGAGGCAATCGAGATGATACATAAATATATACTCATAATCAGAAAATCGGTTATACAATTCTTGAGATAAACATAGATGATTATGAGCTTCTAAACTTCCAAAATAGCTTTCATCGAATTGAGCAACTGGTATATCATTACTTTTAAAGCTGAGATTATTTGGCGCGAGAAAAAATTTATCATAATCACCTAAAAAATAGTTCAGATGCTTTAAGGATATTTTTTCTGAATCAGTAAGAAAAGATCTTTTATGCAACGGAATAACAATTGCAACTTCTTTTTTTTTCATCACTTTAAATTACATTTACAAATAAAAAAATTATCAGGATGTTTTAATTTCTTTTAACCACCATTTAACTGTTTTTTGAACAGCTTCTTCAAATGTGTGATCAGGGCGCCAGTTTAATTCATTTTCAAGTCTTTGTATGTTCCCAACAAGTAAAGGAACTTCATCAGATATAGAATCACTAAATTGAATTAAGTTTGTTTTGTTAAGATTTTCACCAATTAAATTTATGATGTCCTTCAGTAAGCGGGGTTTTCCGGATGCTATATTAACAGCATCTTCAATTTCAGAATCAAGCAATTCGACAAATGCATCAGCTATATCTTTCACATACATAAAATCGCGGTAATGTTGGCCGGGTGAACATGTAGCAAGTTCATTTTTAATTAATGAAGAAATTACATAAGCAATTAATCTTTCTGTTTTTTCATAAGGACCAAAAGCAAAAAATATTCTACCCCATGCAAAGCTGATTTTATTTAATTTTGCAAACTCCTTACCTATTGAATAAACAGACTTCTTACTAATTCCATAAAGTGAATTTGGCTGTAGAGGTGTAAGATCTTCTATACAATAACCGTAATTCCAATCATACTCCGCACAGGATCCAGCACCAACAAATCTCTGACCCCCATTTCGCTGAAATTCACGAAGTAAATGTAATGTAGATGATATCCATTCAAGATTAATATTTGAATGCCAAAATTTACCATGTTCGGTATACCAGCTAAAATGAAGAAGATGGGTTGGTTTAATCTGTTCAAGAAGATCAGTAATTTCTTTTTTGCACAACAGATTCGTCTGGCACCATGTTATGTCGGAATCAACAGGTAAATGCTTTCTTTTACCTGAAGTGGTAGCATAGATATTGTAATTTTTTTTTTGCAATAATGGAATACAATGCCTGCCAATAAATCCATTGGCTCCTGTAATTATGATTTTTTTCATTGAATAAAATCCTTGTAGTTTTGATCCTTTTCAGAAATGGCAGTGACGTTGATTGGCCATGAAATATTGAAATGAGGATCATTCCAGCGAATTCCCCGTGCATAATCAGGCTGATAAAATTCACCCATCTTATAGTGAACTAAAGCTTGGTCTTTCAATGTTTGAAAACCATGAGCAAATCCTTTGGGCACATATAGTGATTTTAATTCCTTGGATGAAAGATAAAAAGCCTGCCAGTGACAATAAGTGCTTGAATTTTTTCTTAAGTCGATAATTACATCAAAAATTTCGCCAGCATAACAGGTAACTATTTTTACCTCGCCAAATGGTTCTTGTTGGTAATGCATACCACGTATCGTACCTTTATTGACGTTAAACGAAACATTAGTTTGAACATATGATGCGTGTAGTCCCAAATCACTAAACTGCTTTTCGCAATATTTTCTTGCAAAAAATCCACGCTCATCTTCGTATTTCTCCAACTCAAACAGAAATACTCCTTTAAATTTGGTATCCAAAAATTTCATAGCATTACATTATTAGTCAATAATTTGAACCTCCGGAACTGGAATTATGAATTTACCTCCCCAATTCCGAATAAAGCTATTTTGTTCAATTATTTCATTTTTTAGATTCCATGGTAAAATAAAAAGATAATCAGGTTTGTCTTTTTTAATATTGTCAATGTGTTTAACTGGAATATGAGTTCCCGGCAGATATTTCCCGACTTTATATGGATTCCTGTCAACTACGTAATCTATGATATCTGTTCTTGCACCACAATAATTCAAAAGCGTATTACCTTTTGCAGCAGCACCATATCCAACAATTTTCCCCCCCTTGTTTTTTAATTTGATTAATTCAAGCAGCAGATCTCTTTTCCATTTGCTTACTTTTTGAGAGTATTTTCTGTAGGTGTTTAAATGATCCAGGCCTGATTTGGATTCCTTGTCTACTAAGTCTGCAACTCTTTTTGAAGTTTTAAAATTTTCAGTGTCGTCATGTGTAATATAAAGACGAAGTGATCCTCCGTGGGTTGGAAGTTCTTCAACATCAAATATATGCATACCGTGATGTTGAAAGATTTTACTTACACTCAAAAATGAAAAGTAAGAAAAATGTTCATGATAAATCGTGTCAAATTGATTTTGATTCATCAATTGCAGAAGATGTGGAAATTCAATAGTTGCAACACCAGTTGGCTTTAGAAGTAGTTTTATACCCCCGACAAAATCATTGATATTTGGTACATGGGCAAGAACATTATTTCCAATTATCAAATCTGCCGAGCTGCCTGCATCTACCATTTTTTGTGCTAATTCTACCCCAAAAAAATCAATACTTGTTGGAATTCCTTCCTCTATTGCTACTTTTGCTACATTTTCTGCTGGTTCAATACCAATTACAGGTATATCATTATTTTTAAAGTTTTTCAATAAATACCCATCATTACTTGCCAATTCAACAACAAGTGAATTCTTTGAGATATTAAATCGCTGGATCGCCATTTCAGTATATTCACGAGCATGTTCTAACCAGGAATTTGAGTAAGATGAGAAATAAGCATATTCACCAAAAATATGTTTGGGTGATTCGAATTCCTGGAGTTGCACAAGCAAACATTTATGGCATACGTATGCTTTTAAAGGATAAAATATTTCAGAATTTTCAACTTTATCTTCTGCTAAATAAGCGTTCGAT
>CAYWOQ010000089.1:0-9411 GCA_964459925.1 uncultured Roseivirgaceae bacterium
TAGAGCGCTGGATTTCGGCTCCAGAGGTTGAGGGTTCGACTCCTTCTGGGTGTACAAAAAAAGGCCACTTTGAATTTCAAAGTGGCCTTTGTGATTACGGTGATTGATAATATTTTCAGCTTAACATGATCAATAGAACCACCACAGTCAATACAGATAAGATAAATCTAACGATGTTCATGGTTTTCATTTGTTTATAAATAGGTAACGGATTTTTGTTATTACCCCTAATCAAATTTTTTGATTTATGCTGTTAATTCGATGAAAACAAGGTGTATGTCCTTGAACCTTCTTCAAATTCAGATGAAATAATTTGTTGATTTTCAACCAAAGACTCGATATCCCAAACCTGAACACTATCCGAGAACGTAATGATCAATGTCTCATCATCTTCAATGATCCAATTTCCACTAATTGCAGGAGGATCAGAAGATTCACATTTGGTGGCACCTTCGTTCATTTCATAGCGGCTATTGGGAAAGTACGTGATAAAATTATCGGTGATGCACCGTTTTGGTGTCAAGGCTCCAAGTTCAACTTCAATCTGATTGATTTGCCAGGTTTTGCCAAAATTGCTTGTTCCTGCGATCAATTCTTCTCTGCCTACTGGCTTAGGTTCATTTAATTCACACGAAGAAAAAAGAATAAGGGATAAGATTAAAAGTCGGAAATAAACCATAGTTAGATGCGTTTGCTACTATGGCAACCATTCTGAATTTTACCCCTAAATCCTTGGTATAGGAAAATTATTCAAGAACGTCTTTCACTTTCTGGGCAGCATCTTTTAATACGATTGCTGATGTAACCTTAAGACCAGACTCTTCAATGATTTGAGCTCCTTCTTCTGCGTTTGTGCCTTGTAATCTTACAATGATCGGAATGTTGATTTCACCAATGTTTTTGTAAGCTTCCACAACTCCCTTGGCTACACGATCACACCTTACAATTCCTCCGAAAATATTGATCAGAATAGCTTTTACATTCGGGTCTTTCATGATGATTCTAAAACCTGCTTCAACGGTCTGTGCATTCGCACCTCCACCTACATCAAGAAAGTTTGCAGGATCTCCACCAGAAAGTTTAATTATATCCATTGTGGCCATAGCCAGTCCTGCACCATTCACCATACAACCAACATTACCGTCCAACTTAACGTAGTTAAGTCCTGATTTACCTGCCTCAACTTCCAGCGGGTCTTCTTCTGATATGTCTCTAAGCTCAGCAATGTCCTTATGTCTGAAAAGTGCATTGTCATCAATGTTCACTTTTGCGTCAACGGCGAGAATTTTATTATCTGATGTCTTTAATACGGGATTGATTTCAAATTGTGAAGCATCCGTCGCCTCATAGGCTTTATAGAGTGCATAAATGAACTTCACCATACCCTTGAATGCATCACCGGTCAATCCAAGTGCAAATGCTACTTTTCTAGCCTGAAATCCTTGTAAACCTACTGAAGGGTCAATCCATTCTTTTACGATTTTATCCGGAGTTTCTTCAGCAACCGTTTCGATATCCATTCCACCTTCCGTTGAGGCCATGATAACATTTTTTCCAGACGCTCTATCAAGAAGAATGGATAGGTAATATTCTTTCGGATCAGATTCACCAGGGTAGTATACATCCTGAGCAATCAATATCTTGTTTACTTTCTTTCCTTCAGGTCCTGTCTGGTGCGTCACTAGTGTACCGCCAAGAATACCTTTCGCTTTTGGTTCTACCTCATCCAAGCTCTTAGCCAGCACCACACCATTCAATCCTGTTTCATTGATCTTTCCTTTACCTCGACCTCCGGCATGAATTTGTGCTTTTATTACGTACCATTCAGTGCCTGTTTCTCGATTAAGCTCTTTTGCTGCTTCTTTGGCTTTTTCAGGGTTGTCGGTCACGATTCCCTCTTGAATGTTTACGCCGTAAGATTTGAGAATTTCTTTCGCTTGGTATTCGTGGATATTCATGAAGTAAATTTTATTGCGAAGCTAAATGATCATGGACGTATAACCAAGTTGAATAAATACAGTTTGTCAACTTGAAATGAACTTGAACATCTTTTGCACGTAATAGAAAAACCTATCTTTGCGACCATGCTAAAAGCAAGTGCTGTTCATAAGTCTTACAGTGGACTTCATGTTCTAAAAGGGATTGATTTATTTGTTAAGAAAGGAGAAGTTGTAAGTATTGTTGGTGCTTCAGGTGCAGGCAAAAGTACGCTTTTACATATTCTTGGAACCTTGGATACACCTGATCAGGGTTCAGTTTCCATTAATAATGTTAATCTTTTTGACCTGGGAAGTCAGAAATTATCCAAATTCAGAAACGAGGAGATCGGTTTTATTTTTCAATTTCATAATTTGTTTCCGGAGTTCACAGCGTTAGAAAATGTTTGTATGCCTGCCTATATTAAAGGGGAGAAGAAAGCACAGCAAAAAGCACTAGTGCTCCTTGAGAAGCTTGGACTTAGCCAACGAAAAGATCATAAGCCTTCAGAGTTGTCTGGAGGTGAGCAACAACGGGTTTCTGTGGCAAGAGCGCTCATCAATAATCCTGCTATTGTATTTGCGGATGAGCCGAGTGGTAATCTGGATTCGCAAAGTGCTGAGGGTCTTCATCAATTATTTTTTGAGCTGCGTGCTGAGTTGGAACAAACCTTTGTTTTGGTAACACATAATATGGAACTAGCTGGGATGGCGGATAGAAAATTAGAAATAAAAGACGGAGTGATTGTGCCGTAATGAAGCTAAATACAGGAGTCGTATACATGCTACTTGCTTCATTTGTTTTCACCTTGATGAAGGTATTTGTGAAGCTTGTTCCGCACATTCCAGCGATAGAGATAATTCTCTTCCGGTCAATCATCTCCTTCGTTATCAGTCTTTATTTTTTGAATCGGCAAAGAGTAACAGTTTGGGGAAATAACAAGCCCATACTCTTAGGTAGGGGAATAGCAGGTGCGATTGCATTGGTAACCTATTTTAGTCTTCTCCAGCAAATCCCACTCGCTACTGCCTCAACACTTCAATACTTGTCTCCCATTTTCACAACAGTGATCGGCATATTTTTAGTTGGGGAAAAAGCACGGCCCATCCAGTTCCTGTTCTTTGGGCTAAGTTTTGCCGGTATTCTAATTATCCAGGGTTTTGATCCGCGAATAGAACCTATTCACCTGCTCATGGGAATTGTAGCTTCTTTGTTCATGGGGATTGCTTATAATTTCATCCGGAAGTTAAAAAGCAGTGAACACCCTTTGGTGATCATTTTTTATTTTCCTTTGGTCATGTTACCCATTTCGGCTGTCTGGTCTTCCTTCATCTGGGTACAACCCATTGGTTGGGATTGGCTTGTATTGATTACGGTTGGTATTTGTACACAGGTGGCACAATACTTTATGACAAAAGCTTATCAAAAGGAGGAACTAAACAAAATCAGTATTTTAACTTATATCAGCATTATCTATTCGCTTTTCTTCGGGTATGTCATTTTTGATGAAACGTACGATTTGATAACCTATGGTGGGATGGCGCTGGTTCTTGTTGGAGTAATTCTTAATATTCTTTTCAAAAAGAAACCTGCTTGATTTTAAAATCACCTTATTCTTAATTTGCAACCAAAAACAAGACAACTCATGGGAAGAGCATTTGAATATCGCCGAGCGGCCAAAGAAAAAAGATGGGATAAGATGAGTAAGGTATTCCCGAAGCTGGCAAAAGCCATAACTGTTGCTGCTAAAGAGGGGGGTACTGATCCTGAAATGAATGCTAAACTTCGAACGGCCATTCAAAATGCCAAGGCTGAAAATATGCCTAAGGATAATATTGAGAATGCGATTAAAAGAGCATCCGGTAAGGATTTGGATGAGATCCATGAGGTCACGTATGAAGGAAAAGGTCCTCATGGTGTATTGGTTTTCGTAGAGGCAGCTACGGATAATACCACAAGAACTGTTGCCAATGTGAAATCCTATTTCAATAAGGCAGGTGGAAGCTTTGTTCCTTCCGGGTCGCTCGAGTTCATGTTTGATCGAAAAGCAGTTTTTGAGTTTGAGAAAGTAGAGGGAATGAACAGAGAAGGGTTAGAACTATCGCTCATTGATGGTGGATTGGAAGAAATCGAAGAGAATGACGGGATGTTTTACGCCTATGCCGATTATACCCAGTTTGGCGAATTATCGAAGGTATTGGATGATTTAGGTATTGAAGTGAAGAAAGCCACATTAAAAAGGATCTCCAACAACCCAGTTGAATTTACGGATGAACAATTGGATGAGATTGAAAAAATGCTGGACAAGATCGAAGATGATGATGATGTCCAGGCGGTTTATACCAATATTGCATAAAAAAAGGGGCACAAGCCCCTTTTTTAATTTTATCCCCTAAAATCAGCCCTTACTGGCCATGAATTCAACCAATTCAACCACTTTAGCAGAGTAACCCCACTCATTGTCGTACCAGCTAACTACCTTAACAAACGTATCTGTTAGGGCGATACCTGCGCCTGCGTCGAAAATAGATGTTCTGGAATCCCCAATGAAATCATTGGAAACCACGGCTTCTTCAGTGTAGCCGAGTACGCCCTTCATGCTTCCCTCAGAAGCATCTTTCATGGCTTTCTTGATCTCATCATATGAAGCAGGCTTTTCCAGGTTTACTGTCAAGTCAACCACAGAAACGTCAGGAGTTGGTACTCTGAAAGCCATTCCCGTCAATTTTCCGTTTAATTCAGGAATAACTTTTCCTACTGCTTTTGCAGCACCCGTTGAAGAAGGGATGATATTCTGAGCTGCACCACGTCCACCTCTCCAGTCTTTCATGGATGGTCCATCAACGGTTTTTTGAGTTGCGGTAGTTGCATGAACAGTAGTCATCAATCCATCTTTAATACCAAAGTTGTCATTCAATACTTTAGCGATTGGTGCCAAGCAGTTTGTTGTACAAGAAGCATTGGAAACAAATTGCATATCCGAAGTGTACTTATCTTCATTAACTCCCATTACGAACATTGGTGTATCATCCTTAGAAGGAGCAGACATCACTACTTTCTTGGCACCAGCATCGATGTGACCTTGTGCTTTTTCTTTTGTAAGGAATAAACCGGTTGATTCTACCACATATTCAGCGCCCACCTCATCCCATTTAAGGTCTGCAGGATTTCTTTCTGCTGTTACTCGGATGGTTTGACCATTAACCACCAGGTTGCCATCCTTTACTTCTACCTCTCCATCAAACTTTCCATGGGTAGAATCATATTTTAACATATATGCGATGTAGTCCACATCAATAAGGTCATTGATTCCTACGATTTCTAAGTTAGGTTTATCGATTGCCACTCTGAAGACTAAACGTCCGATTCTTCCGAATCCGTTGATACCAATTTTTGTAGCCATAATAGATTTTGGTTTGTTTTATTTTCTTACAAAACTATAACCACTTTTTATGGGAATCAATTCAATTGTGAACTTAGAATTGATGAATTGTTTCTTAGGCCTATCTACAAAAACTTAGACTTGATCTTCTTTGGGTTTTTTGAAACCATAAAGGTTTTGATTTACAAAATCCTGGGGAAATTTCTCTACCCCTGGAAAACCTAGTTTGATGTCTCTTCCTTCATAAGGAATGTAGTTTGTTTTCCATAAATAATCCCATAGACTCAGTGAAATACCAAAGTTTACTCCGTATTTTCTTTCTGATGGCAGGTCATGTGCATGATGCCATATATGCATGAGTGGGTTATTAAAGATGTACTTGAGTGGTCCCCATGTTAGTTTGATGTTGGCATGGTTTAGGTGCCCAATGGATATAGCAAAAAAATGAACGATGAAGGCTTGTGAAGGCTCGAATCCACCTAATATCATCACACCGAAAGTTTTTAATGGTTTGTAGAGAATGTTCTCCATCCAGTGATACCTGAGATGGGCAGCAAACCCCATTTGTTCCACCGAATGGTGAACCTTGTGAAATTGCCATAGCATTGGATACCTATGTAAAGCTACATGTGTCACCCATTGCACAAAATCAAGCACAATAAAGAAGATGAGTAGCTGCGCCCACATAGGTAGAGGTGTGAGATCTACCAAAGCAAGTGAATTCATTTTAATCCCTATACTGCCAAAAAATGTTTCAATGATTGCGTATACACCGGCAATCACAATAGCAAATAGGAAAAAATTAAAAAACATATAAAATCCATCCATCCAGAAATCTTTTCTGAAAGCTTTCTGATTTTTTCTCCATGGAAAGAGTAGTTCCAAAGCCCATACCGCAAGCGATATTATGATCAAGCCCCAGAAATAGTTAGTATACCATGGCACATCAAAGGTGATGGATTGCCAAACCCAGTTTACTGTTCCAGTGAAAGCATTACTAAATGCTGTGATGTATTTTTCCATTACACTAATTCGTTATTATTGAATCTCTTTCCAGTGGTAGATTATTGTATGTCCACTCTACCCATGAACCATCGTAGTTCTTAATATTTTCTTATCCCAGCAACTGGGTCATCACAAACAAAGTATGTGACGATCGAACGCCAGAATGACAGTAAGTAACCACCATATTGTCACTAGAAATACCAATTTTTTCGTACAGTGCCCTTAACTCTTCGTTACTCTTAAATGTTTGATCCTCTTCATTCATGGCATACAACCAATCCATATTGACGCTTCCTGTAATTCTTCCGCGATCAAATGCACCCTTTTTTTGATACACTCCTTGATACTCCTCCACTGATCTGGTGTCTAGTATGATCATTTGGTTGGTTGCTTGCATTTCCATTAATTCCTCAACGCCGATTGTTCGGTCTGGCATCTGATCCTTCTTGAAAGCAAAATTTGAAACTAACGTAGGCTTCACCTCTTTGGTGAGACTATTATTTTTAGTCCAGGCCTTAATACCGCCATGAAGTATGGCCATTTGATCAAAACCATAGTAATCCAACACCCACCACATTCTTGCAGCTTCGCATGATGATTTGTCATCGTAAATCACTAAAAAATCAGAGGATTTAATTACCTTGTCGCTGAAAAGTTGCTCCATTTGCTCTTTGGAAGCCCTCATACCAGCATACATCAAATCATTGTCCTGAATGTCCTGTCTCCAGATGTGTATGGCGTTCGGTAGATGCCCCTCAGCATATTCGGAAGGCGGTCGCATGTCTATTACTTTAATGCTGTCATGATTGATGAGTTCAGCCAATTCACTTGCCTCTATCAGGTATTTGCTTCTTTTAACCTGGCTTTTTTCTACTTTTTGTTCATCGGACGTGGGATGATTGCATTGTGAAAGACCGATGAGTAAAACCAGTAGGGAAATTTTACTAGTCCAGTTCATACCATTCTATAGTTGTTAACCTCGCACGACGACCTTTCTTTTGGGGAGCATAATAAGTAGCGAGGTAGTTTACGATGGACTCCTCATTCTCTCCTAAATCCCAAAGATTTTGTGTTTCCTGCATCCATCGGATGGTACTTAGCCAGCCGGACTTATTCATTCTGTTTTGGGTGATCAGCTTTGCAGAATGACAAGAGGTGCAATTTTGGATGACAGCCTGTAGCCCTGCACCTTCCTTCAATCCGGTGGCTTGATGAACGCCATCGATAATTTCTTTTTTCGGTTTTGGTGCGACTCTGGTATTTGAAAGCGCAACCTTTTGTGGTTTGTTACTTGTTTGTATTGATGGAGAGATTGAATACCCAGCATACACCACAATGACCAAAACCAGGATGATGATAAAGACAATCCCTTTTAGTACACTATTGATTCGTCTAATGGCAGCTCTTAGTTCTTTATCGTTCATTTAGCTCACCTTTACTGCGATTCGATGACAAGCATTATTTAGATAACCCTTTGGATTCCATCCGGGCAAAATCATCGGTTGCATATTTCCATTGCTATCTGTGGCTCTCGCCCAAACTTCATAGTATCCTGATTTAGGAAAATTAATGTTAGCTGACCAGTGCTGCCAGGCTAAGCGATTGACTGGTTTCTGGAGATCGGCTGATTGCCAGGTACTCCCAAAATCAATGGATACATCTACTTTGGAGACTTCAAGTTCACCCGCCCAGGCGTGGCCTCTGACATTAAGTGTTTGATTCTTTTTAAGTATTCCACCCGTTTTCGGATAGGTCACTAAAGACTTGACCGGCATTTCTTCAATAATGCACATTTGGTCATCTGAAACTTTGGTGCCCGGCTCTACGGGATCACATGGGATTCTGTAGGATTGACCTTTCATTTTTGCACCATCATGCACTTGATTACGAATGACTAATCGTTCCAGCCATTTACCGGAGGCAGATGCCGGCCAGCCACCAGCCACTAATCGTAAGGGATAACCATGAATCAATGGGATATCCTCATCATTCATTGCATAGGCAACCAAGGTTTCTTCCATCATCGCTTTCGAGAGAGGGATGCCTCTGGAGATAGGATCCTTCTCAGGACTACCACTTAGATGGATGTCTTTGCCGTAATAGCCAACATAGACTGCATCACGCTTAATGCCTACATCTGCAAGCAAGTCTTTCAGCCTTACACCTGTCCACTTAGCACAAGATACTGCACCAATGGTCCATTGATTACCTTTTGCCGGAGGGTCAAATTCACTCCTTCCGTTACCTCCACATTCCAACGTCAATTGATAAGTGTATTTTGGGAATTTTTTTAAATCAGCGATGGTATAGGTTTTAGCTTTTTCAGCAGATTCTCCTTTTATGGTCAGGTTCCAGGAGTCAATAGCTATATCCGTTGGTACCAGTCCATTGTTTCTAACGAACATTTTTGAAGCTGGCGTTACATTGTCATCTAATAAGTGAGCTTTTGCCTCTGCATTCCAGGGGCGGTCATTCAGAATGACCATACCACGGTCTTTATTAAATTTTGTATAGAAATCATCCTGATCGAATACGACAGGAAGGATGCCTTCAGGAAGTTTGTTCCCGAAAACAATGTCTAATCCTAAGGCTGCTGATAACGTCGCAAGGCTGCTGCGTATAATGAACTCTCTTCTGTTGGTCATTCTTAAATTTACATCACTCTTCAAAAGATTAGGAAAAATAAGAAGCTGATATTTAGTCTTTAGTAACTTTTGTTACGTAGGCACTTCTTACACATAAAAACTAGCTGCACAACCGGACTTAGAAATACTATCTTTTTTTTGACCAATTTTTGTAAAACAGATGACTACTTCTATATTTGCAAACCCAAAATCAGCCGTGGGGCCTGATTTTTTCTTCTAAGGAGAAGAAAAGGTAAAAATGGTCCGTTCGTCTAGGTGTTAGGCACGGCCCGGTAAGGGCGACAGGTTTGCAAAACCTGGGTCTCTAAAAAGACATTAGGATGTTCAAAAGTGAGCATTAATGACAGTTGGTCCGTTCGTCTAGGGGTTAGGACGCCAGGTTTTCATCCTGGTAACAGGGGT
>CAYWOQ010000090.1:0-9361 GCA_964459925.1 uncultured Roseivirgaceae bacterium
TGATGGGAAAGATGGGCATGGCTACAAATAAAACCAACGAACGGACGATCCGATTAACGGATGAACAGATGAAGTTTGTGACGAATGCACCTCATCAGTTTTTCTGTTCCTCCGTTCCTCCGTTCATCTGTTTCAAAAGAGTGAAAGCATACTCACACCAAAGACGTGAATTTTGGGTTGTCACTGCAGTTATATGACGAACGAATGATTTGATATGCGATTTCAGATACTCGATCTCTGATCTGAGGAAACTTCGAATACCCTAAAAGTCGGTCACGTATCTGAGCTCGCATCAGCCGGGAACCAGACCTGTAAGCATGCGCGGCGCTTTTCCGCGTTTCTGACAGCGTCGGGCCAGGGGCAGAAGGATTGCACGTCTGCTGGAGGGGAACAACAGACGAACGGACGAACCGAATAACGGATGAACAGACGAAGTTTGTGACGAATGCACCTCATCAGTTTCTCTGTTCCTCTGTTTCAAAAGAGTGAATGCGTACTTACTACGAAGACATAAATTTTGGGTTGTTATTTCTTTTTTTGACGGGCTGATTTTTGAAATAACTCCTCCAACATACGGATATTGGGCAGTTCACTACAAATCTAATTCAAGATGTATAAGCAATGCTTGAAAATGATAGTCTATAATTTATTAATACTGTTATAATCCATCATGAATTATGCATTTTAATTTGCGCCGGTGAACGTATTGTATAGAAAATTTACGAAAAACAGCGGTTCACGTGTAGCGATGTTTCTAGACGTGAAACATATTCTGCGTTTTTATCTTGCCGATGTACGCTGAGTATGGGGCTGATTTTCGCAGTTAAATGAAAAATCAAAAAGTCCCGGTTTTATTAACGCTGTAACTGTGTTTCTTTCTCGACCAGTTCCAGTTATACTGACCAAGATTTTTTAAAGCAAGTTGTTCAGCTTCATTATATGATATTGAACTTATACCCAAACCAAAACCGTTTTTTATACTTCCGTCATAAATTTTATAAGAAGTTGATACAACTACCCAATAACCCGAATTTAGAGTATGTCCACACTCCTTGCATGGCTGAGTGGTAACTTTTTCATACCCTTTATCTTTCAACATATTTCTTGCTTTGCTGTTAGCTCGACTTGTGGATTCAGCTTTTGCCATTTGCCAATGGATAGCAGATCTATTTTCTTCCAATGCTATAGCAAAGCCGATCTGAGCGTCCGCCGTTTTATTAAAAGTAAATAGGAATATTATAGAGCTAATGTAGATTATTATATATTTCATATTTATTGTATTGATTTAGGTTTACAAGAATATTGGATCATTTTGAGATTCATTCAATGGTGTAATCACACTAAATTCTAAGAGTCTGCGTAACACAGCGATTAATCCGCAAAACTCAGCGAGAACTACAATCCGCGATTTTTTCTCGCTGATGATCGCTGAGTTTGGCGTGGGTTTTCAAACATGCTGACTTTTGAGGATATCCTCGCACTGAAAAATGAAGAAGACTGGAACGGAGAACTGTTGCACGAATGGGCTGAAGGATGCGAACCCGGAGACCAGTGGGAAAACCGGGTGAGTGAGATTACTTGTGTGGTAAAATAAAAACCCCAACTGAAACCGGAAAAATACTATTTTGTTCAACCTGAAAGTTTACCTTGTGGAAATATATTCTTTCAATTTTATTGTAATTTAGTTGCAATAACTTTTAATCGAACCCGCAGGTCAATTAAATGACTTTTAAACGTTGGATCAAAATAACCGGTCTTTCCGAAGCATCGGCAAAGAAATACTCCAGTGCCATATTCGGTTCCATTTCGGAATGGGCAAAAGAAGCCGGATTAATTGAATCTACATTACTTGAAATATCTGATCCAGAAGAGTTTGAAAAGCTTGAGGAACAAGTTAAGCAGCTTCCCATTTTTCAAGAGCGAAATATAAAGGGAAATAATATGTATAGCAGTGCCCTGAATAAGTACCAAGAGTATTTACAAGATGCGACAAACGAATTGGAACAAGATCTAGAAGAAATTATTGAGGACGACAGCAATACTGAAACAGATAAAGTAACACTCATCAAATCAAGGGTTGGACAAGGAGAATTTAGACAAAACTTGCTCTCTTTTTGGAAGGGGTGTGCGGTCACAGGTTACAAAACGCCCTCCATGCTAGTAGCCTCACACATCAAACCGTGGAGAGACTCGAATAATCAAGAAAGGATAGATACATTTAACGGCTTGTTGCTTACTCCGAATTTAGATAAAGCTTTCGATACCGGGTTTATTTCATTCGACGAAAACGGAAAGATTATGATTTCAGAGATTCTTGAAAGGCCAAAAATTTTGGGAATCGAGAACGGCATGAAGATAAGATTTGGTAATTCACATCGACGGTATTTGGAGTATCACCGAGATGTGGTGTTTTTTAATCTATGAATTACAAATTTTCTTGGATTTCTTCGGCCAGTTTATTCAAGCGTTCAGATCGATCACCTTTGTTTAAAATCTCACATTCCCACACCGTAAGTACGTTCCTTCCGTTTTTTTCAAGCTCCTTTCGGTTTTTTTGATCCCTTTCCTTATTCCCGTTAATTTTCTTTTTCCAAAATTCTGTTCTGGTCTCCGGTATACTTCCTTTTTTGCAATTATGACCGTGCCAAAAGCAACCGTGAACAAATACTACAGTGTTATATTTGGGAAGAACAATATCCGGTGTACCGGGATACCGGTTGTCGTTTTTTAGGTAACGAAATCCTTTTGAGAAGAGATATTTACGAACGATGATTTCCGGCTTGGTTTCCTTGCCGGAAATTTTGGACATGATTATAGAGCGTTTATTCTTACTGTAGATGTCTCCCATCATTCACCTTTTTTATTGGGGAGCAAATCCTTTCGATCTGCAAAATATATTCCAACCCTCATTGGATGTGCAAAAGAATTATTAGCAATTCTTTGAGTATAATTCTCTTTGATAGTTGCTAAATAATTAAATTTTATATCTTCACCGAAGACATTTATTGGAATTTCATTTTCTATCACGTTCTCCGATTCTTCTATGTAGATAGAAATTGGTTTATTCGTCCAGTTAATAACATATGGGGTTCCTTTTTCATCTCTCAAATATGAGCTAAATCCCTCGTCACCCTTTTTTAATTCATCTGAGACACTCCCTTTTGATCCTTTTACAAAATAAAGCATGTGGTGTAAATTTTCCGGTCTTACACAATCACAAAGGGCAGTAATACACAAAAAATATTCCGGGTTGCCCCTATCACTTATAAAAATGTCTCCGAATTTAATTTTATCTTTTTTCTTTCTTTGGATATTTAACCGATTGTAGTAATAGTTTAATTGAGCTAAATCATTTTCGAAACTAGCTCCACCTCTCTTTTTTTTAATCTGTTTATCGATACCATTTTCTGACTTGTAATCTTCCAAAGCATCAAAAACTTTTAACTCCATACCCTCATTATATAAGAAAGATGAAGCCTGATCTCTCCACATAGTTTTTAGAAAATCATAAAAAGAATCTTCTGAATTTTTATTATAATCTTTATGAAAAAAGAAAGCCAGATCACTGATTTGGTCAATATCTTTACCAATAAAAGCGGAATTCATTTTAAAACGATTCCGCATTTCCAATCCCATAATAGTGAGATAATTATTGGTACTATCCACAATAGCATCTTTAAAAGACTCATAAAATTCTGCTGGTACCCTTTCTTTCTTTTGAGATATTTGAATTATGGTATGATTTAAGAACAGATATTTATCACTTATAAAATCAGAGGAAAAATTAGGTATTTCATTTTCATTTAAAACTACCGGATTGAGTATGTATGCGAGCATACAATAACATTTTAAAAGGCTCTTTTCAATTAACCCTTTCTTTAAAATGTTTTCAATTTGTGTCTTTTCATTAGCATAATTTTCATCTAACCAGTCTCTTATCTCTGAAAACTTTACTCCCTTCTTTTTACTATCTAGTTCTTTATTTAGAACTAAGGTCTTTTCTTTTAATTCCTCAAAGATATCATCAGGATTAAGCCCTTCTTCCTCAAAATATACTTCGAGTTTATGATGTATTTCTTCTTTCTTTTCAGAAGTAATACCTGAATAATATGCTTTTATATAAAAAGGAATGTCTTCCAGATCCCTCTTTTCTTCAGATGTGTAAATATTAATAAAGTGAAGGCTATTTGTACGAATAGCTGCATCTAATATTTTTAATGTAGAATCGAATTCGAATCCATCTTTATCTAATTTCCAATCAAGGATTAGTAAATCAATGCCCTTAAAAAAATTCGTTTTTTGAGAATTCCAAGTACCAAAGTCCTCAAACTTATAGAAATCGACAATTGAATTATTGTTTTTAAATGATGAAAAAAGACTCTGACAAAAGTCAAAATTAGGATCGTCTTTACCATCAATAAATGGACGTGCTATTTTGTCATCTATATATAGAACCGTTTCAATTGAATCATCGATTATTTTTCTTGATACATCAGAAAAAGTAGAAGCCATATTTGTTTATTTTTCATAGATCATGAAACAAGCACCATGTAACTGATTATAACGAGAATCATTTGTTGCTTCGATTTCAAAACCTATGCTGTTTAAGTTTGTTTTAGCTAAGTACAATCCAATGCCTCGTCCTTTTGGTCTCCTGGAAAAGAATAGTTTAAACAAGTCTCCATCTCTAACATAAACATCATCGATTGGCTCACCAGAATTCATTATCAGCATTTTTCCCTCTATATAGTCAAAATATATTTCTGGTTCTTCAGCCGAATTAAGCCAGTAGATTGCATTATTGACAATATTGACGAATACGGGTTTAATTACGGATTCAAAAATAATAAAGCTTGATTTGTCAAAAGATTTGCTGCTATGAATCTTTATCTCTCTTTCTTTTAGTTCTTCTTCAAAAAATGCCTTTACATAATAAATAAGCTCTCTTCCCGTAACCTCCTTTCTTACTCTCCCTGTACTCCTGTATAATGGAGTCAAAAGTTTATAATTGTTCTCAAGATGTTCAAACGTACTTTGAAGAAAGTTGTACATCTTTTGTGAATCATCATCATTTAGGATAGCCTCTTCCAGATTATCAATGATATTTGATAATCTGGAATATAGAGCATTAAACTGATGATCAATTATTTCTACTGCAATTCCCAACTGGGCAAGCTCTTGAGTTTCCTCCCATTGCTTTTTTAGTTTTTCAAATTCCATCTTGTAATAACCTACAAGAGCTTCTTCATCAATCTCGATACTAATTCTGGAAATGTGTTCAACAAAAGGCTCAATACGATTAACAATTTCCTGCCGATTAACCTTAAAAGTTGCTTCAAGCTGATTTAATCTATCTGAAATTAAGTTTCTCTCTGGCTTATCTGGTTGGAGTGAAAAATAGTCAGACTGAAATTTTTTAAGTGCCGTGTTCTTCTCTTTTCCTAAGTCTTTTTTAAGATTTTCAAATGCTTCCTGAAAGTTATTTTCGTATTCATTTACAAGTTCAATAAGTGCGGATTCATATTGATTGGCTTTATCATCAAATTGCTTAAGTAGTTCTTCTTCCTTAAGCTTTTCTTGTGCTTTTTGAAGAACGGATCGTGATTCTTTTTCAAGCTTGTTTTTATAATTACTATAGGAATCCTGATAATCATAGAGTCGTTGTCTTTGTGAATCTGAAATAGAAAAACGCTCAGGTTTCTCTATTTTAAAAGACTCGATATCGATAAGTGCTTGCTGAACCTTCTTAATCAAATTTCTTATTTCATCATAGGCTACAAGCAACCCATCCAATTGCCTGTCAAATTTTGCTACCAGTTCTTGTGTTTCGGATATTAAATTATCTAACTCTTTTGGATAATTTTTTAACCTTTGAACAAATTCTTTTCTTAATTTTTTTTCTCTCTCTTTTTCTTGTTTTTCCTGATTTATTATGTCTTGTTGTTGCTTTTTTAAACCAGATTGAGCCTTTAATCCATAGTAACGTCTTGCAAGGTCTATAAAAAAATTGACTAGTAATTTCGTGAATTCTCGATAGGCCTTATTATTGATCAAACCTTCTCTTCCAGCCTTATCTATCAATCCATTGTTATCTTCGCGACTAATTTCTATGTATCCAAACATTCTTCTATAACTGAAAAAATAGTATCCAGCGCCCTTTGATCGTCTTTCTTCAAAATTTAGAAAATCAAAGTTTGTTCTACCGTATGGAAGTACTCTAAAGCCATCACGATATAGGTAAAGTCCGCCAACTCTTCTTAGGCGTTTATCTAATCGTTTAAACTCATCATGTGTTAGAGTAGTTGGTTCGCCTGATCCCGGTATAACTCCTAATTTTAATTTGAATGGTCCAAAAGAAGTTTTCGACTTTTTTTTATTTGGTTTGAAGGTATGGTCAGGAACTATTTCATCATAAACCTTAAGATTTCCTATAAATTCGCCATATTCATTAAAATAACCACTAATGACATGATCCACATTATCAAAGTCTTTATAATCAAAGAAATCTCTTTGATTAATAAAATCTTGAGGGACTTCATTTTCATAGATAAAAAGCTTGGTGTTGAAAACAGGTTTTTCTTTTTTAAAAATATTTCCAAGTCCTGAAAGTCCAGAGTGAATATATTCTATTGTGTCCTTATCTTCATGATCTGGCTTAGCATGATCTTTTAGTAAAAGAAGCTGGTCGACAGGATTGAATATGATAAAAATTGTACCATTTCCTTTTTTAAGAAGTTTGGAAATGGGACCATCAATAAGGGCTGTAAATAGCTTTATTTTTGCTAATTCACTTTTGATGGAATCCTGTAGGTCCATTTGTTCAGACCATTTTTCCTGTAATTCCTCTTTAAAATTTAGATCAAAGTCTTTTTTAAGCTCAGTCAAAACCTGATTGAGGCCATAAGGGCTTTTAACCGGCTTTATAGGAATCTCTATATCATCTATAAATAAGTTATAATTTTCTGCTACTCTCCAATCAAAAAATAAAGCCTGTAAAGGGTTATTCTGTTTTTTGGTAAGCATCAACATCTGTGTACCAAGATACGCAACTGCCAAGCGTCCTATTCCTTTTTCACCTGTTGGAATTCTTGGCTCTTTAAAAAGGGTTGCTGGTCCTGGTTCCTCAGGAACCTCTTTTCGTGTTTTAGAGTCCGTTCCTAATACAATCCATTTTTCAACAATGTCTTCTTTAGACATTCCAATACCATCATCCGAAATTACCAAAGTAGGATTATCTACATCTTTGTATCCAGGAAAAAAAAGATGAGCTTCTAAATTATCTGCATAAGCGTCATATCCGTTTTTCCATAATTCTGTAATAGCAGTAGGTAGATCTGCAATTTGGCCTTTACCTAAAAGATCAAGAGCGCGAGCTTTGGTTCTGAAATGAGCCATTCAAACTGGTTTTATATTATTCACTATTCGTCGTGCTAATTCTGGTGGCACAGCATTCCCAATCATTTTACCAATCACAGAAACATTGTTAGAATGAAATACATACTCTTTTGGAAATGATTGAAGCGTAGCCCCTTCCCGAATAGATATTGCCCGATCTTGTTCCGGATGGCCATATCGGCCACTGGACGTATATCTAAATTTTGTGGTAATCGCAGGTGATGGTTTATCCCAACTCATTCGCCCATATACATCGGTATGTCCGTTATGGTTTATATAACAGTGCAATTGTAACGTTTCATTATCGGCAAAATCAAGCCGGCTGCCGCCATCTTTTTTTACTTTTTTTATTCGTTCAATATTAATCTCTGTTAACCCGGCAACCGTATGCATGAATTCAGATTCATCAACATGTCCGGCTTTAACCGGAACGAATTCTTCATAATTGCCAATGGCGTCTTTCACAGTCTTAATATTCTCCTTGTCACCGTTAGGAATCGAAATTTCATCCTGAACTCTGGTGGCAATGAGTACATATCTCCGACGGTTTTGTGGCACCCCGAAATGTTTTGCATTTACTACTCTATCATCAAATACATATCCTTTTTGAGAAAGACACTGCTTGAACTTATCAATAGGACTCTCCTTGCTTCTGTCAAATCCCGGAACGTTCTCAATAAAAATATATCCCGGCTTGAAGTAATCCACGAACCTTTGAAAATCTACCAAAAGAAGACGAGAATTCTTTGATTTAGTTTTATCTGTTTTGAGATTAGTATAGTATTGACATGGACTGCAACCAATAAATATCAATTGATCATCATTTTTTTCAATTGATAACTTTTCCTTTAATTCTTCATGAGTGAGACCGGAAATGTTTCTATGTATAAATTTTGATCCAGGATTGTTCTTCTCATAGGTTTCTTTAAACACATGATCAACATCAATCCCCCCAAGAACCTTTATTTTAGCTTTACGAAAACCACAAGTAACTCCTCCTGCTCCGCAGAAAAAATCGACAGCTTTTAGTTGTTCTTGTTTACTTTTCATCATAAGACCGGTTGATAATAGTCATCAATATTCTAGAAGAAACACTAAATTAATATAACTTTTAAAATTCAAAAAAATAGGAAAAATCAATAATACCCCATCCCCTCCACGCTGTGCCTCACGCCGCCACCGGGGTTTTTCATATCGCCGATGTAGCGCGGGATAAGGTGGATGTGCATGTGAAACACGGTTTGTCCTGCGGCGCGGCCGGTGTTGATGCCGATGTTCCAGCCGTGGGGATGGTGAACGTGTTCAAGTTTATTCTTGAGTTCATCAACCAGATCCCAGCAATCCGTTCGCTCTTCGCGGGAGAGGTCAAAATAGGTTTCCGCATGACGCCTGCTTATCACAAGCGTATGGCCTTTTGAAACGGGATATTTATCAGCTATCGCAAAGCAATGCTCGTTTTGGGCGAGGATCTCTTGTTCGGGGTTGCAAAAGGGACAGTGATTCATCATTCCGGAAGTTAAATTTCAAATTTCTGAAAACCACGCTTTTCAATCAGGTATTCGCTCTTCTCTTTCAGTGCACGGATGGCATCATCCATGTTGTTATCGAGGGTTGTTCCCAGTCCCTCGTACATTTCCTGCTCGAACTGCCGGCCGAAGCTTTCGGCATAGAGACGCCATACGAGCTTGATCCTGTCCGAGCTTTTTTCAATAAGACCGGGTGACGGTATTTTATCGCTCTTGCCCAGGTTGATGGAAGCTTTGACAGGGACAAGGTTCCACAGGTTGTTGTTTTGCCAGAGGCTGAACGGCATGGCGTGGTCGATGTGAAAGCGGTCGGATAAACGCACGCCTGTCCAGATGCACTGGATGGATTCCCGGTCGCTTTTGCGGAGCACTTTTTTCACCTGGATGATATCCCTCGGCACATCCACGGCTTTGGTTAAAACGGTCAGAATCTTTTCCTT
>CAYWOQ010000091.1:0-9221 GCA_964459925.1 uncultured Roseivirgaceae bacterium
AATATCCAAAACTCAAGCCCACCTTTTGATTATTCTATTGAATAATCCGGGTTAAAAGGAAAAGAAATAGGGTTGGTTTTTCCTTTTATGGTAAGGTCTCCATAGATAACCCATTGGTCATCTTCCCCCTTTATATCATTACTCTCAAAAGTAATACGGTCATATTTCTCAGTATCTAGCCAAGAGGCCCTTTTCAAATGACCATCTCTAACTTCATGATCTGAATCAAGACTTGCTGCCCGAATGGAAACACTTGCAAACTCTGGATTTCCGTCATTACCGAGCTTTATACTTCCATCATATTCTTTGAACTTTCCAGTCACTTCACCAACCATGAATCGTTCCACATTGAATTCGATCAATGTATGTCCAGAGTCAAGTTTAAATTCCTGTGTAAATCCAGATAGACAAAAGAAGGGTAGGATTAAGATTAAAATGAAAATTCTTTGTTTTTGCATAAGATTTTTATGCCAACTTACCCTCGTTAAAACATCGAATCGACAATTCCAATCGGGATTGCCAAGGTTTAGGCTGATTTTCTTAAAAAACTTGAAGGTGTTGTACCTTCAAACTTCTTAAATGAGTTTACAAAAGAGGTCTTATTGTTAAATCCGGAATCAAAAGCAATTTGTAATAAAGTATATTCTGGATTAGACCGAATTCGCTTCTTAGCTTCTTCAACACGATACTTGTTGATGAAATCAAAAAAAGAAGTATTCATGTGCTGATTTAGTATTTCAGATAATTGGTATGTTGGAACATCAAGTTTTTCTGACAAGTCTTTAAGCTTTAAACCTTGCCTTAGATAAAGTTTTTCATCCTCTATCAATTTCGTATATCAGAAATATAGGTTTCAACTTCTTCTGTCTTCAGTCCACTCTTCTCATACCTATTAATATCTACAGGTTTCTCAAATCGCACCCCGATTAGCTTATATGAAATAGCGTAAAAAAGAAATGATGATGGTACCACATACAAATAGTCCATATGCCTTCGGTAAATATTGGTAAAGAATAGCAGTACAATCAATATAGATGATAAAAGTAAAATAAGAAGCATTCCATACCACATGAAGCTTAACCAAAAGATATCTCTTTCAGGTAAAATGGAAGATGTGACTTTCATTTTCTTACGATATGTGATTATTAGATTTTTTCCCTTGATTAAGAAAAAGGCCAAATAAAAAAACTGGCCAATAAATACAATAGAGTATAGATACTGAGAAAAACCAATCAGGTCGGGTCTTGGATCAAATGGAGTAAGCATACCATAGTGAACTTGTCGATAGGTAAGAAAATCCTCCAGTGCAAAGGGTAGAAGTATACTAAAAATAGCAAACGGTAAAAACCAGAGGTACTCTTTTTGATCAATCGACTCTCTCAACAGAGTCTTCAAATAGAAAAAGAAGACTGGCCCTATGAGCATCCAGGATCCATGGCGGGTCCCATAAAAAATGGTTAAACCTACATTAAAGGGCCATCTGATGGATAGAAATTCAATTTGAAGCAATAACAAACCAACTAATAACATAAGTAACCACTTACCTTCTTCATTACGATCTTGTCTTTTAGCAATTAGAGAAGTGATAACGAAAAGACTCTGTGCCAATGTGATAATGATTAGAATACTCCATATGTCGTTAGAATAAGGTATATTTTAAATTAATTCTTCATTCTTTGTTTAAATAATGCTTTTTGATGAGTGGTCTTAACCACCCATCAAACCTTCTTTTTATGTACCTGTTCATTTAGTTAGTTTAGCCAGTCCGAAACCTAAATAGTATGAAGAAATTACTAAGCATTTGTCTGTTTATTTCGTTTATTAACGCCTCCGCACAAGTAGATATGAGTTATTATCTACCAGAAGGTTCCTACAATCCAGATATCCCAACTCCACAAGATATATTGGGATATCATCCGGGAGAGTGGCATGTGAGTCATGATCAATTGCTGTTTTATATGAGGGAAGTTGCCGAAGCTTCAGATCGAATGTTTCTAACAGAGATCGCCAGAACCTACGAAGGCCGACCATTAATTCAATTAACAATATCATCTCCTGATAACTTGTCAAGGATTGAAGAAATTAAAACAGAGCATGTTAAACTAACAGATCCATCATCTTCAGGAGCCTTAAGCACAGATGATATGCCAATCGTCATGTGGTTGGGTTATTCCATACATGGCAATGAGGCTAGTGGGTCTAATGCCTCATTAATCACAGCCTATTATTTGGCTGCCGCACAAGGAGAGGAAATAGATAATATCTTGCAGAATGCCATAATCATCCTCGACCCTTCCTACAACCCTGATGGTCTCCATCGATTCTCTACGTGGGTAAATATGCACCGTTCCCATGTGATCAACCCGGATCCTAATGACAGGGAGTATGATGAGGTATGGCCAGGTGGAAGAACAAATCATTATTGGTTTGACCTCAACCGTGACTGGATGCCTTTAGCACATCCTGAATCTCGTGGAAGAATCGCCCGATTTCATGAATGGAAACCAAACATCCTGACGGATCACCACGAAATGGGTACAAATTCTACTTTCTTTTTCCAACCGGGTATTCCTTCAAGAAAATTCCCATTGACACCAGAAAAAAATGTTGAACTCTCTCACAAAATGGCCAGGTTCCATGCAAAATACCTTGACGAAATTGGATCGCTTTATTACAGCGAAGAAAGCTTTGATGATTTTTATATAGGAAAAGGCTCTACCTATCCAGATGTCAACGGATGTGTAGGCATCCTATTTGAACAAGCCAGTTCCAGGGGTCATGCTCAGGAAAATGATTTTGGAATATTAACTTTTTCAAAGGCAATAAGAAATCATTTTACTACCTCGCTCTCGACCATAGCTTCAGGTATTGCCCATCGCAAAGAATTTCTTGATTATCAAAAAGAGTTTTATGCTACTGCATCCAATGAGGCTTCAAACGATCCAGTAAAGGCCTATGTATTTGGATCAGAGATGAGTGCCACAAAAAACTTCGAGCTCCTTAAGCTCCTTACTCAGCACAAAATAGAAGTTTATGAACTAAAAAATTCCATAAGTAAAAATGGAAAACAATTCCAACCTGGCTCGTCATATGTTGTGCCGATGAACCAGCCACAGTATCGATTAGCTAAAGGTATGTTTGAAACACGGACCACATTCAGGGATAGTCTATTCTACGATGTATCTACCTGGACGCTCCCTTTAGCCTATAATGTCAATTACGCAGAGTTAAGCAGAGACTTTAACGCTAACATGCTTGGGTCTAAAATTGATAACCCAGTAAAACCTGAAGGTCGATTAGTTGGTGATAAAGGTGCATATGCCTATGCCATTGAACCATATGGATATTATGCTTTTCGTGCAATCCATCGGCTACAGAGTCAAAAGGTTATTGTGCAAATGCTCAATGAAATACATTCAGATGGTACCAGAACTTACCCAAAAGGAACCATGATCATTCCAGTAGGTGTGCAAGAAAATAAAAGAGGTCTAATTGAAAGCATCATAGATCAAATAATAGCTGAAGATGCTGTTAATGTCTATGCGCTGAATACAGGTCTTGCTGCATCCGGTGTGGACTTAGGAAGCAGAAGCAACAGTACCTTGCAAGAATTAAAGGTGGCAGTACTTGTGGAAGGAGGGGTAAGCAGCTATGAGGCGGGTGAAGTTTGGCATTTATTTGACCAACGATTAAAAATGAAAATCACTTTGCTTCCGGTTGATCGGCTTTCCGGTAATCTCTCAAGATATAATCGAATAATTATCCCAAATATGTATGGATCATTACGGGATAGTCAAAAGAAAAACCTAAAAGATTGGATTTCACAAGGAGGAGTTGTCATTACCTGGAAGAATGGAGGAAAAATTTTGAGTGATGCTGAAATTACCAATGTCCAATATCAAAAGAATGAGAATGATGACAAGAATGAGGAATTTAAAGCTTACAAGGATCTTGATGAGAACCGCGGCGCTCAAGTAACCGGAGGGTCTATTTTTGAAGCAAAAGTTGACCTGTCTCATCCGCTTGCCTTTGGATTGGAAAATGATAGGATTGCACTATTCAGAAACCATAACTTGGTGATGGATAAATCCAAAAATGCATATGCCAATCCAATGGTGTATACCTCTAATCCATTAATCTCAGGATATGTATCTGAAGAGAATCTTGAAAAATTCAAAGATTCTCCAGCTGTTACCATTTCGAATGTAGGAAGAGGTAAGGTCATTACATTCACAGATAACCCAAATTTCAGAGCATTTTGGTGGGGTACAAATAAACTGTTTATGAATGCGTTATTTTTTGGAAAGTCTATTAGCAGAAATGCAGCAGAATAGCACATTTAAATTAAAATGTACACTCCAAAAAAGATAGTAGCGGTAGCGTTCCTTAGTATTATTGGCACTTCTGTCTTTTCACAAGAAGAATCCTTGGAAAGTCTATTTAAAGTAGATTACGATACTCCATTGACACTGGATTTAGAAGCTGAAGAAGAGGAGGATAGTGGGATAGAGCCGGTTAAACAAAAAAAGAAAAAAAAGAAAAAAAACGTCTTTTTTGGTATTAAAACAAGGAAAGGTTTTACACGAAATGTTCGAGGAAAGGACATCCTTTGGGAACAGTTTCATGTGCTGAAAAAACATGAAGGCCCGCTAGAATATGCCAGAGACTTTTACTGGTATGATGCGAAAAAGAAAGTCATCAAGAATTCATTGAAAGTTGATAAAAAGTATGGAGCTGTACTGCACGGGCCTTACAAAAAATTACTTGGTGATCAAATCGTTGAGGAGGGTTGGTATTATAAAGGCATGAAACATAGAAGGTGGATACGTTTTAATCGCCATGATATACTTCAGGATAAATCTTACTGGTGGAAAGGATGGCCACAAGAATCAAGACTTGCCTATTATGATTTCAAAAAGACCAAATTAAAAGAGGTGATACCAGTCCATTATGGAGAAAAGAATGGAGAATATTGGGCTTTTCATGAAGATGGTACAATAGCTGTCAAAGGAGAATACAAATTTGGTCATAGAGTTGGGTTATGGCGCGAGTACTATGATGGCAGGAGACTTAAAAGAGAAGTCATTTATCCAAGAGATCCGTTTGACTTTGCATTTAACCCTTACATTGCTAAAGAGTGGAATAGAGACGGAACGCTTATTTACGACCACTCAAAGCAATTCAGAAGTCGCAAATAACCCCTTTCTACATTTTCCAAGTCTATTACCCGGAATATTGAATTAGCTCAAGAGTAGCTGTAAAATAGACCTATCAACATTACGAATACCGTAAATAACGCAAGCGGAGCACCCACTGTAAGAGCAAGAACTGAGAATATCATCAACCACCAGATTGGAAAAGTCACCAAACCAATGGCAAACTTCAGTGAAGAATGAAAGACAATATCTTCCACTCCTGAGATTACTTTATAAATAACCAAAAAAGGGATTGGATTTAACAGCTTGGCAATTCTTCCTCTTCTTCTTTTCTTCTCTAATGACACATCTTTTTGGATCTTTCTTAACCTATTGAATGAATACCCCAAATGCTTTTCTTGAAAAATCGCTCTTTTTCTTTCTTCATAGTCAGGCGTTTGTTCAGGGATGACCAAAGTACTTTTCATTCCTTCACTGATCGCATCTCTCATTTTTAAAATTCCTTTAGCACCCTCGTTTTCATATTGCTCTTTGTACTCTTTCACAGAAATGGCTTCTCCAAAAACCATTATTACGCCCGACCTTGACTTTTGATGATCAAAATAGTTCACCCCAACTGGTAACACTTTTATTTCCTCATCAATTTCCTGTTGAGAAAAAACGGCAATCCTGGCTGCACCTTTGGTTAATGGGCGTAGGTAGTGATGTTCTCCGTGATTGCCCTCAGCAAAAATCAAAACGGACTTATTTTCCTTGAAAAGATCTCTACACGTTTCAAAAACAGCATCATTCTGAGAAAGCTTGGCATAACCATCTCGAATTCGATAGATAGGCATCATATTCAGCAATCCAAGAAGTGGTTTACTCCACCAGTTGAATATATCCGCTCTGGTAAGAATATGGAGTGGAATTGGAATGTACGCACCTACTAATAGTGCATCCAAAAATGCATTTTGATGATTTGGAGTTACCAGCAAAGGTTGATCTCTGGGAACCTGCTTCAATCCTTCTATTCGAATTTTTTTGAAGTAGATCCTCAAAGTGATCTTCATCAAGACTTTAAAAAAAGCATAAAAAGGCTTCATTTAAACCAGTTCCTCCTTATTTGACATGGTTAGCTTTACCTGATCAATCCTATTCTCTTCCATTGTAAATATCTTGAAGGTAAAGGGGGGAATTTCAATGACTTCATTAACTTCAGGAATGTCTTCATGATACTCAAAGATGAAACCTCCGAGAGTATCGTACTCTCCTTCTGGCAAATTGAGTTCATATTTATCATTTAGATAATCGATTTCATGGCGTGCACTGAAAATATAATTGGATTCATCCAATTGCTGTTCCGTCAAATATTCATCGTCATGTTCATCTCTTATATCACCAAAAATTTCTTCAATAACATCTTCAATGCTTACCAATCCTGAAGTGCCACCATATTCATCTACCACAAGTGCAATGCTCCTTCGCTCTTGAATGAATTGAATAAGTAATTCGTTTGCCAACATCGTTTCCGGCACTATCAATATGGGTGTCAGAATAGACTTTATTTCTGTTGGTTTTTTAAATAACTCTAGGGCATGACAGTAACCTATCACTTCATCTATGGAATCTTTGTAGACAATGATTTTTGAGTGACCGCTCTGATCAAATAAGTCCCTAAGCTCTTCAATGCTGTCTTTTTCCTCAACCGCCACGATCTCTGTCCTTGGAATCATGCACTCTCGCACCTTAACGGTCTTGAACTCGATGGCATTATTAAAAATTTTTGCATCAATCTCTGCTTCTTCTTCATCAGCAACATTCAGAATATTTTTTTTGATGTAGTTATTCAGGTCTGTTAAACCAAAGACGGGTTTTTCATCCGATAGTTTATAGCCAAAAAGGAGAATAAAAAGAGCTGAAATTTTAACAATCAAGTATACAATCGGGTACATTAATATGAACAGCAAGGCCATTGGAAAAGAGAAAACCTTGAGAGAAAAATCCGGATTGATTAGGAATAAACTTTTGGGTAAAAACTCAGCGGTAAACAGAACAAGTATGGTAGAAATAACTGATTGAAGGATCAATACCACTACATCCGTTGCAATCACCTCTGGCAGAAAATAATAGATAGTGGGCTCCAGCAAGCCTGCCATATAAATACCATAGAGCACGAGAGCAACGTTGTTTCCGACCAACATTGTTGCTAAAAATTGCGACTGATTGCTTGAAAAAAGAGCTAAGATTCTACCAGATAATCTTCCTTTTTTCCGAAGCACCTCAATATGCAATTTGTCAGCAGAGACAAAGGCTATTTCCATACCTGAGAAAAAAGCCGAAAAAAGCAGGCATAATATGATTATAAAATAGGGGAGCGGATCATCCATTCTTACGCTTCTTTTTCTTGCTGATCGGAGGTTTCTTCATTTGGCTATTTTCCTTCTGTTGGTTTTTATTTTTCCGATACCCATATAAAAATAAGGGCATCAGACTAAACATAAAAATCCAATAGGATTCTGCTATCCCTACAACTATGGCTTGATGAATACCAATTACGAATAAACAAAAGGCTACAACGAATAATACTGTATCTAGTAATTTCACTATTGAATTTTTTCTTTAGATGCAGGTAATTGAGCGGTATCAGTAGGTTTCGCAAGTGGAGCTGAGGGTAATGGAATATCTCTTGGAGCAGGATTTGTTGGATCGTTCTCTAACGTAAATGTTCCGCTTGGTTTCATTATCTGGTAGGATGTAAAATCCTGGTTTGCTTCCAATCCTTCTCCTGTATGAACTTCATCATCAGTCTTTATGGTTACAAATTTCTCAGTATAGTATTTCTCATTCCTTTCATCCCAAAACAACTCTTCTGTTGTGAGCTCATCTCCGGTTTCATAATTTCTAACTACCACATTTCCGACGGCATGATATAGCTGATCTTCCTTGGTATAATACACATAGTTTGCACTAAACATTGTAACAGTCTTAATCCCTTCACTATCAAAATACTCAACAAAAACTCCTTCAGGCCATTCGGTATCTCCACCTTCAAAATCATTTTGTTTTGCAGATTCAATGCGCATAACAAACTTCCCTGAATCACTTAAGGTGGTCCTGATACTATCTAGGCTGGAAATAGGACCTTCATAAAGCTCCTGATCAACCAACTCTTTTCGTTGATCACAGGCAATCACAAACATAAAAAGCCCTAAAATGAAAAAACGGCCAATGGAAAACTCCATGGCCGTAAATCTTTTGCTAATAAGCGTCAAATCAGTTAGCTGGTCGTCTTTCAAGTGAAACAGTCGTATTAATCCAACACCCAACTGTAATTGACTGACCTTCTTCCTTACCTTCATTAAATATGTCTTCGATAGAAGGGAACTGAGATTTGGCATTACTCATACCCGCACTGTATCCGGCTTTTCTGTATTCTTCATAGGCCGCAAGGAAAATGGCTCGGTCTTGCACTTGACTGACCTCTCCCTTACAATCGTCATAGCTTCCCATATATAAATCTCCAATTACCTTGTATGCATCAGAAAAAGAAGGATCGAATGATAATGCTCTTCTGGCACTATTTCTAGCCGCTGATTTTAAGCCTTGTCGCTGTTTAACCCTGGCAATATTCACATACATTTCTGCCTTCTCTGTGTTGTCATCTGTTAATGAAGCAGCCTCTGTGTAAAAGTCTACGGCTTTATCGTAATTACCTTCCTGATCATTTTTGGCACCTAGGAATTTGGCGACTCCATAAGTTGGCTCAGCTGTTTGGATTTTCTCTGCTGCTTTCAATGCTAAAGGTCTGTCAATACACTTTCCTTTGATCATTAGATCAAATATTTTCTTAGCCATGTTGAGGTCATCTCCCTGATCAAGCTTTGGCCCAAATTTCTCTTCTACAAACTCGCAGCTGATTTCTATTTTAGTCGCTGTTAGGAGCTTGTCCATCTGATCTAAATACTTGTCAAACTTTTCCTTATTGTCTCCAGAGACTCTACTTTTCTGTTCATTTAACGCTTCAGTGATGTCAGAATAAATATTTATGACTTCTTCATCTGATAGATTTCCACCACCGGCTAC
>CAYWOQ010000092.1:0-9167 GCA_964459925.1 uncultured Roseivirgaceae bacterium
AATCAAACTTTTTGGACTAATTATTAAATCCTAATGCATAATCGAGGTTTAAAGTCCTTTTCAGTAAACCATTGCCTCAAATCTTCAATTGAATCCACTCCCCGTAGATACCTACCCAGGCAGTGATTCCAGGCAATTTGACGATGGCTTATTGCTTCGATTTCGGGATTACCGGTATTCAGATACATTTTCAGTTGAAGCACAAGTGTTCGAGAGTCATTCACAATTTCTCCCCATATTTTCCGGGCTTCCCACCACCTTTCATAGGATTGATTGATCATATAAGACAGTAAGATGGAGATAGCGACGCCTAAAGTCGTGGCTATACTTATTGGAATATCTGCTAAAAAGGAAGGGAAAAAAATGGGCAATATACCTGAAACCGTAGCAATCAGGCAGACATATATCAGTGGAACTTTGAGTTCGTTGAGAATATAAGAAATTGGAATTCTATTTTTTATGATCATTCGGAACCAGGTCTCCTCCCCTGTTTAATTTTTTCAATACTAATTCACATAGATTGTACGATCATGTCACCTCTGAATGAGCCAGCCTCAGGAAGGATACCTTGATAATACGCGCTCGAGTACTCCGGATATTCATAAAGTCCGAATTAATCTGTGCGTAAATACGTTGATTGTACAACGGACAAACGGATCAGGTAGTTCGAATTGCTAAAAATGATAAGTAAACTACACTCTTTCCTCATTTGACAGCCTCTCTAATACGCACACTTTGATCATAGTGCTCAATTATAGATACGTCAGTTCCCGATTTTCTTGAGCAAAAATGATAATATGAAGTTGTACATAAAGTACATGGTCAGTCTGCGATGTAAGATGATGGTCATGAAAGAATTGAAGAAGATGGGACTCAAACATGTATCCGTCGATCTGGGAGTAGTTGAGGTAATGGAAGAAATAACGAATGATCAGCGAATGCAGCTAAAGGACAATCTGCGTGCATCAGGTCTGGAGTTGCTGGATGATAAAAAGAGTATCCTGATAGAGAAGATCAAAAATATTATAACTGAAATGATACACTATTCAAGTGAAGTGCCCAAGGTAAATTATTCAGACTATATCAGTGAAAAACTGGGATATGACTACACCTACCTGGCGAATACCTTTTCAGAAGTAAAAGGGATCACGATCCAACAGTTCATCATTATTCATAAAATTGAAAGGCTAAAAGAATTATTGATCTATGATGAGTTGACACTTTCTGAAATTGCCTACAAACTACATTACAGCAGTGTAGCCCACCTGTCTAATCAATTCAAGAAGATCACAGGGTTGACGCCCACTTTCTACAAGCAACTAAAAGAAAAACGGAAAAGGAATCTGGAGGACTTGTAACGGGCTTGATGACAACTGACTTCACCTTAATTTTTATTGGGAAAATTTTTTAGAATGGTTTTTTATAGTTAAAGCATGCGATTAGTCTGGCTTGATGGAAAACAAGGTGCTTCACCTGTGAAATGTGTAACATCCTGTAATCATAATGTAACAGCACAGCTAAAGGATTTGGCACCTTTACCATCGAATTTTACTGAAAATCTAATCCAAATTAAATGTCCAAAGAGAGAGAAGGCAAGAGTAAATCTGAAAAGAAAGCACCAGCAAAGACACTAAAAGAAAAACGTGCTGCCAAAAAGGAAAAGAAAAGAAACAATCGATCTAGCGATTTGTGATCATTACCAATAAATAATAAAGAAGGCGTTTGAATGCATGTGTTGGATACCAACCCTTTAATTGTGCGTCTAATAAGTAGACCGAGTTATTGGGATGAAATCTACAAACCACAAATTCCTCACTATTCAATTCAATGGTAGCAATCTTCCCTAATCTGTTTCTAACATTCAAAGATAGTCCCATAGACAGGGCCGTTTTCTTATTCATGGTAATAAGTTACGCTACCCCTTATAGATATCTCATAAATGTGTGATACATGTAACACTTATCGTTTCATATGCAACACTTCTCAGCTCATAACTCATGATCTTTAATCAAACTTATAAGAATTAGTCATGAGTAAAACATTCGTTCAAAACAACTATAAATCCGGGGATATCGTGGCAGCAAAATCCAATCCTGAGCTTAAATTGGTCATTCGCCGGTACATTGATCAGATATATTACTGTAAAGTCAAAGATGACCGGGAAAGGAAAGAACTTGCCTACTACGAAAGAGAGCTTGTTGAAGATGCTGATTTAATACAAAAGAACAGGAAGGATGTCCACTAGGTGCAAGTAAATAAATACCTGAATAGCTATAAACCTTCGATGCATGATATATGCAATAGCTGATCAAGCGTGGAAATATTTTATGCAATCAGATGACTCAATTAACAGATCAGCCCCCTTTTCAACCGGAAAACGCCTTGCTCGCAACTCCTTTGGCTGGCAGGACCGCATTCAATTTACAAACAGAAGCCAGTAGCAACCTTTAGGCTGGAAATAATAAGATAAATAAGATGGAAATAACTAGAAGTTGGAGAGAACAAAAAGTGATGCTGAAGCGCAGGTTTGATGTATTAGATGATTCAAATTTCGAGTTTGAAGAAGGTCAAAAAGAAAGTATGCTTGATAAGCTCGCCAAAAAGTTACATAAGACCAGGTCAGAGTTAGCATTACTCTTTGCCGAGCTTCAAACCTATTGATTGCCAGGCATACACTGTGCTATCAAAAATAGCTGTACCTTCCGCACTAAATAGCTAAATCAATCCAATCATATGTCTGTACAACTATTAATTATTATCGGGTTGGTTATCGCCATACTGTGGTTGGTCCTCTTTATATTCCCCATAAACTTATGGATCACGGCTGTTTTTTCAGGTGTACAGGTCAACCTGCTCGACCTGGTGTTTATGCGATTTCGAAAGGTGCCCCCAAAGCTGATCGTTAATTCATTGATACTGGCCGTCAAAGCAGGTATTCAGGATGTAAGCTCGCAGCTCCTGGAGACACACTATCTCGCTTCTGGTAATTTGATGAACGTCATCAAGGCATTGATTGTGGCAGATAAAGCGAATCTTCAGCTATCATTCAAGCAAGCAACGGCCATTGACTTAGCGGGAAGAGATGTTTTGGAAGCTGTGCAAATCTCGGTGACCCCTTACATGATCATTGTACCCTCCATTACAGGAGTTTCACTGGATGGTATTCAGCTCATCGCAGAAGCCAGGGTGACGGTCAGGACCAACCTTAACCAACTGGTGGGAGGAGCCGGCGAAGAAACGATAAAGGCTCGTGTGGGCCAAGGGATCATATCCAGCATGGGGGAAGCCACCAATTACAAAATCGTATTGGAAAGACCGGAAGATATCTCAAGAAGAGTCCTGGCCGATGGCCTGGACTCAGGAACGGCCTACGAAATTCTGTCCATAGATATTGCCGACATCAACATTGGAAGAAACATCGGCGCTAAACTTCAGACCGATCAGGCAGCAGCTGATCTGGAAATCGCCAATGCAAAAGCAGAAGAACGGAGGGCAATGGCAGTAGCCCTCGAACAGGAAATGTTGGCAGATATTCAAAAAGCCAGAGCGGTGTTTATTGAGGCAGAAGCAGAGATACCTGCTGCATTATCAGGTGCTTATCGAAAAGGTCAACTGCTCTTAAGAAGATAATTAAATAGATAATTGTAACCAGTGTTTCTAAGAAAACGCTAAATGTCATTGCGAGCGCAGTGAAGCAATCTTTGAAAATAACCAGTAAATGAACTTTGATTGCCGATAAACGGCCCTGTTCCTTTGTCGCAAGGAAGGTTATTAGACGCTAGTGACTGCTTAATGGAAGGATTTCAAAGGAATGATTCTACTGCTCATTGGATAAAAGAGAAAAGTATTTATTCTTTTGAGTAGCATCCTCGCCTTTTATGAGTTGATTGCATCAACTCAATTATAAGCTTATCATTAGTTCATTTCATGGCATTTATTGACAGAGTACTGAAAGTACCCTCCTATGGATGGGCAGATCACGAGGGTGAGCTTATTGTTCCAAGTAATAAGCAACTCTACCGAGAGTTTTTTATTAGAATCAATTTTTTCAAGAATAGAAAGCATTGGATTTCTTCGATTAGCTGGGTCATGGCACTTTGCATGTTTGTAATTTTCACCATTTATCTAACCTACTATTTTAGTCTATCAACGCTTATCTTTTTTATGTTCTATGCCATGATCATCATGAGTACACATGGCACCATTTGGTTTCATAGATTCTGCACACATAAAGCCTATAAGTTCTCACATCCTATCTGGAGAATAATTACGCAAAACCTGGTCATTAAAACATTCCCTGAGGAGATCTACGTCATATCTCATCACGTACACCATGCCAAATCCGATCTGCCTGGTGACCCTTACAATCCAAAAGGTGGATTACTTTATTGTATGATGTCTGATGTAAATCATCAAAGTATAGCAGAAAATCTGAACGAGTCAGACTATAGAAAAGCCTCCAATTATATGTCTCATACGGGTCTAAAAATCAATTCGTATAAGCAATATTTGAAATGGGGATCAGTAGCTACACCTTTTTATACCATTTCTCTTTGGTTGATCAATTGGGCGATCTGGTACGGCATTTTCTATTTGATTGGTGGGCATGCTATTGCTACTGCCGCATTTAGCGCAGCAATGTTTTGGTTTGTTTTGGTGAGGGCATTTAACTATACAGGTCACGGCAAAGGCGAAGTAGCGCATAAAGAAGGCATAGATTATGACAGAAGTAACCTCTCCATCAATCAGACACGGCCAGGTTGGTTTTCCGGCGAGTGGCACAATAATCACCATCTCTATCCTAACAGTGCACGTGCAGGTTTCTTACCGTATCAATTGGATCTGGCGTGGGTCTATATTTATTGCCTAAAAAAGATCGGAATGATTTCTTCTTTTAATGATTCTAAGCGTGATTTTCTTAAAGAATACGTACACAAAAAATCTACTTCTCTTTGAATTGACGCTTTTTAATCACCCCTCCTTTTAAGTCTCTCACGCCGCTCATCACAATGAAGGCATCCGAATCAATAAGGGCTATTTCTTTCTTGAACCTCGCTATTTCCAGACGGGTGATGACCGAGTAAATGATATCGGTTTCATTAAGTTTTTCTCCTGCCCTCCCAAAACCACTCTTTCCATTGTAGACGGTGACTCCCCTCCCCATCTTATCTATGATCATAAGCCTGATTGCTTCACTCTTTTTGGATATGATGGTAAGACCAATGTATTCCTCCACGCCCTCTACTACGAAATCGACTGTTTTGGAAGCAGCCAGGTAAGTAAGGATCGCGTAAAGAGCTATTTCAATAGAAACGAGGTAAGCGGCCGTGGAGAAAATTAATAGGTTAAAGACAAGGATTAGGTCACCAATGGTGAGGCCTGTTTTTCTGCCAAGATAGATGGCCAGCACTTCCGTGCCATCCAGAACTGCACCACCTCGTACGGAAAGTCCGATCCCACTACCCAGAAAAAAGCCTCCAAATACCGAGATCAATAGCTTATCTGAAGTAATGATCGGGTAATCAATCACCTCTATTGCAATCGCCAGACCAATAATAGCAATGATGCTTTTAATAACGAAAGACTTGCCTATCTGAAAATAACCGAGTACGATAAAAGGTAAATTGATGATAACAATGAGAATGGACAAGGAGTAGCCTGAGATGACCTGAACCAGCAATGAAATGCCCATGACGCCTCCATCTATGAATCCATTTGGCAGGAGAAATCCTTTGAGGCCAAATCCAGCTGATAGAATACCCAGCACAATGAACATCGTGTCGCTCAGGAGGCTTTTCACCGTGTGCTTCTTCTTCTGGATGCCATCCATACCCTTAACCTAAATAGGATTTCAGGTGACTTTGTCCTCCTAGGTTGGATTGGAGTTTTCGAATGGCGTCTTCCTTTATCTGCCTCACACGCTCTCGTGTAATTTCCAGCTGTATTCCAATGTCGTTTAAAGACAAACTTGGTTCATTATTGAGCCCATAGAAAAGAACCAAAATTTTTGACTCTCTCGTGGTTAGCACTTTGAGCACACTATTGATATCTGACTGTAGTGAATGGTTAAGGGAATTGGCTTCAGGATCTTGTGCTTCAGGATCCATTAATATATCCATCAGGTTTACCGCCTCTTCAGCCATTAGTGGAGCATCCAGCGAAGCAGGTTTACTTCCAACCCTCTTTAATTGAGAGACGAAATCTTCCTGAACGTTGAGTGCTTCAGCTATTTCATCATCTGTAGGCTCTCGCTCATGCCTCTGCTCCAATTCCGAAGAAGCACGAACAATTTGATGATAGCTACTGACACGATTCATAGGTTGTCTAATGATCCTTGAGTGTTCAGATATAGCCGAAATGATCGACTGGCGTATCCACCACACGGCGTAAGAAATGAATTTAAAGCCCCTTGTTTCATCAAATCTGCTGGCTGCCTTAATCAATCCAATATTCCCTTCGCTTATTAAGTCGCCAAGGGATATATTGTGAACACCCCGATCATATTGTTTAGCCACAGAAACCACAAATCTTAAGTTGGCCTTCGTTAATTTTTCCATCGCTACCTGATCTCCTTCCCTGATTCTTTGAGTCAGTATGACCTCTTCATCCGCTGTGATAAGCTGTACTTTGTCTATCTCCTGAAAGTACATTTCAAGGGACGGTGTTCTCTTGGTAATTTGATGGAGGATTATTAGTTGCTTCATATATTTAATTGTTTGGACCAGAAGAGGCTTGATTGCTTAGAGTCCGAACTACTAGTGAGAGGATAAATTCTTAGCTAAAAAATGAAGCTTATCTAAAGTTGAAAAAGGTTGCATTAAAAGTAGTTCTATTCATGCGATGAATAAACCAAGATGAACTGCTAACTACCTTTTAGGGAAGGTCAAAAAAAAACCATCGATTCGGATGGTTTATTTTGAATACTTTTTTTTGATTTTGAATCAACTAACCACCTTTACGTTCACGGCATTGATACCTTTTCTACCTTCCTCTGTTTCAAATTGCACTTTGTCGTTTTCTTTGATCTCATCGATCAATCCGTTGACATGTACGAATATGTCTTTACCTGAATCAGGTGAGATGAATCCAAATCCTTTGTCTTCATTGAAAAACTTAACTGTTCCTTCTTGCATGTTATTATATATTATTGTTATTGACTAATTAATCAATGCGCTCAACGTTGACCGCATGGGGTCCTTTTTTACCTTCTTCTACTTCAAAAGCTACATTATCGTGCTCCATTATTTCATGAATCAACCCGCTGTAGTGCACAAATACATCTTTCTTTGAGTTGGCTGGCGTTATAAAACCGAACTTTTTCTCGGCGTTAAAAAACTTTACTGTTCCTTTTTGCATAATTTTTATGTTTAAATGATTTTTTATGATTAATTGACGAATGTATAGGCGACTCCCGTAGCTTCTGCACGGCCAGTCCTCCCTATTCGGTGGATATAGCTATCCATGGTTTGAGGCATCTGATAGTTGATCACATGCGTCACTCCTTTGATATCAATCCCCCTGGCGGCAACATCTGTGGCCACCAATATTTTTGTCTTACCTGATTTAAAATGTTCAATGGCGCGAGAGCGATAATTCTGAGATTTATTGCCATGGATCACATCGGATGATATACCTGATTTTATCAGTTGCTTGCTTAGCTTGTCAACACCACGTTTGGTTTCTGCGAACAGTAAAACCTTTTCAAAGGAAGCTTCACTGACAAGGTTATACAGCACATCAAACTTGTTTTCATTGTGATTCACGCGAATGATGTTTTGATCTACATTATCACTTGACTGTTTGCCGCTGGTCACGTTTACACGTAATGCAGCAGGCGTGATTTGCTTGATTAATTTTTCCTGTGCCGGATCAAGCGTAGCAGAGAAGAGCATCGTTTGCTTACGATGGTGCATGCCTGCGACAAGCTTTTGAATATCCCGAATAAATCCCATATCAAGCATTCGGTCAAACTCATCGAGTACTAAAACAGGAATGCGATCAATCTTCAATGCTTTCCGGTCAATCAGGTCATTCAACCTGCCAGGTGTTCCGACGATGAGATCTAGCTGTTTTCGGGCCAAAACCGTGTCTTTGCCCACATTGGTACCACCGATAAAGCATGCGGCTTTTAGTCCGGTACCTTTAGTAAGTGATTGAAATTCCGCATACACCTGCTGGGCCAATTCCCGGGTAGGAACGACTACCAAACCAGAGATCTTTCCTGTAGTCAACATCTGGTGAACGATAGGGATGAGAAAAGCTCCGGTTTTACCGGTACCCGTGGCAGCAATGCCTACGATATCATTGCCCTCTACCAGCCGATCGACGCACTTGTCCTGAATTTCAGAAGGTGATTGGTAGCCTTTATCGGCAATGTTTTTAGCTAATGATCGATGAAGATTTAATTGATTAAAGTTTCTTTCCGATACATATGTCTTTATAGCGGTGGCTATGGATTTCTTGACAAGCATTTCAGGATTAAGCTGAGATACAGGTCTGTTCGTCGACGGCCTATTGCGTCGTTTATTATGATAGTTCATTTGAATATTTGTTGATAGAAAGGAACAGGTGATCGTTCCACTTATTTAAAATTGCCACATTCTTAGGATAGCTATTCTGCGAGGTATGTTTGTTGCTTTTGCAATATTTACTGACATACAACTTAAGCGTAGTGGTAAAATCAGCGTCTACTGATTTCGGTAATGATAACGTTTTAATAAAATTTGTTTTTCGTACTATTTAACTCCAATAAGGAAGGAAATGATGCGGAAACGGTTGGCTTTAAAACTGACTTCCGGAAACGTTGGAGAGAATTCTTTGAGGAAAAACTAACTGACGGTTACTACTCACTCTTTAGGAGTGCACTTACTAAATTATTGTACCTAAAACTTCTTAGGCAGCTCAAATGTAGGTGTTTGTAGGCAGAATAAAAAATGCATAATCCAATTAGCTATTCAATATGTTTGCAGGTCAAAATTGAACTATAAAACGGCAGAGACATTTGCCATTTTCTCACCTAAAAACGCTCCCAAGCCTGGCTCATAACTTCCTAATCGGAAAAATCTATTATACGATAATTATTTTTTCGTCCTTAAAAAATAGTAATTCATACTATTAACCCGTTGTGCTAGTTAGTTTTCTTGTGAATTTGTGATTGAAATGAAATG
>CAYWOQ010000093.1:0-8988 GCA_964459925.1 uncultured Roseivirgaceae bacterium
TTTCTGTTGTTTTTTTACACCGATGTGTTCGGAATTCCGGCTGCGGCTGCCGGTACCATGCTTATGGTATCACGATTTTGGGATGCTCTGAATGATCCGATGATGGGGATCATTGCTGATCGGACAAATACACGTTGGGGAAAATTTCGACCTTATATCCTATGGATGGCCATACCCTATGGAGTTTTGGCTATCATGACGTTTACCACTCCAGATTTTGGGGAAACCGGTAAAGTGATCTATGCTGGTGCCACCTATCTTTTGTTAATGACGGTTTTTACCGCAATTAATCTTCCTTATTCTTCTTTAGGAGCGGTGATGACTTCTGACAGTTTAGAGCGAACAGAGTTAAATTCTTATCGTTTTGTTTTTGCATTTGCCGGACAGCTTATCGTATCAGGAACAGCATTAACCCTGGCGAAGTATTTTGGGGATGGAAATAATACAGATGGTTACCAACGGACATTGATACTATTTGCTGGTATCAGTCTGGTCTTTTTTCTGATCACATTTTTAACGACAAAGGAGCGAGTGCATGTGGCTAAAGATCAAAGCAATTCCATCAAAGAAGACTTTAAAAGTCTTTTTAAGAATCGGCCTTGGTTTATTCTGTTCCTGGTTGGAATTGTCTCATTTGTCATGTTCGCCTTACAGAATCTCTCAATTGCCTATTATTTTAAATATTACATCGGCAATGAAGAGAGTGTTCAGTTATTTAATGTGATAGGAACGATTGCTTTGATAGCTGTGATCCCTTTTTCTAAGGCCTTGGCTAAAAGGTTTGGTAAACGAAACGTATTTTTAGCAAGCTCATTGATATCAGGCTTTTTCTTTATGTTACTATACCTTCCTGGGGAGAAAAATATCGTGAGCATTTATGTCATTAATGTTTTGGCTAAAATGGCTTATGCACCGGCTGTGCCATTGTTATGGACCATGCTAGCAGATACTGCTGATTACTCGGAATGGAAAACGAATAGAAGGTCTACGGGTCTTGTATTTTCAGCAGCCTCATTCGCTCAGAAGGCAGGGTGGGGTATAGGAGGTGCACTAGCTGGTTGGATGCTAGCGTTATTTCATTTTGTACCTAATGCCGAGCAATCCGAGACGGCTATCAACGGAATCAAACTAATGGTTTCAGTAATTCCTGGGATTCTCTATATGTCTTGTGCCATTTTTCTTTTTTTCTACAGCATTGATAAAGCTACGGAAAAACAGATGCAGGAAGAACTGGAAGCAAGGAAACTTAGCCAGTGACGTATTGATCATCAAATAAGTCAACTTTACTCAATTCAAGTATCTTTAATCTAAAAAAAGTATTATGACAGCAAATCAAGCACTTGATTCATTAATAGATGGAAACAGACGATATGTTGAAGGTGAGTTACTACACCCTCATACGGATAGTGAGTACCGAAATACGTTACAAGGGGGCCAACATCCATTTGCTGTTATCCTGAGTTGTGCAGATTCCCGAGTCGTACCTGAATTACTTTTTGATCAGGGTCTAGGTGATTTATTCGTCATTAGAGTCGCTGGTAATATCGCTAAAGACAAGGTGCTAGGCAGTATTGAGTATGCTGTTAAATTTCTTGGTTCGAAATTGGTAGTTGTCTTGGGTCATGAGAGTTGTGGTGCTGTAAAGGCAAGTCTTGGGAGTGATGATCCTGGCGGGCATATCAGTAAGATCATTGAAAAGATTAAACCTGCTGTTTATATGGCTAAAAAAATGGAGGGGGATTTATTAACTAATGCGATCAAGAACAATGCTCACATTGTTTCTGAGGAAATTAAAGAATCACAACCTATTCTTGCTAAGGCTATTAGTGAAGATGGGTTAAAAGTAGTTCCAGCCTATTATGAATTGTCTTCAGGTAAAGTCATATTCATGTAATTAAAAGTAACTGTTGTCAGGCCATTAAGACCCTTATGTAACAAGGGTTACAGGTTGCAAATGAAAATCGGCGTAACCTTGTTTACCTTCCCCAGAAACCACATGCCAATTGGTATGAGGATGGCAAGGAAGTGGAACTGCCTTAGGATTTCTATTCTTCTAAAACCTATATCGATAAGACGATTTCTTTCCATGAGGAAGAGCAAAATAGAGACAATCCATTTTTCGCATACATTGCCTTCCAAGCGATCCATGCGCCCGTACAGGCACCCAAAGAGTTTGTTAATCATTACATGCTAGTCTATGCGAAGGGCTGGGACAAGATGCGGCAAGATAGGTTTAAAAAAGCAAAGCAAATTGGACTAATTCCGGAAAATGCCCAACTCAACGAGGATATACCAGAAGCTAAAAAATGGGATGAGCTCAGTGAAAAAGAACAAAAAGGGTATGTAACAGGTATGTCATTAGCTGCCGATATGATCGAAGCGATGGATTACCACATAGGTAGATATGTTGAATATCTGACTCAGCAGGGGATGATGGAAAATACTATTTTTATCGTTACCTCTGATAATGGGCCTGACGGTGGTGACTTTAGTATTGCGATACCATGGGCAAAAAAACATGGTTATCATCGAAACTTTGAAGAGAAGGGAGGCAAAGATTATTATGGCTTTATGGGTGTAGGCTTTGCCAATGCGGTATCATCACCATTCTCCTATTTTAAGTATTATACAGGAGAAGGCGGTCTACGTGTCCCTCTAATTATCAGTGGAAAGGGTATTCCAAATAATACTTCAAATGAATTTAAGCTTCTTTACGGATATTGCACCAACTATTTATGACCTAACAGGAATTTCTACCTCCGCTAATGAGGGGTATGCTCCTGTTACGGGTAAAAGTTTATTTCCTCATATCAATGACCCAAGCCTACCTGTCTACAATGAAAATGAAGGCGTAGGAATAGAAGTGGCAAGTAGCTCTGCTTACTTTATGAACGGGTATAAAATTGTTAAAAACAACATCCCGGATGGAGATAACATCTGGCACCTACATCACATCGAAAGTGATCCAGATGAAGTAATAGACCTTGCTGAGCAAGAGCCTGAATTATTCCAGAAAATGCTTAATGCATATGCCGCATATGAAAAAGAAGTAGGGGTGCTTAAAATGCCTGATGGTTATTCCGCTCAAGGGTTCGTTGCTAAAAAGGCCACCAAAAGTATGGTTGCCGATTTTTTCCTCTCATTCTGTTAGTAGTTGCAGTATTAGTAGCAATCATTGGCTTTTTTGTTTGGCGTAAAAAAATGAAGCATTCAAAGTGAAGGCGATAACAAAGAGGGTAGTCCTCCGGGGTCTGTGTTTCTTGGCTTTGGTACTTCTTATGATCAGTGTAAGTGCCCAGGAAAATCATAGGAAAAGTTATTCAGTCAGATATGAGGTAAAATACAAGCTTAAGAGACTGGACAGTAATGGTCGCATCATTACTCAATCTGAGAACCTCTATTTACAGAAAGAAGAGGGAGAGGTGGAGGAACTTATCCAGAATCTTGCATCCAGTGAAAGGGGACTAACTGCAAATGTTGAATTTGGGGAAGGCGAAGAAGCTAATAAGTCATTTATTAATCCATTTTGGGTGGTTGAAGATCGGGAAGGCTCCAATATCGAAAGAGACGCTATTTATTACTATGAGTTGCATAACCGACAGTCCATTGATCTAAGTTTTCAAAATTTTTCAGTCAAGATACTTTCGGTTCCATTAAAAGTCAGATTTGGAGAGGATGAAACCGAATTCTCCAGTGAAGCTAACCTGGGCGCATTTGCTGGATATAGCTGGGGTAAGACCCAATTCACACACCGGGAAAAAGTTGGTAATACCCAAATCGAAAGCTGGAAAACCTTCGGTTTACTATTGGGTACTGAAAAGCTGGAATTTGAATTTCAAGATGAAAATGATGAAACGGTGGAAGTGGAAACTGCCGTTATATCCACCGGTATGGGTTTTACATGGACGTATGAAAAATTCACTGCGGGATTGTCTGGAGGTTTTGATTTTGCACTTGGAGAAAACAGCTCTGATTGGGAGTACCATGGTAGGCCATGGATAGGTCTTGCCATTGGGTTTTCTCTTTTATCCTTTGAATAGATAAATAAAAATTAATCTTCCTGAGAATTGCATATCTAAATCCTTTTGATACTAAAATTAACTGTAATCTCAACCGCATGACGATCCTAACCCTAGAACAGAGATTGCTGTGGTGAGTAGATGGTAGGATGTTGAAATGGTCGGTCATAGTATTTTTAAGTGCGATCCTAACAGAATGCTCTATCTATCCCTCTCAGGAGAAACTTGATGTGGTTACTTATGCAGATTTCGAGCAATTCATACGGGAAACAGGATATGTAACAGATGCCGAAAAATATGGTTGGTCCATCGTCTCTTCAGACGTATTCTCTTATGAAGCCGTACCTGATGCGAACTGGAAGAAACCAGATGGATTCGATCCACCGGAGTCTAAAGATCTGCCGGTGACCCAGGTAAGCTATAATGATGCCATGGCTTATTGTAAATGGTCAGGCACAAAACTACCTTCCTATGAACAATATTGGGAACTGGTGAGTGGCGATAAAAGAACCATTGTAACAGAAAACAGGATGCCCATCTCACCCATTAGTCAGGTTAATATTGTAGGAAATGTCTGGGAAATTACTTCTACGAAAAGGGGTAAAGAAGTTCGTCTGGCAGGGGGTTCTCTCTTTTGCTCAATAGCCACATGTGATGGCACCTCTAGCAAGCGCGAATTATACGTCGATCAGCAGACAGGTAATGTGCATATTGGCTTTGCAGTGATTAAATAAAATCCAGATAGACCGTATTTAATAATGAATTAATAGCACTATTTGAGTCGATCAATACTCTCAAAGGCTGACTTATTGTTGAGAAGGAGTCTATCCATATCCTAACCGATAGTTTCAGTGATTTAGGGCTGAGATATAAGCTTTTTTTAGTATCTTATAAGGTATAAATGTTAAAGCAATGTTATCCCCTGAAGAACGCAAACACATTAAGCAACAGGTCATTAATAAATGCAGATGTGATCTGCCAAACAATTTTAATTTATCGGATCACCAAACCAATTGGGCATTTACCGATGAGGTTTCAAGCTTGGGTGAGGACTTAGTAAAGAAACAGGCAAAAAAATATTTAAAAAAGAACATGTCTGCGCTAAGTGATGCACAGGAATTATTGTATGCCAGCAATAAACACTCCATGTTGCTTATTTTCCAGGCATCAGATGCCGCCGGAAAAGATAGTACGATCAAGCATGTGATTTCTGGTGTAAATCCACAAGGTTGTCAAGTCCAAAGTTTCAAAAAACCCTCATCGGAAGATCTGGATCATCATTTCCTTTGGCGATATACCAAAAGACTTCCTGAACGCGGACATATCGGTATTTTTAATCGGTCTTATTATGAAGAGGTGTTGGTGGTAAAAGTGCACCCAGAACTTCTTAAAAAACAAAATATTCCTACAGCTGTGACAGGAAAAGCCTTTTGGGTTGAGCGCTACGAAGACATCAATAATATGGAAAAGCATTTGGTTCGAAATGGCACGGTTATTCTTAAATTTTTCCTAAACCTGTCGAAAGAAGAGCAACGCAATCGGTTTCTTAAAAGGCTAAATGATCCAGAAAAACACTGGAAATTTTCAACCTCTGATCTTGAGGAAAGAAAATATTGGGACAAATACAGGAATGCATTTGAAGATATGATTCGTAGAACCTCTACGTTATGGGCTCCCTGGTACATTGTCCCAGCAGATCACAAATGGAGTATGCGTCTAATTGTCTCTCAAATCATAACAGAAAGTATTCTTTCTTTAAATCTTAAGTATCCTGAAGTCACCTTAAAAGACAGGGAATATTTGAAAAAAGCTCGTGAAGAGCTAATGAATGAAATCCTTTAAGATAACAAAAAAGCGCTCCTGAGAGCGCTTTGAATTAAACTACAACTTTACTGATTTGAGTTATGGGTATTATGCGGTCATTATTGAGGATAGCATTTTCCTCACTCAAGCCTATTACCTTAGATATAACCATTCTAATTCTACCAGTATGATCAATGTATTCGAGCTTGCTTTCCTGATTATACGTTGATCCAAGAATTACGGCCCTTTTTAAATCATGTTTACGAAGTGTTTTACTGTCTTCGCTTTTTAAGACATCATTTTTGAAATTATTCGGCATAAACGTATTATACCTACTTGAAAAATATTTTTTTACTGTCATTTCATTAACAATTTGATTTAATAATTAATACCAGCGAGTTAAGGAACTGCCAAGGTCACTGGTAATAAATCAAGTTGCCGTAAAGAATGTATTTAGGATGTTTACTGGAGTATTTAGTACCAGTAAATAGGAGGTCTGATGAAGGCGATTGGAAAGTAGCCTTACTTGGTGCCTTGGTTTTTGACTTTTGATTTGTGTACTGTTTTTGGTCAACGTAAAGCTTTATCTCCGCTGTTTCCTCGACCTCTCTGTGTGTTTCTTGGGCTTGAATAGGATGAGAAGCCGTTAGAAGTATGGCGAAAATCCATAACAAAATAACCTTTAATTTGACTGTATGTATTTTCATTCTTTTACTTCTCATGCGAAAAATATCAATGTCAACTGAGAAATGGACCAAATAATCTATTTCTCTTTCTAATTGAAGCCATTAATTATTTTAATGATTCTGCATTATTGTGTGATTTGCATCATAGAAACGATGATTACTGATAATTTTTTCATGATTCATAAATGAAATTTATAATATCCATAATCTTTACTCATATGTAAGGCTCTAATTTCATTTCAAACATTACCATATTTATGAGGCTGTTGGTCGGTGAAGAGCATCTTAATAACCTATCCTCAAATCATGAACATACTAGTCAAAGAAACCGACACCTACAAAATAGAGCATGACCTAGAAACAAACAGTATTTTACATACGGTTAAAAGATTCCTGGTGACTGACGAATGGAAAGATCTTTTAAATACTGGGCACCAATACTTTATTGTAAATGATCTTTCTAAATGGATTTCTAATAATAGAGACTTACCAATCATTCATGGTAATCTTGATAATTGGTTGTTCAATCAATGGGTACCCAATATGGTAAATAAAGGATGGAAAAAATGGGCACTTGTTGAACCGGTAATTAAACAAGGCAAACAAAATCAAGCAAAATATCAGGAAAGATTTGCTTCTGCTGGAGTTCAGGTACAATCCTTTCAGGAATTGGATCATGCAAGAGCCTGGATGAAAAATTAAAATACTGGGCAATTAAGCGAGAGATGTAAAATAAGGAATTAACCTGTTGTTTATCGTTACTAAATCCTTAGGTCATCTGTTCCCAATTATTGTGATTACATGTGGATAAAAGCGGGGTTGTCATTTCTAAAAAAAACAAAGAGGGTACAAAACTAATTATCACTTTTGACTGTTTTTCGTATGATTTTAGTACTTTAATGATTAAGACTTATCCGTTATAAGATATTTTTCACCTTCAATTAATTGTCCGTTCTAACGTGGAAGAAGAAAATCAGTCCGCATATATCGTTGTTGCCCATTATCAAAACAATGATCCATTTATTCCGAAAAGAGAAATGGAAATCGACTTGGTGAATAAGTTGGAAAAGATGGAGTTTAAACCTTACCAAATCAGAATCTTATTTGAGCGGTTTAAACAAGGTAAGTTATTATTAGAGGTGGAAGATGTGTTTTTTTCTTCTCAAATGAATCATAAAACGTCCGCACATGATCGATTAATGAAAATCTTTACTGAAAGATATTTTATTGACTTTAATAATGATCATGTCACCAATAAAATGAAGGGTGTTAGAGATCTTCAGAAGTATGTTAAATACCTTGAGCAAAACAATATAAAATGGACTTATTTGAACGTTTACAATGGTGATTCCAAACTTAAAATAGGAAGTATTTTTTCGGATGAGCCAGTTCCTCAGCGGATGATAGAGTAATCAACTTGATTGTGTTTATATAGTCCTCATATAAGACTAGTCATCCGAGGCTAATACATCGGATGACTAAGTTAGATTTTATTAAACTTTTTCTTCAATAGATTTAAGTTGGACAGTCAGACGAGTCAATTCTTTTTCCAGGTCTTTCAATTTGTTGATTGCTGAATCTTCATGATGATTTTCAATCATCTCCTTCATGTCTTCAAGGGCATTTAAACATTGGGTTTGGTGGAAAACAACACTTTCTATTTGTTCTTTGGTATCCATGAGTTTACTATTTATTTGATTACGTTCCCAAGCTAATTGATTAGTCGAAAATAACAAGTGTCATTCGCAAGTAGTGCTTATGATATACATCAGTTCATAGATAAGTCCGAGAATGGACATACCCAATTCCCACCTTATGCTGACGCTGAGTTTTTGGTAAGTCTCAGGATTGTGTAGCCAACAACAGCAGCGGTTAAGGAACCGATAATTATTCCAACTTTTGCTGAATTAATGATCAATAACTCCCCGGTGAATGCCAGGTTATCTATGAAGATCGACATGGTAAATCCAATACCAGCAATGGCCGCAATTCCGATAATTTGTTTAAAGTTAACGCCAGTTGGAAGTTCTGTGATTCGCAGTTTATTACCTAGATAGGAAAATGAAGCTACTCCGATGAATTTGCCTATGGACAGACTCATCGCAATATTAGCCATCAGCGTATAATCAAAGTTATAGTTTAGGCTGATTACTACACCGGCATTTGCAAAAGCAAATACAGGAAGAATAAAATAAGCGACCAGATGATGGGGTTTATGTTCAAGGTGCTGAAAAAGGCCTTTCCCTACCTTCTATCTGCCGGAATTGCTGGTAGAAGTTCCAAGTAATATTAACGAGTCCCTTCTAAATCATTATATGATAAACAAAGAGGATGAACCGAAATTGCACATCATGCTTCAGTCACTTTTTTACCTCAATGGAAGTCTTTTTTCAAGCGCCTTGAATGCTGAGGTAGAATACATTTTATACCAATAGCGTCCTAAACGATTGAAAAAGGAGGTGTGTATTAAGTATCCCAAA
>CAYWOQ010000094.1:0-8832 GCA_964459925.1 uncultured Roseivirgaceae bacterium
GACTAATTATTAAATCCTAATGCATAATCGAGGTTTAACGGTCCTATTCCTCAAGTTGTAAAGTACAAGAATAACAGTATCAGTGTTGCGGCCATTTACGGTATTGCTTATACCCATATAGAGGTCTACGATATCTCGGGTGATATCGAGATAGGTAGATTTTTCACATTACAGGAAGCTGAAACAGCAAAGAATGTCACACTTATTGGGTATAAGGTTGCCAAACAACTTTTTCCAAATGGAAATGCAATAGGAAAGGAAATAAAGATCAAAGGACTCAAATATGTGGTAATTGGTGTGCTTGAGGAAGAGGGTCAAGGAATTTTTGGTGATTCCGGTAACGATGAGGTGGTATATATTCCATATAAATCATTTGAAAAAATCTACTATGTAGGTAGAAATCGGGGCATAGAAAGCGCTATTAGCGTTAAAGGAAGTGCAGAGGACCTGGGTCTTGTGGAGCTTGAAGCAGAAATAACCGGGCTATTGCGAACCATAAGGGGTCTTAAACCGAAAGAAAAAAATAACTTCTCTGTTAACAGACAGGAAGCATTCCTCAATATCATTGGATCTGTATTTGATGTTATCGGTTTAGCCGGGTGGGCTATTGGTGGGTTTTCTATTCTGGTTGGTGGGTTTGGAATTGCCAATATTATGTTTGTGTCTGTCAGAGAAAGAACCAGTGCTATAGGTCTACAAAAGTCACTAGGCGCAAAAAATTATTTCATTTTATTTCAGTTTCTCTTTGAAGCTGTTTTCCTAAGTTTAATTGGAGGAGGAGCAGGTATTTTTATGGTTTGGTTACTCTCCTTTATAAGTCTTGGAAACCTGAATTTAGTCCTCACTTTTGGAAACATCATTCTTGGACTTGGTGTTGCCGGGACCATTGGTGTCATTTCTGGGATTGTCCCCGCATTAGTAGCAGCAAGAATGGATCCCGTCATCGCATTACGATCAACTGGATAAATACTCAGTTGAAAATGAGTAAACGTCTCAAATAATTTGGGACCTCAAATACTTCATCTAGTGGTATCAAATCATAATGTAAGACGAAAAGTAAGACCCCTACTTCTACTTTGGCATTGTGAAACACACAAAGTGTTTGATGTTAAACTTAAATTCAAAATAAATGAAAAATCTACTAATCATGATCAGTATTCTTGTTGGGGTTGAAATCCAAGCAAAAGAAAAAATTGAGATTCCCGCATTAAAGGCCATAGAACTTACCTATGAGGAATTTGCAAACTATGCAGTAAAGCTTACAAACAGATCTGGAAAACAAGTGAATGTATCAGTTGTCAATCCTGATACCAAGAAGCAAGTAAGTGGATTTGGATTAGCACCACTAGGTAATGCGACATTAGTTGTCGATGCTGGAAATGTTTTAAAGTTGAAGAACACATCCACTAAGGATATTACCATAGTACTTGATTTTGTCGAGAAAAAATCAGAACCTAATTATTCGTCAAATTCAAAAACGATCACTTTCACTTTACACAATTCATCGCTAAAATCCATTCCATTAATTATTCCTAATGTGATGAATCCGAATCTATCACCCATGTCTAATAGCGGAGTTGCATTAGAGGTGGGGCAAAAGATCTATTACAAGAAAGGGGTATCCAAGGTATTACTTCTTACGGTAGATGAGAACATAAAAAATGGAGCTAAAATAGATGTGGCTAAATTGGTGAAAGACCTGAAAAAAGATCAGTAATTTGGACTAACCATTTATGAATAAGCAAGTCGTCTTTACCATATGATTTGCTTAATGCTTTCAAACTAAATGTCTCTTTACACTACTCCATTACAAATTGGCTATTTTTTCAGCCTGCTCATGTGGATCCTTTTCATTATACGAGGTTACAAAGAGCAGCGATTCTCAGATAAGTTATTGGGTTGGATCATGTTCATTCTTGCCATGGAGCTGCAGGATTATACGTTTGGGTTTGCTGGGATAAACATTCTTTGGAATGAGCTCAATGGCTTTCCAAGAGGTGTAAGTCTTTTGTTCGGCCCAATAGTCTATTTCTATTTTAGAGCGCAGGTTGAAAGAACATTTAGGTTAGAAAAAAATCATTTATGGCACTTTTTACCTTATGCATTTTTTTTCTTTTATCAACTAGGGGCTTTTGTTCAGGGACCCGAAGCAGTGGAGGCACAACAATCTTCTACACTCAACCTCGTCTTATCAATTTTCGAAAGACTGCTTCTCATAGCTTCCTTTATTTTCTACTTATCCAGATGCATGGTGATTTACAAAAAATATCGTCAGTGGAGTTTACAGCAGTTTAGTAATCCCGATCTGATCAGTTTCACCTGGTTTCGGAATTTTATATATCTGATGATTTTCTGGCTGTCGTTTAGAGAAGTCATGAACGTTTTAGATATTATTCTTGATCTCACATTCTATCAAGATTGGTGGTGGAACCTCGCTTTAGTGGTTGTCTCGTTATATGTAGGACTAGCAGGTTATGAGCAAAAACAGCCTGCTAAAATTGATTTTAACCTTTCAGAGATTAAATCTTTTGGTTCAAAAAACCCAGCTAATTCTTCAGGTAACCTTCGTTCAAAAGAGAAAATCGAAAGCGATAAAACCTCGATTGCCAAAAAATTACAGCAACTAATGAAAAATGATAGGCTATATCTACAGCCCGATTTGAACTTACAAGAACTTGCCCAACACCTACAAATAAATGCCGTATTGGTTTCTGCCACAATCAACCAGATATTTAATCAAAACTTTAATGATTACATCAATGGATTACGAATTGAGGAATTTATACGGCTGTATAAAGAAGATGTAAATAATAAATACACCTTACTTTCAATTGCCTTAGATTCAGGATTTAATTCGAAAGCAACGTTCAATCGAGCTTTTAAAAAAATCAAAGGAAGTTCACCTATGGAATATTTTAAAGAAATGAAGTAAGACCATTCATTAAATATTACCCGTCTTTCATCGTTTTATGGGTATAACACCAAAAGCAATCTTCACTAGGTTCCGCAGATTTAACTACTGGATGACCATGAGATCGGGCATGTGCACTGGCGTGTTTATTTGGAGAAGAATCGTAACACAAGGTAACTCCACAAGATTGACAGGTTCGAAGATGAACCCGACGATCATTACTTTTTACGCACTCCTCACATTCATACGCAATTGGTTGCTTCACTGCTTCGACTGCCCGAATATGATCACATGATCCAAATTTCATATCATTACGTATTAATTTTCTGCTAAATATTCATGCACGAATTTTATAGCCATCGAGCCTTCACCAACTGCTGAAGCCACACGGTTCATTGCCCCAGATCTGACATCCCCTGCGGCAAAAATCCCTGGAATACATGTTTATAATAAAAAAGGCTCACGTTCCCTTTTCCATCCCTTTTTAAAATTGGCATATTTTTTTAATTCGGGTCCAGTTTCTAAATAGCCTCTATCATCTTTTATGATATCCAATGTAAGCCAATCAGTCATTGGCCTGGCACCAATAAATATAAATAGCGCCGCAGCACTTTTTCTTTCTTCAGTATGGTTCTGATTGTTCTTTAGTAGAACTTCCTGCAGTCTATCTTCACCACTTACTTCAGCTATTTCCGTATTTCCAAGTATGTAAATATTCTTGGTATTTCCTATTTGATCAATCAAGTAAGAAGACATGCTGCTGCTTAAATCGGGTTTACGAATTACGATGAAGACATTTTTGGCAAACTTGGATAGGTACATGGCTGCCTGACCAGCAGAGTTACCACCACCTACAAGGTATACATCCTCCCCTTTACATGCTATTGCCTCCGTTGTTGCAGCACCGTAATATATTCCCGCACCAGTAAAATCATCCATTCCTTTGGCTGGATGCTTTCGATAATCTACTCCTGAGGTGATCACAACCGCTTTGGCATTGATGCTAGAACCATCTTTAAGCTTTATGAGCTTGTACTGGTCTTTTACCTCAATATCTGTGACTTCCTGAGGAGATAAAAACTCAATTCCAAATCGTGTGGCTTGCGTAATGGCTCTCCTGGACAGATCTGCTCCACTCAACCCCTTTGGAAAGCCTAAGTAATTTTCAATTCTTGAACTAGTCCCTGCCTGACCACCAGGTGCCCTTTTCTCAATCAGAATCGTATTTAAACCTTCGGACCCACCGTAAACACCTGCAGCCAACCCAGCAGGTCCAGCACCAATTACTGCAACATCGTAGGTTTCCGCACCTGCGGATATATGCATACCTGCCTTATCTCCTATTTCAATGGTTGATGGATTTTTCAGAAAAGAACCGTCTTCAAAAAATACTGCCGGTAAATCTTTCGGATCAATTTCATTGAGTTCAGTTAATTCCTTGCCCTTTTCATTAGACTCAACATCTAACCATAAATACGGTATCAGATTCCCTGCAAGAAAATCTTTTATCTCGTGAGATTTTGGTGACCATTGATATCCAACAATTTTAATTCCTCGGAATTCAGGAATAAATCCAGCACTCCATTCGTCAAGTTGATCATTGAGAATTGGGTAAAGTTTCTCTTCCGGAGGATTCCAGGGTTTTAACAAATAGTAATCCAGCTGCACTTCATTGATCGCTTTGATGGCAGCTTCGGTATCGGAATAGGCAGTTAAAAGAATTCTTTTCGCCTCCGGATAAAAGGCCTTTGCCTTTTCTAAAAATTCAACCCCAAGCATTTCAGGCATACGCTGATCTGATAAAAACAGCGCTACTGCTTCTCCTTGATTTTTTAACTCCTTTAAAGAATCGAGTGCTTCATTTGCGGAGGTTGTGGCAAGTACACGATATTCAGACCTATATTCAGACTTAATGTCCCTAGTTACCGATTTTAATACAGACTCGTCATCTTCTACAATAAAGATGTATGGTTTTTTCATTGCTGATGGTCAACCTAAAAGGTTGGTTTTCTAGTTAGTATTTAAAGGCAAACAAACAATAAATACTGTTTTTCCATCTTTAAATTCCACATTTATTAATCCTTCATGTTGAATTTTCACAATTTGTAAAACATTCTCAAGTCCAAGTCCTGTTCCCTTCCCAATTGATTTTGTCGTAAAAAACGGATCAAAAATTCTATCCTTTATTTCTTCAGGAATACCAGAACCTGTGTCTTGGATATCCACCTTCAAATATTGGCTGGAAGCATCTGTTCTAACAGTCAAGACCCTATTTTCTGATTCTTCCATTGCATCAATCGCATTATCTAAAATATTAGTCCATACCTGATTCATCGAACTAGGTAAGATCTTAGGCTGAGGTAAGTTCTTACCATATTCTCTTACAATTTGAATCTTATTATCCTCTATCTTGTGCGTCAACATCGTAATGGTGTTGTCGATCCCGGTGTGAACATCCGTTGGGATTTTTTCCGGTGCCTGATCCATATGCGTATAACTTTTAATGGAAGAGACTAAATCATTGATTCGTTGAGAGGCATCTTCAATTTCTCCTACCAATCGTTCAGTTGAGAGTACTTGATTGATCCAATTAATGATAGAGACTTGGTGTTCTCTAGGCGTATCTTCTCCTATTCTCTCCAGATCAGATATTTCAAAACCATAATCAATAAGGTTATCAACTACTTCATCAGGATCTTGAGACCCTGCATCATACAACCAATCCGTCAACTCGTCTTCTTTTTTGCTTCTATCCAAGAGAGAAATTTTCTTAATTCCCGCACGTACTTTATTAAATAACACTTCATTTACTCGATCTATTTTTTCATCTGTCATCTGAATTTTCACTACATTTTTGAATTTATCCGGTAGGAACTTCAAATGGTTAGACAGTGCTTTAGAACTCCTCACAACAGCAGCCGAAGGATTATTTAGTTCATGTGCTAACCCTGCAGAAAGTTTCCCCAGTGAAAGCATTTTATCATCCAACTGCTCACGCTTAGTAAACTGCCGGATCCTTGAGCTCATTTCGTGAACCAGTGTGGTTGTTAATTCATGGCAATCGCAAATCATGTCGCGAAAATGCTCACCACTTAAGACAACAACCTCTGCGTCGTTCATGGCTTCCGCAAACCCCTTGGCAACACTGGCACGAGAATAAGGCAGTAAACCTGTAACCGAAGGGGCTTTGAACTCACCAATTGTTTGTAGCTGTTTGTTTTTTTGGAGTCTAATCACAAAGTCACCAGCCATCACTACAAGCAAATGATTAATTGAAGTGTTGGCTCAAATAGGTATTCTCCTTTTTTAAGGAAGAGACATTCACTTTTATCAAGCAACCACTGCAACTGCTCTTTAGGTACTTTTTCGAAATGTGGTACTTGTTGGAGTTTTTCTAAAAGCGTCATGGATAGGATTTAATTGTAAAATAGTTTTTGACCAACTAATAATCAACTGAAATAATTCAATATTTACAATCAGTGTCTGATTGAATAGGATACAAAAAGATAGTATTCAAATGTATTGGGTCGAACCCGGATCATTACACGAGATAACCAAAATCGAATTATTATTGTGACTTTACTACTATTGATAATCTTTGGAGAAATTTGTTGATGTAAGGAGACTCATTAAGAGTAAGAACCCAGGGCTTTTAAAATGGCTACCGGGTTTTGTCATACGGTGGATTGAAAAGATCATTCATCAAAAGGAGGTAAATGATTTTTTTGAAAAACATGAGAATAGCGATGTTTACACTTTCTGTGAGGCGGCATTAGCTGAACTAAATTTACAATTTACCATTCAAGGGAAGGAAAACATCCCACCTGAACCTCAAAAAATCATTTTCGCATCTAATCATCCGCTGGGAGGAATGGATGCCATCTCAATCATTCACCTTTTGAAGAATGTAAGGAAGGACATCAAATTCATCGTGAATGATCTATTGATGGCTGTTTATCACCTAAAAAATCGATTCATAGGGGTCAATAAAGTGGGAAGAAGTGCTGTGGAGTCACTGCAAAATGTGGAAGAACAGTTTGCTACCGGAACCGCTACTTTCATTTTTCCATCAGGCTTAGTCAGTCGTAAGATCAAGGGAAAAATCATGGATTTGGAATGGAAAAAAACCTTCATTACCAAGTCAAAAAAGTATCAAATCCCGATAATACCTGTGCATATTGGAGGAAGGCTTACCAATCGTTTCTACAGATTAGCTAACTTCAGAAAGTTTTTGGGTATCAAAGTCAACATTGAGATGTTCTTTTTGGTAGACGAATTGTTTAGACAAAAAAATATGAAAGTAGATATTGTGATAGGCAAACCGATTGATCCAGAAACCTTTAACAAAACAAAAAGTGATAAAGAGTGGGCAGATTGGATGAAAGAAAGGATTTATAACTTACAACCCAACCAAGCAAAATGACCAAAATCCAGCAGGAAATTATTGAGCCAGTTGCCAGAGAGCTGATAGAAGCCGAACTGAATGAAAAACGATTTATCCGAGCCACAAACAAAGCTGGAAATGAAATCTACATTATCAATCACCACAATGCTCCTAATACCATGCAGGAGATTGGTCGATTGAGAGAGGTCTCTTTCCGAGAGGCTGGCGGTGGTACTGGTTTGGCTGTAGATATAGATGATGCAGATACTTCTGAAAGGTGTTATGAACAATTAATCGTTTATAGCCCCGCAGATCGTGAAATTGTAGGTGGCTACCGTTTCATTACGGGAGAAAGAGCAAAAAATCCGGAAACGGGCGATTTTGATTTGTCTACAGCACATTATTTTGATTTTTCGGATCGGATGAAGGAGGAATACCTTCCTTATTCGATTGAATTGGGTAGATCCTGGGTCCAGCCTAATTATCAACCTGCTAATAATCCAAGAAAAGGTGTTTTCGCTTTAATGAATATATGGGATGGTTTGGGGTCTTTAGTCATCAATTATCCAGAGATTAAATACTTATTTGGAAAGGTTACTATGTACACGCACTATAACGAGGAAGCAAGAGATATTCTGCTTTCATTCATGAGTCATTTTTTCCCGACCAGGCCTGACCTATGTACACCTAAAAAGGAACTACATGCCCCTTACGATTCATCACTGTTTGATCAACATTTTGATGCCGGAATATCTTATGAAGATGGTTTTAAATTATTAAATAAACTATTGAAAGAACGAGGTGAATACATCCCACCACTGATTAACATTTACATGGGACTTTCTAAAACAATGATAACGTTCGGAACGGCTCAAAACCCTGATTTTGGAGATGTAGAAGAAACCGGGATTCTGGTTACGATAGCTGATATTCACCAATCTGTAAAAGACCGACACATTCATTACTAAATATCCTTATCTCAAATGATTCGTTCATACTTTGATGAATCATTTTACATCACTTCTACTAATAAGTTTAATACTGTTCTCTTGCGAAGCTCAGCAAAAAGAAAGATAAGTGGGTGGTCCTTGCGAAGGATGTGAAGCATTACTCGAGAACACTGACGAATTACTTAATTCAATAGATACGTTACCTGGTTTTAATGAAACCGAACCAAAACTCCATTTATTTGGACAGGTATTCGAAAAGGGTGGCCAAACACCAGCAAAGAATATTATCATTTATATCTATCATACGAATCGAGAGGGAATATATGAGAAAGAAGTCAATGCCTCAGGGTGGGCAAATAGCCATGGTAAATATCGAGGGTGGGTAAAAACAAATGAAGATGGGAGGTACGATTTCTATACTTTCAGACCTGCATCTTATCCAAAATCAACTATTCCTCAACACATTCATTTAACTGTAAAAGAGCCTGGAACAAATTCCTATTACATTGATGCAGTAGAGTTTACAGACGATCCTTATTTAACCTCGATTATGCATTAGGATTTAATAATTAGTCCAAAAAGTTTGA
>CAYWOQ010000095.1:0-5468 GCA_964459925.1 uncultured Roseivirgaceae bacterium
TGATCATAAGGAGCAGTTGACGGGAGAGTGTATCCATTCATCATTCGACAGGCTCGTAGAAAGTGAATATAGCCAAAGTGTCCTCTTATCATAGCGCAAAAATTTGCAACTGGAAATATATGTGGGGAATTTTCTCGATAATCATGCATTTTAATCTTTATTTCGTTGTTCGATTTTTGTGGGTCGAAGCTAGAATCGTAGCGGCGAAAACTAGTCGGTCTGAGGCAAATAGTCGAATAGAGTGAAAGCAGTTCGAGTTCTTCTTTTCTCCTCACTTTGTAATATGGGTGAATGATTGGTGATTACAATCAGGATGGAGACCCTGATAAGGAGATTACGGTACCATCTGGGTTTGACTTTGAGCTCCACACACGGCGGGATATCGAAGCCCTATTGGGTGCAAAGGCTGACTGCATTTCCTTCAAAGACTCGGCATGCCGTTGCTTTGGGTTCCTTGTCTCCAAGAAGAAGTACATCTATACAATTGATGATGACTGTTTCGTGGCCGAAAAACCCACAGGTTATACACTTATATATCTATTCAGAAAGCTGTGTATTGCATGCCATCTTTGCATATAACTTAATTTTTTGATTTAATTGATCAGGCGAAAAGATTGATGCGCTCCAGCAACACATTCGAAACTTATTGACTCCCTCGACGCCTTTTTTTTTCAACACACTATACGACCCATATGCAGACGGCACTGACTTGTAAGTCTGCTATTGGACGATAAATAATAAAGCTAAACCAATCTGATGCACTGAGATGCTCTGGTTCAGTTCCTATTACTCGTACAGAGTTATAATGATTAGATAGCAATAGAAAACTACTGGTACTTTCCCCCCTTGGTTATGAATTATACAATTTGTATCGTATCAAGGCACTAATGAAGCGGCAGCCAGGAATCGAAATAGATCTTTAATTGGTCTTTTGTTCTCCTTGGAAGGGGGAGGGGAAGAGAGGGGAAATGAAACCACTTTACGCTTATCGAGATCATTGAGTGTGCTTTCTACGCTTAAATTTTCGATTTAATAACATCGCCTCTTGAAGACTGTCGTCTCAGTGTGCGAGGATATCCGTTCTCGATGCGGGAGGGAGTGACAACAGCTGTATCCCATGGTCTGTGGCTAAATATCCCTGACTACGATGCGCCAACTCAGTTGGTAAAGCCTTCCGAACGCAACGCGCGCTACGTCGATGCTGTGATGACTATTCCAAAAGGCACCCTTTTCCCGATGTGTGGCATGAATCTCGCATTCAACAAGGATCTCATTGGCCCAGCTATGTATTTTGGGCTTATGGGCGATGGACAACCAATTGGCCGCTACGATGACATGTGGGCGGGATGGTGCACGAAAGTGAGTTGTATGATCTATGTGCTAGGCTAAAATCAGCATCGAAAAAGAAGAAGAAAAAAACACTCTGTTGTCTTGAGTACGAATCGTCAAAGAAAGAAATTGAAAATGGTCTTTAAAAGCGGTCTCAAACAGGTAATTTGTGATCATCTGAATCTTGGTGTGAAAACTGGACTCCCATACATTTGGCACTCAAAGGCATCAAACCCCTTCACAAACCTCAAAAAGGAGTACAAAGGGATTTTCTGGCAAGAAGATATTATACCCTTTTTCCAACAGGTAAGAATCACCGACAGAGTGCGTATGAGTGAACGACAGGGCTACTGCTGAACCATCTTCTTTCCTTCTTTTTTTTTGGCTGAGCTGTTATTTTGGCCAGGTAAAGTTTTCCGAGGATGCGATAACAGCCGAGGATTGTTATCTGGAGCTAGCAGAAAAAGTACGGGAGGCGCTAGGGCCCATCAATCCATACTTTGAAAAGTTAGCAGATGCGATGACCAAGTGGATTGAGTGCTGGAGAAAATGTCAGGCTTGAGAAAGGAGGCTCATCCATTTATATTTGTCGAACAACACGCTGGGAGTTCTGAGAATTGCAGAGCCATTATTGCTAGCGATGTGCATATCAAATGAATTCCCTGTCTGACCACTCGGAAAACGGTAGTCACCAACAAGCTAGAATTCGATTTGGTTGAAACTAGACAAGATAAGTCGTTCATTTTAAGATGGTGTAAACGATAGGAACGTGCGCTTGCGAATTCAATACCGCAAGTTCGGCGTAGAACCTCACATTAGCGTACAGTGGGTTTTTTTTGGACAATATGGATTATCTCTTTTCCTCTGTGAATCCTCCCCTCCCCCAAAAAAAAGGCTTGTCTCGCTGTTGACCCTACTAGTCCACAAAATACGCGTATCCACTCTGATAAGGCCAAGGGGATATGTATGAATAAGACTGGAGTACGTCCTTTGCAAGTAAAGCTAAACGACATCCTTATGCACAGCTGGAAGCCCTGGATTTTTTGCACGTGATCGTCATCGATTCACGTGCCACATCTCCCCGTATTAGTTCCAACAGACCACGTCAACGATACAGAAGAGAGGTGCTAATCTTTTCCTTGAGCTTGAAAAAGTCTTGCGAATGTGTGCCAAGTGAAATTGTCTGGATGATTCGGGTCAGACCCGATATTTGTTTACATTCTTCCTACAGCCACTGTAATTAAATAGACAACAATCTTCAACGGATAAATATCTTCTAATTATGCTAGGTTTGCTAATTTATGTGCACATATACGATATCTAATCTTTGGAACTATCTACCAATCCTCGCAACAAATAAAAATTTCCACAAGTCAAAAGTTCATGGTCGCTCGGCCATTTCCAGGCCTGGACGATCTGCTCTTTACAAATATAGTTGTGCGCGCGCAGCCTTGTGCGAGCGCCTCTGATTCACGCGGTTGTATGGATTCGCATCCTATCCTGCTCAGATTCACGCAATCTGAAGATATCGCAGACTTTGCATGCTCAGCTGTGTTAGACTGAGGGACCTCATTTTTGTTTTCGATGCTAGAAAGGTCCTTCTCTTCCTTGCCTGGCTTGATTGGAGGGAGTTCAGTGTCCTGAAGTAGGGAGCATTACAATTTACATTTTAGGCAGTCTGACATTCAAAGTCGCTGAAAGGGACTGTTACATCGTATTGTATTGTATTTTGTTCATTTTTGTTTCTTTTATTTTGCATTTACCAGTTTTTCTTTTTGACTCATGTCAAGCTTTTCTGAAGATACCGTGCTAGCACTCGTGTTCCGTTGCCGATGCTGTCCATCGTTGTCCTTGGATAATGAAGAGAAATTGTTGGCGACAACCTCTGTTTCCTTTCTCCTGCGATCGCTATACAGAGAAAAGTTGTGTCAACAATATGCAGAGATCAAGGGATAGCAGTAGCACAAGAGTTTGTGATTATGATCAATTACCTATTACAGTCGTTTTTACTGAGGTTACCGTCAATATTTCCAGTTGCAAGACTCAGATCATCTGAGTCCAGTTTGCCCTCCAAATCGGAACAAGGAGCTTTGTCCTCTGCAATATTAGCTGCATTGCTTATTCCCTTTTGTTCCAACTGATCACGATTTTTGTTCCTAGACCCACGTCTTGTAATCTCAATATCAGCCTCTGCTTTCAAGTCTTGGTAACTACCGACGGCGTCAGTGTGCGAGTCATTCTCCTCTGATTCATATACACTATAGAATTTGTATTCAAGCCATTTACCACTGCCCTATGACTGTATAAAACTCAGTCGAATATAGCGTGGTTTTCATGACCCCACCTTCTTGATTTAGATCATTATCTGTCTTGCGCTTCTTGGTATTTAACTGTAGACTAGGATCATCTTCCTTTTCTAGGTGCCTTTTCTTTTCAACATCAGCTGTAAGCAGTGTCGTGGCTTGGTGGGCGCTTGACACTAGACTATCATTGTGCGTTTGTTCTGTTTTGCTCTCAGGGTTCTTCACCTGGCCTTCGGGTATAGTCTGCATGGCTGACTCTAGTGGAGGCTGTTGACTTTGTTGAGCTTGGAGAAAAGATACATTACCAGATACACCTGGTCTTCCATCATCGGATTGAAGTGCTGTTAGAGCTCCTGATGCAAGATTTCGTTCATCTTTATCTTGTTGCCGACTCTGTGAACAGGATGCTCCTTCCGGCTGACTATGATCACGAGCACGTATATTCATCTGTTCCACGAAATACTCGAATTCATAATACAATCAGTCTAGACTCAAGAGAAATCAAGGATATACTCTATCATAAGTCAACCTGTGCTAAGTCAGCAGGACTAGGGCCTAGATTTCCATTGTCAATGACGGTTTTCGGGCGGTCACTCATTCTTTCCTGCACGCCAAACAAAGGAGAATAATGACAATCTAGAGCTAATGACGACCCAAAATCCATCTAGCGCTTCACGAGATGGAATAAATAAACTATTATCACCTTGTAGACTCTAAGAGCTTTTCCAGCAATGGGGTTTGCAAAAAGAACAGCTCGCAGTACGTCTTGCGAGTTCGATGTGGAGACCGTATTTGGAAAATTCTGATCGGGACGGCTACCATTGGTTTGATCCAAAGCAATAGCACTGTCTAGATTTTCAGATACGGGCGGAGCCGTTCGGCTAACACCTTTAGATTGATCTACTTTCCCAAAAGCCCTCCCTGCTGCAACAGGAATTTCATGCCTGTTATGCAGCGGCACTCTCTGATCCTGATTCGGAAAGTTTCCTGAATGGTGTTCGTTTAGCCCAACAGGGTTCACGGGTTGTTGCATCATTGACATGCAAGCCATATATAATTGAGCTGCTGGGAGATGGAACGATCCCACTTGTGAATTATGAGGAATATCAGCAAGCCCTGGAGGATTAACGAATCGCTGCAGCATTGGCAATATATTTCCTTGCTGAATGTTTTGGAACATCGGGTTGATATTCAAAGCTGAGTCTGCATTAGGACCTGCATATCTCACGATGATTAGAATTTAGAAAACGAGTAGCTTTGCACAAAATCGAGAAACATTGTTTTACTTTGTAAAATTTGACCTTGATCGTGGGTGATCTGCGCTGGCTTTTCCTCATTTGCTCTTTCGCTATTTACTGCTCCTCCTCTTGGTTCTGTTTTACTCTTGTTGCCCTTGTTGTAACTAAAATTTCCAAAATTCGAAAATTGATTTTCTAAAGTTCCTGTTAAATCAAATACTTGTTAAAAAACCAAAGGCTTCGATTTCTCTGACTAAACAATCCAATACAGCCGGGGAGGAGGGGAAGAGGGGCAAGGGCAATGAATCACGAGGTCATTAGTACCTGCTGGTGTTGCATTCACGTCTCCTTGAAGGCCAGGCGATACATTCTCGAGTGGAAATTGCGACTTCGAGTAAGATACCAACTGCTGAGAAAGTCAAAACTCAAGTCGCATGTCAGTCCAACAGTTTATCTGAATACCTGAAAATGTTTCCAACATAACGTGCTATCGAAAAATCTGGTCCAACCTGTTGTATTTTATTAAAAAGTTCCCTATTTCTCTCAAGGTATAGATCCATTTCTGCCTGGGTAAGCCGACGTGGTGGGTGTCTGCGAG
>CAYWOQ010000095.1:5478-8542 GCA_964459925.1 uncultured Roseivirgaceae bacterium
CTGCGAGATCGTCCTTGCCTTGGCCCTCCTCCAAAGGGAGGCGCAAACGGGAAAAAGCCTTCCGGATACAGAGGAGTTCGAAAGGGAGGTAACGGAAACTCATGGTCTTTGTGTAGAAAAGTTGGTCCATGGAAAGACCCCCCCGCTAAGGAGCCAAACACAGGTGCGATCTGATGTGGTATTCCTGTCCCTGGCTGCGCGGCCATCGATGATCCAATCATTGGCTGTGGAAGTCCATTAGCTGGGTATGGTAGTGGGAATATAGAGGGCATTTCCTGCATTGCGCCGTTTTCTCTTGGATCTGGCATTATATGAGGAGTCTCTGCATATGCATTAAACTCTCATTTAGATGTTTGTTCGTTAAGATCTAACCAGTTTGTAATTCTCTTGCAAAGTTGCTGAGAATGTAGTCCAATATTCGCTATATGTTTCTCTGTTTTTAACATGCTAATCCTCTTGCTGCCCAGACCTTTATATTCATCCTTGAACTGTTGGTCATCATTAAAAGAAGCCTTGTATACTGCGCCGACATCCTTCTTAACTCTACTGTTTTTCGAGTCGAACTTACCACCGCTCTTGATTGCGGACGCTTGTGTTCGTTGATGGTTTCGACGATCGGCTCTCTTTGGGTTGCTTCTTATACTGTGTTGACTACTGGAAGCTACAGGCTCGCTCGCCAAAGGTCTGGTCTTGTCGAATTGCAATCCCCTCAATAAATCAGCATCATTTGCTGAAACTTGGCTTCCATTTTCACTTGCATTGTCTTCGTCGTCGTCGTCGTCCTCCTCCTCCTCTTCCTCTTCCCCTTCCCCTTCCCCTTCCCCTTCTTCTTCTTCTTCTTCTTCTTCTTCTTCTTCCTCCTCCTCCTCCTCCTCCTCCTCCTCCTCCTCCTCTTCTCCCTCCTCTTCTTCGATATCGTTATCGTCGTTCTCTTCCTGTTACTCAGAGAAACCATCGTACATTTTAGGAATGAAGCTGGGAATATGACAAGGTATATTAGCATGTCTGGCTGGGAAATATTGTATATCACAACCTTTGGAGACGTAGAGTGCAGATAATCATTTTCATTGAAAGCAGTAGTTTCTCCCTTGCAGATTCTACACACAAAGCTAGTATTCTCATCCTCAAACGAGCCATACTCTTCTTCCGATATCCCTTCGCACTTTGCATGTACCCACCGATCACATTTTTCACATTGCAACATTGGTGTTTTATAGTCAGAATCTCTGTAAACTTTGTGACAAATCGGGCAGTACTGTCCTCTGCTGTATAACCGACCACACGCATTGCATAATGTAAAGTTGCGCATCCATTTAGAGCTAGGTCCAGCACCTGTACGTAGCAGATTTGAGGATAAATAAGCTTGTTTAAAACTTTCATGGTAAAGGAGGAACTTGAGTACAAGACGTACCTGCTGACTTTGCTCCACAAGTTTGACATCGTCGACACTTGCTGCAGGTCCATCCACCCGCAGGGTACTTGTAGAGAGGAGGGTCATTTGCGCACTTCATGTGTATCCGACAGTTACAAGAGTTGCAGACCACAGCTCGCTTTCCCTTTGCCCCGTCAATCTTGGCTACTTTCTTACACTTGATACAAAGTGGGCTTGCTGCCTTTCCCGACTTGGAATTGTGATTTTTTTCCTTTTTATTCCTGTCAAAAGATGCATTCTACAAATTACTGGCAAATAACCAAAACCTTGATTCTTGTGCACACTTACCCTTGGGGGGAATCGATAGGATCAAGACCGACTTCAATCTTGCCATCGAGTACCAATGCTGATAGAAGGGCAAGTCCATCAATTCGACTCGGCTCTCTACCCTGGGCTGTCATAGCCATTGTGAGAAGAATTTAGCCACTAGAACCTAGTTTTGTTCACAACCTCTAACTCCTTCTTGTCTATATATCATTCAATTCTTCGGCTCATTCTTCCCTTCCTCCATTTCGTGTAATCTGTAGAAGACATCCCCACAAAAAAAAAAAGGAGCCATGATACTTGTCCAAAATTTAACATACTTCTGAGATGCGGAAATCACAAGGCAGTCACCGAGTTTTCTTTTCTTTCCTCCTTTAAAAAATAGTCCTAGTATGTCTATTCTTGTGACAAAATTTCACCTGTATTTTTTCAGAAGGCCTTCCATTTGAATACGATGACAGTAATACACTCTGTATCTATTCACATAAAAAGAGGGTGCCTATGCTCCTCTTAAGAGTGCACCTCCAACAAACACGAGCGAGCGCCACCTGCAAACTAACTTTATTGAAACACACACAAACTAGTAACCATGCAACGGTGCAAAAAGATACAGCTTATTACTAAAATGAGTTCCATTAACCCTGAGCTACTCGACCACAATAGTGAAAACCTTCTACGCATATAGATATATGTCTGTGAAAGTATATGTTCCACTAAATCTATGCTTTTATGCTTGGATAATTATCGATTTCAAGAGCTCCGCCAGCATTGGTCAACACTATTTCAGCCTAAAGCGCTCATAGCAGCTCATTCTCCGCCCTCAACTAGAATTTCTATGCCCAAATGTTCAAAACTTGGTTAATACCTCCCTCGAAAGGTTTTTTCTTATTCGAGGGAAAACATCGTTGAATGATAACATATCACACTTTCGTAGAAAAGCGTAATAGTGGCCAACTATAGCACACGATCTTGCTCCTCTTTTAAGAGATAGCACAATGCAATGTATTCCTAAAACATAACACGATAACATAAATGAGCTGCTACAGTATTTGACAGTAGTGATTATCACGTACGTACACTCTAGCCAGCTACAAACCCAGTAACTACACATGACCAATTGTCTCATTCAGTTCCCCAACTTCCAGTTATGCACAAACAGTTTGGGCGCATTCTTAGAAGAAAAAGACTCAGGCTTTGGAGCACGCACATGCTTTTTCTCTCTCTCTATCTGTGTATATATCTGCCTGTGTTTGTGTGATATAGTTCGAAGAGTTCGAATTGAACTCAACAGACATGGCCAAAACTGACAGCTCGAACGTTCTATATAGCAGGCTCTCTTCTTGCTTTTCCCCCTCCTCCCTCCTCCCC
>CAYWOQ010000096.1:0-8349 GCA_964459925.1 uncultured Roseivirgaceae bacterium
TTTTTCCGGTCTTTTTAAAGGAAAACTGCTTTACTACCTGGTATATGATTATGCATTCGCACCCATCTTGGATGACCGAGGCGTGGAAAAAGCACTCATTGTACAGCGGCAAGAGTACATGGATAAGTTGACGTTGGAAATATGGAAAAGGCCAAAGGAACAATAAATCCTATACCTATGTCTGAAGAAATAAACAGCTAAATATTAGGAGTTGAGATGCTGAACTACCTCCCAAATCAGCTTGGCTACCAGCCGGGCGGTAGCATCATCCGCATCAAAGGTAGGGTTGGTCTCCGCAAAATCGATAGCCACTACTTTATTCGAGTGCAATAAATACCTCAGCATGGTCGCCACATAGGCTGGTGTTAAGCCAAAAGGAGAGGGGGCACTGACTCCCGGACTGTAGGCCGATGAGAATCCGTCCATGTCCACCGTCACGTAGATGTGGTCTACCTGCTTCGATAGGGTGTCTATAAGATCGCGACTCTCTTTGCTGTCATGCAAGTTGCAGTGTTCCAGTGTGAGGTAATTTACCTGCATGCGATTAGCGACCTCAAATAGCTCAAGGGTGTTGGCACTTTGCTGAATGCCAAGTGCCACATAGTGGGCATGGTCTCCAAACTGCTCAAGAATTTGCCTAAAGGGTGTGCCGGAAGTGGACCGGTCTTCTTTCCGTAAATCGAAATGTGCATCGAAATTGATGATGCCAAACTGCTTTCCTTCTTCATAGAGTGCTTCATGTATTCCGCAAAAGTGGGCGTAGCTGATGTCATGACCACCCCCCAATGCAATAGGAAACGTTTGATTTCTTAGTATTCTGTTGATGTGCCCGGCAAACTGAAGCTGGAAGGTTTTGAGTTCTACCTGTTCGTTGAAGACTAAGTCCCCACAATCGGCTATTCTTAGCGCATCTTGGTGGATCGGTAGTTTTCCTAACAGTTGCCGAATGGCATTAGGTCCATTCTTTGTTCCCGGTCTTCCTTGATTTCTTTTGACCCCTTCTTCGCACTGATAGCCCAGCAAAGCCACATCTGCATCAATGGTGGTCTCTTTAATGAGGTCAATCAATGCAATGGATTGATGCCAGTACTCGGTTCGGTCAGAAGAACGCCCTTTCCAGTTTTCCTTTTTGGGGCCATGGTATGCTGTGCTCATATCCGCTCTCCTTTCTTCCAGGTCATCGAAGGTTGCAACTCGCCCTGGTGATAAAGAATTTCTCGATAGTCAGTACAATTAAACACTGTAATATCGGCAATTTTTCCCGCTTCTATTATTCCTAGATCCGGGAGTTCCAACGCTTTCGCTGCACGATGAGTGATCCCTGCAAATATTTCTGCCGCACTCAGCTTTTCGTAGGTGCCGAGCAGGGCGGCCTGGGTGAGTAAATTTCCCTGGGGGGCACTTCCCGGATTCCAATCACTGGCAATGGCCAATCCGCAATTTGCATCCAGTAGTTTTCTGGCAGGGGCAAAAGGCAAACCCAAACCCATGGAAGCACCAGGTAATACCACCGGAACGACAGCACTTTTGGAGATGGCTTCAATCTCTGGATCTCCGGAAGCTTCCAGGTGATCTACACTCGAGGCCTTACAGCTAATGGCAAGCTGACTACCACCGGTTGTGAATTGATCCCCATGCACGGTCAATGCAAACCCAGCTTTTTTCACCGCGTTCAGAAAACCTAAGGATAGAGAAGTGGTAAAAGCATTTTCTTCAATGAAGATGTCAAATCGTTTGGCCAGTTTTTCTTCCTTGACTTTCGGGAGGATTTCTTTGAGGATAAACTGTAGGTAATCCGCTTCTCTTTCAAATTCTCTTGGGATGATATGAGCAGAAAGACAGGTAGGAATGACCTCCGCTCGATGGTTAGACCCTGCAGATTGAATGGCGCGTAACATTTTCAACTCATCCTCAACGCTTAAGCCATAGCCACTTTTAATCTCTACGGTAGTGATACCTCTTTTCAGTAGTACATCCAGTCGGTTAGCAGTATGTTGTCTAAGTTCCTTTTCGCTGGCTTCCCTGGTTTTGGTTACTGTATCCCAGATGCCACCACCAGCTTGGGCAATCTCCTGGTAGCTTTTTCCATTGTTTCTGGCCGCATAGTCTTTTGCTCTGCTTCCGGCAAAGCAGATGTGCGTGTGGCAGTCGATGAATCCGGGTAGCGCTACAGCGTCTACTTCCAATTTTTCTACGGAGGCATTAGTATTCTCTTTGACCAGTTGTTCAAAAGTTCCGACTTCTTGAATAGTTCCCCCTTCTACAAGAACGGCTCCATCTGAAATGATCTCCAGTTGTTCATCTGGGATGGCACCTCTGTCTGGCAGACCTCTGAGCGTGACCAGTTGCGCGAAGGGACCTATGATTTTTTTCATTCCAGGAGCTTGTCTAAAAGTGCATCATCCACCAGTTGTGGAACGGTTACTTTAAGCTCAGGGTTCTGATCCATGATTCGCTGGATTGCGGACATGGCTCCAGGGTTTCGGGCCCAGCTGCGCCTTGAGATTCCATTGGTTACATCAAAAAACAGCATACTTTTCAAGCGATCATTGGCTTCTGGGGTGCCATCCAGCAACATCCCAAAACCACCATTGATGACCTCTCCCCAGCCAACACCACCTCCATTGTGAATCGACACCCAGGTTGCTCCCCTGAAACTATCCCCAATGACATTTTGAATGGCCATATCCGCAGTGAATTTACTTCCATCACGAATGTTACTCGTTTCTCTATAGGGGGAATCTGTCCCACTTACATCGTGGTGATCTCTTCCAAGAACAACCGGTCCTATGGCTCCTTCAGCAATCGCTTGATTGAATGCCTCAGCGATCTTAATACGACCTTCCGTATCTGCATAGAGGATCCTGGCTTGCGAGCCAACCACCAGTTTGTTTTCCTGAGCCCCTTTGATCCAGTTGATATTATCCTGCATTTGCTGCTTGATTTCATCTGGAGCAATTTGCATTAGCTCTTCCAAAACCTTCATAGCTAATTGATCCGTTTTCTCTAGATCTTTCGGATTACCTGAAGTGCAAACCCATCGGAAAGGTCCAAAGCCATAGTCGAAGCACATCGGCCCCATAATATCTTCTACATACGAGGGATACCTGAAGGATTCACCATCTTCTGAAAGTATCGCTGCTCCTGCTCGTGAAGCTTCCAGTAAGAAGGCGTTGCCATAATCAAAGAAATAGGTTCCATTGGCTACATGTTTATTCACCGCATCTACATGTCTTACCAAAGTAGCTTGAACCTGATCTTTGAATACTTCCGGTTCTTCTTTGATCATTCGATTGGATTCTTCAAAGCTGATCCCAACCGGGTAATAGCCGCCAGACCATGGGTTGTGTAGTGATGTTTGGTCAGAGCCGATTTCTACTTTGATATTCTCCTGATGAAATTTTTCCCATACATCAACCACATTGCCAACATAGGCGATGGAGAGGGTTTCTTTGTTGAATTTCGCTTCTTTGGTTCTTGCCGCTAATTTATCCAGGTCATCTATCAAGAGGTCCACCCAGCCTTGAGCGTGTCGTTTTTCTGCAGCTTTTGGATTGACTTCTGCGCAAACCGTTACGCATCCTGAAATGTTCCCGGCTTTCGGTTGAGCCCCACTCATGCCCCCAAGTCCGGAGGTAAGGAAAAGTTTTCCTGAGCAATCGGCATCCGATCCAAGTAGTTTCCTGAAAGCATTCATGACTGTAATGGTTGTGCCATGAACAATGCCCTGTGGACCAATATACATAAAGGATCCTGCCGTCATCTGGCCGTATTGCGTGACACCCAAAGCATTGTACTTTTCCAAGTCTTCCTGTTTGGAGTAGTTCGGGATCATCATTCCATTGGTGACTACCACTCTGGGAGCATGTCTCGAAGAGGGAAAAAGACCCATGGGATGTCCGGAATACAGATGGAGGGTTTGCTGATCTGTCATTTCAGACAGGTATTTCATGACCAACAGGTATTGTGCCCAATTTTGAAAGACCGCCCCATTTCCTCCGTAAGTAATCAGCTCATTGGGATGTTGTGCTACTGCAGGATCCAAATTGTTCTGAATCATTAGCATTATTGAAGCAGCTTGTGTACTCTTTGCCGGATACCAATCGATGGGACGAGCATACAATGCATAATCCGGACGAAATCGGTGCATATAGATGCGTCCGTAAGTAGCCAGTTCGTCGGTAAAATCGTCAGCGAGTTCCTGGTGCCAGGCCGTAGGAAAATATCGAAATGCGTTCCTTAATGCCAACTTTTTTTCTTGAGGGCTAAGAACATCTTTTCGTTTAGGTGCTCGATTGCTATCCTTCGGATAGGGCTTTTTCGAAGGCAGTTTACTTGGAATACCTTGTTTGATCAATGCCTGAAAAGTAGCTTTATCCATTCCTAATACATTTCAAAGTGTTCATTAAACGGGCTTAGCGGTGGATTATCCCCTATCAATTTTGGAATTTCTTTACTTCTGATCAATGTCGTCAATTGGTCAATATCTTCGCTGAAGATACGATCTTTCGTGGCAAAGCTGACCTTTTCTCTAACCAGCGCATGTACCCCCTCGATCACATTCGTAGACTTTAAAGGTCGTCTAAAATCAATCGCTTGTGCTGCACATAATAATTCAATCGCCAGGATCTTCTCCAGGTTTTCGGTCACCCGCAAGGCTTTTCTTCCACTAATGGAACCCATACTCACATGATCTTCCTGGCCCATAGAAGTGGGAATGCTATCGGCACTGGAAGGGAAGCAGAGTCCCTTATTTTCACTGACCAGGGCTGCAGCGGTATATTGGCAAATCATGAATCCTGAATTAACACCCGTATCACCCATGAGTAATTTTGGGATGTCATATTTTCCATCCAACGCAAGATAGGTTCTTCTATCAGAGATGCTACCGAGCTCTGCAGCCGCTAAACAGGCATAGTCAATGGGTAAGGCTAAGGGTTGACCATGAAAATTTCCTCCACTTATGGTGAAGTCCTCTGAAAAAACAATCGGGTTATCAGTCACCGAATTGAGCTCGATTTCCACGGCCTCTTTTAAATGAAACCAAGCACTCCTGGAGCTACCATGCACTTGTGGTACACATCTTAGTGAATAGGGATCTTGGACTCTGTCGCAACCTTCATGAGATTTGGCAATAGCTGAACCTTTCATGAAATGCCATATTCGATAGGCGACATGAGCGTTTCCGGAGTGAGGTCGGATTTTATGAAGTTCTTCGTGAAATGGCATGGCCGAGGCTTTTAACCCATCGATCATCATAGCTGCGATAATGTCAGCATGTGATAGACCATTGTACAGTCGATCGACGAGTTCAACGGCATGTGCAAGAATGAATTGGGTTCCATTGATCAAAGCCAATCCTGCTTTTGGATGTAGTTCAATAGGGCGCATCCCATGGTTACTTAGTACATCGGATGACTTTAGTATTTTGTCATTTTCCCATACATAACCTTCACCCATTAAGGGAAGAAATAGGTGAGAAAGCGGGGCTAAATCACCAGAGGCTCCGACAGAGCCTTGTTCAGGTACCACCGGAATCACATTTGAGTCAATGTGCCAGAGTAATCGGTGGAGGATCGTAAGTGAAATGCCTGAGAATCCTTGACAGAGTGAGTGCACTTTTAGGATAAGCATCAACTTCGAAAGTTCTTTTGAGATGGGATTACCCACCCCTACACTATGACTCAAGAGTAAGTTTTTTTGAAGTCTGTCCGTTTCTTCTGCCTTAATTTTTGTGTTGCAAAGTGGACCAAATCCAGTGTTTATGCCGTAAACTGCCTGCTGACCTTTTGCAATATTGAGTACCTGGGTGTACCGCTCCTCAACTGTGCTTCTTGTTTCATCATTGATGATCGTTTGGAGCGATCCATCGAGTATCGCAAGTGCTTTTGCAGTGGTTAATCTATCAATGCCGTACTTAAACATGGAGTGCTAACTTAGGTCATAACAAAGCTAACGATGTTAGGTAATTTAATTGTTAAGACAACTAAAATTAACTTTTCAATTCTTATGGTTTACTCTTCCTGTAGTATTCTAGTGCCTTAGGCATGTTCTTATTTAGGTCAGAAATCCGAGTATCGTGAGAAGGGTGTGTTGAAACAAATTCAGGAGGTGCTTCTCCACCGCTCTCTGCTGACATGCGTTCCCAAAACTTAGGTGCTTCTTGTGGATCGTAACCAGCCATCGCCATGAAATAAAGTCCTAGTTTGTCTGCCTCTGATTCATGCTTGCGCGAAAAGGCTAGAATACCCAATGAGGTTGCTGCCCCTGCTCCCTGAAGAATCAATTCGGAGGAAATGGTCGGTGCACTTCCCCCAGTCAAAAGGACACTGGCAATACTGAGTCCGGTTTGTGCGGCGTACTGATTGCTAATCCGCTCACTTCCATGGTTGGCAATGGCATGAGCAATTTCATGACCCATAACAACTGCCACTCCAAGTTCATCCTTGCATATGGGCATGATCCCGGTGTAAAAAGCTACCTTTCCGCCTGGCATACACCAGGCATTTACCGTATTATCTTCTTTTATGAGCACGTATTCCCATTGATAATCAGATAAATAGCTACTTTGTCCTTCCGCTTGAAAATATTGCTCTACGGTTCTTTGGATTCTTGCACCCACTCGTTTAACCATCCTAGCTTCATCCGTGCCAGTGATGATATCACCTTCTTTTTTCACTTGTTCATATTGCTCAAAACTCATCGGGAAGATTTTATCATTCCCAACCACATTGAACTGTGACCTACCAGTTAGTGGTACTGTTTTACATTGAATCACGATGAATGCAATGAGACCAATCGTAACAATTTGTAAAGCTTTTCTCATTTCCTTAAATATTTACATGAATATAGTGCAGTTCCATAAGTTGTGAAATAGGGAACTTGAATTATTGATTGTTGGATGAATAAACGACCAATCTCATGCCAAAATTCTTAACACTCCTTTTATTTTTTATTCAGACATTCCTTTTCTCTCAGGAAATCTCACTTTCTCAACTAGATTCTTCCAACTATTTTGATTTTTGGGAAGGTAAATGGTCCGCATCTTGGCAGGAAGGGGATAAGCTTGGTAAAGGAACGAATAAGCTTACCTGGATCATGGGGGGTAAAGTGCTTCAGGAAAACTTTCAAATACTGGAAGGTCAATCTAAAGGATTTATTGGTGGTTCGCTATCTGTGTTCCAGCCGCAAACCAATACCTGGAGGCGGGCTTGGGCAGATAATCAGGGTGGTTATTTTGACTTCATTGGGGATTTCGAGGGAGATAAGCGGATCTTTAAAACGCATCCGTGAGAAGTGAACGGTCAGACCATTATTCAACGAATGGTTTTCTATGACATTACTTCAAATTCATTCATCTGGGATTGGGAACTCTCCAGAGATGGAGGTGAAACCTGGAACCTTAATTGGAGAATCAATTATGAGCGAATAAAGTAGCACCATCAGATACATTTCCTTTTTGTAAATGAATTTTTAACTGCATGCTTATGTTGCATCTCTTCTAAATCATGGAAGATTGAACTCGTTGAAGGACCACATAAAGAAAATCCCCGAAGGTTACACAGAAGGACTTTTCAAGGGCACTAAATATGGAATAACCAAAAAGACCTTCAATGAAGGAAAATCGTGTAAGATTTATGCTAAGGAATTGAAGGGAACCGATTTTATCAGTTTAAATTTCTACTTAACAGATAAGAACGCTTTGCTGAAACCATGTGAGATGCCGGAAGAAAAAGTGTTAAACTTCCTGGAAAATGTAGAGTTAATAAACAAAAGAGAAAACGAAATGCTAAACTGGAAAGATGTATTGCAATTTGCTGGAAAGGGCAATCCTGAGCCGGACAGAAGAGTAGAAAAAACAGAAGCGGAATGGAGAGAACAGTTGACGGATGAGGAGTTTCGCGTGACCCGACAAAAGGGGACAGAGCGCGCCTTTAGTTCGGAGATGTGTAGTCGATTTGAACCCGGTAATTACGAATGTATCTGTTGCGGTACACTGCTTTTTGATGCGAATGAAAAATTTGAAAGCGGTACCGGATGGCCTTCGTTTACCCAGCCGGTAAAAGAAAATGCCATTGCCTACATTGAGGATCGATCATTTGGGATGTCTCGCATCGAGACCATATGCAATACATGCGATGCACACCTTGGGCATGTTTTTCCTGATGGGCCCGCTCCAAGTGGCTTGCGCTATTGCATGAATGCGGTGGCTTTGAAGAAGGTAGAGTAGGTAAAAATTCCTTATTTAATAGAACTTCCAAAAACAGCATGAAAGGAATTTATATTCCAATCATTGTTTTAACCTCGATTATGCATTAGGATTTAATAATTAGTCCAAAAAGTTTGATT
>CAYWOQ010000097.1:0-8117 GCA_964459925.1 uncultured Roseivirgaceae bacterium
AAAAAAAAAAAAAAAAAAAAAAAGGTGGGCGGTATGTCAATATTGTTATTCGACCGCCTCTGGCACGGGGATGCGGCAAAAGTTTGTTGGAAGATGAATCTAAAGCAAAGGACTCGTAAGCTATGATTCAGAGTCATAAACCTATCTTGGCATAAGTTTTACCCTTTTATAAGTTACCTTTCTTTTACTTAGCATCTAGCACTTAATACTTCTGAGCGCAGCTAGCTCTTAAGCGCACCCGATGGACATTTGTAATCACTTTTGCTTTTCATCCCAAGCTCAACTAGGACTATTTCAGCAAAGTCACTTGTTAGCAAAAGCTCAGTACATTTTTCTTGGATCAACTCCGTAATTCTGTTGTGATGACTGCAGGTCAAAGGATGGAAAAGTAAAAGCCGTCTTTTACAAGCTGAGTATCTTTGAGCTATTTTGATGAAAACTCTCAGAGCGAGAAACTTAAAGCGACAACTTGCTCTCGATGCTACTGAATATGTGGCCTTAAAACTACGGCTCCCTTCGTGCTTTTTATATAGAGAGAGGGAGCTTCTGCGAAGCTTGTGTGCTCCTTTTGCATCGTCAATCAAGGAATCAAGCGTATTCATTTTACTACAATTTAGATGCTGGTATAGCGATGCAACTCGACTAGTTGTATAGTTGTGTACGAGTCTATTTTGCGCATCCACAGACTGAGAGGCTTACCTTGGTTGTCTTAGGGTGTTGACATTGAGGTATGAAGTAGCGGGCTATCTGTCCTATGAGTTTCCCTCTTAGAATGTTTGCAGTCTGCCAAAGGATTTCGTACCCCAGTTTCTCCATTTATTTTTGCATTAAAGAGTCTAATTGGCGAGTGCATTAAAGCTTGCCTCAGAGTATATTCGCGGTTTCGTCTGTTTTGTCTGAGAGAGAACAAACGGAGAGTATAACACGAGTTGTTCAGTCAAATGAGTAATATTGCTTTGCCTAGAAGAAGTCTCTCTTAAAACACTTTCGCTGATAGCTTGATTTTCTGCAAGGGAAACTTCTTGATGAAACGGAAATCCGATAGCTTTTGTTAAAGCATGCAGGGAGGATGGCAGAATGTTTCCAGATCGAAAGTTGCGTAGCTAAGATGGCGTTTATCTACAAGCATACGGTCGCGTCAGATTTTTGTTAGGAAAAAGCAGTCAGACAAGTTCTTCTGTAAGCCCTAAACTCCAGGATTAAATGGACTAGTTGAGTGAATTTATCGGATATTGTTCGATGACGCACTAGAAGCACTGTCGTATTCAGCTTCGAGGAAAAGGTTTCTAGTTTTCTTGATGAACACTGCAGGTTTTTTCATCGATCACAAAGTGAAGTACAAGGCAGCAAAAGGGGAAGCTCCATACCAACCTTCCAGAAAAAGCGCCAATAAAATCGATAAGCCATATCTCTCGGGTCTTAATTTTATCTGGATACTGATTGGGGAAGTAAATGGAGGTTAAAGTATAAAACCGATAAAGAGAGTTGCGAAAAAGCAGGACAGTATGACCTACATGACGCAAGCTGGCCAAGAATTGGTAAAACCGAGTAATATTTACAAGCAATCGTGTTCATAAGAATGAAGATGCTGCACGGAGAAGAAATGATGGATCTACCGAATGAGAAACAAGGTTCGTCGTTAATTAATTCGTCACAAGAAAGAGCGACTGAGAGGGGTCGTTGATCCAATAAAGAAAGTACACAAAGAGATCGAATTGGAGAGTAAATATCGTTTTACCGAGAAAATTCAACAAGGGCCACAAACAGAGGGTCTAGACAGAAATGTAAAGCCAGTCCCTTGATGGATGAATCAAGGGGTATTTACTGCGACTGCCGTAAAAGAGGTGCTAAAGAGCTAAGACCCAAGAAGAACGCAAAATATTTTTTTTTTCTGAAGATGCGGGAAAAGATCGAAGTAAAGGTGATTGTATCTTCAGGCCTGTTGGTCATTTCTTCGGCAATAGTCGTTATGCTATCGAGTAACCAAGTTCTATTTGCAAACACTACATTTTTTCCGGGGGGTGCAGTGTGACATGTTGAACCGTTTTTCGCATAATACAATTGAGACAGTGGTGTTAGTGAACTGCTCGTGCCTCGTCAAAAAGACTGTAAATATGTTGTAAAACGACAGCTTGAAGAGCGCAATGGACAAGAACCTTAGAAAGGGCTTTGACTTAAAGGATACTGAGATCGTCCAACACCTCCTTCAAATCCAGCGAGAAAGTGATCGAGGCTGTGATGACACTAAAGGAGACAAAGGATGAATAGCAAATAATAGGCTTAAACTCGAGATGAACGATATCAACAAAAGCATGCACAAAGCTGTGACTCATTTCAGCCTCTCTTTCTCTCTCTCTCTCGCGCGCGCGTTCTCTATACATATATATACCTGTTAAAAATAGAGATATGGTGCCTCATGTTATATGATTTTGATGAAGTCAGACATTTCTAACGTGGCGAGAGAAATTGCACAGTACGTGACAATATCTGAGACGATGAGAAGAGTTTTCCAGATCTCCCACGAAGGCAAAGGACACAAAGTCGGAATGTCACAAAAATGGAAAGGGCTCGCACCATCGTATAGACATGGTGTCATATTGGAGGTTCGATGACGACCCGGGAGTTATTTTCATCGACGAGCCCTTTCAGGAGATGATTTGGAAGCCAAGGCCCTTTGAGTGATTTATACGTAAGATTCAATTTTTGGAATTCTTTTTTTTTTGGTTTAACATCAAAGGGATCGACTGTCAACATTATACTGCAAGTTGCACCGATCGTTGTAAGATGGGATAGGACTTACGTGAATGAAATCCTGCTTCTAAACATGCGACATTGCGGCAAGTCTGAAACTGTATCATTGAACTGGCTCTTACTAATCAACAGGCTTGGAAATAGAGCTTCGACTGAAGTCTGTCTCAGACTCTTCGCAATCAATTCAAGATATCGACTGCTGAACAGTATTTTCAGTACACAGCGAGTTCGTTCGAAGTTTCAGTCTGACTCTGAAGCACTTAACAGTAGCGCATGTGGTTTGTATCTTCAACTCTGTTTAGTTGCTGCAGGTTTTTCAGGCTTATGTCTAGTAGCACTTTTACATAGATACTGCTCAAAGCCTTTTAAAGCTTGCATCGGAAAGTCCTTGGCAGTGCCCGAGAGGACCAAAAAGAAGCTTTGAAAATGTGAAAGGCTCTTCACTTCTCATGAACCAGTCATAGTGGCTCAGACCCTACCTTCAACTATGTCAACAAAGAGATCGATTGGGGGTTACTTTCAAATACTCTAGACTACTAAGATAGCTCCACGGACTCTTCTTTACTAGCTTACAAGGATACAATTGCACTTCGAACAAGTCTTCATTATTCTGTCGGTTCGTAGTTTACGGGTTAAAAGGCTCGGTTTAGAAGTCAATCCAGCTGCAAAGTCTAGATTGGTACCTGGAGTGAACCACTTTCGATGATCATTCCTAGGAGCTGTTCTTTTGAATGTAGTTTCACATTCTAGCCATCTTGCCAGCAAACACCAAGGGCTGGACAGGGAGTTCAGCTTGCAGTATGTATGCGAGCAATTTAAAACCGGACCTTGACATAAATACTACAGGTCTGTCCAAGGTTTTCGTGGAGGAGCCTCTTGAAATAAAAAGGAAACAGTGCTCAATTTCTATGATACTGGGTAGCATTTAACGGCTTTCAATGTCGCCGCTGCTGATAATATGAATCGGTAAAAAGGCTAGCATTAGATAGGACCTTTGAGCCAAAGGCTTAACAAGGTAATGAAAAGCACTCCATGAAGACAAATAACTGAGGCAAGTTAGCAAAGGAGGATGATTTCGAGGATGAGAGAAATTTTAAAATGAGCGCTATGCAGACAATGACATCTCTTGTGTCGACAGAAAATGAACATTCAGTCTACGTTGTGCGCTCAGCCTCAAGATATTGTACTCGAAAACTGGTTAGACGATGTCCTCAAGAACGTTTCTCCAAGAGCCAGTCTACTGGAAGAGAACAATCGCTATGAAACCAAAGATAAAGACTGCTGTAATTTCCGCGGGCTGCATAATATGAGAATATGCAAGAAAGAACTTGGAAGGCTAGGACTCGGCGTTGATGAAATCCGCAAAATATATCGCTCACTCTATGTGTATTCTGTTGGTTATTTCGACGTTACGTGTGAGCTTCTGAAGCACAAGGACAGCACGCAGAGCCTCATTCGGAGAATCTGCGAGACATTCTTGATTGTTTGCGAAAAGGGCTTCAAGGTAACAGGCCAAGTAAATGTAAAATAGTCCTCTCTAATATGTTGTCATACTTTTTTGTAATATATGTATGCTTATGGATGTATGCGTATGTATATTTCCAGGTTCGCTTCAAGTCTGACTTTCTCGAAGCGCTTTATAATGCAGACAGAGCCTCAAAGGAGAACAAACGGTTGCTGTCCGAAGTTCAACTTTTACATCATACTTCTGAAGAGCTGGAAAGTAAACTTGAACAAGAAGAAAAAGCCAACATAGATGTTTCGTCTCAAGTCCGCAGTTTTCAGGAGCGCATTTGGGCCCTTGAGAAAGAACTTGAAGCAGAGCAGCAAGCACGGTATGCTGAACATTGATTGGGTCATGGATAGTTAAGGGGAAGGGGAGGGAAGGGGAGAGAGAGAGAGATTAGAGTATTGTGTTGGATTGCATTACAGCTCACATATGGTGAACAAGTATGTCGCGGAGTTAGAACATAGAGGAGACCTTCACACCATAATAGTCGAGCTCGAGTCCCATGTTAGCGAATTGGAACACGAATACAAAGTATCCACGGATAAACTTGAAGCTACTACGTGTGAAAAAAAAGTGCTGAATAACCGTATACTGGTACTCAAGTGGCAATTCAAGGCACTCCAATCCAAGCTTTCCCTTGAAAAGGGCAAAAAGGACATTCTGCAAGAGAAGATAATTGAAGCCACCAAGGAGCAAGACTATCTTCGTTCGCAACAACACGTTTTCCAGGCGAGGTGATTAAATTATTCTTACTAATACAGCTTCTAAACCAGTTATCGATTCTCGAAATAATGTATTGCTCGATAACCTTTGAAATATGCGAAGGTATAAGGATGAGCTACGTCAGAAACTGGAGCATCAGCAGAGCTGCCTTGACCAAATAGAAGTCAACGAAGAAAAACAGAACAAGATTTTCAAGCTTGGTAGCGAGTTAAAGGGCTTAACTGAAAAAAGCAACGGGCTCCAAGAGGCTCTAAGTATCGAGAGGATAGAAAAAGAGAACACCCGGATTCGAGCTGAATGCAGGGGCTTAGAACTAGAAAATCTTGCTGCCTTTCTAATAAAGTCCCTTCGCACAATTTATTTCGCCGCTGCAGAAGAGGCTAAGCTACGAAGCCGCCTTCAGAATGCAGAAACTACAAATGTATGAAAACTTTGATTTCAAGCTTTGACAAAATTCATCGATGACCGGTTCTTCTTCGTATGCAAGAGTACAGTGCGAACTTCAGAGAGAAAAGGAAAAGGGACAAATGGCTGTAAACGACTACTATGGAACTCTGGTGAATGCAATGCGAAAATTGGTTGAAGCTGATCGCCAGAAAAACACTGTTGCCGAGCACTCCCGCAGCCTCGCGTATGGCTTCGCCGTAATGGCTTTGAGGTTACGCGAAATTGGTAAACGCCTTCAGGAAGCCAGAGTTGCCAGCTCGGTCGCTGAAAAGAGATTCAACCAGGTATAAAACTAGACTCGCTGAAGGCATTAAAAAGCGCACTGCGGTTACTGGTGCTGATATTGTCTGCGAGACAGGTTTTGCGGAAACTACAACTAGCACATACCGAAAACGAACAACAAGAGCATGAGCTACGGTCTCAAAAGCAGAAATATGCTGACCTGTCTGCAAATTTTCATCAACTTGAAGAAAGACATCAGCAACTCATTGAGAAGGAAGCAATAGCATCGTAAGAGTCAACAGTTAGGATTCTTGATTAAACTACTATTCTAATATCGATCCAATTTCAAAGTTGCAGGTCCAACTTGGAGCTTGCTGAAAGTACAATTGCCTCAAAGGATAGGGCCCTTTCCGTACTAGAGAGTAATTACACCCAAGCCACGGCCTCTGAGGATGCACTTCGAAAGCAAAATTTGGCCCTTAGCGAAGAATGTAACCAATTAAAAGAAGCGAATAACGATAGCTCAGTCCTTATTGAGAACCTACAGAATAGTTGCAGCACTCTTGAGAACCATGCAGAGGTATTCGATCAGGAACTGGGTTCGAGTAGATTCGTGTGATATTTGGTAGTGAAGTGGATGCTCTCGGCATTCATGCAGACCTTGGACAGAAAGATTCACCAGCTCAACAGCAGTACCTCTATGTTACAAGATAAATTGCTAACCTCCCAACGGAGCTTCAATCTTACCAGTAGAAAATGCAAGTATACAACTTCTGAGCTGGTGAACGTGGCAAGGAGCTTGCTTGTTTTGGAATCAGAGCTGAAGCTCGTTTCCAAAAAAGCATTTGAAGAGGCTGCGAAGAAGGAAGCTTTTCAGAAGTCTCTACTAGAAGCGCAAGGGAATGTGAAAGAGTTACGGCGCGATTTGGACCAAAGGATCGAAGAAGAGAAACTTTTCAATCTGAAAATGAGGCAACAGGCTGAGGAGAACAGAGAAAAGATGAACAGGTAGCGAAATAGACAAACTCCCCATATCTTTAAACTTTACATCTGCTTAATAGGTCGATTAAATTGAAACTTTCTCTCTCTCTCTCTCTCTCTCTCTCTTTGTTGAGAATCGTACGAGTTGCTTCTTTTCGAATAACTTCTATTAAAAAAATTCCCAACTTTCCCTTTCCCTTATATGTCGCTGTTCTCTTTTTTTATTATTATTATTTCTCTTCCTTTCGCTTCCAAAAAAAAAGGGAATTGTTCAGTGCCCGTCAGATAAATCAAGGCTTGCCTTAACATTACAATTGGCTTTGCGTGAATCAGGCTGGAGAAGAGCATCGAGGTTCTACTTACAACAAAGGAACGATTGGATAAAGAGTGTATTGAGAGTGGACAAGCTCTGGAGAACTGTCAAAATGAAAAGCAAGCAATCGGCTTGGAGCTTTCCGAATCGAAGGAAAAGGTTAATAGGCTCCAGTATGAAACTGATCAATTGTCTAGTCAGATCGACGACACAAAGAGCAAATTCCAGGAAGAATGTGAGAAAACCACCTATCTTCGATTAGAGCTAAAGAACTCGAACGGCAAAGTGAAGATATTAGAAACTCAAATAAACAGTCTACAAGAGAATCTCGATACAGTACGAGCCGAATACGCGGGATATCAACAGCAGAAAGAACAGGAGATGGCGAGGCAGAACATTAAGCATAAACTGAGGGTTGTCCAATAAACTGCACTGTGTACTGTCTTCCCAAATCCAAGAACTTTTGTATAATGTGATATTGAGACTTTTTTTCTTGGTACACAGATCGAAGAATTGGAGGCTCGTATTGAGGAGGAAAGGTCGGCTCATGAGGCAAACGTCGATGCCTATACACTGGAACTTGAAGAAAAGACAAGAGAGTTCGATATAGAGCGAAAAAGGCTTTTGCAACAAATCAAAAGCTAGCCACGTATTCTCCTCGTAGGAAATCACCAACTGTATCGATAGAACTAGCCGAGATTGACCCTTCAATATCGTTCCACTTACTCCCTAAAAGCCGTCAGGGAAATAAAATACAGACATTATTGACAATGTTAATGGTATTAATAATCTAATGAAAACTGTCTGCGAAGCTTAAACAATGCATCTATCATCTACCGACGCACGAAATAAACCGAGTGCTACAGTGACAGATTTGACGAAGCGCCTTTGATGGATTTTGTACTGTAGTCAAGGGATAGATGGTTTCGGAATTACTACACGCCAACTCAAAGGCTTTCTTCAGTCCTCGCCAATCGACTACTGCGACGCAAGATTTGCCTAATAACAAAATGCCACTAGCCAATTCAGCGAGAGCCACTCGAAGCTAATGGCAACGGGGGGGGGGCCTCTCTATTGATTTATTTGATCAGTTCCATTTATTGAGTGAGTGTGTGTGTGTTTGTGTGCCTGCGCGCGCGCCACACAAGCTCACCAGTAAATCAGAGATCG
>CAYWOQ010000098.1:0-7923 GCA_964459925.1 uncultured Roseivirgaceae bacterium
TATTAACCGGACTGGATTCTGAGGACAGGGGTTTGGGACCCGTGCCACCGTTCAGCTGATCGAGCGAGTTGACTCTGTGAGAGAGGCTTCGGGGGGCGTGAGAGCTCTGGCACGGGGACAGTGGGAGGCTATGATTGGCGTGATTTTTGAAGAAATATTGATTCAGCCAATTGAAATTAAGGGTCAATTGACACCTATTTGGATTTATGGGGATCGAAAAAGCCCCCCCTGAAGTTTTAAACGAAAAATCATTGATGGCTAAGCGGTTTTATTCGGTTTTGTAGTCCCAGCCAAGAGTGCAGGAAAGTGAAAGCTGTGGGACTTGGTGATGGCTCGGTGGGAGGGTTTTTGTCTATTCGAGGAACCAAGTCAATCAAAGCGAACAAGGTCCTTGTTTTTATCGTTCTGGATAGTCCACACCGTTAGTGACCGTGGGGACCGAGCAGGAGATGATGAACGGCAGCCTCTGTTCCTGTTAGTTGAATTATCGTGGCGCAGAAAGACGGTGATGGACGGGGTAATGTTAAATTTCCATTGCTCGAGAAATTCGTGCCTGGCCGGCCAGCCCCTCTTCATCTATCCATCTATCCATCTATCTACCCTTTCTCGCTCCCTCTTCGGCCACCACACTCTCTCAAATACAAGCTCAGATGGCTCGCTAGAAGAATAAAACGAAAATAGTAACTACAGCATGACATTGTAAATTTCCATATCAACACACACACAACAATGCGCCTGGACCAGGAAAGATGGGCGTAGCTTGAATTCTCTCATATTGTTCGCGCAGACATATAATGGAGACCTGCTCGTCTTCTCTCCGTCTCCGATTGATTCTCCAAGTGTATAATCGAAAAATCACAATCAATTAAGAGCTAAAACGTTTGTCGTGGCAGTGAATTTCGATTCTTGTTGCAATTCCAGCTTGTCTCGCTCAGTTTAATGGTTCAAAGCCGCATTTTCTTTTTTTTTCTCTCTTTTGGAGATCGCTGATCTACAGCCCCCTTCGTCAGGACTCAAGTCCAAGACTATAAATTCTATCGAGGAATCAAGACTATCATGTGAAACTAGTCATCACTCTCGATATCGAGTCCAGCATTCCCCACGTCTCTCTCCAATCGTCACCAGCCCAGGGCCATATACTATATGGGAGTCGAACCCTGAACCTATAGCAGCTGAAGCTAGTACAGCGACCCACTATTGGGGGGTTTCCCCTCCCTCTTGGCTTCAGAAAGTGTCTAGATAAACTCGCTTGGATAACATTCTATGTTTCAGTTCTCAATTCTGGACTAGGTCTGGCGCTGTTAAACCAGTGCGCCTGGCCCCTACTCCCTCGTCTCTGTTGCTACATTGACGACGTGCCCTGATGAAATTCGCCTCATGATGAGGCGCCCGTCGCACGACAAGAGATGGCGTGGAGAGACATATGGGATTTTGGAATGTATCTGACTGTATCACTTCGAGGAGGGGGAGGAAAGGGTCTTATACTTCAAAGAAAAGAGGAGAAAAACACGTCGTTGAGTAGATGTAGCCAGTGTTTTGGCATTATCGAAGAGCTAGATGCGCGTTTTCTTTTCTTCTTGATCACGAGAATCTTTGCCTGATCATCTCAAAGGCGATTCGAGCTGTTACGCTGTATATCTGGTTTGAGTGCTCGTAAGTTTATTTGCTCCGTTCGGCTTGGGTACGCGAGGGGTATTCGGCTTTTTTTTGGGGCATTTGGAGAGGGGAGGGGGGGAAAAAAAGGACAACAACAATAACAACAGCAGCCAAAAAGAATATTGTGCTAGCTATCATCGTACGATGGTGAAAGAGAAGGATGACATAAGAAGGTTGCTTATTGAATCGTGTTTTTTTTTCCTTTTAGAAAATCGATTTGTCTAGCTTGGACGACAGGTTTTAGAAAAGTGTGTAGATGAAAAGTCAAGCTTGTGTCCTAATCATCCTGGCAGGAACGAGGAGAGTTTTTTTTGAACATTGGATGCTGATCATCGTATTCGAAAATGGCTTTCAACACAATAATGAGGCTTGGGAAATCGATCTTGCAACGTGGGACAGCTCAATCGCCAAACACCTATGCTCAGGCGGTTTGGGGGCAATGTGCCTATCAACTGGAAAATAGATTTCTGAGTGTACAGTCTAACCAGGTAAGCCGTTGAATAATCCAAGTTTTCTTTCTCAAGTCATTCCCATCCTAGTTTATATAAAGGCATGTACTGGATTTGTAATCTCCCCTTCCTTTCTTCCTTCAGCACAAGAACAGCGTCAGTAACCAAAGGGACACTCCATTTGAGTTTAAAGATTACGACAAGGTATGCACGCTTCTAATTCGGTTAGTTTGATCTTGAAGCCGGTCTCTTCACCGCGAGTGCTCAACTGCCCGTTGTTTTATAGGTAGCTGACATCATTTCTCGATACCCATCAAACTGGAAACAAAGTGCTGTCATCCCACTACTGGATCTCGCTCAACAAGAAAACAAGGGGTTTCTGACACTTGCAGCTATGAACAAGGTCGCAAGAGTGCTGGAAATGCCAGAGATTCGAGTCTACGAAGTCGCTACATTTTATTCGATGTTCAATCGACAAGCGGTGAGCTGAAAAGATAGAGCACACGAAACGAAATATATTCCTCGAGAATGTGCTCTCATCTAGAGCTGTTTTCGCAACTTTTCAGGTGGGAAAGTATCACGTCATGGTGTGCGGAACCACGCCCTGCATGTTAAGAGGCTCCAGGGACATCGAATCAAAACTTGAAAATCATCTTGGAATCAAAAAATTCGAAACAACGCCCGACGGCATGTTCACACTGGGAGAAATGGAATGTATGGGGTGCTGTGTAAACGCTCCTATGATCGCGGTGGCAGATTATAGCGGTGGATCAGACTCATACACGTACAACTATTTCGAAGACTTGACAGAAGACGACGCAGTTAGAATAGTAGAAAACCTCCGACAAGGCAAAAAGCCCAAGGTGAGATATTGTCGTCTAGTCTCATATTCTCAACCCCTCCAGGAGTATGTTCTCATCTGCCCGACCTTGTTTTGCTTTTACAACCACATCCTGCAGCCTTCTGTGACGGGCGTTGATGAAGAGACCTCAAATTGGATTCCACCCCAGAAAGGGGGATTCATGGTAACACCATCAGAACTTTACTCGAGATGATTCAGTGATATTTGTGATAATAACGACGACTTGTGAAATTGGATTCATCAGGTCGGGTCTCAAAACCCCTCTCGCAAAAACTCTAGCCCTGAAGGAGGACAAACAACATTGCTGACACCTCCAAGTGGACCGTACTGTAGGAATCTGGACGAAGCTCCAGCCAAAGAATAGCCCTGATCGGAATGCGGATTTGCGGGAGGATTATATTAGTGTGTGTGTGTGTGTGTGTGTGCGTGTTTTCTTTCTATTTCTGCTATACTCTTCATCAATTCGCATCACATGTCAACTTCGTGTCCTTGCTACCCCGGCTGTGTTATTTCGTTCCGGAAGCTGCAAGCACCTACCGCTACGAACAAGCAAATCTAGCGAAACTGTGTTATGACTCTTTCTAACAAATTCTTTAATTGGAACTTTATGGAGCTGGTGGTATACATAGAAACGTAACACCGGCCAGCTTTTGATCATCGCTCAGTGCGTTTCACTCACGCCCAGACTTTTGAGGCTTGAAACAGCAGTCTATTCTTCTTCTTCTCGCTTTGCCTCGCTCTGCTTCATCGACGTGCAGACAGATTGCACAAAACCCTGCTACTACACACCTTTCCAGAAATCGTAACCGTCTACCTACGCACATGCTGACAGAAAGCCCTCATCAGCACACACACACACTACAGGATTGCTCCATCCGACTGATAGGCATCGTGAGGAGTCGTTATTTGACACCATCGACAATTTTCCAGAGTTGACTCTGCTCCCCAGACCATGCAAGAGTCCACCATCTACGTCAAGTGCAAGCAATGCTGATTGTCACCCTCAAGTGCGGTCAAATAGAGACATGCATTTCGCGTTTTTTTTTTGTTGGAAAACAAACATGCGGGTGTACCCCCCCCCCCCCCTCGCCCATCCAACTTATTCATTCATCCGTTCATCCATTCATTGGGGCGCTGCCAGCACAGAGGCGCAAACGGGCAGAGGTGATCTCCGAAAGTACCCACGTTTCGCGAGCTCCGGCGTTATGTTGGCGTTATAGGCGCCATTGGAGCGAGCAATCCATCCATTGATCCATCCATCCAAAATGTATGCGAGTTGACTCCATGCACAGAGCCTGATCCAGTGTCCTGGCTGCGCATGTAGGTATCGGGAGGCTCCATCCAGTGTGGAAAGACCTGGTGAGAATCGAGCACGTCGTGCCTTTTTCCTTTTTTTTTTTTTTCGAGGCCTTCATATGGATAAGCAGCTGCGAAAATGACAAAGAAATCATGCAGCAACCGCAGCTTTTAGGGGAAAAACAAGAGCAGACTAGAAGCAACCGAGTGACGCATAACATCACTCTATCGATCAATGCAATTTCTTGTCGGAGAGGAAAAAGCAGAACGCCGTGCAAGGTCGTTGATTCCTCGCCTCACTTGAGCTCTGCTTGGCGATAAGAGGAATTGCCAGAGCCCGCGTGAGCCCATGTCTTGGTTTGATGAGTGCTTGTTGGAAAGGAAAGGAAAGGGAGGGAGGGTGACCAGGAGGAGGAAGAGGAGGAGGAGGCGCGAAGAAAAGATTTGCAAATCGATCAACCACTCCGAAGGGAATTCGGTTGTGTACCGCGATTGTCACCTCTGTGAGTCGAGCTCCTCTTACCCACGGTCTCGAGTAAAGGCCTGATACATTTTGTGCAGAATAGGCTGTATCATGCTTGATGTTGTACTCCCCTCCTGCATTAAACAACAAAAATCTATTCGTGGCCATACATAGAGAGAGATATATATGTATGTATGTATGTATGTATGTATATATGTGTATGCGTGCGTGCGTGAAACAGAGAGCCATCATTATCACGATTTTTGCCGACCTTGCTTTTCTTCTGGCCCACGTTACGCCAGGATCACAGAATGCCCGTCGCTCGACCTACGTGATGAAATGTCCGCCAAATGGGCAAAGGCTGCTCTGCCTGTATTGCTCCTGACTCATGTCGGGACAATACTCTCGCAGGACAGTGATGGGCTTCCGCTAGATCTGCCAGACGGCTTCGAGGTTTCAGTATACGCCAGCATTCCTGGTGCACGAGCACTGGCAGGAGCATGGGTGAAACAAGGAGAATACGGCCCGTTTGGTGGAGGTCATGTCACCTACGTTGGAACGGGCAGCAGAACCGGCAAGATTTGGGAATCGTTTCAAGAGCAAAAAGTAAGTCCAAAGCTTGTGTATTGCAGTGTCGAAAACGGGCTCGCAGTTTTGTTTAAACGAGGGCATGGTTGTGGTGCAGGTTCACGCAATTATTGACATCGGTGGCGATGGAGTGGTTGACGATCAAGTGCAACTTTTGAGCGGAAGTACTCCTCCGTTTTTGTTCACGCCATCGGCTGTTGCATTGTCCAAGAATTCGTTGTTCGTTGCAGATATCGATCGAGTTGTGCGCTTCGACAATGTTCACGCCTACGCTTTTACGGTAGGAGCAGTCTTGTCTTGCAGGCAGTCCGAGCTTTCAGAGTCGATCCGAAAGTTGAGTTTCGTGGGCGGATACCAATCAGAGGGACTCAGAGTCTATGTGTGTGTGTGCCTGTGTATTTCTTGGGGCAATGTCTTTGTCGAGTGAGAGCAAAATAGCTAGATTGCAGTTTAGATACAAGATTGATTTCACACATACAATTGTTGATATTGGTACATTGCCCTATTTCGGATCGAGTTATTAGATTTTGAAAAAGTATTGCTTCCCTTTGGAATGGAGCCAGTAGACCACCTATTCATTCCTCGAGGGTATACTTTATTGTTTCTCTCTCCCTCAGTTGTAACTGCTACAAGAATTACAAGTTGAATCTTTACGGAATGTACATCTTTTGAAACTGGGCATTGGGCGACAGGGCGTTTCTTTTGGAGCTGGTGGTGGGCCATTGAACTTACCACCCAACCCCGGCGTAGAAATCATATCGAGCGAGGACCTGCCTAGCGCATTCTTTCCCACCTCACAGCACCGATGGAAATACTTGCGAATCGATCCGCTTGAGGATATTCTATATCTCGTCATTGGACACCCGTGCAATGGGTCAGGAGTGTAGTTCTTTCTTCTTGTCGAGTCTTTGTCATAGTATGAATGAAGTCTCTAGTGCCTATTTTGTTTTTCGACAGCATTCTTTCTTCTCAATGTATTGCTCTTTAAATGCAAAATACGATTGCTCATCAACAATTCAAACTTGTCGCATTCTCAACAGGTTTGATGTTAACGTTGTAAATCAAGATAACAGCTGCTATTCGCAGAGTGATCCTAGGCATGGGACGATACTGGCCTATTCCAACATCTTCGAAGAGAAAGCAACACCTCATCCCAGTAAACCTATTGTTGTCAAGGGATTACGGAACTGCCTCGGCTTTGATTGGCATCCGGTCACAAGAGCGCTCTATCTATCGAACAACGGTCGAGACAACACTGTAAATGACCGTGGCGGACCGGACAACCAGCCCGATTGCGATATCCACCTTGTTGAAGATATTCCCTTGGCATCAGGTATACCATGAGCTTTTCCTGCCGTATGTCCCCGCTTTCATGGGCGCGTCTTGAATTCGAACTAGTAAACATCTTTCAACCACATGACTAGCTTCCCCCTCTTTGTTTTTTTCCGTCACCAATAAGGCCTCGGACCCAACGCTGTGTACTGCTCAAGATAAAAACAATCGTTCTACTTCCGTTCATTCCATCCCATCTTTGTGTGTACCAGGTGAAAGCCTTTTATCCCAGTCAGATGTTCAGGACGCCGGAAACCCCCTGTGCTACACATCAACCCAAGATTTGGATTTGAATCCAGAGCTACGAATTATGCCTGGCGATAGTGAATTCTCACCGGGTGCTCAGGTCGAGTGGCTGCTTGATCCAGAGCTGAAGGGCACAGATACAGACTGCAGCGCGATGGACTATACTCTGGTAAAAACAACTCTTCAGCCATAACCTCTTCAGTTTTGAGATTCACTCCACTGTTCGTCAGCGAAGTAGTCTCTTATTGTGTCGCAGGCCATTGCACCACTTGGTCCGCACGTTGTACCGCTTGGAATCCGCTTTTATGATCGTGATAGCATCATCCAATTTTTGGACGACAACAAAGCTGAAATAGCTTCTGGTATTTCAATCATGTCCATTGTGTAGCGCCTTTCATGGTTAACTGAAAATGTTTGCTCGGTGCGCTGCCATTTGCAGATCTACCATTCAAACCCTTTCCTCCAAAATACCAAAACGCCTTGTTCATATCTGAGCACGGCTCTTGGAATAGATTCCCACCAATTGGATATCGAGTCGTGACCATGACATTCGACTCAAATGATCCGTCTTTTGCGACTAGTCACGATGTCTTTGTTGACGGATGGCTGGCAAAGTCTTCGGAAGAGGAACACTGCACTCAAACCCCCTCGCAGGTTATATAAATGAGACACTACTGTACACATGGCCGTTATCTCTTGTCTTAAAAAAACGAAGAAGAATCAGAATATTGCAAAACCCTTTTCACGATATGTTGAGATATTTCAACGTAGACGGCTCCATCTTTTCAGGGGGAGAAATTTGTATTGATTCTCACTGAAAGTAGAGAATTGGGTATCTAGCTTTTACAGGTCGCAGACACAAGCGGCTCGAACATCCCAACAACCAACGGATGCTCGGCTTGGGGACGCCCCAACGATATTGAGGTCTTACCTACTGGGCCAGTCTTAGTTTCGGATGACCTTGGGCAGATATATATGATAGCATTCTCAGAATCTAGTCTAAGTGAGGGACCGCCATTATTAAGTCCTCC
>CAYWOQ010000099.1:0-7396 GCA_964459925.1 uncultured Roseivirgaceae bacterium
AAATAAGCGTTCGATAAAGGAGACATACCAAGATCTACGAATACATTTTTAAGAGATTCATTACAGAATCTGCATTTTTTTTTATTCATTATGAAGATTATATATTTTATTTATGCAGTTAGAATTACTTCAATTTACTATCATTATCAGAATTGTCTTTCAATAACTTTTCAAATCGTTTAAGTTGAAGTTCGCTAATTTTCTGACTTTCTTCTTTATTATTCTTGTAGTTTTTATACCATTCAACTACCCATTCAAGGGATTTATCCAATGTCAGAACAGGATACCAACCTAACATTTGTTGAGCTTTTGAACTGTCAAGTTTCAGAGAGTACGCTTCGTGAGGATGTTTGAGTTTGTCGTATTCAAAAGAAGCACCATCACCCCATAATTTGATTATATATTCCACAATCGTCAAAACATCTTTTGCGTCATTTACCAAAGGACCAAAATTCCATGCATCTGCATTTTCTGCGCCATCCTCATGCAATTTTTCAGCTAATAACAAGTAACCGTTTAAAAGATCCAGAACATGCTGCCATGGCCTGGTAGCTTTAGGATTTCTTATTAAAACAGGCTCACCGGAAAAAAATGAACGTACCATATCGGGGATGAGTCTGTTATCTCCCCAGTCCCCCCCACCAATTACATTACCAGCTCGTGCGCTAGCCAATCCAACACCATGTTTTTGATACAAATGTGGATGATAAAAAGATTTTCTATAAGACGATATCACCAATTCAGAACATCCTTTGCTGGCAGAATATGGATCCCATCCACCCATGGCATCCGATTCTCTATACTGCCATGGCCATTCCCTATTCTCATAACATTTATCACTGGTAATACATACTATAGATCTGACAGTATCAACATATCGAATTACTTCAAGGAGATTTGCAGTTCCCATCACATTCGTCTGAAATGTTTCTATCGGATTGTCATATGAATTCCGTACAAGAGCCTGAGCCGCCAAATGAAAGACAATATCCGGTTTAAAACTCTTTACCTCTTTTTTTAAAAAATCAAGATTTCTGATATCCCCAAATTTCGAATCCATATTTTTTTCAATATCTAGCAGTAGATAAAGATTTGGGTTAGTATCGGGAGGAAGTGAAATGCCTTTTACAATCGCACCCATTTTTAATAACCAAAAGGTGAGCCAAGCTCCTTTAAAACCAGTGTGTCCGGTGATAAGTACTTTCTTGTTATTCCAAAAATTGTTTTTTATTCCCAAATTCTCCATTCTGCCTCACCTGATTGCCATTTTTTATTCAGAAATCGTTTATCACGCAATGTATCCATTGGCTGCCAAAAACCTGAGTGTTTATATGCAGAAAGCATTCCATCATTAGCAAGTTGTTCAAGAGGTTCATTTTCCCAGGTGGTATTATCGCCATCTATCAGGTCAATGACTGATGGTTCCAGTACAAAAAATCCGCCATTTATCCATCCGCCATCACCCTGTACTTTTTCTTCGAATGATTTTACTTTCGAACCATCATGATTTAAAATAGATGCACCGAATCTTCCGGGTGGTTGTACCACGGTCATCGTAGCCGGTGTATTTTGATCTTTATGGAATTTAATTGATTTATTTATGTCTATATTTGCAACTCCGTCTCCGTATGTGAAGCAAAAAGTTTCATTGCCAATAAATTTTTTTACTCTCTTTAACCTTCCGCCCGTCATCGTGTCTTCACCGGTATCTATTAGAGTAACTTTCCAGGGCTCAACTTCATTTTGATGAATTTCCATTCTATTTTTTTTGAGATCAAATGATACATCAGATCCGTGAAGAAAATAGTTTGCGAAATATTCCTTTATTATATAGCCTTTGTAACCAAGACATATAATGAAGTCGTTGATTCCAAAATGTGAATAGATTTTCATGATATGCCAAAGAATTGGTTTTTGACCTATATCCACCATTGGTTTGGGTTTAATAGCCGTTTCTTCACTTAATCTCGTCCCGTATCCTCCTGCTAATATAACTGCTTTCATAAAGTGTAAATGAGCTTAATTTAAATTTCTTAAAAGTTAGTCGTTCGTATTGTGAATGTACTCTTTGTTCAAAAGTAACAAAAAAAATCACAGTGGCAGAGTTAAAATATTCTAAATAACTTAAGTTTGATGGATTGCCTGTTTACTAGGTATCCGTTACCTGTGTGTTGGGCATGCAGGATTGCCAGGGTGAGCTGGAAATTCGCATTAGCATAAACGGTAGAGGCCGGCCACTGATAATTCAATCATAGAGCGCAGGTCCATGAAGATCAAATAAAAATAGATCTATCTGAATCCTCCACAGACGGGCTTAGTTTAGTTTTATGGATTCAGAATGTTTATGAACACTATGAACACATAGAGCCATAGAAAACACCTTTGAAGTAACCACAAAAAACAGGTGGATATGTATCATCAGAGAGCTTTAATTCTGATATGAATATTTTAATCAATGGCCTAAAAAATGGAATCTAATTCACAAATCAAAGCTGACTTTCAATATTTAAACTTAGCTTTAGAATTTTCTCATGACCTTCTTTGATGTTTATTATTACTTTGTTGATGTGGAATTCTCTCTTTTTATAGAATAATACTAATATAAATTTAAATTTCTTATTTAGTGAAAAAGCCTGAGTAAGGTGAATAGAAAACTTCAAATATTTTCTTGATGTATCATATTGATAAACTAAGCAAGGAGTAATTTTTCAATGAGAAAAAAAAGAATCATAATATACAATCATAAGTTTTTTTCAATTAGCCAGACGTTTGTTTACCGGCAATCAATTGCCCTCTTGGAAGATTTTGAGATACATTTGTTATCTAAAGAGTATATGAATCCACATGGTTATGATATGAGTAGATTCAAAAAACACGTGGCTAAAAAGCCTGAATCATTTGTAGGGAGAGTTATTGGAAAGTTAATTCGGATGAAATTAAATTCCAGTTTTGAACTTGATCTATCCTCTTTTTTGAGAATCAGAAAACTTATTAAGAAAAATAAAATTTCAGCAATTTTTGCCCATTTTGGACCGAATGCATTAGACATTTTGGGTATTGCAAAGGCATATAACGTACCTCTTATTGCAGCTTTCCATGGACATGACGCGTCGAAACTATTGAATGACGAAAAATATGCAAGAAAACTTCCGGAGTTATTTGATTATGCAAACGCAATTACGATTTCAAGTAAACATATGTTCGACACCTTGAATCTCAAAAAATGGGAAAAAAAAGTTTATCTAATTCCTTATGGTGTCAATCCAAATGAATTTAAGGCAAATGGGAAAACAAACAATCAGACTAAACCCTTGACTATATTGCATTCAGGCAGAATCGTGCCTACAAAAGGCGTACCTGATGTAGTGAAAACATTTATTGAATTAGCAAAAATACATAAACATGTTAATCTTTATGTTGCCGGTGACGGTAAAGAGCTTGAGTATAGCAAGGACCTTGCAAAAAATTCAAAATTCAATGATAGAATAATCTTTTTAGGGAGGGTATCGCAAGACAAAGTAAAGGAACTTCTAAATCAATGCGACATTTTTATATTGAATAGCAGAACAGATGAAAAAGGAGATATGGAAGGGACACCAAATGCAATTCTTGAAGCGATGTGTATGGGTAAACCGGTTGTATCCACCAAACACGCAGGAATACCTTATGTTATAAGGGATGGCGAGAATGGTTTGCTGGCTGATGAATATGCAAACGAACAACTGTTTAACTGTTTAGATGATTTAATTTTAAATCCGGAAAAGAGATTAAAATTGGGAAATGCTGCGAGGGATACAATTATTCATTCATACACAAATCAGGTTATGGAAGATAAAATTGCCAACGTTTTAAAGAAGACAATCTCATGAGTTGTATGAGTATTTTTAAAAACAGATAGTTATGCTAAAAGCTTCGGTTATAATTCCGGTTTATAATCAGTCATCTGAACTTCAGGATGTACTGAATATTCTTCAAAATCAGTCCTATCCCCGAAATGAGTTTGAGGTAATTGTGGCGGATAACGGCTCTACGGATAATACCAGGGAGATGGTTAACCGGTATGAGGGAGTAAAGTATCTGCTCCAGGGCGAGTTTCTGAACAGTTCCTACTCAAGCAGAAACAGGGGGATAGAAATGGCTGAAGGGGATGTGGTGGTATTGCTGGATGGCACGGTTGTGCCCGAAAAAGATTGGCTGGCAGAAGGTTTAAAATGCATGGAAAAGATGAAAGCCGATATTATTACCAGTGATGTAAAGTTTGTTTTCAGAAAAAGAGTTACGGCTGGTCAAATATTTGATTCTAATAATCTCAGTAAAGAGACTGTAGTTGAAAATAGAGGGATTGCTAAAACCGCCTCACTTTTTGTAAAAAAAGAGGTGTTTGAAACAATTGGCCTTTTTAAAGAGGGTGCTGATACAGCCGAAGATGTTATTTGGACCTGGAGAGCTTCTCAAAGTGGATTCAAAATAAAGTACTGTTATAGTTCCATTGCCCACAAAAAAGCAAAAACCTTTCTGCAATCAGTTAAAAAGCAGTGGAGAGATGGCAAAGGGCAACCGGCTATATGGAAGGAGCAGGGCGTGAAAAAAAGTGCAATCAAGAAATTGATAAGAAACCTGATCCCGTTCCATCCCAAAAGGTTGAATAAACTTGTTAAGAACAAGGATGTTGAGATCTCATTTTACCTTAAGTTTAAACTTTATTTTGTAGCCTATGTGATTTGGGTAACGATGTCATTGGCAAATGTATACGGCGATTATCAGCTGAGAAAAGATGAGAAATCATAAAGAAAATCTAATCAATAGAATGATAATACAATCATACTTTTGAGTTAGAGATCAAAAAAATAGTTGATCAGTCTAAAAAAGTCTTATCTACATGAAGAATAGGTTAGAATAGTATTCATTGTCATAATTATGAATTTTTCAAAAAAAGATATTAGTAAAGATTTGGAAACTGAAAATAAATGGCCATGGAATATGAGTATGCATGATTTGGGTATAAACAAACAATCTGGAGATGACTGGCCGAAAATAACAATTGTGACTCCAAGCTATAATCAGGGAGAATTTATAGAGGAGACAATTCGATCCATCCTTCTGCAAAACTATCCAAACCTCGAATACATTATTATTGACGGAGGCAGTACAGATCAAACGCTGGATATTATAAAAAAATATGAGAGATGGATTGACCACTGGGTCAGTGAACCTGACCAGGGGCAAAGTGACGCGATCAACAAAGGATTTAAAATGGCAACGGGAATATATGGTAACTGGATTAATAGTGATGATCTGCTTGCTGAAAATGCCCTTATCAATTTTTCCAAACACTTAACAGAAGATCAAAAAACGATATACCTTGGAAAATGTGTACAAACTGATAGACATCTTGAAATTCAATCCATAGCAGAAAGTACCATTCGAACGATAGAAGACCTGATAGATCTAAAAAATTATTGGGTTAAACACTCGATTTCTCAGCAAAATGTTCTTTTTAGTATTGATGAATACAGAGAAGTTGGTGGATTAAACATCAATAATCACTATTCAATGGATTATGAATTGTGGGGAAATCTGCTCTTAAATGGGAACAAGATTAAAAGTCTTGATTTTGAAGCCGGTATTTTCAGGAGATATGAGGGTCAAAAAATATCTAACAAAATGAAAGCAGCAAGTTCCCTGATAAAAAGTGCTCATAAACTGGTAATGCGAAATAATAAATGGAGCTTGTCTGAAAAATTGAAATACACAATAGAATTATTGCACTATAGATATCTGTTTACAAAAAAATTACTCTCCATAAGATCCAGGTTAAAAAACAGGTTTAAACAATTAAAGTGATAAGTATAGCAAAATGCTATTGGTAATTCGTATAAACTATATTTGATTATGATGAATCTCCTGAACAGCCTATATCGTCGCATATTGTTTCTGAGAAGAGAGATGATTTCCTATTATTGCTACTCATTTAAAAAGACGACGGACAGTCAGATAAGAGTTGTTATTTTTGCACAAGGGCGAACCGGAAGTACTCTTCTGGAAGATTTAATCTGCTCATCAGGTCATTTCGAAAGAAATGGAGAATTATTGAATGTGAACAAGGGGGAAATTCTGTATCCTTTGCCCTTTATTTTTGGCTTGTCAAGAAGAAAACCAAATGAGAATTTTATTTTTCATGTAAAAATTTATCAATTAATGCGGGATCGGAGAAATCCGGTAGACCCTGTTGATTTTTTGAACAATTTATATAAAGAAGGATGGAAAATTATATATTTGAACCGGCGAAATAAGGTGAAACACGCAGTTTCCAATTTTGTTGCAGCACAGCGTGCTACTTTTCATAAAACAGATGATATTGATGAAAAAGCTGAAGTATATATTGAACCGAAAAGTTTTGTTCATGTTGTAAACGATAGTTTTGAATTTGAGAAGGCGGAAAGAGAAATCCTTAAGAATTTGGATTACCTGGAAATTATTTATGAAAATGACCTCAGAAATTATGAAAATCATCAGAAAACAGTGCATAAGGTTTTGAACTATCTTGGGCTGGAAAAAAGAAATGTCAAAACCCGATATAAAAAAGTAAACAAGAGTCCCATAAATGAATTAATTGTAAATTATGATGAAATTAAAAAATGTGTCAAAGAGCAGGGGTGGGAAAAATATCTGTAATGGAATTAATAACAAATTATCAATTCTGTTCTGATAAGAATTATGAAACTAATTCATCTTTTTTTAAAGAGTGCAGAAACCGGGTTACAGCAACAACGCAATGACGGGGCAATGCCGGCAGGGCATAATGGCCCTCACAATGATCCTGAAACTCCTGTCAGAAACACATCGCACTGGTTGATTTTGTTTCTGAAAGCATATGAATTGTCGGGAAATACGCATTTTAAAGAGGCTGCTGAGGCTTGTCTTTTTTACCTGTTGTCAGAGGAAGCGCGCCCTGGTAGTGCAACCTTTTATCACAGGAAAAATCCCCAAAAAGATTTCAGTAATGGTATTATTGGACAGGCATGGACAATTGAAGCCTTAATCTACGCTTCTCAGACATTTGATAAACCTGAAATCCTGAAATTAGCAGAAAAAGTTTTCAATCTTCATCCATATCATCCTGCTGTTCAGGCATGGAAAGTTGTGAATCCTGATGGAACTGTTTGTGATTATGATCGTACATTTAATCATCAGTTATGGTTTGCGTCGATTGGGTGTGAATTAATAAGACAGGGAGTCACATCTGTTCAAGATTCTGTAGATCATTTTAATCAGAATATCCATAAGAATATAAAATTTTACCCGGATTGGGTGATTAAACACTATCCATATGCATATGCTTTTCCACCAAGTTTGAGAAAATCTGCCGGAAAGTTAAGAAACAGGGTAAAATCAT
>CAYWOQ010000100.1:0-7279 GCA_964459925.1 uncultured Roseivirgaceae bacterium
AATTTAGTATCAAGATAAACAGAAGTTGCGCCTTTCTAGGCTCTGCTTTCAACAATTTCTCACAGAATTTCAACACTACGCTTAGAAGCATTCAGTGCTAGATGCTAAGTAAAAGAAGGTTAACTTAGTAAAAGGTAAAACTTATGCCTATGATAGGCTTATGACCCAGCCTTGAGGCTTAGAGTCCTTGTTTAGATTCATCTTTCAACACTCCGCGCCAACAGTACATCATGTTCATTTGTCCGAGAATTTTTTTAGTAAGCTTTTTAATAAGCTCAAGAGAAATTATTCTATTAGCCATTACCACGTTAATGAATTTGAGATGGACTTATCCGTTCACTAAAGTTCGGGAAAAACAAAGGATCTTTAATTTCCCAATATTTGGACAGAGCCATTTCTAAATGCACACGCAAAAAGTGCTGCTGTGATTTTAGGCAGATGGTCTTCTTGTGGCAGAACGACAGCGTCTATTGTAGTAAATTCTTGCTCAAGTTCAGCAGTGAGAACAAGCTCTTCATTTATGCTTCCAGCTCCCTGCTTAATAAAATAAAATAAAACCGTACTCCCATTACTATTCAAGGCTAAAGATCGAGACTTCAGTTTTGATTACCTTATTGACTAGGTGGTTTGTATGGTACGTATATAAACTCCCATTTTCACATGCGATAATGACGTGATGTGCGTCAGATACTGTAGTCTTTATTTCATTTTCTTCCAAGTATAGCCTTCCTACCTGAAAAACAAAATATCAAGGTCACTACTTTTAACAGCATCGAGAAATTTTCAAGGCACAAATCTTCGACATAGTTAATTAACACATCAGTACCTCTAAAATATTTCCTTCCAGATAATCGAGTGCAAACACGCATCCAGTGGGAGAAAAGGTTAAAATCTTTCCATCAAATAAGTGAGAAATGCTTGTGTGCTGACTGTCCGTCATAACGGGCGAATGTCGGCAAAAGGTCACGATGTCCTGATTTTCGATTTGCCACAAGCAGCTGTTTGTTTGTAGGTCCGTTCCAATTATCCTGATAGGAATTTTCTCAAGAAAACAGATATGAGGGGCGGGGGGAAAAGGCAGAGCTTGGGAAATACAGAATACCCTTTCGACAGTTGCACTGCGTTCATATACAAATACATACCTTTTATCTTCGTCAAGAGATATACACACCAGAGACCTACTATGGCCCCCATGTGACAACAACTTTGATGGAAGCTCGCCAACAACTTCGATTGTAACTATTCCAACGTCATGTTCCGCTAGGATATTTCCAGCTCCAGTATCTGAAGGCTTAACGTTTGCAGCATTCTGAGTGAAACTCCATTTCCTAACAGTTCCATCGCCCCTGCTTGTATCTCAATTGAGCTCGAAAGTTTGTTAGCTCCGTTACTCAAAAAAGTCCAACATCTACTAGTTAACAAGGAAAGTAACTTACCCAGCTGTGAGGAGTACTGACTTTTTATCATCAGAGTTTTCCACTACCTTGACCGCCGTAATAGAGTCATCATGCGCAAAATATGACCACATCACTCTGCCATAGTCTACGTTGTACGAATAAATCCTATTGTCTAGTGATCCGACTACAAGCAAGGGATGGAAAAAACTTTCACTGCTTGATTTTCCAACACTTTCGAGCTCAATTGTGTCAAGGGCGGTCAGCGGTAGGGATCCTAGACTAGTAGACCTTACAGTCGATCCGTCTTGAATGCGCGAAACTTTCAGCATACTATCCTCACCAATTGAATACAGATATTGGCCGTTTTTGCTGATCTTCGCACATGAAACCGGTCCTTTGTGCACATGGAGCGTCTGCAAATGCAATGAAAGTTAACTATACGAGACTTAATGCTTTATTTTTGTTCCATATGATTGAAAAAAGATCAATAGGATCCATAACCACCTTCACTTCGAGAAGCTTCCTTGGCATTACTCCCCACGAAGGTACACTAACTGGCAAGCTTGTTTCGCTTGAGTTGGGTATTGCTACCTTCTCGCTCTTACTTTCTTCAAGTGGATCGATACGCGCCGCTACCGGGCCACCTGATACTCGTTCTACAGCATCTCGAATTGACTGTAACCACGTCATGATTGAGTAGTCAGTAGGGCTAGTGCCTCTAGCGCTACAGCGCGCCACTCGTTCTGGGTGTGCGCTCTTGAACAACTGCTTGGGTGTTTGGCCAAATTCATTTATTTGAGCTTCCATTGATCTCCTATGAACAGGATCATCTATCTTATCTGCCACATGCACTTCAAGATAAATTTCAATTTAGAGGCAAGTCTTTTGATATCAATTTGATGTACGAGTACCAAGGTCTACAATCCCCTCATACGTAAGAGGATGGAAAAGGTTGTTGGACGTGAGCGCCTTTTCTCCTCTTTGTTTGTAGCCCCAAATAAGATCGATCCACTGGTGAATATGCTTTGAAGTGTACGCCGATTCCAGAGCTAGCCTGTGCTTTATAATAAAGTCATCGGGTGAAGATGCCCATGATGGTAATTCCACGTCATGTACTGGGACGTTATTTTGACGTCGTCCGAGTGGGAGGCAGTCTTTATTCACAAGGAATTCAGAAGGAAAGCTGCAGAATACCAAACACTCGAATGCCCTTAAAGCGGGTTTCAACGATGCCTCGTAAAGATAGAAATTAAGAGAAGCTGATTCTACCTGAAGAATTCTGGTATCAACTCCTTCAGGTCCGCAAAGTTCGATAATACGGACTCCCAACACTCTGAAATAGAGGAGAAAAGCCGATCTGGTGCGTCAAATTTACCATTCTGAAGGCGTAGCATGTAAGCGCCTGCTGCTCTTACAAGCCAGAAAAGGACGTAGCCAGGTGTTGAGTAATGTGTCCCGTACAGAAAGCAATCCTGCTCATAACTTGACGACAGCAAAAAGAGGAAGAGAGAAATGGGTTAATCAAAGACCATGGCTTTTCAGAACTGAAGTTTCTTTACCCCTTCTGCTGGCATCTGGTTGTACCGATCCCAAAACATTTCTAAACGCTTCGCATTTAAAGCCCCAATCGGCTTGGAAAGGTCTCTAAATGTCTCTGGGTTCTCAAGGTCCAGTTCGCGAGAGGTATAGTCCTTTAAGACCCAAGGAAATACAGGGTACTGTGTAATATCGTTGAAAGATCTCCCTGGTGAAATCGTCAGAAAGTTTTACGCAATTTTTCCCATATCGTAATTGCTAATTATTTTGCAACTACGCAATTTCAAGTTTAAGGTGAAAAGGGATACCTGATGTCAAGTTCAAGAAAAGGAGATAGTCGAAATTAGATATGTCACCATGTATCCAAGCGGACTGTACTAGAGCTATCATGCTTGAATCAGCGTCCAATAGGTCTGTAACTGCTAGAGGGCTGAATTTACCTTCATCGGCCCCTATTAGAGATCAAACAGTTCCTTTTCAGATAAGCTGGCCGGATGTAAACGATATTAGAAAAACATATAGCTAGACTGACCTTTGCTATCTTCCGCTCTAATTTGAATTTGTTTTTGAAATTCTACATGGAATCGATCTCGTTCATTCCTCCCATCGAAGGCAAACAGCCACGAAGCACTGTCTTCTCCAGCACTATCGCCAATTCTAGTACCAATGCTGACCTGTTATCACGAATCTCATTTTAACTTAAACCTCCAACCTGTTTATTAGATGAGGACGGTATATGAAATGTTTGATTTTCGTTACCGCACTATCGTCTCTCAATCTGGCTTTTCGTGGCGAGCCTCCCAGATCCCTTTCACTACGGCTTACGAAGAATACTTCGATACCGACATCGCGCAAGGCACTTCTTCTCTTTGCAATTGCACCGACTTCAGAGATCCTCTTACTTCGTACAGGAGAGTCTCCACATGGATTGTGAGCGGGTTGAAAATACAGCCGCGTATTTGTTAAGACCAGAGAGCCAGGTTCCCGTATTAGAGGAGTGAGCTGTCACACTAGAAGCGAAGGATTTGAGTCAGACATAGCACCCTTCAAAGCTAACGGCTATAACTGGACCTTATAAACCGGTGTCTCTGTCAAGATTTGCTCCGAAAATTCCACAAGACAAGATGGATCAAACTTGCGTTTAGTTGCTGGTGCTGTGATCGCCCTAAGTCGCTGTTCCTGCTCTTCAAAGGGTTTTACTTTTGTTTCGATCTCCCACAATTCCTTCAGCGGATCAAGTAGACCCTTGATATCAGCATAGGGTAGTGAAAATTCCCAGTCCTCCGCTCCTCGGCTAATGTTGTATGGTTCATCTCGTCCACCAGTCTTTAGTCGGATAGACTTGCTGGTAGAGAGAACACAAGTCTTATGCACACTCTTTTCAGCTAAACCCAAAGATGTTACGCTTTTTAGTGGAAGCTTTACGATGGGCTCTTGAAGTGCATCCGGCTCAAATATAACAGAGTGGGTACAAAGGCGAAGACGGCCTTTGCTTCTGTAAGCGCTTCCAGCACCACTGGAGCTGCTGCTGGTGGGTTGGCGGAGAGTGCCCAAGCCACTTCCCTGGTGACAAATGCGATAATAAAACCATCACACTAAGCTAAATAGGTCACAAATACAGGCAAGGCACTTACAGTCGAGGGACGGCGAGCAGATCCAAGTCGCGTAGAGGTAGACGGTAGGGAGCAGGAGCAGGTGCAAACAAAGTCGCAGACATAACTCTCCCCCTCGTCAAGGCAAAGATAACTAAATCGCTGCTTCTTCATCCTTACAGAGAACAGAAGCAAAGATCACATAGTCCACCCTTCTCCATCTCGCTGTCGACCCACTTGAGGTAATCAGCCAACAATTCCTTTTCACCGAAAGCTCGTACGACACGCCCAGTTTATTGCCGGAATTTTTCAATGGTATAAGCTTGCGCTGTCTGCTTAGGGATAACAAAGCACAACTTCAGCTCTCGACCTAAAACTTGGTCCATTATGTGATAAAATCTATGTGTTGCTCAAGCCAGGGCTGACAGGCTAATTCCAGACATTCTAGCAACCCACCAATAGGTGATCGTATCAACCAGGCTTCTAAAGTATACTCCAAAGTTGTAAGTGCAGCTGTTGCTTAGCCAACTTCTCCTGTGATGAAAGGAGGACCATCTAGAAGCTTGACGACTTTTTCTCCCTAGGATCTTAAATAGCTATCAAAACGAGACTGTTTACTACAACAGGAGTTTTCGAGTTGTTTGTCGTTTGCTTTTGTGTGAGAGTTCTAGCGTTTAGTATGCTTTTCGTTTGCCTGTTCTCAGGACTTCAATATTTTTACCAACAGCTCAATGGATGGGCCTATCACCGACAAAATTCAAAAATTATCGGTCGTTCTAAGCAAGGGCTGGCACGCTATAGTGCCATTTAAACATTAATAGCCAAGTTTCTTCTTTGAGAACAGGAAGTCGGTGAGTCCGATGTTCCGATCGCTAGTGTGTATCTCAGTTTTACTACACACCGCTATTTCGTAATGTTCATGTAACAACAGTTGAGCGGCCTTCCATTTGTACATGCGATCGGATTTCAGATGATATGTGCAAATGTACCATAGTTATAGGAGTCAATTCGAATTGTACTCCGTGTCCCCTTCATCTGAAGCAGCATTACTGAAGAGCTGGTACTTTTGTGGACTCAGAAGTCTTCATAGCCAAAGTCTCGCCAGCTTTGCTCGTCTTGGTAGTCTCATCACCGGTCTTTTCATTGAAGTACTTGTCCATCCACTCATGCGGATCATAGTTAGGGTCTCGCAAGAAGGAATAGTCTGTGTTCTTGACATAGTCCAAAATCAGTAGGCTAGGACCCGGCGGTATTTTAGCTTCTGAAAGCGATCTGTGGGTTGAAGAAAAAAAACCACCAAAAAGTCTTCTTGGGCAAACGTTTCAGGGTATAGAAAAACAAGGAAAATTCGATGCTCAGGTTGTGCTAGTTCTCTTCAAGTTATATCCCTTTGAGGAGGGCATTCAGTTCTCAAAGATTTTTAAAAAAAAGGCATCATAGCATCGATCTTAAACAAAATTAAATCCGCACTGATTGACTGATAACGTAAATATAACAAGAAGAAGAAGAAATTCCAATTATTTCGAACCTCTCGTTTAGCAGTGGAATAGTTCGGTCGGTCAACTTGCTCTTTCTGAAGTTCTTCCCGTACTCTTCGAACCCTAATGATTTCAACATCGCTTGCGATTGAATGAAATTTATATCTTCTTCCTTATCGTTTCCTCCGAATAGTTGTCCGATGCCAAAAAAGAAAGCCTGGAATAGGGCGAAACTGACTCCAGAGCCGATGACTCCATTGGTTCTGCAGAATTGGAAAACATGTTGACTTGAGTCGGCGGCCTTTGATAACATGAAGAGCCAGGCGTGCACAGAGCTAAAAGAGTACTTACGTTATGCCCTGTGGTGTGCCCAAGCCACTTATGGCTCCGAAAGCGCATCCCGATCCAAAGTACGCTGCGGTGTACGTCCATATGTCTTCTTTACCATGTCGTGCGCGTTTAATCACCTGCAAAAGCACCCTACTTGATTTGTATCTCGCACAAAGCTGATATAGCCGTTATTGACGCCATTCAGTTTCGAACCTCAGTCAGCAGAGCGTTAGTAGCCGAAAACACTGCAAAGTTTCGAGCCAGTATGAGCGGACCACCGTTGAGTAGGGGGCTTGACATCGCCTGCGGGTTGGTAGCACCAGCTTGGTTTGCACCGATCTTTCCGAAATCCTTCATTATCATCCCAAGAAGTCCACCCGTGAAGGCACCTTGGGCAGCGCCACCCAGCGTCGAAGCTGCGACCTGTACGGCCGCACTCTGCTTCTGAAGCCATTCTTTCGGTCCTTTGACCACTACTTCCTCAATTCCACTCATTGCTATTGGTATCGCAAGGCCCGAAAGGTTAGAAGCAATACCGACAGAAGCGCCTGTATAGCAGAGGGAGGAGCGGGAAGGTAGGGAAAAAATCAGGCGAACTTTCCATCATCTTTGAGCTCGTTAAGAAATGCTAGCTTCAGCACAACTACGAAACTGGATCCGAATTCATGCCGTCGCAGACAGGGTTGCTTCCCTTGCCAGAATATTTCGGTTTTGCTGACAAAATATCTGGCGGTCTCCGCGAACAACGGGTTGTGTTCAAGAAGTCATACACACCTAGAAGCCATAGATCAGTATTTCTAACAAGTCGTCTTGGAAAGTATCTTTCAAGTAGAGGTCATCTGGCAAGGTATTAAACTTGAATACGCTGTCTCCCTCTTCCTCTGTCTCCTTTCTCTCTCTGTCTCTGTCTCTGTCTCTGTCTCTGTCTCTGTCTCTGTCTCTGTCT
>CAYWOQ010000101.1:0-6750 GCA_964459925.1 uncultured Roseivirgaceae bacterium
TTTCTGCAAGCACTGCGGGGGGGGGGGGTGTGTGTTTCTGAGCAATCGGTTTGCTTTCATAATTGCACGAGCTTTTTTAAAGATGAAAAGAGCTTTGCGCTTGTGTCGCATAGTAGTAATTTTCCGATGTGACAGAACCACGGCTTTAGCGGGCTAGTTCAAGGCTTTTTCTTTTGGAGGTCGAGCGTGAGAGTTTTCTTTTCTTTTCAACTCATTAATGCTCGAAAGCAGGCCATCTATGTTCCGAGACTCGGCACTTTTCGTGTTGGAAAGGTGAAAGTCAATGGTTCATCTCGCAGTCTTTCATTCCCGCAGCCTACTTTCGAATTCGCTGATATTTTCTCATCTATTCCGACGACCGTTCCAAAGTTTATTCCTGCGGGTACGACATAACAATATCACATAATAGAACGTCCTCAAAGTTGAATTTTTAAAAAGAGAGTCATCATGGTCGAACTCTAGCAGAGAGAAAGGTACACGAGTGTCGATTGAATTTCACCACAATCGGTAAGGCCGCAGGCTGCTCTAGGGATTTGTGCCAGAGGCTAATAAGGGATATTATCAACCATCTGGGCCAGCAATTGGCAATAAGACAGACTATATCTATTTCTTTCGGGCTCGGAAAGGTAACTTTTAGATCAAACCTGGTGAAGTATTTCAAAATCTGCAACAACAAATTCGTATGCTATTACGCTATGCCCACAGTTAGCTTCTCAAGATGGAAAGATTGCGTTTAAATTTGAAGAAGAGTTTCTTCATCTTTGCAAGATGGAAAGAAAGATGTTACACAAAGATAGGCCAAATACTCAAATAGAAAACACATATGACGGAGCTTATTCAGGCTCAACCGACGATAATGCAAGACAGCCCGCAAGCAACTCTTTTGAGGCTGTTATCCAGGTAGATACATATTTTTTTCGTAAGCATCAGAGGGCCTTTGTATTTCTCTGTAAGCCAGCTGTATTCGTATCGATCATTCGACTAATTTGAAAAAGATGAATTTCTTTGGAAAATGCGTATTCAGGCCTGCGAAATCAGTGATAGACTTGGATCTGGGATGGTTCGAGTGGAAGTATTAGAGGATGCGCTTCTCGAAAACCTTGATAGCATTCTAGAGGCAATCAGTGCTAAAAGGCTTCTTCTACTGATTCGAAAGATGGCATCAACTCGTCACAACGGGGTAGGCAGAATCTAGTATATTCATATACAGTGAAGCTAGCTCAGGAATCGATACCACAAAATAAACGAACGTAATCTTTCAATCTATGATTGCAGCATATTCGATATGGAGGATTCATTGAGGAGTTGCAGAACATTGATGTCAAGGAAAAACTGCGAAATTCAGCTTATCCTCCTTGCTCTGGCTCTGATGATAAAGCCCGTCATCAACTACAAGATGAGCGAAATACGAATGTCTGTCCAACCCAGACTGAGATGATCAAAGTCAACGACTGTTCGGCAGAAACTGAAGTGCCTTTACAGGAACAGGAACACCATAGTACAAAAAGTGTTTCCAAGGGCGAGGCGGGGGTAAGAGCCCCTCTCAGTGCTCTTGTTTCAGGAGTCTGCCTAAACTACGTTCGTATTTACTATGTTCTCGGAACAGGCTCTTGACAGTCCTTTAGACCCTCCCAGAACTCCACCGGCACTGCCCCAGACGAAGACTCTGCGGAAACAATTTGATGCATACAACCAAGAGCTACGAAGCTACAGGAGAAACATCCGCAAGAGCTTTGATGGCGTCACTCCGAAAATTGTCTGGACGCTAGAGTCAAACGCTCCAAGGGACCCAATCGTCCCAGTAGCTGAGTTCGGGATACAAAAGGAGATACTCGAAGGAAAGCCCAGCTGGATGGATGGCAACGCTGTTGACATAAATGGTGCGTGAACCTTATCGCTGGTGGAATATTTTTTGGGCCCTTCTTCTTTTTCTTCATGAAACATGAAGAATCCTCTACTATCTATTTCTCTATACAAAAGCAGAGGGCGAATTCACTAGGCGATACCCGATTATGGGACGAGACTGTCACGTGCAGTCTTATCGCGATGATTTGGAAAATCACTGGCCATTTAATCAAAACTAAGATCAAGGTTGCTTCTCCATACCCTGCAACTCCATCATGTAGAATGCACATATAAATAGCATTCCAGTTCCTTGCTGTGACATTTAGCGGCGCAGTGCTGACGCTTTTAGCAAAGATCACATGGATTTAAAGATACTAAAAACCTCTACAGCGGGCAGACCTTTGCTCAAATTCGAGCCCATACGACTATACTATCGCTCGATTGCTGAGGCACAAGGATATAGATATGTATACTTGTATACATGCCCAATTGACGCCACGCTAGTAAAGCTTGCACTATATAACAAGCTGCCTAATCTCTTTCGTAAATAGCCCTGACGATGATTGTAAAAAAAAAAGCCTTTTATATGGCCTCTCGCGCGTTGGTAGACAACTTTCAAGACGTGTTCAATTTCTTTTGAAGTATAGTGAAAATTATAAGTGATTACAATTCGTCTACCTATTTCACATAAGTACTAGCGATCTTAGAGTAGATCGTGCTAAGTGCCCCTTTGGCTTCCATGGGCTTCTATGAGCTTCCTTAGATCTGGAGTCATATATGCTAATCAAGCGCTAGAACAACTATATTGTATTAAAGCACTCCTTGTTTTCCAACAAGACGGACAAGCGCCACTTGAGTGTATAAAAGAGGAGGATGCACTGACTCAAGGTAGTCGTCTGAGGGAAAAGTCTATTTCGCTATTTCAGCGAACTTGGTCCTTTTAGCACAACGCATACATATGTATAGAATAAACTATGGTAGGGTGATACGCGAAGCAGATCTTGTTAACGTAAAGTTGGGCGTGGTTATACTATAGACAGAGTCATACAGAATTATACTTGGAGTAGCAGGCTTGGTAAGCTTGAATCGTTAAGCAAATATGCGGAAAGGACATGGAAGCTTCACGGAAGCCACCATTGCAACACCAAGAGAATTTTAGCCTTAAGACTAGCTACGTTTGACAGAAGCTAGATGCTGCAGTCAAAAAGCAGTAAAAGGGTCACTTAAATAAGAGCAATCAAGAGTAACTAGTGATCTCGATGAAGAGAGACGGACCGTTGCACTAAGCATGGATGTACGAAAATTCCAAGAGCCTAGACAATCAGGAGAGCTAGTGAGATGCTAAAACAGCAAGGCCGTATAAACTATAAGGCTCACTGAGCGACAACGACGGTCTTATATTTATACAATTTGCCTTGTCAAAGAACCAAATAGCGAAAGTATAGATCGCATATACCTTCAACTATTATCCAGTGACCGCAGCAGTGATAGGCCTCTATCAGCACTAGGTCGAGTGTACTTGCTTTTGCATTTCAACCCTATCAACAGAAAAGGTCCAGACCAAAGACCAGTAATAGATAAAGGGGGGTGGGCAGGGAAAGAGGGAGGAAAAAGTGAAATAAGTGTCCACTGAAAGACGATTTTGTTGAGAATTAATGGTATCATGACTCGTCTGGTGATACGAGCAGGTTTCTGGCACAGCAAGCTCAAGCATATAATAGTGTGCGACTCGAGGGGAACGAATTTCGAGTCTGTAGAGTATTCGGCGTTATAGGTCTATTTGGAACTGAATACACTGAAAAGTGCTGTTGGTGTGCGCGGCATTGGATTCGATACTTGTCACAATGCTCGGCCAAAGTGGGATAGTGGAGGCGAATTAGAATGCTTTCTGCTCGGTTCTTTTAGCAGTCTTATATGCTTCCTTTAGATGCTTTTCATCGACCCTCCCCAGGTGTTGAAAATTCCTAGTTGTACGTAGGATGAAAAGTAGAAGTGATTATAAATGCTCATTGGGTACGCTTGAGTGCTAACTGCGCTAACAATCATTAAGTGCTAGATGTTAAGTAAACGAAGGTTAATTTAATAAAAGGTAAAACTTATGCCTAAGATAGGCTTATGGCTCAGCCTTATAGCTTAGAGTCCTTGTTTAGATTTATCTTTCAACACAACTACTAGATTTTATTCATCACCTGCTGAGTCTTCTAGTTTTTTACGACGTGACCTCATCTGTCAGTGCGCCATTTGACGCTGTTAACTCAGTCCAAAACATAATAGCTACCTTGTTGGCCTGGCATCTTCATCTTCATCTTCATCTCCATCTCCATCTTCATCTTCATCTTCGCGTAGGCACTTGGTGCGATATCGCGTCTTTTCCCTTGAACTACTTCATTATGCGTAAATTAAAAATATCTACCGAAACGAATCATTCGTTGCTCACCCTCAACAGTTTCAGCAAGTTATAACAGGAACTTCTAGACGATAACGAGCACACCTTTGCAGTACCAGTGCTCATTGGAAAATGTTAGCTTATTCAATCAACACTCTTATCATCAGTTGGATGTCGGTGGCAGTCAAAGTGAGATCTTCAAGAATGTCCATGTGTTGGTCGATTTTCAAGAGTTTTCAACAACGGTTGTAAGAGATATTGATTTTCCGAATCATCAACTCTCAATAAACCGGTTATTGCGTTCTATTTCGTTTTTTAGTCAATACGCGTTCTGCCCCAAAAAATAGTAAAGTCATGAACGTTATCTTAACTTTATTGCTCTTTAGGCTTTACTGCTCCTGGGCAAGCCTTCACCTGACTCTTTTCTTCCCCTACTTTTTAGTGCTGGCTCAGCCAGTAATGAGATCGTGGTGGCCTAGTTTTTTTCTTCTTTTTTTTTTGGTTTGAGCTAAAAACAGAGAATTGTCCTTGGAACATGCCCGTGTTTTTGAATCGAGTCCTGAAATGTAAAGTTTGATATTTTGGCTATTCCACTTTCTTATCTCCTCTATATCATGTAGCCCCTTTTCCCCCTTCTTCACCTATTTAAGTTATCCATTGGCTTTAACTTCCAATGGGGGCACTTAGCTCGATTTTATTTCGGTGGGGTGAAAATCTATGAATAAAAGTAAGTTGGAGCTCGCTTTTTCATTTTTAAGTGCTCGATTTTGACCTGTACCACAGCTGACTTTTCAAAGTCGTAAAAAGACCAAGGGCTAAAGTGCGTTATTGTTAGATACTACTGGCACAGTGATGAGTAATAAGAGAAATACTCAATAATGCAAGAGCTCCGCTTCAAGGAACAAGTCGACGAGCTGGACATCTGCGTAAGGGGATACAAAAGCAGAAGGGCAAGTTGGCGATTTTCAGATCAAGTAGCGATAGATGAAAATATGCCAAGCTTACTCTATCGAGAGCGAGCGCTGTGCCATAAAGGGTAAAGAAACTTACCAAGTGGCAAAGACAGTCGAGTAGTTCAGCATTCTTTACATTCAGGAGCCAGGTAGCAAACGATTGTGTTGAATATTCCTAGTTGTGCGTAGGATGAAAAGTAGAAGTGATTATAAATGCTCATTGGGTGCGCTTAAGTGCTAACTGTGCTAACAAGCATTAAGTGCTAGATGTTAAGTAAACGAAGATTAATTTTATAAAAGGTAAAGCTTATGCCTAAGATAGGCTTATGGCTCAGCCTTATAGCTTAGAGTCCTTGTTTAGATTCATCTTTCAACATCTTTCAACAGATTGTATTGAACTTTATTATTTTTTTCTCCGAGATTAGCGTCCTCACTAACTCTCAATCTTGAGCGTGTAGTACCTGAGTCCGAATGGTGTAACATAGCATGCACTTTAACTGCACACTTCTAACACAGGCCGCAGAGATTTAATAGTGCAAACCCTGGACAAAACTCACAAAGCATCATTGACAAGGTGAGGATCCAGTGTGATTATTGACCCGGGTAAGAATGGAAAATAGGCGGTGACTTTCGGGAAATGAGGATCGTTGCAATGTACTAGCTCTCCAGATTTTCCAGTTTTCTTCTCCGCGAGTGGAAATTCAGTCCTAACTTATGCTAAGATCGACAAGACGCAATTATGCATTGTCTACTCGAAATTCTCAGTAACCCCTCTCGATTTCATGGAAATCTGACTACGTCGAAAGGTTCTAGATCAACCAGCACTAGAGTAACAGATGCGGTGCAAGCATTATGCTGAAAAGGCACTGTGGGTCCGATAAAATCAAAACGAAGATTTGACGAAGATGGCCCCCCTTCGCGAACATCACCAAGCTCAGCGATTAAGAAGTAGCCACAGTCGATGTGAGCAGCAACCAGCATAGTCCGATGGTATGTGCTGATACAAAAGTCAACTACAGAGAAAAGTAGTGAAGTCAGAGTGACTTGCGTTATTTAGTAATTAGTTCTTCAAATGAAAAATTGCTGGGCTAAAATATCTCTTTGATGACTCGATGAGCTTCTCCGTCTTTTGCAATTCAGCCTCCTTCTGGCCTAAGTCTTGTTTGGCATATCCTCATCTGCTGTCATTCGATCCGTCGATCGTCAATTTATTTGCCCTTCTGGAACCTCCTCGTACAAGTACCCTATTCATAAACCCCGCCCCTTGGACTAAAAATCATATGCCGTGTATGTTCTCAAAAAATTCCCTTTCTACCAATCGCTGGGCATCAATGGTATTTAGCATTCGCTCCACCGTCAAAGCCCGATGCCCGCGGGCCGTCTCTCATTGTCCAATTTCTGCGACCAACACTCGTCTGTGCCATCAGAATATGGAACTATCACACCCCTGACAACCCCATCACCTCCAGCAACAGTGATGACAGCTGCTTCAAGGGAGCAACGTCGATATATGTTCAATTTCTTTTGAAGTATAGTGAAAATTATAAGTGATTACAATTCGTCTAC
>CAYWOQ010000102.1:0-4588 GCA_964459925.1 uncultured Roseivirgaceae bacterium
TTAACCCAGGTTAAAATCGTTATTTACCTGCGATTCTTTTTCTGATTCTGCTCAGCGAAGGGCCTTGTATGCCCAGGTAGGAGGAGATATGATAGAGCGGGACGTTCTCACAGAGGTCAGGGTGCGATTCGATGAGCTCCAGGTAGCGTTCCTCGGCGTTCTTCAATAGGAAGCTTTCCATTTTTTCAATCACGATATTGGCCGCCATTTCTGCGAGCAGGCGTCCAAAATGCTCCCATTCATGGGATTGCTTATACAGCTTCTGGAGGTCTAAAATGTGGATGCTCATGACCCGGGCATCTGTCAATGCTTCGGTGTAGTATTCACAGGGGATTTGCCGAACAAAGCTTTTAAAAGCAGTCATCATCCCATTTTGAGAGTAGAAAAACAGGTTCTTGTCCTCCCCGGATTCATAGTCAATAATATACGACCGAAAGGTCCCATCTAAAATGAAACTTAGCTCTTTGCATACGTTTTTATAGTTGTTGAAGAGTTCCCCTTTTTTGAAAGCCTTTTCTTGCCAGCGGGTAGCAGATAAATCAAAGGCCTCCTCAGACATTCCAGAGAACTCTTTAAATACAGCTTGGAGAATTTGTAGGTTTGACATTATTACACTTAGCCTAATTAATTACAATTAAATTAACTAATCTGTCGGTGCTTCCAAAGTTTGCAAATGGCAGTGCGTTTAGAAGATGAAAAACTCCCACGAGCAGAAGATAGTAGAAAGCACTGAAACTTTCTGTTCGCATTGTCCTAATTTTAAGCTTGGTTTTTGGTGGCGATTTTTTTCCTAATCCTGCTCAATGATTGGGGTGCAATCCCAAGATAAGATGCCAAATGCTGTAGAGGTATTCTTTGTAATAATTCAGAATTACTGTTTAACATCTTTCTGTACCTGTTCTCGACTGTTTCTGTCTGAATTTCTTGAAGAATCTTTTCTGTGTAGTATTGAACTTCTTGAATGAGCTTGCGCACAAAAGTGTTCCAACTTTTTTGCTCTATCAACTCACTCACTTGTTTCAAATTCGCCTGCCAAATAATTGATTTTTCAAGAGCTTGAATATTTTCTGTTGCTGGCTTCTCTGCAGTGAAACTAACTTGAGAAGTAAAACAATAAGGTGCTCCTGTAAAAAACTTTGTTATTTCATTACCATCTTTGATTATAAAGTAACGAAGCAAACCACTCTCAATAAAATATAGATGCCGACAGATTTTACCTTCTTGCAATAGTATTTCGTTCTTCTGTAAAGTTCTTTGAGAAAAACAGACTGATATATCTCTCCAATCATTGTCGGAAAGTGTAGTATAGTTTTCTATGAATTTTCTAAACTCGTCCAATTTAACTTTGTCTTGTTCAGGTGTTTGATTTTTCAATTTGCAGGTAACCTTTAGCTTCCCTTCCTATAAATATTCCAAGAAGCATAGTTTGTAACTTAAAGATAGGAACAGCAGGTGAGAACTATCCTTTTCTGGTCCTCGTTTACAACGAGGATTCTTTAAGTTCTAAGTTTTTCAACTTATCAACTCGACATTCACCAATCCTTTCATACTAGCATAATCCTTTGCAGAGCTAAAAACATAATGTTCAGGCTCTTCTACAATCATTGATGATACAGGATTTTGATGGATGTAATCCAATATGCTATCCATCATATGACTTTTAAGTTCGATAGCATGGTTATCATCTTTCCAGAATTTGTACTTCTTTATCCTATTTAAATTTCTACCGGCATATTCAAACTGATTGAGTATCCAATCTCTTCTGCTTTCAGCTTCACTCTCAATCCTTGCAATGATCTTTTTTGCCGTAAATTTTTTGAAGTCCCTTATAATATCTGAAAGTCTAAAGCTTTCCTTGGCCTGTACGATGAGATGAAGATGATTGCTCATAATAAACCATGCAACGACCGATAGGCCTTTTGACCTAATACAGTAATTCAGTGAATCAACAATATCCATCTTGTATTCTTTTCTTGTGAATACGTCTATCCAACCTACTACGGTGAAGGAAAGAAAGTATAAGGCGTTTTGATCGGATATAATGTAGCGGTCACCAGACATGAAAGTAAATTAATAATTTCGACTTCTAAACGCATTACAAAAGTTCCTTACTTACATACTGGTTGCAAAAGGTAGGTTTTTAGTCGCATTTTAAATTCTCTTGCTTCACTCACATCCTCGTTACAAACGAGGACGAGATGGGGATAACAGAAGCAGGTTTTAAAGAGCAATTACTTAAAATCATCATTTGGTTACAGTTATTTATTTAATTCTTCTTTAATCTTCTTTATCATTTCTTGGGTGTCTTTTAAATGCCTTTCCAATATGATGGTAAACCAACCCCTTTGCACGTCAGTTTTATGCACTAGTGCTATGAAATAGTCATTATTCAGTAATCTTTCTAGATTAAAAGGTTTGTAGGTGAGTCCTCTCTCATTAGATAGTTGAATAAAGTGCTCGTCTACGAATTTTTCCCTATCAGCGATATCAATAGTGCCCCAACTTAAGTCGCCTAATAGGTGAGATTGGGTATCTTCGAAAAAAGCCATCAATTCATTTTTCAAGGTTTGATTTCTGATGACTTTAAAACCATTATTCTTAATCACAGTATATCCTGTTTCTGATAGACCAATGCTTGAAGTATTCATTAATGCCTTGTGAAACTGGTCTTCCAGAGCATCTTGATCAATCAACTTATTTTCAATGGCTGCCAAAACAACTGCTCCTGATTTTCTATAGAAGTTAATGGACTTAATGTGGCTTTTCATTTTGTCGGAGTTTTGTTCTAGGTTCTGTACTAAATTCTCCAACATACTTTTTTCTAGTGCCTTGTTTTTTCTAGCCTCATTCCAAGTATTGATTTGAAGTGCAATCAGAATCCCAATCACTACAAGTATAATTTCGCCAAATGCATATGTTAGGTATTTTCCTGTGTTGCCCTTGGAAATCAAACTTTGCCTTATTCTTTTAAACAATTTAATCATAATCATAGTTTAGTGGTTAGTTATAATGAAGTATAACGCCCAACGAAAATGAGTATGCGCTCCAGCTACTAGAGGCACTATATTTTCTTTTTAGCACTAACATTTCTAAGGTAGTAGCCACATGCTTTTTTACCGCTTGTTGTGGCTTGTTTTATCCGATTGTCAAGTTCACTCGTTTGCCAAGTCCAATCTCAAGTAGTTTGTAAAGAGTCGATAGTTGAATGTCGCTATGTCCATTCTCAATTCTGGAGATAAAGCTCTTTTTTGTCCCTGTTCGTTCAGCTAGTTGTTGCTGAGTTAAATGGGCTTCCTTACGAGCTTCTCGAATTATCTCCCCGATAGCGAATGCTTTGGCTTTGATTTCAAAATCAGCACGTTCAGCAGTTCCAATCTTACCATATCTCTGGTCAAGATGTTCGTCAAATGTTGTTAAATGCTCTTTCATTTTGATCGTTTTTGAGTTCAAAATATTCGTCCTTAATCTTCAATGCTTTGTCAATTTCTTTACTTGGTGTTTTCTGAGATTTCTTCTGAAATCCGTTAAAAAGTACAACCAAGTTACCCTCGTCAAAACAACAAAATACACGGTAAATGTTGCTCTGATATTCAATTCGGATTTCATAAAGTTCGTCAGTTCCTGTTAAGCGTTTGAAGAACTTCTTCGGAATCCGTTCAACAATCCTGACAAGGAACAACGCTTGGTCAATCTTGCCTTTTAGTTTGTCGTTCAAGGGTTCGTAAAAATCCTTGAAGTAATGTTTAAAGAAGACAAGTTGTCTTTGTTGTTCCACGCAAAAAAGTTAACTAATAAGTTAACACGAAAAAAGTCTTGAAAAGTTCGGAAGTCTACGCTTAGAAGATAATGAGCCACAACGCCCAACTAAAATGAGTATGCGCTCCAGCTACTAGAGACACTATATTTTCTTTTTAGCACTAACATTTCTAAGGGCTCAATTCGTATATTCATTTTAGTGTTTGTTGGGCATGGTTTATTGTTTGACAATCTTGAATTTGGTGATCTCTCCTGATTTTTCCATAATAGTCACTATATATGTTCCACTAGCTTTTATTGAACTTACTTTTTCATTTGTTGAGTTAGATAATGAAGATTCATAAACGAGTGAACCAGATACATTATGAATTTTAAGTACTCCATTCATTGGATTGTCAAATTCAAACGATACTTCATCTTTAAATGGATTAGGGTAAACCTTCAGAAGGTCTTTCAACTCACCGTCTATATTTAGAGGGTTTTCACATTCTGTTTGGGTTTTAAATGATAAAACTAGCACAACCGTACTGTCGCAACCAGCTTGTGATTGAAACACTTCAGTGAATTCTCCTGCTGTGGTGAGTGTTTGTGCACCAAATGCGTAGCTATCTCCCTCACATATTGCAGCTGAAGCCGTTTCATTGAAGGCAGAATTTACATTTAAGGTTAAAACTACGGTGCTATCGCAACCAGCCTGAGACTGGAATTCTTCGGTGTATTCTCCCGAAGTGGTGAGTGTTTGTGCTCCAAAAACATAGCTATCTCCTTCACATATTGCCGCTGAAGCTGTTTCATTGAAGGTAGGATCTACACTCAATGTTAAAACTACCGT
>CAYWOQ010000102.1:4688-6705 GCA_964459925.1 uncultured Roseivirgaceae bacterium
ATATTTCCGCTGAAGCTGTTTCATTGAAGGTAGGATCTACACTCAATGTTAAAACTACCGTACTATCGCAACCAGCCTGAGACTGGAATTCTTCGGTGTATTCTCCTGCTGTGGTGAGTGTTTGTGTTCCAAATACGTAGCTATCTCCTTCACATATTTCCGCTGAAGCTGTTTCATTGAAGGTAGGATCTACACTCAATGTTAAAACCACGGTGCTATCACATCCAGCCTGAGATTGAAATACTTCAGTGTATTCTCCAGTAGTGGTCAGGGTCTGGGTACCAAATACGTAGCTTTCACCTTGGCATATAGCGTCTGAAGCCGTTTCATCGTACGTGGGCAACACTCTTAAAGTTAACGCGACGGTACTATCACAACCAACAGAGGATTCCAGCTTCTCGGTGTAGAAGCCTGCAGCATCGTATACTACCGAACCACCAGGTAGCTGGTAGGTTTCTCCCTCACAAATACTTACCTCGGTGGACGATCGAAAGCGTTCGTCTAAATCGGTGACGACAACAGGCAGTGTGAATGCATCTGAAACCATGTCCCCACATGTTCGAGAAGCAGTTAAGGTCACATTATAGGTTCCCGGACAGGTGTAGGTATGTGTAGGGTTCTTAATGGTGCTGGGATCACTTCCGTCATCAAAGTCCCACTCATATTCATCTGCATTAAAGGAGAGGTTGATGAAAGGTACATCAGCAGTGCCTGTCTCCACATCATAGTTGGCAGGTACATAGGAAAAGGCTGGACTAGGGTCAAAGCATCTTTCCGTATCAATATATCGAATACTGGAAATAATAGGGTTCTCCGCAAAGTTTGTGATTGTTCCATAGGCTTCCATAATTGGAACAGAGAATTCTTTCGCAAACCATGAATATGTAACAAAGGTAACTGGTTCTGTTGGTACGACGTTTCCGTTGATGCTGACTTCATAGGTCACCTCACGCACTGACTTTACTTTTAGCACTTGATACGAACCGATTGGCAACGCAATAGTGCCCCAGCCCTCTACGGTAGTGGTTCTTAATGAATTTTCTGCATAAACAATGGCAAAGCTTGCGCCTTCTATTTCAGTCTCCAAATTAAACCCATACTTAGAGGTACTTTGGGTGGGATTGTCAGGATCATATGTTATCGGAAAAGAATAAATCTCAGCAGGATCATCGTACTCTAGAATAAGAGGAATAGGGATACCAGCTATTTCGAGGGAGCCTCCTCTCATCTTAAGCGCCAGCTCAGAGGAGCTTTTTTCATAATGGTTGACAACATTCGTAATGCTGTAACTCTGGCCGATGCTGATATCATTAATGCCTGTTAGAGCCAGGTTAAATGCTGCATTATAGGCATTCGTACAGCTATTTGGAAGAAAGATAGGTGGGTCTTGATTTACACACCACGTGTTTTTGTATCCAGTTTCTGAGGGACTGATATAGCCTTCTTCTGATTGTGTATTAGAAGGTAAGTTGCTGTAAGACCAGGTATAATCAGCACCTGTTTCTGTAAAGTCAAACTCGCTTAACCCGGTGGAAGACTGGCTTATAATTGCTGTTTCTCCTATGCTGCCAAAATCAGTGGACTCATAGGTAATAGGAGTTTGGGCATTTAAGCAAGCAGAGAAGCTTAAAGCCAACGAAATGAAAGAAAATCGAAGAAATTTTACGTAATACATTAAGTGTTCAAAATTAATTCAATTTTTAAAATAGTAAGAAATGATTGACAGATAAAGACACTTCATTTACAAATAGGCAGCTTGAATTATTTGGAGGTCAGTTTCTTGATTACAGTTATAGATTCAGAACTGCTCCATTGATCAGAAAGAGAATTATAGCAATCAGATTGATTTTTTCCTTTTGTTTATTCAACTATGTTTTTCCTTATTTGAAATTTTGATTTGAGATATTATGCCTAGTCTAACGGTTTGGCTATGTGTAGTGCGGGACAAAAAAGTCATTAAGTTTCAATTCAGAACTGACCATAGCGAGCCATTTTTAGGTTTATTATTTTTCACAAT
>CAYWOQ010000103.1:0-6414 GCA_964459925.1 uncultured Roseivirgaceae bacterium
ATCCTGGAAGTACCGATCTTTCGAACCTTCCTCCATGGCCTCTACAGATCCCATCCCTCGGTAAGACTTAAATTTTCTTCCTTCATATAAAATGACTTCCCCAGGCGCTTCATCGGTCCCTGCCAACAACGATCCAATCATCACGGTATTTGCTCCGCCTGCGATAGCCTTTACCACATCTCCTGAAAAACGAATACCCCCATCAGCTATAACCGGAACGCCAGATCCGTTTATCGCCTTTGCGGATTCATAAACAGCCGAAAGCTGCGGAACACCCACACCAGCAATGACTCTTGTAGTACAAATACTACCTGGTCCCACGCCCACCTTGATAGCATCTGCACCAGCTTCAGCTAAAGCTTTTGCCGCTTCACCTGTAGCAATATTACCTACAATTAATTCTAAATCAGGGAAAGCTTTTTTAACTCGTTTTGCCGTATCAATTACTCCTTTAGAATGTCCATGCGCTGTATCTATCGAAACCAAATCAACACCTGCTTTCATGAGGGCTCCAATTCGATCCTCAATGTCTTCAGTCACACCGACCGCAGCACCAACTCTTAGTCTTCCATACTCATCCTTACAAGCATTAGGTCGGTCTTTATTTTTAAGAATATCCTTATAGGTGATCAGTCCTGTAAGCTTATAATCTTTATCAACGATCGGGAGTTTTTCAATTTTATATTCTTGAAGAATGGCCTCTGCCTCATTCAAACCGACTTCAGCTGTTGCAGTCACCAGGTTTTCTTTAGTCATGATCTCTCTAACCGGTCGTTTCATACCCTTTTCAAAGCGCAAGTCTCGGTTAGTGACAATACCGATCAATTTTTTATTTTTATCAATAACAGGTATACCTCCTATCTTATTCTCCTTCATTATTGCCTCCGCCTCTCCAACTTTTGCATCAATATTCAGTGTGATAGGATCGAGAATCATACCACTCTGGGATCGCTTGACCTTTCGTACTTGGATCGCCTGCTTCTCAATAGACATGTTTTTATGAATGATACCGATTCCACCTTCAAGTGCCATGGCAATAGCCAGTTTAGCTTCGGTGACCGTATCCATTGCAGCAGAAACCAATGGAATATTCAATCGAATATTGCGAGTGATTTGGGCAGAAGTGTCTGTATCGCGTGGTAAAATCTCAGAATAACCTGGGAGAAGAAGCACATCGTCATAGGTAAGTGCTTCAAAAAGAAACTTGTCGTTATTGATCATAGCAAATAATGTAGAAGAAAAACATTTATTTGCCGCGTAAAGTTATCTCGGTCGAGGAATCTTTTACTATCCCATTTGATTTTTATTTATTCTTTTTGAGCTGAATGAATAAATTGAAAAGTATTGCAATCATTGGTCCGGAATCAACCGGAAAAAGTGAACTATGTCAGCAACTGGCCGCTCACTTTCAAACAGAGTGGGTACCTGAATTTGCACGTTTTTACCTGGATCGATTAGATAGAGCCTATGAGAAACCTGACTTAAAAGCCATTGCCGAAGCACAACTTACCTGGGAGGATGACAAAGCTGAATACGCAAAAGAGTACCTCTTTTGTGATACGAACTTAATCGTCATAAAAATCTGGAGTGATCATAAATACGGTGAGACAGATCCATGGATAACAGAACAATTAGCTAACAGGACATATGCGTTTTACCTTCTGAATAACATAGACATACCGTGGACTCCAGATCCTCAACGGGAACATCCTACTCTGCGGAAATACTTCTTCAATACCTATGAGGAATATTTAAAATCACGAAACCTGCCCTATGCTATTGTATCTGGAATAGAAGGGGAAAGGAAAAAGTGCGCCTTAGACGCACTCCAATCTCGACTAAAAGATTAAGACTTATTCGTTGTTCTACTTAACCACGCACATAAAGAATAAAGCCCTATCACACAAACAAAAGGAGTTGCTAACACTACCATTAATCTTATTTTTATTCTTTTTAAGGAAACATAAAGGTAATATACAATTAATATTAAACAAAGATTTGTCATCTAAGTTTCAAGAATTACTTTTGTTGAAGCAAGGGGTGCCGATAAGCGGCTGAGATCATACCCACAGACCTGATCCGGGTAATGCTGGCGTAGGGACGGTCAAAAAGCTTTTAGCCACAGACCGATTGTATGATAAACTAAATGAGGAGTCCCCGCTCTTCGATGGTTTTAATTTTAATTCATAATTAATGAGAATTATATTTCTAGCAACATCAATGTTGCTTTGGAATCTTTCCTTCGCACAAGATTCCTTAAGAACGGTGAAACTTGATGATGTTTCAATTACGGCGGTAAGAGCCTCCGATCAATCTCCAATTTCTCAATCAACTGTCCAACGATCTGAGATCGATAAAGTAGATCTGGGACAAGATGCTGCGATTACATTGGAAAAACTAACCCCATCAATCATTAGCTTTGGAGACGCCGGTTCCAATTTCGGAAATTACAATCAAATTCGATTAAGAGGTATTGATCAAACGAGGATCAACATGACACTTAATGGAGTTCCTTTAAACGACATGCTTGACCAAGGTGTATTTTTCTCAAATTTTACGGACTTCTCAAGCTCGGTAGAATCATTTCAAGTTCAACGAGGTGTAGGTATATCTACCAACGGAACTTCTTCTTATGCAGGATCCATCAGCTATGAATCCATAGACCTTGATAAGGATGCACCTTCTGGTGAAGTGAATGTAACTGCGGGATCCTTTGGAACATTGAGACTAAATGCATCAGCTTTTTCAGGTCGTACCAAAAATGATTTTTCCACTTATGCTCGTGTTTCACGTACCCGATCAAATGGATATAAGTACCACTCAGGGTCCAGGGCCCAATCATTGTTTTTATCCTCTGCAAAGTACTTTGATAATGGCTTGTTAAAACTGACTGCATTTGCAGGTAAAACACAAAATGAGCAAGCCTATCTGCCTGTTTTGTTGAGTGACATTAATGATGATCCAAAAACTAATTATTTCTCAAGAAATGATACAGATGATTTCGAGCAAGAGCTGGTACAGCTAGCGTATGCTAAGAGCTTTCGACCCAATGTGAAATGGAGTTCCACAATTTATTATAGTGGAGCCCGAGGATTTTTTCCATTTTTTGACAGCTTCTTTAACAGTCAAACCATTTATGCGCTGCAAAATGATCAATATGGTTTGATCAGTAATATCGACTATGTGGGAACTAAGATAAGACTAAGTGGTGGGGCGCATGGATACGTATTTAAAAGAGAAAATGAAACGGCTACTTCACCTAATGTGAGTAATCCATTTTATCAGGATCAGACAAGAAAAAACGAATTCAGTGTTTTTGCTAAAGCGGAGTATGATATCAACAATCTGACGCTATTTGCTGATCTTCAAATTAGGTCAGTCCAAATGATTTTCGAATCTGACACACTGGATAAGTATAACGTTTCTATTGAAGCAGAACGTGAAGAAGTATTTATCAATCCGAAATTTGGTATGACCTATCGATTCTCTGATAACAGCAACGCTTATGTTTCCTTTGGAAGAACAGGACGTGAACCTACCCGAACCGATCTCTTGCAAGGAGATTTTAATAGTGCGATTTCTGCCTTTAATTTCATGGCCTTCAGCGATAATTCAGTGGTGAAATCGGAATATGTGAATGACATTGAGCTAGGGTATCGCTATTCAAATGATGGATACAGTATGAGCATCAATGGGTTCTGGATGGATTTTGAAAATGAGATATCCATTGTGGGTGGTTTAGCTCAAAACTCATACGTTCCACTTCGTCAAAATGTAACTTCAAGCACACGCTCAGGCATAGAATTAGAGATAAATTATAAACCCAACGAGATTATCTCATTTGGCCTCATTGGTACGTATATGCAAACAAATGTTGACGAGTTTGATACTGGCGTGGAGGTATTTAACAATGTAGAACATGCATTTACCCCTTCATTCATGATAGCTCCTTCAGTCAACTTTCAGCCATTTAAATCACTTTCCCTGGGACTCGATGGACGATATGTAAGTGAATCATTCATGGAATTGGGCAATGATCCAGACTTTATCATTCCATCTTATTTTGTTACCAACCTCAACGTAAACTGGACGATTACGGAGAATGTAGCATTGGGTTTTTGGATCAATAATTTGTTTGATGAACGCTATTTCACGGATGGCGCACCTGTTGATTTTGATTTTGACGGCACTCCTGAAGGACCGGGATTCCGTATTCAACCTCCTAGAAATAGCCTACTTAGTTTGAAAGTTAATTTCTAATGAGTTTGCTAATTGCTATAGAAATATTAGCCACAGCTACTAGTCTGGGCTATTTATTTTTGCTCATTCGCCAAAATATTTGGTGTTGGCCATTAGCAATAATTAGTGGGGTTCTGAGTATCTATCTTTTTACAGCATCTAAATTGTACGCTGAGGCACTATTATATGGCTATTATATCCTGATAGCGATTTATGGCTGGTGGAGTTGGTCAAGGCCTAAAAGCCCATTGAAAATCTCAACTTGGAACCCAAAATATCATGTAATTACCATTCTTCTAGGTGTCCTGTTATCCTTTAGTTTGGGCTATACTTTTCATAATTATACAGATGCTGACAAGCCTTATCTTGATGCTACTACCACGATTTTCAGTTTTATTGCCAGCATTTTAGAGGCTAAAAAAATATTATCCGGATGGATCTATTGGATAATTATCAATGGAGTGACGGTGGGATTATATTTTTCTAAATCCTTAGATATCTACGCAGCGGTGATGGTCATTTATTTTATCCTATCAATTATCGGATACAGAGAATGGAAGAAGGATTTTAAAAACACTAATTGAAGAACCCAAAAGTCTAATTTCTTATCTTTAATCCATGAAAAATATTATTGCATCTTTCGCACTTTTACTGTGCATCACAGCATCAAGTCAGCCTTCACGCTCCAATTATGCTACCTTCAAAAACGATGAAGGGGAATTGAATTATCGATTCTTGGTACCTGATGGTATTGAAAGGAAACTTCCACTAGTGATCTTCCTACATGGAAGTGGCGAACGAGGGGATGATAATGAGGCTCAACTTAAATGGGGAGTTATGCAGTTTGCTACAGATGAAAACATGAAACACTTTCCTGCGTATGTCGTAGCTCCGCAGTGCCCTGCGGATGATCAATGGGCAAATTACAATGGTAAACTTGGTAAGGAGCCCAGAAAACCCATGAAGCTTGTCAGAAGTATGATCGATGACCTGATTGAGAATTATGCAATTGATGAGAATAGAATCTACATAACCGGTCTTTCCATGGGTGGCTATGGAACTTTTGATGCGCTGGCGCGATATCCGGATTTGTTTGCAGCAGGAGTACCCGTTTGTGGAAGTGGAGATGAAGGTTCCGTTGATCGCTTCAAGGACATCCCATTGTGGATCTACACAGGCGCAGAAGATCCTGTGGTTCCTGCAGAACAAACATTAAAGATGTTGAATGCTTTGATGGATGCAGGAGCAAAACCAGGTTATACGCAAGTGCCAGAGACAGGTCACTTTTCCTGGTTGGCTGCGTACAGTGATCCCCTTCTCATTCAATGGATGTTTAGGCAAAGGAAAAATTAAACCGAATGATCGATCTCTACTTTTTCTAACTCAGAATTGATTAATTCAATCTCCTCTTCCGTGAGCTCAAAACTCATGGATCCTGCATTCTCGATTGCTTGCTGAGCATTCCTAGCGCCCACCAATGCAGCGGTTATGCCTTCTCTCCGAACGGTCCAATTAATGACTAATTGAGCAAGGCTTACTTCATGCCCGTCAGCAATCGGTTTGATTTTTCTCAGAAATTCATTCGTACGAGATCGATTAGGCTCTTTGAAAAATTTATTATTGGCGCGATGATCCCCCTCACCAAATTTATGATCAGCAGTAATCTTACCGGTTAGTAATCCTCGCTGTAAAGGACTGTAGGCCAATATCCCAATGTTATTAACTGTACAATACGGTAGGATATCCTTTTCGATTTTACGGTATACCATGCTGTAAGGAGATTGGCTTGATGCGATGTTCATGATTTTGCCAGCTTTCTCCATTAAATCCACCGCCATATTAGAAACACCAAATGCTCTGATTTTTCCTTGATTCTTAAGTTGAAGACAAGTTTCAATTGTTTCGTCTATGTCCGTATTAGGATCTGGACGATGGATTTGATAGAGATCGATGTAGTCAGTCTTTAGTCTTTTAAGAGACTGCTCTACTTCGTAGATGATCGATTCTTTACTAGCGTTTGAATAGATGGGCTTTTCTTTTCCTCCAGGCTGGGAACCTCTCATTAATGGTTCCCCTTTAGGCATATCCCAGTTCCAACCGAATTTTGTCAAGATTTCAACATTTTTTCTTCCCACTTCTTTAGCAAAATCTCCTACTACTTTTTCACTATGGCCT
>CAYWOQ010000103.1:6424-6645 GCA_964459925.1 uncultured Roseivirgaceae bacterium
AACCCATACACAGGTGCCGTATCTATACTTGTTATCCCTTCATCATATGCCACTTTGAGTGCTTTCCATGCCAAAAGGTCATCAGTTCCACCCCACATCCATCCACCAATTGCCCAGGCACCAAAAACCACTGCAGAAACTTCTAATTCAGAATTACCTAATGGAGCTTTTCTCATGATATTAAATAATATTTATAGTTATCATTATTTTATTAAATAAAA
>CAYWOQ010000104.1:0-6270 GCA_964459925.1 uncultured Roseivirgaceae bacterium
ATTTTTTTCCAGGTCGCAGCGAGGCGCTGCAGGGTTGAGTCAGGGGAGCAATATGAAAGATAAAAATATACTCGGAAAGCGGCACGTTGCTGTGAGAACTTACTCTGGGGAGAAGACAAAAGCTTGAAGATGTGGGGCGAAGACGATCACACGTGAGGCGACAGGCAAATGACAACCCCATTGTATCGATCGTCCAATCGACGATGTAGAATAAAGGAGGCCTATACCGCGGGGAGGTGGATGAACGACCGATGAGGGCGACCCACAGCTGGATACCGCAGCGACATTACCGCAGATGGTAGCCATACAGTGGCAGTTGACGTCACTTATGCGCAATCGAGGAGGACAGTATCCCGAGGAAAATTGGCATGGAGTTGTGCAGTCGCAGACCAGAAAAGTAACCTCCTGGACGTTAGGATGCGATTGCAGAGGACGATAGCAATTTGGACGAGATTGAAAGGGATCATCCTCTATAGCTGCACACCTCTCAGTAAGGATCGATTGCACCAGCAGACTCTATCACAGGAGCGGCGCCCCTCGGTGTCTAAGAAAAACCCAGCTCAGTCATGTCCGTCACTACTAGGCCCTTTTTGATGTGACTTCAGTCCCGTGTGCCGCAATAGAGTATGCGCAACATGCTTGACAAAGTGCGAGCAAATATGAAAAAGGTCAGCCATGGTTTGGACCGGTAGGCTTGAGGTGACAGGTTTTTATGGGCAGTACTACTGGCCGTGTGAGCGTTAAGGAGACTCTACTGGCTTTCGCATTCATTCGTAGAGAGAAAAAAAAAGGCATCAGAGAATAGATGCATCGAGGACTTGGACGCATCTTGAATGAATATTTGCAGTTAAACCTACTTTCGTGATTGACAAGCGATCGTGCGCTTTTTTTTCCCAGTCAATTTGAAAGTGAGAGTAGGGCAGCGTGACAGCTCGTCTATGTTGTCTGTGTGCGATTCACTTGCTGAGCGTAGCTATCCACACTACTCACTCATTACTAGACTCCCGGGCTTGGTGTGGCGAGTCTTGAATGTACTCTGGGTGTGTGAGCGTCTTGCAGTGTTCAGATAACTTGTAATAATTTCAAGCCAGTCGCGTACCATATGTTGATATCATATCTAATACTCGGGCGCGTTTTCACCAGTATTGTAATCGCTCTTATGTCGACAATACATTCAATCGTGCTTTTCTCTTTTCTTTTCTCTTGAAAATCTTCATTTGAAAGCGGCGACAGTGCGTATAAGAACAGGAAAAAAAAATAAAAAGCCATCCCCTCTACTTTCCTTGCTCTCTTATTCTTCTTTTGTATTTACGCTTCTAGTCAAGGAAAAGGAGAGGGAAGAAGAAAGAAGGAAAAAAAAAAGGACTGGCATGTAGTGAGAAGCGTGTGTCGTTGGAGCCACTCTCTCATGCGAAAATGATATCGAAGACAGCGACAGCATCCTGTGCACATAGTCAGAGTTGATTTCAATGATTGATTTTCTTTTACAACCGGCACTGATCAAAGCACACAGGCAGCGCTGGCACACTCTCTCGCTCTCCTATGCGATGCGACTTACAGAAATGTTGATAAGGCCGTCGACGACAACATCCACTGCGCAGAGAGCTTCCTCTGGAACTTCCACCCCGGTCAGAATAATGTCAGTCAAGCTAACCAAATCCAGAACAGTGACAAGCGTGTCACCGTTGACATCTCCCAGGATGAACGGGCAGCCACTGGAAGCCGGAGGGGAGAATAGCGTCAGGGGTGGAGCTGAGCAGACCGGTGGACCCGATGGATTAGCGGCATTGCTCGGTGGAGTGCACTCGAGAAGTGCGTTCCCATCCAAGCTTCTGTGCAAACGCAATTTTGGAAAATTTGGAAACAAAGAGTCTTGCTCAAAGGGAAACGAATATCAAGTCGATGCTAGTATGCACATGTGAAGAAAGGAACTGGAGGCTCGAGCAAATGCGCGTATGCTCCAGCCTTTAGTTGCCTAGTGCAGTGTGATTGGGCCGTGTTTTACATTGCAGAAAACCAGCCATCGCGATACGACGTGCAATTCGCAGTCGACTCAAGTATACAGTCCTCACAAACTCAGCACACTTGATCAGACTGCTGTGAGCAAGCGGGTATCAATACAAACGTTGTGCGTTTTATCCTCTCTCTCTCTCTCTCTCTCTCTCTCTCGCCACTTGCATTATCTACAAAAGCCTCTTTTCCTACTTTGGCACCAGTCCACATTTGGCCTGCTTAGTGATGTAGTAGCATTCTCTCACTTCAGTCGAAATCGGTCAGTGTACCCTCTTGGCTCCACCTTTATGATGCACTTTCTTTTTCCTTTGCCATAGTACCAAATCTACTGAGCCGCATATTAGGGCAGGTCTCGCCCGATGCACTCATCAGATGCAAATCGAAAGTCAAATAATCATGTCGCAAGTCGGGGCAAAAGCACCCATATTCATGTACAGGTACAAAGAGCGGGAAGAAAAAACTCATCAAATCTCATCGGATAAAACCAACAACAAGAAATTAGGGCTGGTCATATCCAATCTGCAAGCATGATCCATGTGCAAGGACAAAAAAAGAGCCTCTCATGCAAGGTCTCCTTCAGCGCCAAGGTATATGGTGATTATACCGGCGCGATACTTACAGGAAATTGAGGGCGGACAGCTCATCGAACAAGTCAAAGGGGAGCTCTGTGAACTCGTTTTGCTGCAGATTTCTGCCTCATTGAGAGAATAAAAGAAAAGCAAATGGCAGGTCCATATGTTGGGATTCTACGACGCGACAAAGTATAGTTGATACCACTGCTAGAGCAGCCCCAACCTCGCTTTATGTATCCCTCATCTACATTTTCTTTTCTTTTCACAACGCATAGACGCTTTTTATCCGAAACCTCCTACTTCCATATTCCATCGATGACATTCCAACCTCTCTCGCGTATGAATATGTCAAAGAGTGCGATCGTAAAGGTTGCGTTTATTCACTTGTAGAGCTTTGATTGACTATCGCCGTCATCAGATTGACTTTTAGTGATCGACTCCAGTCTCACCCTCCCACCGGATTAAAAAAAAAAACAAAGAATAAAGCCGTACACGCAACACAGCACAGCTCTTCTCAGAAAAAAATGGCTGGCATACCAGTCATACTAGGGTGCGCTCATGTTGACAAACTAATCGACAAAAGTATCTTCATTTGCTCTTCTTTTTTTTTCAAACACGCCAAAAAAAGAAAGAAAAAAAAAAAGGTAGCCTCGTAAGCGTCTTTCAACAACAAAGACCTTGCTCCCAAGCTGAAGGGAAAAAAAAAGACGCTAGCGCGGAATCAACAAGTCTACCTACAGAGTCGCCAGTGCAGCCAAGGAGTCGAAGAGGTCGGATGGAAGCTCTGTCAGTTGGTTAAAGCCTAGGTCTCTGAAAATAAAATACAAATAAAGTCAAGGATCTATTCCAGCCCTGGGTCAGTAGGCTGCCTTTTTCGTTCCTCTCCATTTTCGTTTTCTCTCTTTTCGAGTCAAGTACACAACCTCTAGGAGGCTAAAAGGCCTAAAACACCCTGATTACAACTCCTTGTGTTTTTTACTTTCCCGAAAAAAAAATTAAGTAACATACGCTTTGGTCATTGACCTACGGGCCTATGCTTGTAGAACCATCATCACAAGTATCTAATGCATGAAAATACTACAGTCGCAATCTTGAAAAAACACTCCAGTGGCGACACTTGGTACTTGAATCGACCGAGAGATCTTGAAACCTATGGTCAGGGCTTTTGTTGATTGTGTGGCATCGAGTCAGAGTCTTGCGATGGCCTCGGGCAATGCAAAAAAAAGATGCAGGGCATGCGCTCTTTCTTTCTTTTTCTCTCTCTTTCGGCACCTTCACTTCAACGTTGTGCAAATCTCATTTGCACAAGCTAGCAAGCAGGAAGTAGACAGGACTTGTCTACAGACCAGCATTCAATATATCACAACTGACAGAGGGCGCCGCTACAGCACTCTGGCCGACTCTACCTCAGCAGCGTCCAGAAACAGGACGGTGTCAGGCTACATTCTATAAATATGTATTTCGTTACATTGTAGGATCGAGGAAAAGCGACCATCACAGAACAGATTTGTTACGCCGCTGAAACTGAGTACAAAACAGCGATAAAATGCAGCGTTACATTGAGAATTCTTTTTTTTTCCTCTTACAGTTCCACCAGTGCAGACACGGTATCGAAGATGCCCAATGCCAGATCTGTCAGGGCGTTGGATCCCAGACCTCTGTACGGCGACAAAGAACAAAATAAGAGATCAAATGAGCGCAGATTCGCTGACACTGTCAGTGGTCTAAATCGCGTACAAGAGCCAGCTGGATGCTCACACTGACTTTTTGGTGCTGCACGCAATTCAAAAGGGAACATAAATGGCTCCACTTTGCGCCTGCTCTATCTATCTCTACTTGTGCAACATCACCCAAGCATCTTGCAAGTCATTATACCAAATCCAGGCGAAGTTGGTGTTTTGATGTACTATTTGATACACGCAGAAAATCGATTGTTCCACTTTATACAAATTGAAAAAAACGTGCTGAGCCCAGCAGCAAAACACACGACCATTGTCACATTGCACCCTTTTAGCCATCTGGTTAACTGTGCCTCAGTAGTACATACACACTAGGCGGCGCCGAGCTGAGTGTGTAGTGCGCTTTAAGCGCCTATGTTGCATGGCTAGAGTGTACTAGATACCACGCGACAAGATTTAATATCGACTGAGTCGAATGGCACCAACGCAACAATGTGGCTTTACATCAGCTGCAGTAGCACTTACAGAAACTCTAACGCAGTCAGTGAGTTGAAGAGGCTGAGCGGTAGCCCTGTCAACTCGTTAATAGCCAAGTCTCTGCAACACCACAACAACTAGAAAGCGAAACTCAGAGAGCTTGAGCGCACTAGCTTGCAAAACAGCTCTGCACGTGTTGGAAGATCGACCAAAATTCTGATACTGATCCTTAACTATCGCACATATTTTAGAGGAAAATAAAAAGAAGAAGAAAAAAAAAAGCATCCCTGTCAGCCACTCTAGGTACCGTCACGTGCAGAGCACCACCACAACGCCTTACACTCGACCACATTAGAGTTTGGTGATGCATCTGCTTGAGTGCACTGGCTGACACGCAGAAAGTGGAAGGGAAAAGCGCTTTGGCCAGCACTAAACACACGACGATCGATAAATGACGCCAGCTACACTCTATGAGCATTTTTAGTCAGTGTGTTGCACAGTCAATAGGGAACAATTATCACCAGGTAAGCTGGTTTTGCCAACTAGACTGAACTATTTTTTAAAAAAAGTTAAAAAATCGTGGCTCGTTAAGATCAGCAGCTTTACTTACAGGCCCACTAGTGCAGTCAAGGAGTCAAAGATGCCGGGCGGCAGCCCTGATAAGTCATTGGCGCCCAGTGCACTGGAAAGCAAGAAGATAAAAGAAAACGCCGATCCAGTCGGCTTGAGATACTTTTTTAGCTCAGCAGCACTGCTTTTGCTCGAGAAAAGACCAAGTTTCAGTTCAAATTGCTTTAAACGTAAAAATCACAGAAGAGAGGCGAGGAAAAAAAAAACAGTGCCTGGAAGCTACTCGATCCATCTACACTAGTAAAATACTACTTTTACATTATGCAGTTCACGACACTTGAGCCAAGCGAAACAGTTGCCTGGATGCTCTAGCACCAAGATAAGAGGTGGAGAGAGAGGGAAAAGAGAAAGACCCTATGTCATCTGTTGGCATGTCAATTACACAAATGGTGCCATTTCTACCAACTGATCGACTTTGCTCGAGCAGCGCATACAGACTAACTAGGTGAAGCCAAGCTATACCCTGTAGACGTTCCCAGTCAGCATGTCGCATGATGGAAAGGTAGCAGGCATCACATGAAAAGCTCGGCGCCTCAGCTAGGCTGAACAATGACGGCAATACGACTTTGTACAAGCAACAGCTTTACTTACAGACCCTCCAGTGCGGTCAATGAGTCGAATACTTCGGACGGCAGCTCTAGCAGATCGTTAAAATTCAAATTTCTGGAAAGCACCAAGCAATCAATAAAACTGGACAGTGGACTCAAGCTCGTTGAGTTGCTCAGCGATTCAGTTCTTTATTTTCTTTTTTTCAACAACCGACCGAGTGCTGGCTCCAGCCCTCGATACAATAAGCAACACGAAACAATGAAAGAAGACATTCAGAGAGAGAACCTAAATAGCTCCTTGTTGTGAGTTGAGGTAGTTTGCATCCGACTCACGTGGTAAGAATGAATGGG
>CAYWOQ010000105.1:0-6092 GCA_964459925.1 uncultured Roseivirgaceae bacterium
CCCAAAATAAGACGTGCTATTTTTCTCAATCCTTAACATAACAAAAGGTTTTTTTTTCTATTCCCATAAAGCTACAGCAGAGGTGACTTTACCATACTCGTAGCCAATGGCTTCCGCAGCTGGGAAAATCGGGTTCCAAGGGGGAGGAATGACAGTAGGGAGTGTTCGATTCAATGGATTCCCTGGCACAGCCAACTCATATTGGTAAATGGGCTGTATTTGAGTTGGTCTAGCGAGAAGTGCGAGATATTTTCCATCAGCAGATATGTCAGCACCAGACAGGCCACCGCCAAGTTTCCAAGAATCCTCGCTCTGTTGTTAATTCACGCGCAATAGACAAGCCCGACAAACATCAACTGAAACTCGTGATTCACGTCTTATACTGAAGCTATTGTCAGCGGTATGACGATAGCGTCATTTCATACAAGTTTAGTTGAGAGATAACAGCTCTAACCATACTTCTCTTTGAGAACAAGTCATGGATCAAGTGTAAGTTGAGATGAGATGAAATCGATTCCCGCAAACGAACTCTTCATGCTTGTTCACTTTTTCTTGCCATTTTTGAAAAAAAAAAACTGGAGGCGCGCTAGTCAAAACCACCCATCTGAAGATAAAAAAACTTGCTAATGAAAGAGCTGGCTACTCCAAAGAATAGTAACGTTACGTGAAAGGGTAGCAAGCCTTTTCTTTTGCTTAGAATTAGCTATTGTTCAGGAGGCAAGCTTTTAACAAGAGCTAAATGCAAATTTCCGCGTTCATCATAATGTTGGTTGACGCTCTTACAATTGTATCGATCAGCTTAAGCTCATCAGGTTCAGTGAGGCTCCCTTCCCACACATCTGTGCTTCCATCAGTCTTTTTGGTAAATATGTAAATGGAATCTCCAAATGCCACAAACGCTTCCGCATCAGGAGTATTTCCGGAGGGATATTGATAGTTCAGCACAGTATAAGTGGTTCCGTTATCATCTTCATAATATGTAGCGTCGGCGACAGTATCAGGCTCTCTTATCTGAATCACTCTCAGTATATAGCTTTCACCATTATCATCGTTGTGGCCTATATCGCCAACAAAGATGCAACTGCTTCCATTTTCAGCCAATGACCCTCGGCATTCCGCAACTGAGATATCTTCCCAGTCCCTATTTTCCACCTGACTTGGAGAAAAAAAGGGGGCGAAAACAAAACAGAGCAAAACCTGAACTTTAACACTTTCCATGGGTGTGTGTACAACCAATTCTAACATTCAAAATATCGACCAAACACAGACTTGTAAAATTCTAGAAAGCATACCCCATTCAGTTTAATCTGCCCAACAATATCAGCACTAGAAGCATTAGCAGCGTAAACGTAGGGGCCGTTCTCACTATCTTCGATCAAATATAAGATGTCATGATGTTTTCGAGAGGCTGCTACTCCAGAGAGTTCTGTCAAGGGATTTAATTCACTCTTTTCAGTAGATCGGCTTCATTGTCTCCGATTCCCCAATATGTCGTCTCAAAGATAGTGACCATGTCCCTACCTTGCAAATCGTCGCGAAAGACGCCTACCTTACTCCAACCTATGTCGTACCACGCTTGGTCGCTACACTCGGCATCGACGTCGCCTACAAAGCTCAGCAGTGCTAGCCCTGTTGGAGAAACTTGCGCCAACAACGAGTAACAAGAAATGACATGCAACTCAGCATCTGAGTTTCCGATTTTTCAGCCCTTGTCCCGAGTCCAAAAACATGTTTGACAGCTACATTTGTAGATCTCAAGTCCAAAGCAGGCTCAACCCAAACTCTTACTGCTATTATTATTATTCTACTCTAATCCTAGCGTCTCCGCAAACTGCATGTACCTGAGACTAGTAGGGCGTGCTTCATCTGGGTGATTGTCGTCTCTTCAAAAGCGCTTTCTTCTGTTCTAATCCACTCAGCATGAACGCGGCTAACGACCTTTCATCTCGGCCCTGCTATATCAGACAAATATGGGGAAAAATCCACCGTATGATCGAAAAAAAAAAAGCAAATAGATTCAGCTATTTGATGCGATTCGTCCCAGGCACTTAGCGCGCTTCAGCACTTAAACCCGCTCCTTGCCTACAAGAAAATCCAGAAAATATTTAATTGCCCCAGTACTTTCTTAAATTCTCCATCCTTGTAGGGGGCATTGAAAAGAATCAAGGGTTCTCGGATCATCTCACAGCCATTCTCACCACGCGCCTTGCTCAGCTCTGCACGAATCAGCCACGAAGTATGCATGTAGGGACAGGAGCTGAATTCATCTGTACATCATCTTCTGATGAAAGATACCTCTCTGAGGAGGATTTCTGCCGCGTCCATCAACCGAGGCCAGAGGCATATACAACTCCAGTCTCCTCCTGTAATTAAACAAGGCTGCAACATTGTAGCGCAGGCGATTCATGTTGGCCTGTGCGAGCTTCACTCGCGTATTACTTTTGAACAAACGAAAAAACTCGAGCTACATTTGACATGACGCTCAACCCCCCTCTCCAAATCCCTTTTTAAAAAAAAAAAATAAAAATTTCTTTCCAAGGCTCCAAATTCTGCATTAAGCAAAATCTCGCGGCTAGAGCGATATCTTGCTGGTACTCTTTCCATCTTCCTCACTAGATGCAGTCGGTCATCGTATAGACAATCCATACGTTTATTGCTTCGAGATCTCCCTTCCTGGAAATTCGTGCCACTATCTAGAGCGCGCATGGGAAGAGTGGCAGTCCTAGGATTCTAGGCAGAAGCCTTCGTCTATGATTTCGTCCACTGGCAACAGCTTTGAGTCTCCCCTGTCTACTAGAGCACACAGCCAAGACAAAGGCGACAAAAGGCAAAATGTGAGTCGTGAGTGTGAAAGATGGTTGCTGAAGATTTGGGGAATCGGAAAGTGAGGGTGGTTACACTCGGCCTACTTTGCTATAAGATGTAGTAAGCCCCAAAACCACTGCTCTACTAAGTATTTCATAGAGAAAGAGAAAGAGAAAGAGGGAGGGGCAAACAGAAAGTATATGGGAAGCCTTCATATTCCTGATGCGTAATGTTTTGAGAGATTAGGGATACTAAACTTACTACAGCTGGGAAAACAATAGCTATACAACTTGGAGAAGTGGTACAGCCATATCTGACAGGCCAATCGTTGACAAAGAAAATGATATAGACCTTTTTTTTAAAGAATAGTTTTTTTTTAAAAAACAAAAAGAGGGGGAGTTGGAGAAAAGTACAACCAAGCCTTAAACAGCAGAATGAGACCAGATGAAAAAACTGTTATAGAAGCCCTGAGGCAATTTCAAAGCAGGGCTGGCTGAATTTTCATTGTTGCTGTCATTCCATGGCACTAATCGTCGGATTATACTGTGGCTGCGTGGTGGCTGGCTTTTATAGCTAAACACAGCGGTCTCTGCATCGTAATCTTCGAAGAGATGAACAACAAGTAGCTTAATCAAAAAATCATACCGAAAAAGAGCTCAAGCGTGCCATGTAGCTAAAGACAAGAAAAAAAGGCCAACTGATCGAGATCAAAGTAATGGCTACTATTAGATCAGCCATCCTTTGGCTCACGTTAGCTGGATGCGCTTAGCTGGGTATAAGACTGGTAGTTCGTTGAAAGAAAAGGATCGTCATCGTTGATAATAAAATCTCGGTAAACCAGCTGCAATCTAGTCTACAGTAGCTTCGTCGTTCTTACCCCGGTCTTGGACTCGGTAAAAAGATGGTAGCAAACGGAGGTCAAGCGCAAAGCTTTGAAGCTAAGGATTTCAAATCTCATTTCGCTTCTTTCGAACGTGACGAAAGGCTTTCCAGGAATCGCAAACGATAATAGCTAGATGGCTTGTTTTCAATTGGAATGGTAAAAAGTCTTACTGGTCTATAAATAGTATATCAAAGCTCAAAAAAAGGCATATACCGGCCTACAAGACGTGGAAATGGGATTCTACCAGAACGACACCATACACCTGTCTTGTGCTCATTCCTCTGCAATTCCGAGTAGTCGTCATTTCATACCTGCTCTTTTTCTGTTGTAATTACGACTCTGTGGAATAACTTACACCTCGAAAAGTTGAGATGCATACTGTTGAATATTCCTAGTTGTGCATAGGATGAAAAGTAGAAGTGATTACAAATGCTCATTGGGTGCGCTTAAGTGCTAGATGTTAAGTGGAAGAAGGTTAGCTTAATAAAATGTAAAACTTGTGCCTAAGATAGGCTGATGGCTCAGCCTTACAGATTAGAGTCCTTGTTTAGATTCATTTTTCAATATCTTTTAACAGATACAGTTAACACAGAAAAGAGAGAGAGAGGTCAGATCAGTGCAAAAAGAAGAAGAAGAATTGGGCAGAGTTGGGGTACTCAAAGCTTTTCGATAACGTTGAATTTTATATCTTAAAAAATGAGATCTTAAGTAACTGGCTAAAGTAAGGGTCTGGTGGATGACAGGTCGATGTCGTTGATCAATATCGCAGGTTTACATCAAAATCGAAACGTTAGCTTCAAATCCTTTGCACCTGCCTGATTTTTTTCTCTAAGACAACCTCTGTATTATTTTTTTTGCAGTTCAAAGCTGCTGAATACTCCTAGTTGTGCGTAGGATGAAAAGTAGAAGTGATTGCAAATGCTCGTTGGATGCGCTTAAGTGCTAGCTGCGCTAAGAAGCATTAAGTGCTAGATGTTAAGTAAAAGAAGGCTAGCTTAGTAGAAAGTAAAACTTATGCCTAAGATAGGCTTATGGCTCAGCCTTATAGCTTAGAGTCCTTGTTTAGATTCATTTTTCAACATCTTTCAACAAAAGCCCTTATCAGCACCTATAAAGAATATTTTTTGAATGTAGCAAGCTACAGCGTTTTTCAAAGAATGAGTATAGCGCAAGTAAATATTCATGCACATAGATATGTACACTATACAAGCATATGAGCACATGCGTGTGCAAACTAGTAAGTTTCTAAACAGTAGACCTAAAGCCATCTCAGGAGGGTGTCGGCCTGACTCAACGTCTTGGAAGATGAATCTAAAGCAAAGGACTCAAAAGCTATGAAGAAGAATTGTAAGCCTAACTTAGGCATAAGTTTTACCCTTTTATAAATTACATTTCTTTTACTTAACATCTAGCACTTAATGCTCCTGAGTGCAGTTAGCACTTAGGCGCACCTAACGAACACTTATAGTCACCTCTACTTTCCATCCTAAGCTCAACTAGGAGTATTTCAACGATTCTATATTGAGTCGGACTTTTTCCAAGCGCTAAACAGGATCTGGAAATTCAGAAGATCGTCTATAAGAAAAACCTAATCGAAATCATGTAGACTACTTGAATTTTGTTGTATTTGCTCCGCAACTTGTCCTGAAGACACTCTTTAGCTTTTGAATTTGTCTTTACAGTACAAGAAACTGCGCTGAAATTTACGCTCCGGGGCAAGTTGGAAAGCGTGGAAGGTGGTTACTAAGTCCACGCTTCTGCTATAGTATGCGAAAACACTGTTACTACATAAGACTAATCCTATCTAGAGTTATAGAAATTCCTCAATCAAAATCCACGCCGACGTTATCGAACAAAGCTTTCAACCGCCTTATAAATGATTGAATTATTATCGGTGAGAAAGCAGATGGATAAATACACAAATTCTGTCTGAGTGCTATCGCATACGGCTGACTGTAAGGTAAAAGCTTTTATTTTTGCTACGCGCACATACACACGCATCCCAAATAAGAGAGAGAGAAGAAAGAGAAGGGGGGAATGTGGGAAAGGCCCTATGCCCCAGGCTTTGATCTTCCGTCTGCAGAAGTTCTTAACGACCTAAGTTTACGCCTTACTATAGGTATGGCGTTGATATCATTATGCAATCTGAACAAAGCCTAGATTACCGCATATCATTAGCTTCTTACAAGCGTTACCTTCTATACGTTTTTGCTTCAGAGGCTTTCGTCAATGGGACCTTGAATTACTTGTGTGTGCACGGCTTGAAGAAGTCTTCACGCCACAAGAAGAAACAAGAGCTGTATGGACACGGCCATCCAAAATAATGTGTTGAGAATTATTGATATGACACTGTTGAATATTCCTAGTTGTGCGTAGGATGAAAAGTAGAAGTGATTACAAATGT
>CAYWOQ010000106.1:0-1957 GCA_964459925.1 uncultured Roseivirgaceae bacterium
GGTGGTTTACAAATCGTCACCACGGTGACCAATCTCTAGGAGTTGGAGCGTAGAGGAGTGCGAGACAAGTAGGTGAATACACAAGTTGGGCTCCTATTATTACCTTTGGTACTGCTATGATCGTTATTCTACCCCATCATGTTGAACCCCGATTAGACACGCGGCGTTATCAGCGCGCGTGCGACTGTCCTGTGATCCTCCTTTACAAGCATGATACCTATTCAGTGAGCGGCTTTCGTATTTTCCAGAATTATGCGATCATGCGATTAGACGGCTAGCCGCTTCGTAATTGGTCCTCTTGGTGGTGGTGGTGGTGGTGGTGTATCTCTTGCGATCGGGATTAATTAAGAATGATAGGACAACAAAGAGGGAAAGTGTGAGACCCTCCCCCTCCCCCTTTCCCCAAACAAAAAAAGAAAAAGCCCCCGAGTACTGGGCTATAGTACTTTAGCACTCGCTGCTATTGCAGCTAGAGCCTCCTTGATCCTTTTCTTTTTGTTTGTTTGTTTGTAAGAACTGGAGCGGAAGATACGACAAAAGGTCGTAGCGCGGAAATATGCTTGTAGACAAGGACAAGGGGCACTCGCACGCTCATACAGTACATTTTTTCGCGGCAAGGGGCACGTTTCATTTGCGAGGGTTTCCCGTACTACTTTCATCAATCGATCAAAGCCCCGAATAGCTTTCATGATCGAGAGGATGTGGCCGAGCGGTCTAAGGCGCTAGATTCAGGTTCTAGTTCGTAAGAGCGCGGGTTCGAATCCCGTCGTCCTCAATACATTTTTCTTATTCTCTCGCCAAAACACAAACAATACATCAAGCCATTAGATCGCTGTATGACGACACACCTGCGCTTTTCGACTCTCCGCTTTTCTTTTTTCTTCGGCAAGCATCGTACTCTTCTCCAGCAGATTTCACAGCGCGCCTGGACCTGTGAAACGTACATTTCTAGAATACTCGAGCCACCAACCTTGACGCGAGAAAATGTGTTCGTGAGGATTGCTGCCGCCGCAGGTTGTCGTACAATGGATAAATCCTAGATACTGCCGCAGAAGAACGACCATGCGGTGGAGATTTTGGATAAGCTGGATGTAGCGATCGTACAGTCGCTGAGACTCTGATAGAATGATAGCGCTTGACCTCTTAGACAGTAGCGTTCCTCTTGAACGAGTTGGATGGAGAAGAGAGAACAACACAGGCGCAGAACACAATCGCTCCCTACAAAAGCTTTATGATATACTAGAAGCGATTAAAGTCGATTGGGGGAGGGGGGAGGGGGGGACTTTTAAAAGCAGGAAGCTGCAGGATCTCAAAAGCTGAAACGGGTGAATTAAAACCAGGCTGGGCAGAGGCAGTGTATTCTAGCGCATCACACTCGGGCCCGTCGCTCACTTCTCCCAGCACCCTCGCCAGTGCTCTCGCTCTCTCTCTCTCTCTTCAGGCAATTTTTTTGGGGGGGGGGGAGGGGGGGCCTCTACCACCTGGCTCTACCAATCATCCATCGGATCCTGCTCTCGCGTGTCTCTCTGCAGACTCGCAGCTTTTTTTTTTTCACATTCTGCGGTTGCGATTCTTAAACCTCGCTGTGCATAATCGGAAAGCACTCGACTTATCTGTGGAGCCCACTGCACTCTTAGTTGATATGGGCGTTGGCCCGGGTGGCTGCAGCAACAAGCACTGTAGACGCCTTGTCCTGCTTTTCAGCTCTTTTTTGGCCGCTGTCAGCAATGTAGTTGCTGACGTACGACGAGTCGTCCACTTTCGTAGGGAATGCTCTGAATTCCTCCAAATTTTGCCAAGGCTCAAACATAGGCTTTTGCACCGCTTCTGAGAAAAGAAAAGGAAGAGGGAAATCTCGAGTTTGAGAACTCTGAGCCCATGCGTCATGGCAGCCTCCGATACTCTTCCCAGGTACAATGTATAGTTTCGCCTGCCGCATGATTCGAGCCTCTTTGAT
>CAYWOQ010000106.1:1967-5915 GCA_964459925.1 uncultured Roseivirgaceae bacterium
GATACAACCATAAAGACTGTTGCCCTCTTGCTTGAAAGAGGAGTTTTCTTTCTCTCTCTCTCTCTTTTTGTCCGATGGAGGAATAAAATCGAAAGGCTTGACTCCTAGACGACTAATCTCTTGTCACAATGTCTATGCCTTGATCGAAAAGGTTTACTTCCACACGAATATATTCCCGCCGTGCCCATCCATTTCTAGAGCTCCATGCCCTGTGGCGATCCACTGCACATGTACTAGTCTACCATCTTACAAGTATCATATTCTCTTGTGAACCCTTTCCATCTCACTAGCAATCGAGACTTGTTCTTGAACATGCGTATTTTCCAAATAAAATAATAATAAAAAAAAGGGGAATCATTACCAAAATGCCTTTGTGAATAGATAGCATAATCTTTCATAGCCTCGCTTATGTTTAACACCCTGTCCGAATATTTTTCCACTCAAGAGACGTGTACTTGTTCACTCGTCTCTGCAAGCAAGTGCGATAGGGGCCTCGGAATATGCATTTCAATTCATTCCTTTTGCACCGGTGACGACACCACTACAAAATCGACGACCTTCAAAAACTGATTTCTTTGTACTTTCTGTCTGTTTTGGACGATACTTTTTCCCCTTGGTTTTCCTGTGCACATCGTTGACAAATTTCAATCTCTCCTCAACTATACCTTTTTTTCCTCTCTTCCCCTCCATATCTTTCTCTTTGGGACTCGTTCGTTCAATGGGAAATTCACTTTTTTTCAACTATTATTATTATTTTGATCGGGGAGACTCGGGGCAAGTTGGTCAAAACTGTAATCGGTGCATATCTACCCAGAGCTTGCCTCGGTAAGCAAATCAAAGACACTTGTACTGGGGGAATCGATTTGGCCCGTTGTTCAGTGTTCATTTATAACAAGCATGTATGACTCGTGCATAGAAACATTATCAAAATCAATAATCTTATTTCATCGCAAAGCGTGCACCATTTCATTGAACTGAATCATATGTGAGCTCTTGGGGTGCCCTATCGAGATCAAAAAAAAGATTCAATCCCCATTCTACTCAGCGCACCAGCCCTGATAGTGACGCTGTCCATATTAGGCATAACATGACATGGTCACCTCTCGAGTGCGAGTAAACCATTGTCTGTTGCGAGCTCTAAATCGAGACTGGCACATTCAAGATACAAACCCACTCCGTGTAAGACTAGTACATTCGATAGTCGTGGGGAAAGGGGCTCAATTACTTTTTCTCGCGATTTTTTTAATCTGCTCCCTCTCTGTTAGAAAAAAAATATATATATAGTGATCTCGACGATGTCTTGAGGATTGGCACTAACAGTTGCTGCCAAACTTGAGCGTGACATCAGGTAATATGACTAGGTCTGCAAGCTGCTGGTATTCTGGCACGTTACACTCGAATTCAGTCGTCGGCCGCCAGTGTCTGCTGGTGCTGTACCGGACTTTAGTTTTCGTTCTGTTGCTGAGGCTGACTACGCTAAAACGAAATGCTCGGCTACTTGAATTCCGTTGCCTGGTTGGGTTGGCGCTAGCCTATCGCCGCCTTTGAGTAATGCCTACGTCGCGTCTTTTGTATTCCCAGGATCCCTTGCTGTGTCATTTAGGGGACACGCCGTGTACCTGTGCGCGCCATTACAGCCGGTGCAAACTGGACCTCGACTTCTTGAGGTCTGATTCGTACCGATGGCAGGACTCGGCGCGTTATACATTTTGTTTTATCTTCCCTTGTTCCTGGTCTTATCGATATGCTTTATAAAAGGCTCTACAACTCGGGAGCTCGCGGTATCCAGCAACAAGCCAAGAACGTTCTCAAGGTCTTCTAGCAGCTCAGATTGCCCCTGCTGCGACCTCTCTTTGTATCCATAGTGCAAGGGACACTGGTTACAGAACTCGAAGAACGGGGCCTATAGCTGATTCAGGGCGCCTTTCAATATACCCATCATCGTTTGCCTTTGTTCACGACTCGTACACCTTGACGACTATCACATACACGCGATCAAAAGATGTTTCTTCACTAGCGCATTTACATCAGCTGTCTTACCTGCGTGCTCCCTCCTGGTAGAAAGTCGAGAACTTGGTCGTCTTCTATAGTACCTGATGTTACCTTTCTGGCATCACCCTGGGAGGCTGCGAAGATGGATTGGGCGTTTCGCGTCGACGCGGAATCTTGTTTGTCCAGGCTTGAGGAAGCGGACTCGATCGGAATTGGCAGTTGGTGCGGGGCTAGATTTGACATTTCCGAGTCGACTGCAACCCGGGAAAAAAAAAAGCGAGGATAGACAGTCTCCAAGCTTCACCGGATCCATACGATTCGATTTACATACGGCCAGAGATCTCAACTACTCACCATGGAATTTGGTCACTACGTCGCGATCAGCTGCTGCCAATGTAGGGTACGCAGATAAAGGTTGCAGCACTGATACTCTGGCACACACCAAAAAACCCCCAAAGTTGTTACCTTACACATGAGTAGCCATTTGAACATTCGATTCAGTCAAACGTAAAACTGCTAAAGGGGTCTTTGTTCTCCATTTACTTGAAAGGCTTTCGCGAAATCTTAGAAATGGTAACAACTGATCGTGGGTATATTTGCAATCCTGGTTTTTTTTCTCCCCTCCCCTGTACATTGCAAGCTGTTCTCGCAAACAAGACTGCTGTCTAAAGGCTCAACTCCTGTACGACTAATCTCTCGTCACAATATCTATGCTTTGATCGAGACAGGGTCAACTTCGAGACGAATGCATTTTCCGCTTCGCCCATCCACTTGTCGAACTTCATGCTCTGCGGCAATCTGCTGCGCGTGCACTAGCCCACTAGCAATTTACCGTTGTGCGTCAACAGCATACGTTCTATCGGCGTACTTTTGGACGGGAAAATTCGGAGATGATTATTTTCAACATCAATTCAATATCCTCTGAATTGCCTGCTTGTGCCATAGCAACGAAGACACCAGGACCTTTTTTTCCATCTTAAATGCTTTCAGGCGCTTGCGCATTAAGAGCGATCGCTGGTAGCGTACCACTAGCCAAAGCAGGAGATTTGCGCGGGGATGACCTATCCATTGCCGAGCACACTGAATACGAAACGCGCAGCGATATTCATGCCTTGAACCGCACCCGTGTCGCGCATCCGGATTCATGAATAGACAAAGCAGTACTATAACGTTTCGGAGTTGCGAAAGAAGAAGAAGATGATGATGGGATATTTATCTTCGATCTGTCGTTCTCCCACGAATACTATTGAGCTAGCCAGGGAGACACTATATGGCAAAAGCACTAGACAGCCAGGCCGGTGAACTATTAGACCAGAACTACACGCGCGACTATTCGTCTTCGAATAACCATAGTGCAGTAAATTTACAAGGGTGTCAAGGTCACCGAGCTCGGGGTCACTTGAAAGTATGTCCAGTTCCACACAGGCTGGTAAGAGCCCAGCATGTTTGAGGTGCGCGTCTGGGCGAACTCAACAGGGAATACCAAAGATAAGAAATGCATTTTCGAGAGCCCAAGAAATCGAAACCCGGTGGGTCACAATCATCCTGAAATCATTCTTTTTTAAAAAAAAGATGGACGAAAAAATCTCACTATCATCCCTGTATTTTTCTGTCTCGCTGTCCCTTTTTTCTGTCGGCTTTACTTTCAACGACTCTCGCCTCTAGAGGCTACATCTACCTGCCTGATAGCATCCACTAGAGTCTGGCGGGCTATGCCATAGGTGTGTCGAGTTACTACGCTTGGGAACCGAATGAGACATTACCAATGATCATTGGCCTTCTTGGCGAAAGACCCGTCCACTGTTGGCGCTACCGCTCGCATGCGACATCGCCTTGGCGACATCAACAAGAGTTTCGTATATACTTCACAGAGTGGGCCACCGTTGTTACAAGTGATCTGATTTACGATTGTTAAGGCTCGAAGACGCGAGAGCAGGATCCGATGGATGATTGGTA
>CAYWOQ010000107.1:0-5762 GCA_964459925.1 uncultured Roseivirgaceae bacterium
CCCCCCCTTGTTATTTTCGGACCAACCACCATTATGCTTGCTCCCAACTCTATTACCAGGTCTGCTTTTTGTCGGAAGACCCTGAGCATCATGCCAAGAGGATCGAATCCAGTGTGTCCAAGCGCAGTCAAGTGGAAGCATTGTTATACTACTCCTTTATTGTAGATTCGATGCCTACAGATGATCTCCCCCAATTACCAACTGAACAAGTAAATCGAATACTGAACTTGGTATTCTGTTCAAAGAAGAGCAAGGAAAGCATAACCAATACAGTCCAGTTCATCTCCGAAGTGAAGTTAGATTATGGCAGGACGATGTGTAAAATCCTTTTAGATAACACGTTATATACTTCCTTCTTCGAACCTGGGAGCAACATCAACAAGGATAGCGATTCTATCACCCTGCTCAAAAAAAGGCTCCGTGCACCCAATATAGGTAATCATTGGCTTTTTGCTTGTCTACTGCACCGCTAGAACGTGTATGTGTATTTTGCTTTTTGAATGACTTCCCCGGATACTGATAGTTTGCGCAAGTTCACGCCTTGCAGATGCCTGGAACAACATTGCCCCAAGCATGCTGACTCAAATCGATGACAGAATCTTGCAGCACCTATATACGATCTTCACAGAGAATATCTCGATGAAATTCCAGTACCCCAGAGAAAGAGAGCTGTTAACAGAAGATGAAAATGGAGACTACCAGTTTGCCGACCGCTTTGGAAGTTTCTCGTTTCAGACTTTTCTCACAAAGCCAGAGGCCGTGCTGACCAAAATATCTCTCAGAAATGAGTGTGCAGTAATTCAGGCCATGTCACTCTTCAATACCAACATGACCAAGATTGTTCGCCTTGAAGAGTTTGTACAAGCGCAGATTCAGGTATGAATCACCTAGCCATGTAAAGTTTAGAGATTCTCCAAAATCTATGTAGCTTGAGAAGCTCTAAAATAGATGAACATCGACAAATACTTGCAGGCAAGCGATCATGTCGCAAACTACCTTACTGAGAGTTGGGTCTCAACGATAAAAAACCTGATAAAGTCGAGCTTCAAGAATATTGGAAAAGGCTGGTTTAATCTGAACGTCGAACTGTTGGAGACTTATATGCATTCCAAGTTTCACCGCTTCTTGTATATGGTCAAGCTTATGATGTGTGATGCAATGAGGTCCATGAGCGAGAAATCTCTTCAAGACTTTGTATCGTTCATTACAAAGCATCTCAGTGCAAAAATAAAGATTTCGGCCATCGATAAAGTAGAGGTGAGTTTAAGTAAGCTTGAAAAAGCCCGCCCCTCCCCAAAAAAAGAAAAAGAAAAAGAAGAGAAGAGAGAACCCTTCAATGTCTGACATCTTAGACTCCGTTCACGGTATCCTTTCTTCTAGCCTGCCCTTTCCCACTTCACCTTCAGTTGATCTGTGACGACGAAGACAATGCCGATGATACAACTATTCTAGAACCGACCAGCGATGCCACAATGAAGAAAGAAATGCCAAATGACAGCAATTTGGGAAGTGGGTCTATAATTCTCCTTGAAATCCGAATTGAAGATAAACCTGCCAAGGGAAACAGTGACAAACAACTTCAACATCCAGTTCTCAGATATTCTGTAGACTCGGAGGAAATCAGCAGGGGCTTACTGAAAGCATTTGATCATGCGGTTAACTGCACCCAAAACGTACCACAGGTAATGACACTCGAAAGGCTTTAGCTTTGATATATTATGGCGTGTGTGTGTGTGTGTATATGTATATAAAGCCACAGTATGACTAGTGAGTTAATCTGCAGGTGGAACCCTTGATAATGGATCGGTTCTTTTGGAGTACTTCTGGCACCCTCGAATCGTTACACAAAGAGGAGCCGCTGGTGACCAACCTTCGTAAAAAACTCCTTGAAGCGGTAGAGACATCTTGTAATTATGCACAGGAATACTTGGCCCTCCTTGAGCCGTATGAGAGCATTCTAGCTCTTGATACAAAGGCCTATTTGAGAGAGGTAAGTAGCCTTATAGTAGTCTCCCAGACACCCAGAGCTATTTGCAAATAAGTTGAAATCCATCAATCGATTGTGCTCGGCCAGGTCGAAGCTTCTCAACCACCTCTCTCAGATCTGTTGGCCACAATCGATAAAGAAAACGACAGGCTTAATGACCTAGTTGATCGATTTCCTTCCAGTATAGCCGTCGGAGCATATCTCATCACCGCCAGCTCTGCCAGAGATACATTAATAAAGAGGCAAAAACAGGTTTGCGAAGGCCTCGTCAACATAGTCTCCACTATTCCCAAGTCTATATCAGCCAAAGCTATCAAGAAATTCGAAGAAATCGACCGTCACCTAAAGGTCTTTATATATACTTAAAAAACCTAAAAACTCTTTGTATACTTTGCAAGGAATGCCTTGGATATTGTCTTGCAAAATTAAGGCTCTGCTGCTCAAGATTTTTGATTGCTTCAGGCATCCTGCGAGACTCCGGAAGAGGTCTCCAGTAAAAGAGAGTACTTGGGAGATGTTCCCAGATTAATCGAAGAATTGTCAAAGGAAACCTTGGAAGCAGCCAACTATTACTCCGCTCTCGATACTATGCGGTGCGAGCTTTCTGATGGCGACTCGCGAATAAGATGGTCCAGCAGATCATGGGCGAAGAAAATCTATGAGCAAATGTCTATCACGGAAGGTTCGCTTACAGTCCCTTCTCGCATCACCATACTTCCAGATATGGCCCAACAATTTCCGTGAATGGCTTTTTATCCAGGCGTACTAGGAAGCGATCAAGAGAAGTTTACGACTGAGATGCGAGCGGATCAAGAGAGCTTCATTCTCTTGCTCGACGACTTGCAGCAGTCAATTGCTGGGCTGCTGCAATATAAAGATCTTGACGATGTGGCCTCAGCTGCAGATGCTGTTACTAGCTTGTCTGAGCAAATCAGCCAAGCGCAGGCAGACGCTAGACTCTACAATGGACGAGAGGTACGCTGTTTTTTTCTTCCTTCAAAATAATATTAATGCTACTAGTAGTAATAGTTGTTCAAGTTTCCAACTCCTTTTCGAAAGCTGTCGACTCTGTCTTTCCCCGTATGAAATTGTCCAGGCATTATTTGGGCTACCTGTTACTGATTATAGCCGAATTAAAAAGCTCGGAGAAGAATTTGAGCCCTACAATCAACTCTGGCAAACGGCTTCTTCGTGGGGTACTTGGGAGAACGATTGGATGCAAAGTCCACTCGAAGAGCTGGATCCGAGCTTTGTGGAGTCAAGCGTCCAGTCTTCTGTGAAATCGCTCTATAAAGTCGCCAAGATATTCACGCAGCGCGGTTTCGAAGGAGGAGCTGAATGTGCCAAGAAACTTCAGACATCGTTTGAAGCGTTTCAAGAGTATCTTCCACTCGTACAAGTAAGTACCGCTATTCCGATACTCTGCGATTTCACCATCATAACTATGAGTCTCACTCGATGGAAGAGAACAGGCCCTTCGTTCGCCAGGCATGCGAGAAAGGCACTGGGACACGCTAAAAGCTGATACTGAAATAGATCTCAGACCTGATGGAAAGCTTAGTTTGACCCGTGCTCTTGAACTAGGAGTGATGGAATGCAAAGATCGAGTCGTAAAGGTTTTTGATATTGCGACCAAGGAATTCGCGATAGAGAAGACCTTGGACAAGATGGAAAAAGAATGGAGTGATGTCGAGCTCCAGGTCCGTATACATTTCAGGCTTTGAAGTGGAGTGGTGTGTCTTTGAAAGTTGGAAGAGAGAGAGAGAGGAAAAAGCCATGATAGATGTGACCTGTATCTACTTGACCCGTACAGGTACTCGAATACCGCGAAACTGGCACCTACGTTATCAAGGTCGATGAAAATGTATCGCAGCAGCTGGACGATCATATAGTTCTGACTCAGTCAATGGGATTCTCGCCTTTTAAAAAACCGTTTGAGGAGAAAATTACGGCCTGGGATCAAAAGTTGGTTCTAGCATCTGAGATTCTTGAAGAGTGGCTGGTACTCCAGCGACAATGGATGTATCTAGAGCCGATTTTCTCCTCTGAAGACATCCAAAGTCAGTTGCCGCTGGAAGGCAAGCGATTTGCAAACGTTGACAGAATGTGGCGCAAATGTCTATCACAAGCTGCAGCGAGCCCTGGTGAGTCCATGGGATCTTGGCCTTTTTTCCTCCCTTTTTCCCCCTAATCTGCACAAGTACTCCATGAACAACGATTTATATATGTAGACACTCGACTTGGTAAACTGCTTCACTCCAGGGATCCTGAAAGTATGCTCAAGTAGAAAAATGCACGAAGGTTTTGTTGAAGCTAACAAGACTATGGAAATCGTCCAAAAGGGGCTGTCGGACTACTTGGAAACAAAGCGCCAAGCTTTTTCAAGATTCTTTTTCCTATCCAACGATGAACTGCTGCAGATCCTTTCACAGACTAAGAATGTCCTCGCTGTTCAGCCGCATTTGCGCAAGTGCTTCGAGGCAATTGCCCAGCTGGAATTTAAAGAGGATTTGGAAATCGTGTCCATGGAGTCTAGTGAAGGAGAGGTAAGGGTTTGAGGACTCGTTGGAATGAGCAAAAACTCGCAGCCGCTATTCATCGCTCTAAAATTATACCCTGAACAATACTGCGTGTCTCAGATCGTTCCATTCGACGAAACGATGTATCCCAAGGGCAATGTGGAATTTTGGCTTGGAGATGTCGAAGATCGCATGAGGAGCTCAATCCACGCTTCCATCAAGGAATCCTTGCCAGACTTTTGGGAAACTGAGAGAGGAGAATGGATAACCAAGTGGCCAGCAATGACAGTTCTGGCTGTTGAGTCCGCCTGGTGGACTCAAGGAGTCGAAAAAGCGATCCAAGAGGGGAGCCTTCCAGCCTTTTGTGAGCAAAGCCTTAAAAACTTGAATATCCTGACAGCTATGGTGCGCGGAAAGCTTTCAAAATTAGCCAGGAAGACAATCGGGGCTTTGATTGTCATCGACGTCCATGCTAGAGATGTCACTCAAAACCTCGTCGATGTTCAGGTAAGAGTTGTTGGCAGACGGCACATTCGCACAAGTAGAAAGTTGAAAGAGTAATCCAGAAAAGCAGTCTCAAATATACCAACCGCAATTTTGGCCCTCGAGCAGATAGACTCTGTGAATGGCTTTGAGTGGATATCTCAACTGAGGTATTACTGGGAGGAAAACGATATATACGTTAAAGTAGTCCAGGCCAGAATGAAATACGGATACGAATACCTTGGAAATACGCCAAGGCTAGTCATAACCCCCCTCACGGACAGATGCTACATGACGTTGATGTCAGCTATGCATTTGAATTTGGGCGGTGCCCCTGCTGGGCCTGCAGGTGAGCAGTCAGATTTTCAGAAATACTATTTCAATTCGAGCCCCTGAGCTTCAATAGTTGGATATGATCACGCATGGCGTCGACAGGTACCGGGAAAACGGAGACGACAAAAGACCTTGCCAAGGCCATTGCGATGCAGTGTGTTGTTTTCAACTGCTCGGATGGGCTGGATTATCTAGCAATGGGCAAATTCTTCAAAGGGCTTGCATCATCTGGAGCGTGGGCTTGCTTTGATGAATTCAACCGTATCGATCTTGAAGTTCTTTCTGTGATAGCCCAGCAGGTGAGAACAAGTTTGTTTGATACACGAACATCAGTAGAAGGATATTGTGTCTAAAAGAAGATTTGGGTGCTGGAAATGTTGCAGATCTTGACAATCCAATTGGCGATTCAGCAAGGGCTGACAAGATTTATATTCGAAGAT
>CAYWOQ010000108.1:0-5162 GCA_964459925.1 uncultured Roseivirgaceae bacterium
GTAATATAGTAAAGGGCTATTCGATATGCTTATAGAAAAGGAGGAGCGGTAAGCATCAACCTACAACAGGCCGAACTGGTTCAATTTTCCTTTCTGTCTTTTTTGGTGAAGGTGGCGAATTATGAAAAGAGATTAAAAAAGTTTGAATAGTGTGTCATCCCCTGCGAAATACGATACTGAATGAAAAAATAGAAAATCACGACTGTGCTCGTCAAGAAAGGTAGGATTAACTGCGAAAGTTGGTAATAGTACACTCAAGCAATTACGTACCTAATTCTTAGTGTACTAGATCGCGTACCAGTGCTCAGTGACTAGAATACATATTACAGCCAGGGCGTGTTACAGTAAATGCGAAACTCTACGACGACCGGCGATTCTGCCAAATTATGTTAGTCTAGCGAACGATAATAACTTGCGCGCAACAGGAGCGTCATCAACCGATGTTGCTGAATGAAAGCAAGCAAGCGAGCGAGAGAGAGGGGGAGATCAATCAATGCACTCGATACCCTGTAATGACTTACCCTCTATAAGCATCGTATGTCATCCCTTTATCGCTGTTGTTGAATTCATCATTATGATCGGTACCCCCCCTATCTTGAACGATTGCTGCACACTTGCATATACCTGAGGCTTTTTTCGCTGCTACTGTTGTGGATGTACAAGGAATCTTGGCTACGATTAATTACCCAAATTATTTGTATAACACACCAAAAAAAAAAACACCAGGAATCGTTTTGATCACTATCGCTCAAATAGCTTAATCTCGATTTTTCCCCCTCTTCAAATACCACAACTCTACTAGTGCTGCCGTGCAACGGGTCTTCGGATTTGCAATTTTGAATACTGCTGCAGCGCGGGGAATGGCGTGGATCTTGTATCGTGGTCGTAAATTTAGTACGCAATCCTCTAGGATAGCAGGGATCCTCTTGCGAGCGATTTTAAGAAGGATAAAGCTACAAAGAACGAAAAGCAAATACAGCTACTTTCTTGGAAAAAAATCACTTATCTCTTTAATAGTTTTTCGTAGATGATTAAACTAGTCACGAATCTGTGCAAACTCATTCTGGATTTCTGGGTTAAAACACTCTCACTCATTAATCAACGTTCGACCAGTCTGACTTCACGTTCTTATAAATCTGCCCAGTACACACTCAATTACAGGTGAGAGTGAATATCATTATCACCATTGCTTTAGTACTATGCGTATTCGGCTGTCCCTATGCGAGCGGTCCTTGCCCGCAATATTTTTTTTTTTTCAAAAAAGGATTCGATAGTACTGATCACAAAAAAAAAAAAACTACTACTGATGGATGAGTGAACCGTATAATCGATTTTCAGATACAATCCATTTTTCTTAAACCCTTCCGGGTAGCGGTTGTTGTTTTTGGAGGAGGTGTATGACTATGCATTGGATTCCCAACCTTTATTGACACTCTGCTATCAAACAGACTGATCAACAAAAAAAAATTGAGGTCGAGCTAACCCAAGTCTTCCAATCTTTTCTTTGTATATACATCTAAATGATTGTGCGAATTGGTTATTGCCAACTAAGCATATTTTTCTGGAGAGAAAATCCAACGTCCATCGCTTTTCAATGCTACGTACAACCTTTGGTCGTTTTCGACCTGTAGGTGCCTGCTATTGTGTTTGAATGCTACTGATACTATATATTTTTTTGCTCATGTGTTCAGTGTGCGTACTTGTTGCGATGGTGATTGTATGTTTGACATCATCGGGAATAAGAAGAAGAGAGCGACACCAACAATGATGTGAAATGAAAGCGTCTCATTTCTCGTTCGATGGACCGTCATGCGGTGCTGACTACAAGTATACATTTGTATTTATGTAATATTTTGTCCTTATCTTGCGTGATATCATGGAACAGTTGTATAGTTACTAATGGTAGAGAATTACGAAAAAAAAGAAAAGGAAGACAGAACGAGAGCACTTCTGTATTCAAGTTGGGGAGAGTTAGGAATGATTGCAATAATTACCAACTTTATTTACGTATTTGAAAGTCCAAGGACATTAAAGCGACTCCAACGTCAGTAGAGCTCATGAACCTGTATACACTACGTTTACGATACAAGTGTAACCTTAACTCGGGAATGAGAGGACGACGACTAGCGATCACACCTGACTTGGCTCGGTAAAAGAGACATACACGGTCTTCTTCGACACGAATCACATCCATACGGTCGGTTTATCGCTGCATGACTAGAATGAGCGCCTAGGTGCAAAACTGGGAACAATCCGTCCATCCAGCGCAAATAGTGATGGGCCTCTTCGTCTGGCGCGAGCGCTAAGACCTCTATGAATGAAACACCCGAGCCTTGATCCATGATGTTCCCTTTATCGTCGGCACACCGTCGTCAAATCCACCGGGGGGGGGGGGCTTTTTTGGCACGATTTTGAACTGGAAACTTCTTTAGATAGCGAATCTTCATTCGAAAGTTTAGATCTCTCGCGCCACCCACGAGGGCAAGAAAGGGAGGGGAAAGTCGTAAATGGATTGTAAGTGCAAATTCTGGTGAAGGAAAAAAGTGTTTACTTTGCCAATTCAGGTGCACTCAAAGATAGGATATGGTCAAGTTTTAGCTGTCCCCTGAATCTAACCTGGACTTGATAGTACAAAGTACTTGTTTTTAAATGGGAAACGAGGAATCGCGTCTTATACACAACCACCGCCAGGATTCTTGTATCTTAAGGGACTCGCAACTCTATCTTAGCGAGTTTACTTTCTCTGGCATCGTTACATCAATGTGCTGATTTATGTTTCATTCGTCAAAACCAAGACGTCATGAACATCATCGTTATTTTTCACACTCTTTGTTCATCTCAGCAGTAGATGGTCGAGAATAGTATAGAGCAGACCCATGGCTATCCCTTCAACTCTCGATCGCTTTCTCCTCGTCAATTCTCCATTCCCCACACCTCTCCTCTTGCTCCCTTTCTTCGTCATTTTTTTTTTCTGTCAGAGTTTTCTCTGTTTGGCCACCTGCTCATGTCTTTCGATAAAATATTCATAACAACCATAAAAAACAACTGTTCCTGCCCATATTTCCTATCTCTTTCCTACTTGTTTAGGGTCTGATGCTTGATCCATCGTACCACTAATGGTGTTGCCTGCAGATTGCATTGAGCGATCAGCGCATGAAGTTCGCAGACAACGAAGATAGGCGTGGAACGAAATATGGCCCTGGGTGGCTCTCTCCTGGCCAAGGGTATCGCCAATCTTGGCCTCGGAATCTTCTTCTACGAGCAGATAGAAAAGGTGCTGTATATATATATATATATATATATGAATATTTACTGTGACAAATACTGCTTGTTTTGATCATCGTTATGACTCAACTACTGTTCCCTCTGCGACAGTTTCTTATTTTATCACTATTATTGTACGGGGCGAGCAGAATAAGGGCCACCGCGCTAGTATTCGGAAAACTCTCACCGCAGATTTGGGGGATGTCGGCAGAATCATCAAGACCAAGCAGAATGACATTGCCAATGTTTTGGTGAACAAAGCCACGCTAGTTGCACTTCTTATGCAAGGTAGAGAGAGAGAAAAAAAAGAGAAAAAAAGAGAGAGTGTGAATACAGAAATGAATAGTGTCAAAGACTCGCTTGAGTTATATCGTCTGACGTCGTCGATATCTCTTTGAAACTACGCTAGCTGATTCATTCACCAATTAATTGATTGATTAACTGGCCGCTGTAGACAAAGAGTATATTTTTTCTTCATTTATCCACAGGTTCTGCTAATGTCTGCGAGCGCCTCGATTCTCTGGAATCCAAACTCAACAGGGGCTTTGAAGCCGTCATTGACAGTATCAACGACAACGAGACTGAAAGAACTGCCCGCGAGTATAGAAAAAAAGCGTGGTTAGTGGCAGAGGTGTACGAGAAACTTCTCATGCATATTATAAAAGCGGCTGAAAAGAGTGCGGATGAGCGGTCTCAGATACTTGCCCTGGGGCCGACCCAAGACAACGCCGCTGAAGCCGTATCGCGTGCAGAAGAACTGTTTGCCTGGACTATGAAGCATTTGCCTAGCTTCGGTGATGGAGACGAAAGCGGCCAGGCGACAGTTCTGAGCAAGCAGGAGAAGCTCATAGCGATGCCATACACTGTGGCCATGGCGTTTGCAGTGCGTGTCAAGACGGATGCGCACATGGTCCAGAGCCACAGCACGGTAAACCCAAAAGATCGGCAGAGAATCTTGGACAAGAGCTGCAAAGATGTCAAATCTTTTATAGAACAACTTCAGAAATTGCTCATGGCGACAGTGAGAGACACAAGTCTGCTGGAGTTGGCACTGGACTACCACCTGCCCATGACAACGTACATAATGCTCATCGACAGTATGCGGGCGAGTGTAGAACTGATGAAAGATAGAGGAAACACAACCTTGGATAATGAACTCCAAGCTTTGAACGATGAGCTGTCAAAGATCAGGTAATGAGAGAGAGAGGGAGAGAAACTGCAGGCAAAATATGACTACATGGCCACAAGGGATGCATTCATTCACTTGTTCGTTTGTCAGTGCCAAATTTGTTCTTCTTTCTTTCTTCCCCTGACTTGCCAAAAGAGCAAAGAGACACTCATGCTGGCAATTTTCGTTCTCTTACTTACATACCCATGCTCAAGCAGGTCTCTGTTCCGCCGGGGAGCTGACGGCATCACCACCATCGAGCTACGTAATGACGATGAACGCACTTGGTTGCTGTACTTTATCAGCCTTGATCTTGGAAACCATGCTATCAAAGAAGTGAGGCAATCGGTACCAGTGAGAGAGCTCTGCCTGATACTCGGAGACACACAACATGGTGATGGTAGTACTGACAGTGGTAGCGAAAGCACATCGTTCAGCCTGGTGCGAGGTGTGTATTCGTTCTCATCCTCTCAATCTCTCATCGCGTGTAACAGTCTTTCCCATCACATGCTCATTCTCTTTCACCGCACTTGGTCTCTTTGGCAGAAAATAGGGATACCCTGTTTTACCTGCGCAGTGCAAGGTCAGTGCGCAACTCTGTCCTGATGAAGCTTTGGGACGCGTTTGACACATCGCCTGGCAAGCTGCAGTCGGTTGCACGCATCAGGGACGCACTCGAAATCGAAACACCCTTTGAATGCCGGGTGGTGCTTCGCAAACCGTTTCCTCT
>CAYWOQ010000109.1:0-5086 GCA_964459925.1 uncultured Roseivirgaceae bacterium
GAAAAGCTTGGGATCATTCAAGATTTGAGCTTTACGAATATTGTAGAATATTTTATCCTGAACCTTATTATTTTGGCTTTTGATAAATTCGAATGCCTCTTCCAATAACTTGATCTCAAACTTTTTCTCCACTAACTCAATATCATATAATACAAGACAAAGTTAGAAAAAGTTTCAATAAAGGGAAACTTTAATCCATGAATGATTTGAAGTAATGAAGGTTGACTTCATAAATTGTTTTTGGTGATACTCCTAGTTCAACCTTTTCAAACATCTCTACTAATTTTTGACCATCTACAAGTTCAATTTGAGGCGCACCATCTCGATTGGCTTCTTTGATTGAGTCATTTGAAAACGTTCCTGTTGTTAAGATGATGCCTTTTTCAGCTCTTCCAATCATAGCATTTCTGAAATCACCCACCTGGGCTCTTGAAACTGTTCCTTTGTATCTCTTACATTGAAAAAGGACTTTGAAACTGACAAAGGGGTTAATTTCAAGGGTTCCATATCCGTCAATTCCTCCGTCATGTGAAGCACCCGTAACCACTACGTTCTCAAATCCATGTTCTCGAAGCAATTCACGGCAAACCTTTTCAAAACCAGAAGGACTGAGTTTTTGTAATACTTCAAGTAGTTCAGGTGAAGATTCCTTTTCATATTCTTCTGGAGTATTTCCTTCCTGATCTTCAATGACTTTTGATCGACCTTTTTCTTCTCTGGCCTTTCTATGAAAATCTACCCATTTTAGGAAGACATCTCTAGCTTCTTGTTCATTAAGTGTTGATTCCTTGCCCTTATCAGTTAATTTCCATGTTCCGTGTTTGAAGAGTCTAATAATCCTTCCCACACCAGATATTGACGAGCCCAGGCAACTTGATTGTGAAATTTGTTGCCTCCAGATTTTAGGGTTTCATCAAGTACTTCGTCTGATAAGTTTAGGGTTTCTGCTATTTTGTTGGAAACTTCCCTTGGTTTTCCTGAATCACCGAGTTCCCTAAGTGCATCTAGGAGAGGCCCAAACCATTTTACAAATTCTGCTTGACTATTTTTCTTCGCCATGAAATTCTATTGCGGGTAACGGTTTGAATATGGTGCGTTTGGCATTTCAAAGCTCTAAATATTCAAGTTACTGGTATGTTAATTTTTTACCACCGCCTTCTTTACTAGCACTATCTGCCAAATGCACTATATTTTTTGTTATGCAAAGTTTTTAGTCGAGTAATCCATCAAGCCAGTGAATAATATTGAGTAATAGTTTATAATTGTCTTTTGCGTCTTCGCTATTCATACCCATTTTACGTTTGCCCGGATCACCAATTTGTGCTGAAAACATAGAAGCTTCTCCAAATACCACTATTCTCCCTTTCCCATATTTCTTAAATGCTCCTTGGGAAAGACCTTCAATATTCATTATTTGTGTATTAGCATTAAATTCCCATGCTGTTTCGGGTAAGAGTATTAGACTGGCATCATCAAATATCAAAACGGGATTTGCATCAGATGGAATCTTGAATGCTTGACCTTCTGTCATAGGTATACGATTAATAACTTCAGTACTATCTCTACCCAATGTAATTGTATTTTCTGCGATTGTTTGATTTTCTCTCCAGAAATAAGAGGGATTCACAATATTTATATTGAATCCATTAATAAAATCAAATCCAAAAACCTTCGCTAGTTTCTCTGATGCTCCAGGCCAAGGCATATGATCAACAATTAAAAATAAACTTCCACCAAGTCTAACCCATTTTTCTATTATATAAATTTCCTCATCTGTAAATGCGGAAGGATTAGGTAAAGTCCAATTATCGATATTCACTTCATTCAAAGGATTCGCAATTACTAATATTTTACCTTCATTAAGATGATTATCAACAAAAGTTCCTTTATGAGCTTTTATTTGATACCCATCCTTTTCTAAAACTTTCGCAAATGGGGAATATCGACCATCTTTTGTGTGAAAATTATTATGGCCCTCGTCTATAAATATGATTGGCCCATCATCAATCTTGTAAGCTGGATTTTCAATTTTTGGGTTGAAGTTTGTTTCTGGTACTTGCTGAGCCCATAAACTAACCCCAATTAAGAGCAAAAGATTTATAAGGGATATTTTTTTAATTATTTGATCCATTTCTTCTTTAAATTTTGCATAACGTCCATGTATGAGGCGTGTGCTCTCACTTTGTGGACAGCACTAAAATAGTGAAGTCTGCCGGTGCTTCCAAGGTTTGTAGAAAGCACTGCGATCTGAAAGTGAAAAAATCTCGCGAGCTAAAGTCTCCAAACAGCACAAACATTTCTCGGCGGCAGACTTCACGGTCAAGTTCTGATGCAGTTTGTAGAAAGCACTAAAGCACATGCCTCCATACAGTTTGTTACATGTTTTTAGTTTCTCCGTGTGAAAAAAATGCTGTCCTTTGGCCAGTTTAGGATGAATGTGCTATCGTTAGGAATTGAGTCGATAACAAATTCCTTTGACAGGTATTGGATAACGTTAAGAGAATCTTCAATTATTAAGTGAGTTAAAATGAGATATTGATATTCGCATCCGAGGTAAACTTTACTATATGGAGATAGAGCGATAGTATCCTGCTTGGATTCCTCAGTATAATATTCATAATTGCTGCTAAAGTTCGTTTGATCCTCCTCTGGAAGGTAAACTCTTAAATCAAAAGCCAAATATTCAGGAGCGTAGGATTGATCTTTTATTAGTAGGAAGTCAGCTCTAAATCGGAGGTCATCAAGAGTTTCAATGTTATCAGGTTGGGGTTCATCCGATTGCAAGCACGATACCCATATTGTTGCAGTGAGTAATATGTAAATTATGTATAGTATATGTTTCATTTCGCACCAATTACATTTAACGTCCAACTAAAATGAGTATGCACCCCAGTTACTAGAAGCTCTGGGATCTTCTGATCGCACTGCCATATCTGAGGGCACTGTACGTATATTCATTTTAGTATCTGTTAGAAGCTTTTTCATAATCTTGGTCTAGCCAATGAATAATATTTAATAAAAGTTGCTGGTTGTTTCTGGCTATTGGGTCAGATAATCCGAGTTTGATCCAGCTCAGTCCCCATCCAAGTTGACTTGTAAACATCATCGCTTCCCCAAACGCGACAACTTTGCCTTTACCATAGTTCATGTAAATACCCTGAGCATACCCCTCGATCGAATATGGAGTTACGTTATTGAAGTTCCAAGCTGTGTCTGGTTCCCATTGTAAATAATCATTCCCAAAAGTTAATATTGGATTTGCAGTTTCAGGAATTCTAAAAGCTTGTCCCGTAAAAGTTAAAATGGAATCGACTGATTCATTTGCTCGAAAGCCATTTGTTATTACATTATTTGCTAGTGTTTGATTTTTTCTAACAAACCAGTCATCTAAATGAAGAGTGTCCATTGCAAAACCATTCACAAATTGAATTCCGAATTTGTTCGCTAATTCTGAAGCAGCACCAGATGTGGGCATATGATCAGCGTTGAGAAATAGTGATCTTCCATCCTTTACCCATTGTTCCAATGCAATTTGTTCATCAGGAGTGAATGCCGAATAAGTAGGATTGATCCATCTGGTTTCATTCTTTTTATTCAAGGCATTTGCAATTGCAATGATCTTTTTGCCTTCTAAAGTTTCTGAGTTGAATTCTTGCCTGAATGGTGCTGTTTGGTATCCATCTTGTCGTAGTACTTCACCAAAACCCCAATAAAGTTCATCAAGTTTATGAAAGTTATTATGTGCCTCGTCCAAATAAACAATAGGCCCATCTGAATTTGGATATGTAGGATTTTTGATGTTTGGATCAAATAATTTATTGGGGGCTTGTGGTTTAATGGGTGAATTGAGCAATGAACAGACAATTGCAAGAGTTAAGAGAAGATCAAACCTGATCAGTTTCTGCCTTTTTACAAAAAATATGTTTGCGACCATGAAAACGGAAAATAGGGCAAACAACAGGACAATGACTGGACTTGACTGCATTACTAATACTGGAGCCAGGACAAGTAATCCGATACTAAATAAAGCAGTTAAAATCAGTGCAAACCTTTTAGTATTTCCTTTAATCAATCGGTATTCTTTGATTGTTTTGACGGGAATAAAGATGACTATGAATAATATTAATCCAGGGATATAAAATAGTAGTTGATTTGGGTAGCCAGTTAGTCTGAGAATTACACCTACAATAATCGATAATAAGGCGAAACCGCCAATTCCAGTTAAAAAGTTATGTTGTGACTTGCTCATATTACTTATAACGCCAAGCTAAAATCCGTAGGCCTGGCCTTTGTTAATATCTATAAAAGTATCCGATTCAAATGCCCTTTTCAAGTAGCTCATACGCCTATATATTTTTAGCGCCTGTTATCTCGCGATTTTCTTGATGTCAGATATAAAATTGAATCATCGCAACTAAAAAAACTACCGAAAACGTCTCCAGTAGCCAGTAACGTTGAAATACTATTACAGAACTTGCAAAAAATATCAGTACCATTCCGATTATAGTACCACTATCAAAGATTGAACCTGAAAATTGAGTTAAGGTAAATATCATATAAACAATCAATGGTATAATGATTCTGTTCCTGTATTTCATCAAATATTCTTTTAGATCTACTTGCTTGAATTCTTTGGGAAACATTTGATAGACAATTATGGTGAAAAGTGAGGGCGGAAATACAGCGTAGAGCAAGAAAGTTTTTTCGTCAACCATATTTTGGTAATGGTCATAAATTTTGTTCGTAATAAAGACGTAGATGATCAATAAGAAGATTGCAAGGGAGAATGTCCAAAATGCCCAATATTGTTTTTTAGGTTGATCGTCTTGAATCATGTAATTCCACTTAACAAGTATTCTACTTATTATTAGACCATATAGTATAGATTCAAAAGCCAGTATATATTCCTCGTTTGTCATTCCGATTCAGGATTTTCACATTCCATTTAAGGGAAATTATATTTCAATCAAGCACACTTATAAGAGATAACGTTGTTGTGTATGATTAGTGGCGTGTTTCAGCACCTAATTTAGCAAATAAAAACCGAATAGAAAATCCGCGAGGATTTTCGTAAGTAGGCGAGAAC
>CAYWOQ010000110.1:0-5071 GCA_964459925.1 uncultured Roseivirgaceae bacterium
GAATCAAACTTTTTGGACTAATTATTAAATCCTAATGCATAATCGAGGTTTAAATTATCTAATGAGCTAGCCATAGCCCATTGCAATACGTTGATTTCCATGATGCCATTTGAAGCTCGAATAGAATCTGCAGATTCCATCATGATTTTGGGGCCAAAAGTGTTTAATACTAAAACCTTCAACCCATCCAATGGAAGTGTGGAGGCATTGATCAGTTCCTCTTCATTCGAAATTATTCGTAATGATACCTTGCGAAACTTGTTAGTCAAATGGAAGGATGTTTACCTGGACTATGCAGAAGAAGAGCAGGCCGCTCGTGATTATGTTTTACAAGAGGTATCCCCTTTCTTCCTCGCAGAATTTGACTATTTCAATCAAGATTCACCCGGCAATTGGGCCATGATGTCTTCCAAGAAGTTTAGAAATATCTGGTTTGATATGATTTCATATCGAAGGCAAGTCCTCCAGGCCATTAAAGATGAGCAAGTGGAATGGCACATCGAGGAAATCATCCGGTTAACTAACATCGATGCTGAGAATTCTCAATAGAATAAAAAGACAATTGCTGAAAGACGGCAGGATAGAGAGATTTTTGTTTTATACGATAGGAGAGACTATTCGACTGATCCCCTATCAGAATGCCTTAGATCGTGGATCATTTCAAAACTCAATTCTTAAAAAGTACAATGCAGTAATCCAGACCTGTGATCTTCTGAAAACCGGGATTGCAAAAAGAGTTCAATAGCAATTTCTCCTTCAGATTAGGTTGGTTACTAAACGGTTGCTTGTCAATTTTATTCCATGCGCTTATCTCTGCTCCTTATCCTTTTTTCTTCTTACGTCCATGGTCAGACATTAATGGACACTAGAGATGGCCAAGTTTATAAATATAAGAGGCTTGAGAACTTGTATTGGATGACAGAAAACCTTCAGTTTGAAGCCGAGGGCTCGATATGTTTAGCTGATTGTGAGAACATTCGATTTTATGATTTCCAATATCTGGAAGGTGTTTGTCCTGAAGGATGGCGACTTCCTACGATGGACGAATGGGATCTGTTTACCAATTCTATGAAAGGGGCAGAAGTGGCAAGAATGATGGAAGACAATGAAAAATTGTATCGGATCGACTTCCTTGATAAATACAACCTATTTGAAAACAACTCACTAGGGATTAAACCATATGGAAGAATAGAAGGCGGTGAACTAAAGAAGGGACCTTTCATCGATTATTGGACTACAAATGAAGCTATAGATGACCGATTTCATATGCATTTAACACCTTACTCCATCACCGGGCACTCCCATAAACATCATTTAAAAACCAAAAAGCCGGAAGAGTTTCGATTATTTCCTATTCGTTGTGTTTGTGAAGCTAATAAGATCAATAACTAGTCAAAATACGGAATTAATACCGTTACGTATCGTTCCGCAATAAAAACGGCACCTGCTTCATTGTAATGGACAGCATCAGCTAACAAGCTATCCGAAAAACCTGTATACATATCCACAGCAGTCACTGTTGACGTTGCATTCGTTTGATCTGAAGCGATGCTTAAGACATCACGCTGAATTTGTGTAAAATAATTAAGTAAATCACCCGTCATAATCCCGGATTGACCTGGAGCTGGCTGCTCAATAATGATTACAACATTCGGATTAGCCTCCTGTATGATATCGATGATTGCATTAATATTATTTATGGTTTGTCCATAGTCTAAATTCTGTAAGGCATCATTTCCACCTGGAGAACTAAAAAGAACGATATCAGGAATTCCTGCTTGCTGAATCCAACCCTCAATTCCTGACAAAATTTCACCAGAAGTCCATCCACCTCTTCCTTCATGATCGATATCGAAGCGTTGGTTATTGTAAACGGGATAGGAGGCATCATCATTCATGGTTCCTATGTAATCAAATTCCCAGCCTGCATCCACCATCCGCTTCCATAGTTCGTACCGATAGCTTTCATAAAAAGGTCGTGCCCCTTCAACTCTTGACGCACCAAGTGGCATAATCTTTATGCCTGAATTTTCATTCGATACTTCTACAGCTTCATCGCTCCCACAAGCCATTAAAATAAAAGTGATGATCAGGAGGAATAATAGAGAACGTATTTTAATTGGATTCATATCTGTTTTACACAATACAAAAAGACCGTAACAAACCCTAACATCATCTTCATATTTAGTTTAATATGAGGATAACCCCAAAACAAAATAAAATTATCTCACAGGAACTTTTATTACTTCTAACTTTACGAGATGGCAGAGAAAAAACTTTTCCTTCTTGATGCGTTTGCATTGATCTATCGGGCTCATTTTGCCATGAGTCAAAACCCGAGATTAACAACCACCGGTATCAATACAGGTGCCATTATGGGTTTCACGAATTCTCTTTTAGAAATAATAACTAAAGAAAAGCCCTCTCATATCGGAGTGGCTTTTGACACGCATGCGCCCACCTTTCGACATGAAGAATTCAAGGAGTACAAGGCAACAAGGCAAGAACAGCCTGAAGAAATAAGAATCGCTATTCCCTATTGCAAACAAATTGTTGAAGGATTCAATATTCCGATCCTTGAGAAAGATGGGTATGAGGCAGACGATTTGATCGGTACCATCGCAAAAAAAGCAGGAGCAGAGGGTTTTGATGTCTTTATGATGACTCCTGATAAAGACTTTGCGCAGCTAGTGGATGAACACATTTATCTCTACAAACCCGCCAGATTAGGAAACGGCGTAGAGGTCATGGGAATTCCAGAAGTATTGAAAAAATTTGACATTGATAATGTGGATCAGGTCAGAGATGTTTTAGGCTTAAAAGGGGATTCAGTTGATAATATCCCGGGAATTCCTGGAATAGGTGACAAAACGGCTTCCAAACTTTTGAAAGAGTTTGGGACAGTAGAAGGGATTATTGCCAATGTGGATCAGCTCAAAGGAGCTCAACAAAAAAGAGTACAAGAATTTGGCCAACAAGGGATCATGTCGAAAGAGCTTGCCACCATCAAAATTGATTCCCCAATTGAATTCAATGAAGAAGCCCTTAAGTATGGAGAGCCTGATGCAGAGAAACTTAAGCCCATTTTTGATGAATTAGAATTCAGAACGATCGCCAGAAGAGTTTTTCAGGAGGAGAACGAAAACAAGAGCGGAGACACCAACCAACTGGGTTTATTTGACTCAGACACCTCAGGTTCTCCTACTGTTGGAAATTCCATTGAAACAACAGAGCATACTTACCACCTTGTTAACAATGCCGATCAAATAGCTGATTTAGTTTCAAAACTTGAAAAAGTAAAATCCTTTTGCTTTGACACGGAAACCACAAGTCTTGAAACCAGAGATGCGATGCTTGTAGGGATTGCTTTTGCAATTGAAAAAGGCGAGGCATGGTATGTATCTTGTTTAGACAGTCCGGAAGAGATCATTAATGAGTTCAAAGCAGTTTTAGAAAATCCAAGCATCCAGAAAGTTGGACAAAACCTCAAATACGACATTCAGATTCTTAGGAATTACCATATCCATTTTCAGGGAGCAATCTTTGATACCATGCTCGCACAATTTCTCCTGGATCCGGAATCTGGCAGTGGCATGGACCTACTTGCCGACACTTATTTGAATTATAAGACCATCTCCTATGAATCGTTGGTTGGGCCAAAAGGACGAAAGCAAAAGACCATTGATCAAATTGAACCAGAGAAGGTGTCAGACTATGCGTGTGAAGATGCAGACATCACCTTGCAGCTAAAGGAAGTGTTGGAGAAAAAGATTGAAGAGAGAACCCTTCAATCACTACTTCATGAGGTAGAGGAGCCACTTTCCTTTGTATTGGCTGATATGGAGTATGAAGGAGTAAAAGTGGATACCCAAGCACTTGAAAACATGTCCGGAGAACTCGACGAAATTAGTAGAAATGTTCAGCAGGAGATCTTTGAGGAGGCTGGTGTGGAATTCAATATTGGCTCACCGAAACAATTGGGAGAGGTATTGTTTGATCGGATGAAATTGGTAGAAAAGCCGAAAAAGACAAAAACGGGTCAATATGCAACAGGTGAAGATATCTTGTCAAAATTGGCGAGTGAACATCCTATTGCTGACAAGATTTTAGCGTTTAGGGAATATCAAAAACTCAAGTCTACTTACGTTGATGCTTTACCAAAATTGATTAGCCCAAATAGTCATCGAATTCATACGGATTATCGGCAAACGGTAGCAGCAACCGGTCGACTAAGCTCGAATAATCCCAACCTGCAAAACATTCCTATCCGAACCGAAAAAGGACGAGAAATCAGGAAAGCATTCATTCCAAAGGATGCAAATCATTTAATCATGGCAGCCGACTATTCGCAAATTGAGCTTCGCATCATGGCTGCATTTTCTAAGGATGCAAGTATGATTTCTGCCTTCAAAAATGGCGTAGATATTCACTCGAATACGGCAGCAAAAGTCTTTGGTGTAGATGTGAACAATGTGGAACCTAATATGCGAAGAAAAGCCAAGGAAGTAAACTTTGGGATTATTTATGGGATCTCGGCATATGGATTATCTCAAAACCTAAACATTCCACGAGGTGAAGCACAAGAAATCATAGACTCCTATTTCAACGAGTTTCCAAGTGTAAAAACCTACATGGATCGCACGATAGAAAAAGCCAAGAAAGACCAATACGTGGAGACTATTCTTGGCAGAAGAAGGTATTTGAGAAACATTAACTCCAAGAATTTCACCATGCGTGGATTTGATGAACGCAATGCCATCAATGCCCCGATTCAGGGAAGTGCCGCTGAGATCATTAAAATCGCCATGATCAACATCCATCATTGGATGAAAGAAGAAAAGTTGAAATCAAACATGATCATGCAGGTACATGATGAACTGGTTTTCGATATGCATAAGGACGAGAAACAATTATTAATGACTAAAGTTGAGGAGTTAATGAAGAACGCACACCCTCTGGAAGTACCTATGGAGATTGGAATTGGTGTTGGAGAAAATTGGTTAGAAGCACATTAAATTAACCCGTTGTGCTAGTTAAGTCAAAGCTACTTTCAAATTATTGATGGGTCTTT
>CAYWOQ010000111.1:0-273 GCA_964459925.1 uncultured Roseivirgaceae bacterium
TCTCTCTCCCCTCCCCCCAACAGAGCTTGTTCCCTGTAATCCAAACAAAAAAAAGAGGCTGTCCTCCATTCTCTCTTCTTACCCGAAAGCCTGGAAGCAAATGCAGCGAACAAGGTTTAATTGCAAGAAAAGGGATGAATCACATGCTCGTCACACCAGCCTTTTGCAATTCCGCTGGCCTCGAGGCCTGTTATCGGAGGGGTGGCCGCTCGCTGGCTCGCTCACACACCTGTGGGAGAATGGAAAGAAAGAAGAAGAAAAAGGAGAGGCGGG
>CAYWOQ010000111.1:283-4914 GCA_964459925.1 uncultured Roseivirgaceae bacterium
GGCGGGAATGAATACATGAACAGACCAACAACCCATCCCAACCCAACACAAAAACAAAATTAAAATTAAGCAGAGCTTGGTATCCAAACCAGCTACATATCATTCTCAGTCGCCGAATGTAGAGCCAGGCCACATTAACCTGCCGGAAGAAAGAGCGTGGGGCGAGGGAGGATAAAGGAAACCAAACAAGAACGAAAAAAAACAATCATCGAAATTGAGAGATGCATCTCCAGCACTGGCTTTGAGTTTCTGCTTCTGGTGCTTTTTTTCTTTTCTTTGGTTTGGTTTTGCATTTTTCCAGTCCGACTTTCGCACCCAACTGTGCGCTTCTTCTCCTTTTTCATCCACCGACCATCGCAACCGTCTGGCTATCATCTCTCTCTACTAGTATTACCATTACTATTACTAGTATTCTTTCCCTGAATACATATAGACAGAGAGAGAGACAGAGAGAGAGACAGAGAGAAAAAAATAGATAGAGAGATACACAGTTGTCTCCTTTCCGAAAATTCAATAAAACTCAATACCACTAGTAACCACCTCAAGTCCCTCCCCCTGGCCAGACGGCGCAAGGCTGATCATAAGGCATAGCCATGTGCCCAGGGCAGCTGACACCTATCCAGTGAGATCCAAGGCCAGAGAATGGAGGACAAGGAACTCCGGTCCCCCGAAAAAAAATTTAAAAAGATATGAAATGAAATGAATGATGATGATCACGATACTAGTAATAGTAATAATGAGATGAATAATAGGAGTGTGCACAGCAAGCCCGCTCGGGCAGAGGAGAGAAACGGAGAAACAAAGAGAGAGGCAGGAAGGAAAGAAAAGAAAAGAAAACTCAAAGGCCTGGTGTTGCTGCTCTGGTTGAGGCTCGGTTATGCCAGGCGAGAGTATTGAGCACAACAATGATAAAGCGAACGCAGGCCGGCCGAGGTTGTCAGTGGCCAGCAGCTCCGTCATGGTGGTGGTGGTGTCACCTTGTCTCTCTTTTTTTCCCTTTTTCTTTTTGGGAGGGCAACCGAGCTCATTGAATCCTTCGGATTCATCACAGGCTTGCGCTCTGGCCTGCGTGGTAATGTATCGAGCGAAAGCATAGGCGGAGGGTGTGCATCGGTGGGTGGGTGGGTGGCTGGTTGCAGTCACGACGAGAACGAGGATGAGGAGCAGAGCGCCTGAGGGATATGCTGCGGTGGATGGCATTGGGCTTGAGAACAGCAGTGTTATGATTGTTGTTGTTGTTGTTGTTCGATGCGACGCCAGCACGAGTTGGCGTGGGAATTCAGATTGTAGGGTGTGTGTTTTTTCGTAGACAAGGGGTTTGAAGTATGTCCAGCAGCAGGCCAAGCAGTCGATTCAAAGCTTCAGCATAGAGCTTGGGGGAAGAGAGGGAGGCAGGGGAATGAATGAGTGAGTGATGAGTTCGATCCTAGGACTATGAATGCTTGCACTGTCATGATGATGATGATATTGGCGCTTGATCCAGACAGGCGCTTATGCATCGGGACTGGGCTCGGAGGAGCTTCCAACCAACACGCCACAAGAATGGCTCTCGAGCAAGGAGTTTGCTCTCGGCTGCCTATTGAACTATGGTCTGTGATAATCGGCAAGCTTGATATTCCTTCTGTCGTATCTTTGTCGTCAGTGTCTAAGCATATGTCGAAAATAGTAGAGGTAAGGAACATGTTGAAGCTTGAAATGCGAATGGTCGTCGTCGAGTTCTTCTTCTTCTTCTTCTTCTTCTTCTTCTCCTTTTCCTTCCTTTAGAGAACTAGATATATGCCCTCCACGCTAGCATTTCACGCGGACCTCTGTTTTTTTGTTGTTGTTGTTGGTGACAGATGCTTGGAGATGCTTTGTGGTGGGATCTCCACCAGTCTAGCTTCGGCACCGAACCTCACAGCACAGCCATTCTTGTCTATGGGTCTTTCCGGTCTGCTTGTATATCCAGAGCTATGATGGGAGAAGAGTTTAGGAATTCGTATGACAGTCTTCTTGGAATTATTGACATGGTTGGTCATTCAGGCTTTTATATACCACCCCACAAATGCCTTGGGTCTCTCAAACTGTACCTAGCACTAATCTGATCGACTAGAGTTTTTTTTAATTGAAATACACATGTATATGGCTTTCAGATAGAAGGCAGCAGTCTCAGCTCCAGAGTGAAAAGAGAGGTCAATTTGAGTCTAGTTTCACACCAGCTGATGGAGATGGTCTTCAAGATATGGCTACTGAGTCAAGATCGATCCAAAAAGACACGTCTTCGCCACACGAGGTCTCAGGTAGTCAATTTGATGATGCCAAGCCTGTGCCGCTATCTATTTATCTACCACCATTCTCTTATTACGTCCTTTATCAATGACGCGCTGAGGTGCGTTGAGGTGCGTATCAAAAGTATCGGCGAGCGATGGTGTTATCAGCATGTAGATATGCTTACTAAATGGCTTTTGGTGATAAATATCAGACGTACGACCCTTGGGCGGGTGGGTTTCATCAATACGTTGAAGTGCCGTGGATGAGGAGCGCCTTGCAGGCATTAATAATTTATGCCACCGTTTTGACTGGCATTGCTGGAGACCACCTTGCTCTACGAAAAGTGATCAAGCCAAATGATACAGATGGTTGGTGCTCGATTCTCTGTCTTATTGTCCTGTTGGCCAAGTTTGCGACTTGAAACTGTGGACGTTTCTGTTCTCCTTGTTTTTCTTCTTCTTCCAGTAGATATTCCCTGGAGCGGTATACCTTTTGATACTATGCAGCGCCTGAATACTCTGGACAATGCAATAAAGTCTGCAGCTGAGGAAGCTGAAGACCTCTGTGGAGATGTAGTAGTACCAAGAGCTATGCCAAAGTGCCACTGGTGGTGGTTCGTATCGTCTATAGCTCCGAATGCATGCTAAAGTATCTATTCGATTACAGATTAACGACTGTGCTGGTCGTAGAATCAAAGGTAATATCCTAGGACGCTTAGTTTGTATTAATCAACATATCATCATCTTTTCATACAGAGTCTACAAGTCTTGTATGTTGATCAAGCCTCTGGTATCCTTTTCTTTTCTTTACGCGAGATGGAAGTCTTGCGTGTTTTTTATTTATTGGCCTCACCCTTGGCTGCCAATTAAGTCTGTGATGAGAGCCACAATATCCTGACGTATTGAAACAAGTTGAAAATTGTTCTTCTTTATTAGCTTCCATCTCCAACTCTTTCGCCGTAGGAATCAACACATACAAAAGGGGGGGAGGAGAGGGGAGAGGGAGAAAATTATTTTGAGTTTTGCGCAAATACAATACTTACTGGTACAGTGCCATTTACACCATCCTGATTGAAGTCTGCAAGTTCTACAGCACATTCTGGGATGATGTCAGCAGAGGTAAGCTTGAGTGATAAAGAAATGATACCAACGACGTCTTGGATCTGTTCCGTTGAACAGAAGCAAAAATAAGGACAGCTATGACAGACCAAGAAAAAAAAGAGGCTTTATTTCTGTTATTGATGCCTCCCTCTCCCTCCCCCTCCTTCCAAAAAAAAAAAAACAAACAAATAGAATAGGGTATAACCACAAGAAGAATGACGACAAAACTTACATCGACAATCTCATCCAATGTGACATCCCCCATTACGTGCTGTGGTCCACATGGCGAGATTTCTACCTCACTGGCTATTTCATAAAGGTCACTCAAGTCTATGGCTGGTGGAACAAAGAAGAAGTCTACAGTATCTTGTATCTTTGACTCCTGTATATCAAGGTTTGGTCTTGGGGGTAAGTATAAAAGTTGAGGTTGGAGATTGAACTACATTTTCTCCCCTAAATGTTTTCTTACCCCGCACACTGTCGCACATTCGTTGTAAGCATTCGTCATTTCTTCTTCTGTGGGCTCTTCTACTTCATCAGGAAGAAACAAAGAACAGGCGAAAAACATTCCGTGGGAACCACATTTTGAGCCCTGGCATCCATTCGCGTAAAGGACTCCGTTTGCGCCGCACTGGGGATCGAATGTTGAGGCTGTTGCGTTTACGCATGGGTTCCCACAAGAAGGGGGCAAGAAAGAATTCTGGCTTGTACAGAACAGGTAGCATACAAAGAGGGGGGGAAATCAACGATGAGACTTTTCAGAGCTAAAGGGAGAGGGAAAAAAGCCTTATCTGTATTCTCTGCTAACTTACAGAGCATTGTTCTTCACAAAGCGCAAGCTGTGAAATATCATCATTAGGGTCTGGATCAACGATCGAGGAACAAGGAAATTCTGCGACATGCGTTCCACATTCAGTTGCATCGCACTTGCTCGCGTAGATCAGACCGCTAGAGCCACACCATGGCTCGTAAGTCCCGAATTCAAAGTCACAGTCGCAAAGGCCTTGAGTTCCCGTAATGCTTGAAACCACAATGGCAAGAACTGCCAGCTGATGTTTTGGTCCGAGCATGGAGTAAAACTTGCTTTTTGTTGTACAAGACGCTTGAGGCTCGTGACAATGGAGGCGCTTCTCTGCCAATAGGAGCAATCTGAACAAGGCATTGGTCTCTAGTTGTCAGACTTTTCGAGATGGAGCTGCTTCCCTGGAAAATAGAGTATAATCGAGTGTCTCTCTCTCTCTCTCTCTCTCTCTCTCTCTCTCACACACACACACACACACA
>CAYWOQ010000112.1:0-4864 GCA_964459925.1 uncultured Roseivirgaceae bacterium
ACATGGAAACATATCAAGGAGGTGCTCCTAGAAGTCACAGATACTGATCCACTGGGTAGATATTTTGAAGAACAGAAGATCGATAACACAGCTGCGTTCAGTTCCATCGATCTAGAAGACTTCAAGACAGACACGTACACTGATGCACACGGCGTTACTCACCCCATTGCGAAAGGCCATGTGTCTCTTGTAAGGTCGCTAATCGCACTATACCAACTCTTAGCGGAAGAAGCCGGAGAAAAACCAGAATGGACATCTATCACGAAAGACAACTTCGATGAATAGAATCGGCTCCTATGACCCGAAAGTTCCCATTCGATATTTCGGTGCGCGCATGGATTCCAAAGAAAAATTGGAGTACGACGAATACAAGAAGAGAGTAAACCTTCTCGACGCGCAGAGAGCCAATGAACTCGCAAAGCTGGCGAGCAACACCGGCGCTGCTAATTTCAAAAAGGGTATCAAGCGCAACAAAGATGACTATCACGTATTCCGTGACGAAGTACGATGGGATGCATGGTGGCGTGAATTTAAAGCGCAAGCCAAGACTCACGATCTGGTCGAGATTACCGATGTGAACGGCAAGAGACCTCCTGCCAGCGATGCAGCTGCCACGGAGCTATATGAGCAAAAGAAGCAGTTTATGTACGCTGTGTTAGTCCGTATTCTACAAACAGATAAGGGTCAATCACTGGTTCGAACTCACGAAACAGATTCAGATGCTCATCAGATCATCAAGGAATTATATGTTCACCATACATCATCTGCGGTTGCTCAACACCGTTCGACCAAGTTATTGGAACGAATCACGAGTGCAAAATGGGGATCTACAAGGACCAACAAGGCACTACGAGGTTGGATTCTCTCATGGTTAGACAACGTGAGAGAATACAATTCCATCGTAGGAGCTGGGAACCAACTTCCAGAACACATGCTCCGAACACATCTCGAAACAGCATTGCGTGGCGTACCCGAGATCGCTGGTATCAACACAATGGAAAACCTTCAAATCGCCGGAGGCGGATCCAAATTCTCCTACAACGATTACAAGGAGAATGTACTTGTCATCGCTGATGCAATCGATAACAAGAATGTTGAGAATGTATCTAACAGAATGGGTAGATTGAGGATTAACCAACACGACCTCGATCCCCTCGGTTTCCAAGTCAATCGCCACGACCAACTTCACGAAGACGAAGATTATTACGCCACACAAGCTAATCTTCATGCATGGGACTCCGAGGAATCCTACGACCACGACGAAGAAGTAGATGACATCCAAGTGAACGAAGGATCTACTTCTCGATATGGACCTTCGGTTAGTGCGCCAGTATTTAGGAGTTTAACTCCTGAAGGACAGAGATTGTGGAATTCATTTACCCCAGAAGACAAAACAAAGATCGACGCCTTCTACAAGCAGAAGTACGCTTCATCATCGACAAGAAGTTCAGGAAGCAGTCAACCCTCTCAGCAGAGTTACAACTCACCGATGAGGGGATCACCTCAAAGGTCAAGTCAACGTCCAGGAAGCGGAACACCTCCATTAGCAAGAGGAGGTTTTGGTAGAGGTGGTCGAGGGGGCTTAGGAGGACGAATGTTACCGTCCAACTCATCGACACCTACTAGAAGAGCGTACGAGGCACAAGCCACTAGTGGAGGATCACCTGACCAAGGAACCATAGACGTGAACGTTATGGACCTTTCAAGCCCTGGAGCTATAGAAGACGACCAAGGACCCGTTCTCTATGATGTGAACGTCACGTCGACGGGAACAGCTACCAATACAAACGACTTTGATTTCTCGCTAGAGGCCTTCCTCGCGAGCAATGACTCCCTGAATAAGAAAGAATCCAAGAGTGGCAATGGCAGGAACAAGAAGACCAGTTTCCCCAAGATTGGCAAAATCAAAGTAAATGCCAACGTTACTTACAACGTCTCCAATCATCAGAGCTCCAAGAAGGGATCCTTGGTAGACAGAGGAGCTAACGGAGGAGTAGCTGGTGACGACTGCAGGATCATGCAGGTGGATGCAATCCCTAGAAGAGTCAACGTTTCAGGTCTGGCAGACTCTCAGCTATCCGGAGTCCCGATCGGTACGGTTGGTGCATATATGCATACCAATAAGGGTCCGATCATTGCCATCTGGCATCAAGTAGCACTGTACGGCAAAGGGAATTCCATTCACGCGTCAGCACAAATGGAACACTACAAGATTGATGTCAACGAACGTTCCATGAATACTAAAGGAGGATTGCAGCGTATTACTACACTCGAAGGATACGTTATCCCTATCGACATCATGAACGGGTTACCGTACATTCGTCAAAGACCTTACACGGACGAAGAGTATGACTCCCTTCCACACATAGTAATGACGTCAGACGTGGAATGGGACCCGTCAGTATTGGATAACGTTATCAGCGACAAGGAGGACTGGTATGCAAATATCGAAAAGATGGAGTTAGGACAACTCAAGTACCCATTTGACGAATTTGGGAATTATAAGAAAAGGGAACTAGTAGAGCATGAGAACTACAAGACTGAGATCGAGTCCCTCAAGAAGGAAGAAGATCAACCAAGCGGCCAACGACGCAATGATCCACGAGCTTCGGAATTTACACGTCGAGGACACGATCACAGAAGATAGGGTACCGTTTGTGGTAGACGACCCATATCTATTCCCGAAGGAAGACAAGGAGGAGGAAGAATATGATCCTAACCTAGATCCTAAAGGTTTCAGGACTATTCATGTCAACAGAGCTGAGAGAACTCTCACCCAAGAACGATACGAAAGGATCAAGCCATGTTTTTTGTATCAATCCAAGGAGGTAGTCGAAGCAACCTTAAATTCGACTACACAGTACTATCGCAATGTGTTGTCAGGACCCCACATCTACAACACTATCAAGTCACCTTTTCCAGCCCACAATGTGATCCGTAGACATGAAGCGGTAGCAACAGACACAGTGTTTTCGGATGTCGCCGCAGTCGACTCAGGAGGTGTCAAGGCAGCCCAAATTTATATCGGTCGAGAATCGAGGGTTATGGACTGCTACCCCTTAAAGTCCACAGCAGAATTCATCAACACTCTACAGGACCAGATCAGGAAAAGGGGAGCGATGGACAAAGTAATCTCAGATTCGGCACGAGTTGAGATTAGCGAGAGAGTTCTAGAATTGTACCGAGCTTACCTGATCGACGATTGGCAAAGCGAGCCCTACAATCTCAAACTCAAGGGTTCCGGGCCTCTCAGCTACCATCTAGGTGCTGAGTTCCGACGCGATCCTGACGGAACCCTGTGCATGTCCGCACAATGGTACGTCGATCGCATGATCGCATCATTCGAGAGGATGTTCGGCCACAAACCGAAACAGTACACCTCTCCTATGATCCCAGGCGATCACCCGGACTTGGACACGACCGATCTTCTTGATGAGGCAGGTATTCAAAAGTACCAATCCCTCATTGGTCAAGTCCAATGGGCTATCACGCTTGGACGTATGGACGTCCACACAGCCGTCATGACAATGTCAGGCTATCGTGTAGCTCCACGTGTAGGCCATCTCACACGTGTCCAACGCATTGTCGGCTTCTTGGCCAAGTTCCGACAAGCTGCCATCCGTTTACGAACGGAAAGGCCGGAGTACCTTTCCAATATTCCTGATAAGGAGTATGATTGGGAGCACACCGTATATCACGGTGCCGAGGAGCAAGTCCCACACGACGCTCCGACTCCCCTTGGAAAGGTTGTCGACACGGTGTCCTTCGTCGATGCAAACTTGATGCATGACACGACGACAGGACGATCGGTGACGGGCATTCTTCATATGTTGAATAAGACCCTCATCGATAGCTTCTCTAAGAAGCAAAATACCGTGGAGACCTCCACCTACGGTTCTGAATTCGTAGCTGCTCGAACAGCCACCGAGCAGATTATGGAGCTCAGAACCACCCTACGCTACATGGGGATTCCGCTCGGAAAGTCCTATATGTTTGGTGACAACAAGTCGGTTGTCGATAGTAGCTCAATCCCAGAGGGAAAGCTTACCAAACGCCACATGGCTCTTTCGTACCACCGTGTCCGCGAGGCCATTTCGGCAAAGGTCTTCCGATTCGTGTACATTAAAGGTACGCGAAACCCAGCAGATTTGTGTAGCAAGCATTGGGGGTATAACGTGGCTTGGCCATTGCTACGTCCCTTGATGTTCTGGTCTGGCGATACCAGTAATATCGTCCCTTCTAAGGATGATAAATCGTCAAAGCGTTCCGTTCACGAGAAAGGGGAGTGATAAATTATTCCTCGTTCGCGGTCCGGGACAGAATTAGTCCTCAACGGGACGTAGGGTGTCTGATCGTAGTCAGATGCCAATCGACGTCGTCTGTTTGTCTGTGACGGCGCCTTCGACGGAACGAATCCAAACAACCAAGTTCTTTGGATATCGTAGTCGTAGTTTTAGTTTTCGTTAGTTTTGTCAAGGCTAAAGCCTGAGTTTTTAGGTAGTTTAATCACACAAAATAATTATTCAGTTTTATACCAACAATAAAGATAGTTTTCTTTTGGTTCCAATTAGTTGTTACGGTTGTATCAACGGCGCTCTTTTCGGTTGAATAGACGCATATTTGGAGACTGATAGCCGCCATCTTCAGCACTCACACTGAAGTGGTCGCCGGGTACACCGTACCTGTTTTATAGCATTTACAAGATTCCTAAATATCATCACCTGAAAACCCTAAGTTAGTTTTCTGGCGATATACCAACTGTTTCTCCGGTTTGAAGAACAGTTTCTCAATTCACCGGCCTCCTCAGCTATGGATTGAATGCATGCTGTTTGCTCAGCTGTGCATTGGAATGTGGCTCCATCAT
>CAYWOQ010000113.1:0-4762 GCA_964459925.1 uncultured Roseivirgaceae bacterium
GCGACTAGATGGGAGCGGGGCAGTTGGTCTACAATCGGTGGCTGGAGGCGGTCCAGAAGGAAGAGTTTCGTGTGGATCAGAGCCCACTGAGGGATCGCTTCGTGACCGCAAAAGAGCCAAGTCGGCCTATCGTGAAGCACGACGCCAGCATCCGCCGGATCATGGAAGAGCATCCCTGGCTGCAGACTACGCCCAAATGCATCCGGCGTACAGCGCGGTCGGCGCGCTGATCAAGGCGCACAACAAGGTGCCCAACGACCTGTACAAGAACTTCGGCACCATCTTGCTGCCGGTTTTCGAAACCCATCAGATGATGAAGGAGCCCAAGCGCGGGGGCGACAGGCGTCGGATGGTCCGCTCTAAGACCGCCCGAGCGATGCTGGGCTGGCGGCATTACCAATTCAGGAGCTTTTGGGCCTCCGAGATATTGATGCACGGCAAAAAGCTCAGTGTAATGACGGGAGAATTCAGGACGCAGTGCTGGGGCAAATGCGGCAACGTCAACAAGAAGCCGGGCAGCGCCAAGGTCTACAACTGTGGCCCCAATGAGAACATTGCTCGAAACATTTTCCTCAAGTGTGTTTGCAAAAGTAGTTTTTCCGACCGACTCGGGTTTGATAGTACCTATAGCTGGTTTTCGGGCCAGTTTTTTTTTGCTATCATCGTTGGTTCGATAGCAATAGGTCGAAAAGAGCTATCGGTTGTTCCATAATTTTTTTCTCTGCTTGGCCTTTCGAGTTTTATTGACTAGGCTTTTCCTTGAAAGGACAAAGAGAGAGAGAAGCAGGGAGAAGAACAGTTAAACGAACAAGCGAAAGATTGAAAATTGCGGATCAGATAAATCCCTTTCCCTCCCTTTCGAGTTCACTTGACAGTTTCTGCTCGGGTTTAACCTTGTGGGAAGCCCGTGTTTTCCCAGTCCATCTCAGACGGAATCTACTGCAGCGAGTCCAGCTGTCTTTGTTGGGGTTGCTATCGTCATTTATCACTGCCACTGTCACTGATGCTTTGTATCTCTGGGCAGGAGGGCAAGGAGCTGTAACAGAATCGGCAACCACTTTGAAGAATAAAGGCCTTGGAAAAAGGAAGAAAGAAAAAACAAAACAGTGCCCAAGAGGGTGGTGTGTTGCTGTCGCATAGCCACATCAATGTATCATACTGTTGCACTGATCAGTCTTGCTCTGCGCGCTCCTTGAAGAGCTGGGGAGTGACATATCTTTGCGCTTTCTTCTCCCCTTTTCCTCTATTTCCCAATTTTGATCGCGGTGGTGGCACCATGCTCGATCCTCCACCACCACCACCACCACCAACGACGACACAATGTGGCCTTTTGAAAGGCTTGGGAATTCAGATCGAAAAGCTTTGGTCGCCTCGCTCTCGTCACGATGTCCTTATCGCAGTCCAGAGAATTCTCCGAAAAACGAAAATAAACAAGAGAAGAGCACAATGAGCGTCCAAGCAGTTTCATACATCTCACATCCCTTGAATGTCTGCACCAGCTCGAGCACTCGGTCGGAGGACGAGGCATTTGCTCCCTCTTTTATTTTCTTCTTCTTCTTCTTCTTCTTTTAAAATCTTCCATCGATTATCGCTACAGAACTTGAAATGCACGACACGCATAAATTCATTCGGCCTTTATCTCCACCAGCCCTCTCAGAGATGCGCACGATAACCCTAATTCAATTTGCCAGCCTTGCGGCTTGTCGCGGCAAGTCTTGAGCAATACAGTGCAACCAAAGATCAGGAGCGAGAAGAGTAGCGAAGAGCCGAGATCGAGTGATGAGAGCGTGCATTCGTGTAGATCGCCTAAAGTGAGCATCAAGCAAAGTTTCAACGAGAGGAAGCCAACTGAAACCGAGGCACGAATAGTGTCTTTTTCTTTTTCTTTATTGCTTCTTTTCCTCCTCCTCCTCCTTTTCCAATTCGAAGAGTGCCATGCAGCCCTGAGAACGCGAGCGGCGTCTTACGGGGACTCAATAGACATCAGACACGTATAGACCGACAAGATGAGCAAAGGGAGGTTGAGTATGATGTCCGATGCCCATTGGCAGCTTCAAATGTCACTAGTTTCATCCAAGAGGAAAATCGTGATCGTGGCAATAACCGTAATGATGACATAGAACACGACAACATGAGCTCGTCCTGATTGTAGCGTAGACTTGACCTTGTGGCATATGTTTTCATCTCGACGCTCTCAGGTGACGGCACCAACAACGAGACCCGGCCTATATTCCAGGCTCGCGATGCTGCGGCGTGTCCTGCATCGATTCATCGTCCAGGCTGCACAGGAGATTAGAGCTCGCCCCGCGGCAATCGATCTGACCTGGCCCTCCGAGAAGTACATGCGGCACCCGATGCAGCTAGGATGCCACACCAGCACTCGTGAAAGCTGTCAACAGCGGCGGAGGAGTCATGGAGTTGGGCACAAGAAGCGCAAACGTCGACTTCGATGCCTGACATCGGCTCGATACGTCAAGCTGGCCGACGATTCTAGCCATGGCGCACTTGGTAACATGGAGCGGCTTTCCAAGGAGCTAGCGAGGGTGAGTGTATAAAGAGACCGAGCGCGAATTAGGCAAATTTGTCGGTGGCACGTGTTTTCTGAGATAAGAACTCGTAAGTCTGCATGATTCGTCATGATCATGGGGTAATCGAAGTACAGAACACTGGAATTCGCCTGTTGCGGCTTCGTCTTGACAATGCAGCGGACAGGATGCCAGTGAGAGAATTTCTGCAGTTGGCGGTTGAGACGTAAGCGCCACTATTGCCAAGCAAAGTCCAGTAGAGTGTTTTTGCTTGAACTGGGTCATGAGAAGCGCTTTTGAGAGGAAGAAGGAAAGAAAGAAAAAACGCAGTAGCCTATTCTATTCCACGATCGAGTACATGAGAGCTGTTCATTAGAATCGGTCTCGAAAGTGCCTAGCTTCAGTATTGCATTGACCCAGTTGTTCGTTTTCTTGTCATGGATGCGTACACTACGACACACAACAGCGAAGCTGCAGAGACTCTGGAGCAAGCCGAAGAAGTCCTGAATATACTCCATCGCACGTCAATTGTCTTCAAGTTTCAGGAAACTGTGTATTTACATCCAGACAAGGTAAGCAAGTTTTCCTTTGTAAAAGTCTCTTGTGCGCAGTTGTTTACTGGTGTGAAAACAGGGTATTCGCTTGAGCGCAGGTGTACCAAACGATTTTCAGCGCGCTCAACCCCGACTTGATGTTAAAGAAAGAGATCGAGAGTGAGATAGAGAGCATACAAACTCAGGTATGTGCTTGATGAAATGGCCAAGTTGCCGTGTTATACATGAAAGAGAACGCGTCAGGATTACCATTGTGCTATGCTGTGTTGCTCTGCATTCCACTGCACTTGTTCCTCTCCTTTCCAAGCAGCTGAAAGAGTTTGAGGATCGAAAATCTGAGATCGACATGACAGCGCGGCAACGGACAGACCTGGTGTTTAGAGGCGGGCTGGTGGCCCTCCTCGCGCAATATGGAATTATGGCTCACCTAACGTACGGGCTCAATCGAATAAACATTGAATAAACTATCTGTCCCTGTTGGTTTGAGCGTCTTACACGCAAGTAATTATACTAATCGAGGATGGGCAGGTACGTTGAGTTTAGCTGGGATGTCATGGAGCCTATAAGTTACTTTTTGGGATTGACCAATGCCATATTTGCATACTCCTACTTCTTATATACTCGTGGCAACTGGGAATATGCGAGTATGTACGGCCACTTATTTTCCTCAGTTCAGGTATGAGCTTCTCCAAAGTTGAAGGATGACAAGTGAGTTATGTACGTAACCTTGTCTGGAAAGTTTTCTCGGTCATATACCAATATATTCTCCTGCTAACCTCCCTTTTCCACTGTCTTTTACGTACGCCAAAAAAAAAACCATCACTCCCCGCCCTCCTCCTGAGCAGCGATCTGTAAGCGAAAAGCGTGTTTTTAGCGAGAAGACTCTGGCAGAACTGCGATCAAGGCTAACTGCTGCCAAGAAGCGCCTCGAAATAGTGAACTCCTTTATAGATCACAGGTTTTCTTCTTCCAGCGAAGAGGGGAAATCCTAGTCCCCCTCTAGACATTCTCTCTAGTTAGATATATGGGCACGAGCATACATTATTTAAAAGTAGAAAGAGACATCCCAATGATATACACTATTTACGCACTGAGCCAACATGGCCCGACAGCTATGTTGTCACAACTATAGTACAAAGACTCTAAACTCAGTCTCACGTTCAGAGTTGTCGTAGCTTATGATTTGTCGTCTACAGGCATTGACGGATTTTCGTTGCTCAACATGCCATTCATCTCACTGGTATGAGACGTCCGGACATACTCTACTTCCCTTGACTTCTCTTCCCTGTTCGCAAGCCGATACTTTAAAAACAGTGTTAAGGTTGATACTACTGTGCGTTGTGTCTGAATCAGAATAATGATGGTGATAATAATATTAATAACAAAAGACGCCACAGTTGGAGATTTTTCTTTTCCAATAAAAAAAAAGAGAGAGAAATTCTTCAAAACCTTCGCATGTAGAAGAGCATATACCCATGCTCATTCGTAGGAGTAGCATCCGATGTACTCCCGAAAAAGTGTTGAAGCTGCCCATCTTCGAGAAGCCGCACGTCGTCGTCATCAAAGGTCAGCCATCGATCATGCGATCGCACCAGGCAGATATAATGTCCATGATTAGGGCCGGATCCAACATGCACTACTACCGCAAAAAGCTCGTACATATCTTCGTCAATGTTATAATTA
>CAYWOQ010000114.1:0-4741 GCA_964459925.1 uncultured Roseivirgaceae bacterium
GACTCAATTTGACTTATCTTTCTTATAAATACCAAATGTTTAGGACACTATTGGTATAATTCATATTCTCACAATGCTAAGTGAATTTCTTATGCTTTATTTGCATGCTTCAATATGATTTGCATGCTTCAATATGAAAAGCCGAAAAAGACATATCGCCAAAACAATAACCTGGAGATTTATTGCAACAGGAACCACGTTTCTTTTAACAATCTTTTTTTTTCGTGAAGACCCAAATGCCACAGAAAAGGCTTCATGGGTTGCTGTATCTGAAGCCTTCCTTAAAATGATTCTGTATTACTATCATGAAAGAGTTTGGTTCACATCAAAACTGAACATAAAAAGTTCTATTAGGCACTTTTATAAGACCATCACTTGGAGAATCATTGCATCAGTAACAACCTTTATGCTTGCATTTATATTTTTCAGAGACGATCCAAGCGCTATTGAAAAAGCAACCGGTGTAGCCATTGTCGAAAGCTTTTTGAAGATGCTTTTTTACTATCTTCACGAACGAGCTTGGCACAGAACAAAATTCGGACTGGAATAACTTTTCAATTGATTTAGCTAAATTCTTGATCAATAGAAAGGAATCAATTAATCTTGAACTTAATAACTTTAATAAGACAAAAATGAAGTTGAACTCACTTAATATTTTACTAGCAGCTGGAATCGTGTTTTTTATTGCGGCATGTTCGGGAGGATCAAAAAATGCTGAGCAGTCTAATGATGAAAAAATGGAAGAAATCGAGACTTTCGTTGAAAGGGAGTTTACCTACCCTCTACCATCGGCATTTGAAGTATCCCAAATGTTGCAAAATGCTAATACATCCTTTTCTGCAGAAATTGTTAACAACCCGGAAAAAGTAGATGAGTATGTGGCGACATGGCAAAAAGCTACGAATCTTGGAGTCTATGGAGCTGATTTTAATTATGCGGCTACTTTTGAAAAAACACAGGAAACAATCGATTTTCTTGAAGTATGTAAAAAATTGATAGACGATTTAAATATTACCTCTGCGTTTAATGCAACGATGGCAGACCGTATTGAAAGTAATATGGAAAACTTAGATTCATTGATATTTATTGTATCTGAGTCATTTTACGATACCTACAATTATCTAAACCAGAATGGAGAGGAAAAAACCTCAATTTTAGTTATTGGAGGTAGTGTCATAGAGGGATTGTACATCACTTGTGAACTCATCAAACTAAGTGAGAATAAAGGGGAATTGATGGCGGTACTTGCCAACCAAAAGTCTCAGGTTGCAAAACTCGTTGAGTTAATGGAAGAACACCAAGATGATGAAAACGTAGGTCAACTTTTACCAAATTTAAGATACATTCAATTAGTGTTTGATCAATTGGGTGAAGAAACGGAAATGACTGAGGGGCAATTTGGGGATATCTCACGGGGGGTAAAAGAGATGAGAGATTTGATCGTTGGATAATCACGCACGAAACTATATTTTTAGAGCCTCAACCAATGTTGAGGCTTTTTTAGTTCTTTATGACTGAATCAATAATTAATGCCTTAGTTCATTTATTCGCTATCATTGAAAGCGCTAAAGAAGATACTGATGCAGTTGATTCCGGTGAAATCGTCATCAGACCTTATCTTCAAAAGAACTTAAATAACAATACAATTACAGAAGAGTATATTAAGCTCTTTTACGACTACCTTAATTTTTACAAAAATCAACCAACTATACATGAAGCTGGAGGCATAACAGTTGATAGCACAAGTATTTTACAAATAGCCAAGATTTGTAATCAACTAAATAAAGAGCTTCTACTATCAGAACGTCTCATAGTTTTCATGCAATTAATGGAGCTTATTCGTGCAGATAAGAAGATTACATCTAAAGAGGAAGAATTTGCGGCATTGGTTGCCTTAAACTTCAATCTCGACCAAGACGATGTTACCAACCTTAAAGATTTCATACTAAGACCTGACACATCTGAATTAGATAAGAAGAGAATCTTAGTTATTGATAATAAACAGACCGAATGGCCTGAGGAGATGGCTTGGATTATACGAAAGAAAAAATCCGATAATAAACCACGTCATCTTTTTGTTCAGAATCTTTTCGGAAGGATTCTAATTCTATACCTGAAAAGTGTAGAAACTTTTGTTTTTAGATATGATGGACTACTGAATCTATTTTTAGAAGGAACAAAGATCATACCTTCAAGATCTTACATACTAAAACCAGGATCCATTATCAAGGGACCGAACATATCCTCCATCTATGAATCTGAGGTAACAAAACAATTTATAACTGATAAAACTAAAACGAGAGTAGTCCTGGCTGGTGATGAAATTGAATTCAAATTTAAGAATAGCAACAGTGGCTTAAAGTCATTTACTTTTTCGGAAGACTCGGGAAGGTTAATTGGTATCATGGGTGGTAGCGGCACCGGCAAGAGCACATTGATGAACATCCTTAATGGAAAAATACCTACTGATAGCGGACGCCTGCATATCAACGGTTTTTCATTAGAACAGGCTTCTATGGAAGGGGTCATTGGTTACGTTCCTCAAGATGATCTATTGTTTGAAGAATTAACCGTATATCAAAACCTATACTACAATGCAAAAATTTGTTTTAGTGATTTTTCAGAAGATTTAATAGAGAAAACGGTAGCCAAAGCGCTGGAAGATCTCGACCTTGAAGAAATTAAAGAGTTAAAGGTTGGGGATCCACTTAATAAAACAATATCTGGAGGTCAGAGAAAACGCCTCAATATTGCACTAGAATTAATAAGGGAACCATCAATCTTGTACGTTGATGAACCAACCTCTGGTCTCTCCTCTATGGACTCTGAGAAAATGATGGTTTTATTGAAGGATTTAGCCAGAAAAGGGAAACTTGTGGTAGCAATCATCCATCAACCATCCTCAGAAATTTTCAAGTTATTCGATAAACTCTGGATTCTCGACAAGGGAGGTTATCCAATCTATAATGGTAACCCTATTGATGCCGTCGTTTATTTCAAAACCATGAATACTCAGGTCAATGCTGCAGAAAGCGAATGTCCCAGATGCGGTAATGTGATTCCTGAACAGATTCTACAAATAATTGAAGCACGAGAAATCGACGAAAATGGTCGATCTACAAGAAAGCGAAGGGTAACTCCGGAAACCTGGTTTAGGAAATACAAACAAAACATTGAGCCAGTAGTAGAAAAATTGAAGTACGAGACTGTACTACCACCTTCAAACTTCAGCATTCCTGACACATGGGCACAGTTCAAAATTTTTAGTAAACGTAATTTCTATTCCAAGATTTCCAATAGACAGTATATTTTCATCAATCTATTGGAGGCCCCTTTTCTGGCATTTATACTCGGATACTTTTCGAAATATTCCCCAGAAAAAACCTATGCATTTTCTGAGAATATTAACTTACCTGTATATCTGTTTATGTCAATTGTGGTCTCACTTTTTATGGGACTGACTGTTAGTGCACAGGAGATATATAAGGATAGGCAAATTCTGGAAAGAGAATCATTTCTTAACCTATCCAGGTTCAGCTACATCAATTCAAAGGTTGTTTATCTCTTTTTATTATCAGCGATTCAGACCTTATCATTTGTGCTAATAGGAAACTACATACTGGAGATACATGGTATGACTTTCTATTACTGGCTTACATTATTCTCCGTATCCTGTTTTGCAAATATTGTTGGTCTAAATATCTCTTCTGCGCTGAATTCAGTCATCACGATTTACATACTTATTCCATTCATACTAGTACCTCAGCTTTTACTAGGTGGAGCAATGATTAAATTTGATGAACTACATCATTCTCTAACCAACCAAAAGTATGTACCTGTCGTGGGTGATCTCATGGCATCACGATGGGCATACGAAGCACTGGCTGTTGCTCAATTTAGATATAATGATTACGAAAAGTATTTTTTTGAAGTAAACAGAGAAATCAGTGTGAACTCAGTTCATAGATCTTATTTGATTCCTGAATTACAATCGATCAATAGACAATTACTAAAGGATAGTACTTCTTGGTTCAGGTCAGAAAATCAAATCAAAATACTGAGAAATGAAATCAACAGTTTACATAAAATACATGGTTTTAGACCCTTTCAGTATATAGAGCAGCTAAATACCAAATATTACAACCGAAGTATAGGGGAAAGAGTAGATAATCACCTCCAACAAGCGAGGCAACTCTTTGCGGATAGATACCTTAAGGCTCAATCAAAAAGGGATTCAGTCTATAAGTTTATTGTTAATAGTTTAGGCAAAGAGGAATTTACTAAGCTTGAAAGACAATATCATAATGAATTCTTAGCTAATCTACTCACCAATAGAACACAATTTGATATGGTCTACAGAGGTGAAGGGCAACTCATTCAAAAGAAGGATCCTATCTTCATGAGACCTTATTCCACGCTTGGTAGAGCACATTTTTATGCTCCTTATAAAGTGGTTGGAAGTCTTCAAATTCCAACATTCATTTTTAACACATGCTTTTTGTGGTTTATGAGTATCGTATTATACCTCGCTTTACTTGACAACTCTTTGAAGAAAGTGATCAAGTTCTTCGAATCACCACGTGGAGATGAAAACAACCCAACAACATGGGCTAAGTTTATTGATACAATAGGCGTAATAATCAATACTCCTTTTAGATTCAGAAAAAGAAATAAATCGTCAAACACGTTAAACCCGGATTATTCAATAGAATAATCAAAAGGTGGGCTAGAGTTTTGGATA
>CAYWOQ010000115.1:0-4460 GCA_964459925.1 uncultured Roseivirgaceae bacterium
ATTTTCTGTACATCCTTAATTGCCAAAAAATGTACATTACTACTTGCTGGTAACATTCTCAGAATCAAACAGGAAAAGGAGCATCAACCTACCAAATTGGCCAAAGGTTTTGTTGTGATTGTGATGCAGCTTCAGAATCGTGTAAGTGCGAAAGTGATGGATTTGAGTCTCTAGGTGGATAATTTCTTATATAGAAGTCAAGATTATTGGAACTTGACTTCTAAATTTCTACATATATGAAGAAATCGAATCGTTTGTTACCTTTTTGTTTGATTCTTTGTTTCTGCTGTGGACAGGCAAATAAGATTGAATTAAAATACAATATTTCGTCTGTTTCAATTCCAATTAATGCTAAATACAGTGGATCAATCTATAAGCCTTTTTTTAAGAAGGCCAATGGAAAAAGTTTACTCTACTCGCTGGATAGGGTTTCCAATGCAATTGAAATATTTGATTTAGATGCTCTTGTTCCTATAGAAAAAATTTATTTCGATCTAAATGGACCTAACGGAGTTGGATCAATTTATGAATTTTATCCACACAATTCTGACAGTATTTTTTTATTATCAGATTATGATCTTTTTATTACTAATCAAAGCAGCAAAGTACTATACAACTTGGATATTTTTGATCAGAAAAAATTCCAAGGTTATTTCTTACACCCTAAAGGGACCTTAGGTAGTTATGGTTTGTATTTTGACAGTAAAGAATCAAGAGTATACGGGAGATTTATAAAGAGAGATATATCAAGAGAAAGTGTTGATTATTATAAAAATCCTATTGAAGGATCAATCAATCTTAAGGACACGTCACTAACTATGTTTGATTTTGCTTATCCTGAAGTTTATCAAGGAGAGTATCAGTTTGGAGTACTATCCTATGGATCAAGAACTATTTATGATAATAAATTTATTTACTCATTTCATGTAGATCCAAACATTTACATCCTTTCTAAAGACGGAACCGTAATTACAAAAAAGAATCCAAGAGAAAATTCACTGAGTACATTAGCAAGATCTGAGGTGGATCAACAGTCTTTGTATGAGAATTTATTGGCTAATGATGTTTATTTAGAGGTTATTCCAGATCGATTCAATAAAGTTTATTATCAATTTGTACTAGGGAGTGTGGATATTAAGCAAGCCAATGGTAATATGTCAGACCCTGGAACTAAGCCAATAAGTCTTAAGATTTTTAATTCTGAATTTGAAAAATTGGGTCAAATTAATTTGGATTATAATACTTACCTACCGGTCCATTGCTTTGTTACAGAGGATGGTTTATGGTTAAATAAGGAAACACCTTATAGAGAATCAAATCTTGAAGATGTAATTGAATATGATATTATCTCATTTGAAATTCAGTAAAACGATATCTAATCAATCTAAGTTTATTTCATAGATAATGATTATGATTATCTAATTTTTACAGGACTATCATGGGCCATCTGAAGATTGTTGGAGATGACGATTACCATATTCTCTTCTAAACCATCCAAAACCTGCACATCTTCTCCATTATCCTTACCTAAGGTGACATAGTTCCATTTGGCAACCCCATCTTCAATACTAAAAATCACATGTCTTTCGGATCGCTTGACTACAGCTGCTAAAGGAACAACAACTCTGGGCTCATCCGTCACATTTATTTCTACTCGTACGGACATACCTGGAAGAATATTTTGAGCATCTTTTAGCTGAATAAGTACTTCAGACAGTCCTTCCTCATTTACTGCCGGGTTGATCTCAGAGACATACCCATCGATCTTTCGGGAGGGGTCTGCTAATAAGGTAATGGATGTATTCATCCCTTTTTTAACCTTTAGAATATCATACTCTAACACTTGGCAGGAGACTTCAAAACTAGAATTGTCATAGATGCTTCCAAAAATCTGATTGCCGGAAACAAAATCACCGGGTTTGAGGGTGATACCCTCCACTATGCCTGAAATAGGTGCAAGTACTATCGTTTTTCGATAAGCCTCTTCTGCCTTCTTAAGATCTACTTTCGCAGAAAGTACACCAGTTTTAAGGAAAACATTCTCCTTAACTTTAGGCCAGGATTCACCATATTTCATACTGTCGGACATGGCAAGCATATCATGTTCAAAATCTACCAATGATTTTTTGAGAGCTATGGTGGCCATTTCCATTTGGTGGAGCTCATCGGTGTTTTGTAGGGTAGCTATGGGCTGTCCCTTATTGACCATTGTCCCATTTTGAATGGATAGCGAAGAGATAATTCCAGATTTCTCAAAAGAGATTTTTCTTTGTGATGCGCTTCTCACCTTACCAATGACCTTGATGGGGTATTCTAACTTAGTGATGTGACTGATGTAGGAGGCAACCGTGATGGTATCTGATCTTAGGCTAGGGGTAGCTACATCTTCTATTTGTTGCTCCGAGCTATTGGCGCATGAATAAAGAACCAACATAAAAAAGACAAAAGCAATTCTCACTCTGGAGTAAAATTAAAGAGCTGGTATATTTTTTCATACTCTGAAGGGAGAAGATACCTTCCCTTAGGAAGTTCTATATTTTCGTTCTTCAGGTACCTTTTTAGTGTGCTGACACTTATAGATAACTCCTCTGCGACTTGCGATCTTGACTTGGGCACATAACTCTTCATGCTAAACTAAATAAGGAGATGATTCACATGCATTATCAATTGATAATACACAACGTTTATTGAAGAACGTTTATTGAAGTAAGAATAACTATAATTTCAATCAATTTCAATCAATTTCAATCAATTTCGTTCACCCCATTTGTGATTTTGATTAAGTCAAATGAAATTTAATTTAGTTTACTGATGGCCACATAAACCAGTTCTTTTTAAAATCTAACTTATAATAAAAATGAAAAAGAAAATTTATTTTACAGTTGTAACCCTATTTTTTTGCACGTTAGGATTAACGTCCTGGAGTTTGAATGCCCAGCAGAGTATTGAAGATCCGACTGTTACTTGTAAATGTACGGATAATAACAAATGTGCTGCAAATGGCGATAATGGTTCACAATGCAACTCTACTGATGAGTGCTGGAAATGGAGTCGAAATTGTTCAAATTGAAGACATGTTAAAATTCACTTTATTGAGAGTAGGCATTTTGTCTACTCTTCTTTTTTTTGGTTGTAGTCAAAAGCGTGAAAATAACGAAAAGCAAACTTTGCAATCTGAGGCTGACATATTTTTTAAATCAATAGATACGCTGAGATTAACTATTGATCTTTTTTCTGAGGAAGGTTACTTTAGAGTTTTTGACAATAAAATAGCATATATTCATTCAGAACTACATGAAGTTCTTTTATTTGATGAAAGTGGTGAATTTTTGGAAAAGAAATTAGGTATGGGATCTTCTCCTTTCCAAGCTCATGGTCCACTATGGTATCACGGGGAATTTTTAGATGGGAGGCACCTTTTTTTGGGGAGTACATATGTTTTCAAAACATTTGAAGCTAATCTAAGTGAGATCATAGATAAAAAACCGTTTAGTTGGATCAATCGGAGCCCTCCATACCACGGCAAAGATCTTTCAAAACCCTCTATGTATGATTTAATTTATCGTGATTTTCCAATGACCGATTCCCAGTGGATACCGGTTACAAATGCTAATAAAGCACTGATTCCTGTTCATATTGCCTCTTTTGTTCATCCTACAATGAACAGTAAAGAAGTTTTTAATGGATATTTTGAAGAATCTTTTACAGTAGGTGTAGTTGATTTAAAGTCAGGAGTTTTAGAAAGGGTTATTCGTAAGCATCCTGCAATTTTTAAGGAAAAGAAATGGTTATTTGGATACGATTTTACTTATCGAGATTCGGATAGCTTATATGTATATGTTTCAGATCGTGCATCCCATATGATAGATGTATTTGATGCCGGTTCATTTGAATATATTTCCACTTTTGGTGAGCCTGGCAAATATTTCAATGCTAGGTATGATTTATATGATACAAAGGAAGATTTTGTTTCCTCCTATAAACTGTTTGATAAAACAATTTTAGGATATAGCCATTATGGTCACCTTTACAAGGATGGTGAAAGTAACCTACTTTTTAGGAGTTACCATGTCAAAGGAAGAGAGCCATGGGGTCTTCAAATCTACCAAAGCAGAAAACTAATTATGGATACGAAAGTCCCCTTCAGGTTTAACGTGATTGGGAAAATCGGGGAATTTTATTACGCAGATGGATTAAGAGATGAGGAAAATAATACATTAGCAATATACAGGTTTAAAATTGAGGTTTCTGATTAGTACACTTTTACCTTTTTTGCTATTAATTCCACTTTTTTAGATCAGCAAGATCAAATTAGTACAGGGCGAACCTAAAAATGGTTTGGTTGGACTAGTAAACGATATAAGTAGTGAACGCTATTTGAAGTTAGCCTATCTAGGTTTAGTTAATTGAACCTCGATTATGCATTAGGATTTAATAATTAGTCCAAAAAGTTTGATTCT
>CAYWOQ010000116.1:0-4429 GCA_964459925.1 uncultured Roseivirgaceae bacterium
TCGAATCAAATCTGTTTGTGATATCGATCAATCAATTTATCATAAAACTCTGTGAGCTACTCCACGATGTAAGGACTAGACGGTACGACAACAAAAAAGGCAAGGCAAGGCTAGGCCAGGCCAGATCAAAGTAAAGCAAACCAATCGAGAAGATTTTTTCTAAATATATAGTTTTAAAAGAAAAAAAAGTTTACCCACCTATGTACTTGACATCTCTGAGAATCAGCCGATGGCTCCTCCCAAAAAAAATCGATTTATACACTATCCAAAGAATGAATGTATGTAAAACCACAACCCAACTACAACAGCATCACTTCCTATGTATCTATGTATGCTAAGAGAGAGAATATATAAATACAGCTAGCTCTCTTTCGCCTTCCTCCTTCCACGATACACACGCTCAGAAATCGGAAATACGGCGCTCAGGTAGCGGCTTCAATATCGACCTTCTGCTAGTCAAGGCTTCTCTGAGGACCTCCTCCATCGCGGCCGTGCGCTCAGGGTTCAGTATCATTGGTCTACCTCTGGGAGGGGAAGAAAGGGAGGAAAATGCATAGGTTGTACTTCAAGCAGCATGTTGATATATTACGAACAAGGAAAACGCCCAAATGCACAAGATAGCATCACGAAGAGCTACCATGTAATGCAATGCAAAGCTCGAATATTTCAGGGACACTGGTACAAATACGAGGACAGTGACAGTAGCTCCAATAATAATAATAATAACAGTAACAATGTGACAGCTGAGAAACAGTATGTGTGCACTTTTTACCTGTTTAATAATACATCCTCCTCGCCGTGCTCATCTAAATACAGCGAAGACCATATCGTTACAGTAGTGCCACGCAGTAGGATAATTCTGGAGTCCCGAATTACCATGAAAGGGCATATGCCGTATCCACAGTGCCTCGCATGCTCGAAGCATTGTTTTTTTCTACTTGAACAGCAGCTAGAGAGGGTTGGCATAAGCTCGCCACAGAGAAGGCAGAGAGCAGCGACCTGTGGTGCATACACATGTCAAGTCAGTTTCTGAGAACACATATGCCACTAATTCGTTTTCTTCTTCTTCTTCTTTTCGAGGGACCCAGAAGGGGCCCTGATCTGAGCTGTCCAGCGGACAATACCTAGAAAATACAATTGCTGTTGATACAGTATTGTCTTGATAGTATATAGCACAGGTCGAGTAGCAAAAAAAATCACCGTCATCATGCATATATTACATACAGGTGTTTCTTTTTTAAAAAGAAAAAAAAGCAAGCAAGAACGTTTGAGAAATTTCTCTACACACCTTTGGCGTCTTGTTGCACGCTTTACAGCGAAGATCTCGAGAAATTGTTATAACATCGTACATATTATCGGGCAGATTCGTCAGCTTGAAGCACATCATCGCCGGATCGCGTGGGATGCTGTGAAAATTAGAAGAAAGACAAATAAGCAGGCATGAAAATTCGAGAAAACTCTTACACTCACGCACAAATGTATGCATCCCATTCAACTTTGTTCATCTTCTTTCAACATCTTTTTTAATAAATAAATGAATAAATAAAAAGGTGACGACTATGGCTCCTCACCTGGCAGCTTCTTCTCCCAGGCACCTCAGTGCCAGCTTCGAAGTCCGGTAGAATATACTAGCACTGTTGGATACTGTGTTTTCTTCTGGATTGATGAGGGCAGCATAGTGTTGAAATAGTGGTAGCATGCTGGGCAGGCCTAGCGACGATGTCATGGCATCGAGAACGTGAAGCGGCTGCATAGACTGTTTGTCCCCATCGCTAATAGTGACTTGATGACTATTTAGAGCCGAGGACAACGATGATGGTGGTGGTGACGATATATTTACTCCGAAGAGGTTTCCAAGAATTACCGCGATTCTAAGGAAAGGGAGAGCTTGATTCACCATCACTTCAATGACAGTGTCGTTACTGATGGATTTACTGTCCAGTCCTGACGAGTTCAATCGAACACATACACAAGGCGAAGCATGTCATCACTCATCAATAATGATAAATCATATCACCCATTCACTCTAGACTGTCGTACCATCACGTTTTATAGTCTTGATAATCAAAGCCGCCGTCCGATCGCAATTCAAGCGACAAAAAAATGCGACAAGAGCTCTAAACTTGGAGTCTTCCGTATCACATGAAAAGCAGACTCTCAGAAAAAGCGTGGCCAAGTCTCCTCGGACTAAATTTGACGATCCTCCCCTGCAACATCCAAAGAACAAATCCAGAGACATGGATTGAAGGCATTCTTAAAACCCATCCCCGGCTTAGAGAAGGGGGAAAGCATTTATCGAATCAGCCTCCCCTTTCTTTCTCCTCTTGTCTTTCCCTCCACTTACTGGTTCGATTTGCCTCCCCAAATGGATTTAAACGCTTTTAGCGCACAAAACTTTGCCGATGTGAACTCTTTTATTGCGTGACGAACCGTGCCTACCAACGATCGAACCACACGCATTTGAGGTAGCATGGTTTCGCTACTTAACAAGCTAGACAGCGCCGACCGAGTCTCCTGTGTTCTCGATGCGATTTCAACCACTCTGACCGTAGTGCACAAACAGTTGAGCAACGCATCGAAAGCAGTCGCTTGCCCGAAGACGTTACTCAGTACTTTAAAAGCGATGTCTTTACAGTAGGTGCTTTCGCTGTCAGAAACCAATCCCATTGTGATCGTCAAAACTTTGTGCCCGAGTTCCTCCAGGGGCCTCATTCGGTCGTATTGACCCTCTGTAAACATACACGCACACACATTATACACACCACTCCCTCAGCAAAACATATCAGAGAGAGAGAGAGAGAGAGGAAAATAAAAAACAAAAAAAAAAGAACCCGTCAACTGTGTATACGTTTACCTGAATTTACAGTATCGTATGTCTTGGGATACCAATATTCAAAATAGGCTTCGCATTGCCCTCTTTCGCTTCTTTGAGGTGGACTCGAACTGTAAAGACTTGATTCGAAGAATGCAGCCAGTTTTCGGGTGTTCTGAGATTCTTCCTCCGTCGTACTATTGCTGTCCTTGTTGTTATTATTCGCATGGTCATGCCATATAATTGCACCTTTTTTCCTAGGCGCCAATCTCAATTCCATCCGAGACGGTCTAGTTTGTTCGTAGGTAGCGTACGTATTGAAACTGTGACAGCTTTCATCCACATAGGATGGAAGATCTTCAATCTGCAAAGGAGCGGGGGGAAAAGAAAGTAAAAAAAAAAAACTTTGTCTCTCTGCAGTTTATCATCAACACAGTAGAATGTAAGCAGTCTCACAGTTTGAGGACGAGCGCCTAAATGGTGCAATGCATCAAGAGCAATGCTTTGAGCTTCCAAAGACAAGTCTTCCCAAAACTGGAAGCCACTCAATTCAGAGGCATCAGGCTCACTCGCATCACCAGTTCTGCAAGTGTCTAAGCCCTCTCGCTGCTGAGTTTGTTCTTGTGGCCCCAACGGAACGCAACAGTTAACCGGTGAACGGCAAACGGGGCATGAAATTTCACCATACGAAAAGGTTGTGCCTCGGATTTCGATATTCTCGTTTGTCTTTTGATGCCGTTGTATACAGCCCCTGCTTATGTGAGGTAGCATATGAACAAGAGAGGGGCTAAACACCGAAGCTTGGACACATATACTATTATACATAAACAAACAGACAAACAAACCAACCTGTGGGCAGCATGGCCACAGGATGAGATGATTACGCCTGGAAGCTCATCTTCCCTAATACGGATGTGAGATGTATTGTCTTCATTTGCGTCAGAATTTCGATACCAAATTGGAGGACTAGTATCTCGGTCATCGGCACCCAGAATAGACGAAACAAGCTTGATATCGTTATCATTTTGCCTTAAAACAGACGGAAAACTGCTCGGGTCTGGAGCAGCGGATGATGGCTTATTGGTTTGCTTGATTACGTGCGTCACTTCCATATGAGAAAAGAGGCACATCTCGTCATCGGATCTCTCAGCAAAGCAATAGCAACAAGACTGTACACATGCGCCCGAGGAGGGAGGAAAAAAAAGGAGGTAAATAAATACACAAACAGATAACGATAAAGTATGTCTGCAAAACACTTTAAAAGAGTTTTTTTATAATATATATATAAAGAGGGAAGCGCACCGCACACAGAGTATTAGCCAAATTCTCACCTTTTTCTCTGGAACATTTTGCCTGACATCCATTTCCATGTCCTCGTCAGAGCTGTCTTGGTACTCTGTCAAATCTTTGGAAAATGTGTTCTGGGCACTCTGTATGCTCGCGAGAGCATTCATTCTCGCTTTCCTCTTTGCCTCCTCTCGTTTTCTCTTCAGCTCGTCTGAGCTAGAGGACGCGATCGCTTCACTGTTTATTTGGGGGAAGGAGAAAAAAAGGAGGAGAAGAAGACCATTAAACCAAGGATTTAAAACCAAACTAGTGTTTGGTAATTCCCCTCTT
>CAYWOQ010000117.1:0-4424 GCA_964459925.1 uncultured Roseivirgaceae bacterium
CCCCTTTTCTTGATACAGTGATTATAACAAGGTGGGCAGAGGCAAAAGAGAGACAGAGAGAGAAAGAAATATAAAAAGCCGTTGGAAGGGGAGAACGAAGGGGCTAAAACGCTCCCCCTTCTCCAGAATCCCCAACGGGTATATGCATTACAAAAAAAAACAACCAAGAGGATTGCAGTTCCTTGACTTGAAAAGCAACTAAAAAGACCTTTCGTCTTGTCATTCATCATCAGTCCTTCCTTTTTTTTTTTTTTTCAAAACACTCGGACTCCGTTTTTTTTTCCTCCTCCCCCCTAGGCTGGGAATAATAGCCGAGTTAAAATGATAACAAAAGGAGACACTTGTATGATTCTCAAATATCGCAGCTGGCAAACTACCCCCCTCCCCCTCTTCTTATTTCGCTCAATCGCCCTTGCACATTTCTCTGTATAACTAGCCTGCCTCTCAATCTACCTGGCGAAACTAGAAAAATTCATTATCGTTGCTATTGCTTGGTTGGTTGGTTAGCTGGTTGGTTAGTCGGTTCCTTCCCTGGCAGTCTCTTTGCGCGCGTGAGTAGGAGAAAGGGAGAAAGGAGAGAGATTCGTGCGCGCGTGCACGATAACGACATCGTCAGTGTTATAATTGTCGCTGCTGCCCTCTCTTTCTGTCTAATTTCTTTGATCTGTCGACATCAGTAAAGTACGAAAGTGTTGACGATGTGGTCGACGATCCACACTTTGTTTTCCTTCCTCCTAGCAAAAGCAAGGTTCAAACGAAATGCTGATGATGCATACGTTTTCTTTCCCTTGAGAATAAAAACAAGGTGGGACAGAAGTATGCGACAGAGCGATGTACACGCCTGTAAGTCTATGGGAGGATACATGAAATGCAGCGTCATAGAATGACACTGTGCCAGCAAAGGAGCGACAGCATGTGTATGATTATCGTTCTGTGGGACAATCGTCTCACAGTCAGCGGGAGGAGGAAAGGAGAGCAGAAAGTTGCTTGGAAAATCATAAAGATGATGTTGCGGCCAGCTGTTTTTTTTTTTCAGGCGTACTGGGAATTCTTACGCGCAATTTTCCCTAGGAGATTTGTGGCCTTGTACATCAGACGAGATTGCAGCAACAGACTGGTAGTCATGGAGAGCAGCCATGGAGATTGCGAAATAATACATTTAAATATAGGCGGCACCCTATACGATACGACTATCGCCACACTCTGTCGGGAAGAGGTATGACGACGAAAGATCAGTGAATGTGGCAAAATTTCTTCTCACAGTAAAGACGGAGTGTACACATGAACATACATATGCGCATTAGCTACTGCCCCAAAAAAATGAGATTCGCGCTGATTGCCTGGTTAATTTTGAAACAGGAGTCCATGCTGTCAGCAATGTTTTCAGGGCGATTTCAACCTGCCTCAGCCACTTACGATGCAGTAAATGGTCGGAAAGTGTACTTTATAGATCGAGACGGTACGTAATACACCTTTCTTCAAGTCTTTTCCCCCAGCAAATCTTTGGTGAAAACTCCGAGTCTCGTTGCATGACAATCACCACTTTGATGATACTAATGACATTTCTAACAGGCTCCAGGTTTAGGCACATTCTGAATTACTTGAGGTGTGGCAGCTTGTACCTTCCTGATGAAATATATCTTCATCTCGAGTTACTGGAGGTAATCTATACAAAAGTGCTGGACAAAAAAGAATAGTATTAATACAACATAAAAAAATCAATAAGAGAAGATCCGTTGCTTATCAATGAGCTTGTTCCAGGAAGCCGACTTCTTCGGTCTCACGAACCTTAGGCATATTCTAGAGCAGAACTTGAGCTATATAGAGCAAAAGCAGGAGAACGAACAAGCTCAGAGAGCTCAGCATCGGAAAGTCTTGTGTACAGAGCTATCCAATACTATCACCAACTCATTTCTACAAAATCTTCTTCAGACAGACAGCGTCCATCACCCAAAAGTGCAACCTTCGTTTCAATATACACAGCTCTCGCGAGAGTGCTTTGAAACAGATGTTGACTTTTAGCACTTGTAAATTATCATTCCTTTCCCATTTGCTTCTTCTACTCTTTCGGTAGTGAATATTCTCTCCCCACACTCCCTTCATGGGGCCCGAACCACCAGCGGAAAGGGCCTAACAGCGCTGATATCACAGTGGCATTTGCCATAAAAGATCTCGTCGAGTCAGGCCGCGTTACCCTTCCAGTCTTCTGAAGCTCTGATTTATGTTTTTTTTTTTCTTTTTTTTCCAGATTTTTTCTCTTGGTCGGCCTTCTTCTCCAAATCTGGCCAAAGACGTTAGAAAAAGATTTCGGGCGTAGCGGGACGCCCCTCATGTGACGACTTCAGGATGTCGATATCTCTGCATCAAGCTACTAGGGCGTACACACGGACCCCTCTAGACAAAAAACAGTCTTCAGAATTTTCGCCAGCCATTCTTCTTTCCCGCTGGTTTCCCTGTCCCACCCAGCTCCTTTGACCATTCAGCCAATTGGCATCTATCCCTGTCATCCTCCACCTTGGCACGACTGTCATAAGTCTCCGGCCTGCTGGACCCGGCACACCTCCTGCCAGTCCGTGCTTGGGTAGGTATTCAGGTGAAGAATGAAAAGGCTTTGACGCCTCAGAGCTCCTTTCTGTGTGCCACGAGGAGAGTTAATACTGCTCTCTTTCCTGAACGAGACACAGCTGAGTGACTCCTGTCTTCGACTACTTTCCTAGTCAATTTCCTCCGACAGATGCCTCCCACACTCCGGAACCTAAGTGACGCAGCAAGGGCCGCAAGGATACTGGAAAACGGAAAAAAAATCGCCCTTGGGCTCTAGGGCTTTGCCTTATTTCGAAGATTTTATGTAGCGCTGGAAGATACGCGCAGATACGCTCACACTATCTTTCGGTGATCTTATCTGGGTGGTCTAACTTACCGTCCCCAACCTGGATCCCACAAGCCGAGAGGATCCAAAGCAACAAATTGAACCGGAGATTCTGTTTTGTTTTTTTATGGGATAGACTTATCAAACACAGGCGTCCAAGTTATGTTCCATATAGGAATAAAAACTCGGGGGGATTTTTTTAGGCAACCCCTCCCTGTAACAATAACAAAGCCACCTTCTAAAGCCTAGCCAGCGTGGGAAGGAGTGGGATTTTTTATTTCCGAAACTAGTGAGCACTTTTGCTGAGATATTTTTTCCCTCGCCAGGGGAGGGCACAGTACTCCACTCTCTCTTTCTGTTTCTGTCTTCCCTTAATTTCTGGCAGCTTACTCTAAGTGACCTTCAACTAGACACTTGCTCATTGCTTCCAGCTCAGCTACCGACTTGAATAGTTAGAAAAGAGCGAAAGAGAGAGAGAGAGAGGACAGTCTCATACTTTTATGAAAGCAGAGATGTACTTTTGCAGACGAACTGGTTGCCGGCTAGAGAGCCAGCCAGGCCTGCCAAGTCGCGCTGGGCAGAAGAGAGTCGGTCGCGGGTCGGTCGGCCGGCCAGCCAGCCAGCCAGCTAGTTCTGCTTGAGAGAAGATTTTACCCGGTTCATCTGCTTTTCGAATAGCAGTGCTTAGCTCCATTCTTTGCTTTTGCTTTTGAGTGAAGCCGGTTGTGACAGCAAGCTGAGTTCGAGGGGCGAAGAAAATCTTTTTTTTTTCAGCTTTTTTCTTCTCTTCGAACTTTGAGCGTTCACTTGTTGTGTAGATGGGGTGTGCTGCGCATTCGCAGATGTGTCTGACGCCAAGCAGAGACACGAAGAGAAAGAGAGAAAGGAAAAGTAAATGGGGCATCCTTCAATACAGAGCCCACGTATACGGTCATGCATAACTAGCTTTTCGCAGTGTGACGAATGTACAAGTCTTTCTTCTTCTTTTTTATTGTCATTAGAGGAAAGAAAGAGGAATGGGTGAAGCAGTCTTTCTACTGTCAACACCCTGGCTTTTGAAACCAAACTGATATCGCAAATACACTAGTGTCGGAACTCTGGCCATGAATGGTTTGCTCTAGCGCATAGCGCTGGTCGGAGCGGACTTGGCAACAGTGAGACCGTGCGCGTCCCAATTTTCTATTTTCTCTTCTTTTGTTTTGAAGGAACGGAATTTTTCTTTCTGGTGGTTCCGTTCCACAATATTTCCGTATACGTGAGAACAGAGTGCACCGCAGCCGATTGCACAAGAACTGGTTCCACGATCTAAACTTTGTGACATGGTATTCATGATGATACCGCGACCAAGAGTGACTTGATGCATACTGATGGTATATGCTAGAGATTTGATTAGCTGGTAATTTCCAGAGCGTGGTTGTAGAGAGAAGAGCGAGAGGACGAATATCTGATAGTACTGTGCATAGTTTCGCTCAAAGAGTCTGGTATCTCTACTTTTACGCACAAGAAAGAATAATGCCAGGCTCCCTTGACCAATTCTAAGTCTATTAGATTGGCG
>CAYWOQ010000118.1:0-4422 GCA_964459925.1 uncultured Roseivirgaceae bacterium
AGTTTGAAAGGTTCGTGCTTCGAATCGCCAAACGACACCATACACATAACCGTTAGCGGCAATAACGCAAAGAAATTAGTTCATTGAAAATCTTGAATTGTGAGATTGACCTGACATTTGGTCTTGTCCTCTCAACCGAAGTACAGTTGGACTTCTCTTGGATTGTAAACATGGTTAAATCTTTAAAACATATGATTATGAAAAAAGCTGATAGAACTCTGGAACTGGTTAAAACACTTTTAGTTTTATGTGCAATTGGGGCAGGAACACTTCTGGGGAAGTCCAAATACTTCGGTTGCAAGAGAATATTCCAAATTAAACTTTCCACAGAGATTCAAGAGTAAGTGTGAGGGGAGAAATCCCCCCTTCCCCTCCTTTAATAATTAACCGATGATAGAACTATAGAAGCTCCAAACCAATGCTAAACATTCAAACTGAACTACAACTTCAAGATCTTATTAACCAACAAGTTGAAGAGAATATTCATCTTGACTACAAAGCTTCTGGTTCACTTTCTAAATCTGACGGTAAGAAGAAGGAAATCACTAAAGATGTCTCAGCTTTTGCTAATTCTGACGGTGGAACAATAATTTATGGAATAAAGGAATTTGATGATGCAGAAAAAAGACATTTACCGGAATCTATTTCTCCTGTCATTCGTCAAGATTACAGTAAGGAATGGCTAGAACAAGTAATAAATAGCGGTATCCAACCAAAAATACAAGGGGTCACAATTACACCAATCCCTATTGAAAATTCTGCCGAAAAAGTTGTTTACATAGTTAACATTCCAAAAAGTTCAACTTCTCATCAAGCCTCAGATTTTAGATATTATAAGAGATACAATTTCGAAAGTATTCCAATGCACGATTATGAGGTTCGAGATGTGATGAACCGAGATAAATTCCCAGTTATTGATCTAGCTTTTGAAATTGAACAGTATACATATGAGGTGACACCTCAATTTCCACCTTTACGATTTCCAATGAGTGAGCCCGTTGAACAGGTTCAAGATTTCAGAACTTCAAACACTTTAAGAATTTATGCTTGGAACAATGGTGGAGTGTATGCCAACTATGTTAATTGTTTCATTGAAATTCCTTGTGAATTTCTTGATGTTGAAGAATACAAGCATCTTGACAAATACGAAAAAGATGGAATTCAATATCGTAGAATCTACTGTGACAACACGATTCGAGAGGTTAAGGAGGTAACTAACTTAATGAGTAACACATATTATAAATATTGGCCTTCTAGATATGATCCAATATTGCCAGAGACGAGATTCAAGCTTGATGATATTAGATTAAGAACGAACAAAGAACTCAAATCAGGAAAAATACACTGGACGGTTAATGCTGACAATTCCGCCAAAAAGTTTGGTGAAATAGCAATTTCTGAAATTGAAATCCATCAGAAAAGTGTCGAGGAAGAAGATTAACATGCCGCTAACAGACACTATCATCCATAAGCTAACTGAGCTATTTGCAAAGGCTGGTGGGATCAGATACTTTAGTAGAAATTTGAAAAACCCAGCTTACGGATGATAGATGGGCGTTAGATGTAATTCACCCAATCGCCAATGAAAGCCAACGAAACCAAAGTAGAAGACTTCTTAGCATCGAACAAAACGCAATTTGTAATTCCTGTATATCAACGGAATTATGACTGGTCTAATGCTCAATGCAAACAGTTACTGGACGATATTCTTGAAGTAGGATCAAGCAAAAAACTCAACGCTCATTTTATTGGGAGCATTGTCTTTGTTCATGATGACGTATACACGTCTTCTAGAATAAAGGAATTGACTGTAATTGATGGACAACAAAGACTCACGACCATAACATTGATCTATCTAGTTCTCTTAAATCTTGCCAAGGAACTAGATAATGAAGGATTAATAAGCGAAATAACAGAAACCTACCTGATAAATAAGTTTGCTCCCGAAGAGGAAAAGCTCAAATTAAGGCCAACAGAAAACAATGATAAAGCTCTTAAATATTTACTACGAGGTGATAAAAATGAAGAATATAAAGGCTTTTCTAAGCTAATAGACAATTACAACTATTTTGAGAGCCGCATTATAAAGGAAAATCTGGAAATTGTTTTGACCGGTTTATCCAAGTTGATGTTTGTCGAAATTTCATTAGATCGAGAAAAGGATGATCCCCAGAGGATTTTTGAAAGTCTTAACTCAACGGGACTTGAACTATCACAAGCCGATCTTATCAGAAATTTCATTTTGATGGGATTAAATCGAAGGGATCAAAATCTTATCTATGAGAACTACTGGGAAATAATTGAAAAGTATGCTAAGGATGAGACTAATAATCATAGCCGAGTCTCAGATTTTATACGTGACTTCCTTACTCTTGAAAACAAAAAAATTCCTAATAAGGCCAAGGTTTATCATGAGTTTAAATTGAAATATCCGACTTCCACTCTGGATCATTTAGAGGACACATTATCAAAACTCAAATCACTGGTCAAATACTACAATAAATTGATAAATCCGAAGAATGAAGAGGATAGAGATATCCGAACGCAACTAGGATATATAGACAAACTGGAGATTAATGTTGCATTTCCTTTTTTAATGAAAGTGTATGAAGATTATGGTTTAGAGAGAATTGACAAGATGACTTTTATTGGGGTTCTTGAGTTTATTCAAGCGTTCACATGGAGACGATTTATTATTGGTCTACCTACGAACGCCTTGAATAAAATTTTCATGAATTTATACGACAAGGTGAATCCACAAAATTATCTAGAGTCTATTCAAAAGTCATTATTAACCAGATCTGGTGTTCAAAGATTTCCGAAGAACAACGAAACAATCAATGCCCTCAGAGAAAAAGATGTCTACAATATTAAATCTAAAAATAGGACATACTTATTAGAGAGAATTGAAAACTATGATAATCGGGAACCAGTAGTGATTGATGGAAACCCCGATATTACAATTGAGCATATCTTTCCTCAGAACCCAGATCCGAAATGGAAAGTTGAACTTGGAGAAGAGGAATATAGCGAAATAAAAGAAGTGCACTTAAATACACTCTCGAACCTGACCTTATCTGGAAACAACGGCAAACTTGGAAACAAGTATTTTACTGAAAAGAGAGACTTATCATCAGCAGGTTATAAAGACAGTAGGCTCTGGCTTAATAAGTATTTATCAACGCTCGATAAATGGGATAAACATGAACTTTCAGAACGATTTGAAATTGTTAAGAGACGTTTTCTTAAAATTTGGGAATACCCTACAATCACTTTAGAAGAAAAGGAAGATAGCTCAGAGGTGAACATTTTTGAAGCAGATGATCCTAAACATAAAAAACTTGAATATGCAATTTTCTTTGATCAAAGAATAGAAGTGAATCAGGTGTCCAAATTGTATCTTGAAGTTTTTAGGCAACTGTTCGAATTGCAACCTGAGACTTTTTTCAGCACTGACCTTGCAGAGCGAATCACATTAACAAAAAACCCTGTTGAAGGTGTTCCCAGGCAAGCATTAAAATTGAATGATACCTACTTTATTGAGGGGAATATTGACAATGTAAGCAAGTTTGAGAAGTTGAAATATGCTCTGACCCTATTCAACTTTGAAGACGAACTTTCAATCAAATATGAAGAAAAGTGAAGATACATCTAACAAACACTAAAATGAATATGCGAACTGAGCCATTTGACAGGACAATGCGAACAGAAAGTTTCAATGCTTCTAACCACTGTGGCGCATACTCATTTTAGTTGATCGTTGTGGGGAATTGGTGCTACTGGTATCTGACCTTATTATCTAGTAACTTTGAGTATGATCAAAACGGTATACTTGGATACATCAGTATTTGGAGGATTTTTTGACGATGAGTTTTCTCATAACACCGTTCCTTTTTTCGAACGGATAATTGATGAACGAATTCAAATATTTGTCTCAAGGCTTTTGATTGCGGAATTGGCGGACGCCCCTGATGAGGTTAGAGAACTCCTTAGTCAGATACCTCGCGAGCAACAGATATTTTTAGAACTTACGGAAGAGGCAAGACATTTAGCCAATAAATATATTGATGAGAATGTTGTTGGCCGAACAAGCAAAGCTGACTGTCAACATATTGCAATGGCTACACTTGCAAAAGCAGATGTTTTAGTAAGTTGGAACTTTAAACATATTGTAAACCTTGACAGAATACGTGGGTATAATGGAATAAACCTTTTGATGGGTTACAACACGATTGAGATAAGGACACCTAAAGAAATAGAGAGATATGATTAAAGAAAAAGTCAAAACACAAAAAGGTCTGGTGAAAAAACTAAGAGCCATAAGGGATAAGTTCAACAAAGACATTCAAGATATGACCTTGGAAGAAGAGCAGAAATATCTGGAGAAAATGTCAGCAAAATGGAAAAACTCCCCACAACATG
>CAYWOQ010000119.1:0-250 GCA_964459925.1 uncultured Roseivirgaceae bacterium
GTATGTAGTATTGCGGTTTGTATCCTGGCACGCAACGCATGATGCGGGTCACTCCGGTATTTCACTGGAGAATAAAAGACAAGCAGTAAAAGAGTTTTCCAGATTTGCTAAAGTATTCATTTCTTCAGAAGAAAAGCTGCCGGAGGATTTGGAACCTTATCAAATTTCCATACCTCCATCAAAAATGCACGATGTATTAAACTATGCCACACTCTTTTTTGGAGAAAGCGCAACAATGGCTTCGGAATCG
>CAYWOQ010000119.1:260-2043 GCA_964459925.1 uncultured Roseivirgaceae bacterium
TACAGAATCACAGTTAGACCAGAAGAAAGCGATTCAAAAAGGAGCGGAACTTTTGCAGAATACAAATTCAAAGAAAGAAACGATGGCCAAGCGGAACCGGATGCTGGAGGAGAAGATTGATGTTACGGAATACTTAATCGACACAGTGGAAGAAGTTTTAGGGATTAATCATGACGCTTAAAAGTTTTTTGTTTAAAACATTTCAAATTAAATATAAAACTAATATTTGGAAGTAATAATTTACATCTGTGTTTTTTTTATGGATATCTTGATTTTTTTTCGATAACAGACCAGAAGTCTTCTATTTCAATTAGGTATATCCATAAATTGATGTGTAACATTGAGTGAGAGTTTAGCTCTTGTAATAAAAGGATCGTTTATGTTTAGGCAAAATTTTGCAAAGTTAGTCAAATAGTTTTACATTCACGGATCATCTACTAATTTATTATCACTACAAATATTTCTAACCCCTATTTCTATCGGAACATGAGTTATTACAGGAGTGAGACCATAAACCTGGTTGAAAAGAGAGCTGACCATTTTCAATATGTTGATCAATCGGTTTTGAATTTTATATCTGCAAATATCAATGATTGTAAAGCTGAGCAGATTTTTTGGAATCTGGATCACAAGAATGAAGAGTTTGGCAGAATATCCAGTGAGTACGCAGGATTTGCAGACCTGAATATTATCAATAATAAGCGGCGTGTTAATAAGTTTTTTGAAGAGATAAATGATTCTTTGGATTACGATAATTATTTCATAACAGCAGCCGAAACGAAAGAAAATAGAAAAGAAAGAATCATCCGGAGTGCACCAACAATTTTTGGATACTTACTCTATGTTGTGGATTTTTTCTTTCACAGGTTATTTGCAAAATTGAAATTCACGAGAAAATTATATTTTAAAATAACGAAAGGAAGAAAAAGAGCGATCAGTTTGACCGAGTTACTTGGCCGTTTGGTTTCATGCGGGTTTAATATAATTGAGCATCAGGAAATCGGATCAAGAACATACGTCATATCAAAGAAGGAAAGAGAACCGGTTTATGATTTAAATCCTACATACGGTGCATTAGTAATGCTAAAAAGAGTTGGTTATAAAGCAAAAAGAATTCAGCTTTATAAGCTCAGGACAATGCACCCATATTCTGAGTATTTACAAAAATATCTTTATGAGTTGAACGGGACAGAAAACGGAGATAAAATTAAAGGAGATTTCAGGGTGACAAACTGGGGTAAAGTGTTTAGGAAGCTATGGATTGATGAATTGCCCATGTTATGGAACTGGATCAAGAGAGATCTAAAGTTAGTGGGTGTAAGACCATTAAGTGAACACAAGTTTTACACATATCCCGAATACCTGCAGGAAAAACGTATCAAAGTAAAACCAGGGCTTGTCCCTCCATTCTATGCAGACCTTCCTGAAACACCTGTGGAGTTTTACAATACTGAGGAAAAATATTTAGATTTATATTTTCAAAAACCGATCCGCACAGATATCAAATATTTTTTTAAGGCGATGTATAATATTATATGTAAACGAGCAAGGAGTCAATAATTTCTGATAATTCTATCCGGGATTTTCCAAAATATTATTTTTTTTCATTTCATTTTTTTAGTCAATGATTGCTCTCTGGTTTCCAATGAAATCATATTGAGAAAGTTTGTATAGTATGCGGAATATCTTGTTAGGGCGCTAAAATATTTTCCAATTCTAAAATATCCCTGTCCAGGAAACTTGCATTACGCCAGTGCGATCGCCAAGAAATTCGCCGGTGTTG
>CAYWOQ010000119.1:2053-4420 GCA_964459925.1 uncultured Roseivirgaceae bacterium
TGCCTCATGACTCCATTCCAGGAAATACCCACCATTACGCCTGTACGGTCGCCGAGAAATTCGCCGGTATCGAGGGCGACGGAGCTGTGCAGGCGGATGCCTCTATTTGGATCTAACAGATAGCTGGTTTCAAGAAGAGCTGAATATTGGTCCCGCCGCAGTTCACCTCTCGGAATGGTAACCACTTCCGGCGGATCGGGATCTTTGGAGCTTATTTGACATGTACCTGTAATAATCTGGTCGGTACAAACGCCATAATTCCGGCTGTAGGAGGCCATGGCACGGTACTGCAGGCGCGGGGTGATCCAGCCGTCCAATCCCAGGTTATGGGCGATGATCATGTTGTTATCGATGCGTCCGGTGTCACTGTTAAATCGCAGCAGTGGATTGCCCAGCACATTGCCATGGGATGACCAGCCATTTCGATATGTGGAGTTATTATAGTAATTTGCCCGGCCTCTTGGAACACCCGCGGGTGAATCCTGCTGGATGGTATTCATGAATTCGTAATTGAGTCCGCTGAAAAGACTCAGCTGACCATCCGTTCTGCGGAATCCCAGCCCATAGAGGCCATCCCAAAAACTGCGGAGTCTCGTGGAAACCGTATCTTCCAGGTAGAACATGCGGTATCCCTGGATATGAAAGCTACTCAGGTTGTAGCGAAGAACGATATCATAAGCGGCCACTGTATTCCCAATTTTATTACCCAAATCTGCTCCTGTCGCATTGCTGCCTGCATCGGCAGATTGCCCGAAAACAACCCGAAGGTAATCACCAAAACTTTGGGGCAGCCGCCCGAGCTGAGGATGCGTTCCGCCCCACTGCACGTTGTGCAAAAATCCACCGATAGCCTCCAGGTTTTCAACATTAATTTTCAAATAGAAAGATTTCTGATGGATGAACGGGCTGTCTACAAACCGGTCGCTTTCCAGTTTCCCGTCGGAGTAGTGGCCTTTGAATTGTACGATCCCGCTTGTAAATGGGATATCCACAAAGCGGGTCATATCGATACTGATTTTGGGTACTGGTGTGGCATTGTTGCTCTGCATCATGGAGCCGGTGGAAAGATCGGCCGGGTTCAGCCCGATGGTGCCATAAAATCGTCCGATATTGAGCTGAAACACACCGAATTGCAGGCTGCCATACAGCTGCTGAAAGTGAATGGTATTGCCGGTATCGGAGAGGCGGGAGGCAAGTTCTGCCCCGGCACTGAGATCAAGGCCGGATTCCTGATCCCGAAACGGCATGGCAATTGCCAGCCCGGTAATGTTATTAAAGGAGGAGCCGGATTGTACCCGGCCGTTTGTATTGGCGTAATGCCAGAACGGGGTTTCAGATCCGGTTCCGGTAAAGAGGACGGAGGCGTTGTAAGTAAATTGCCGGTCCTGGAACAGGCCGGTTTCCTGGCACTGAACAGGGGTAAACGCTGAGAGTAAACAGACAAAGAGAAACACCGAAATCCTGAGTCCGGTAACAGGAGGTAATTTCATGGAGAATTTTCTTTTTTAAATGAATCGCAGGTAAAGTAAGAGAGAAAATAATTAAAATGAAAATTGAGAATTTAGAATTGAGAATTAAAAAATTGCGTTGAAATCCATTCAAATATACCTGCGTTCTCTGCGTGTATTATTCCTTACCGCGCTTTGCGTGAAACACAGGGGGAATATCTCTGTTTGGGGTTTCACGCGAAGATCGCGGAGATGCAGAGGTCGCGGAGAAATCTCAACCTGCATCTCGAATGAAGCTCGATTCTCAAACAGACTTTATCTTAATCCATGGATAAAATTTCAAAAACGCCGTATCGGGTGAAGTCGCGCCAGTTTGTTGTTGCCAGCCTTGTTACGCCGGCACAATAGTAACTTGCTGCCAATAATGTATCGAGTAACTGTTTGCGCCCAAGCCTGAACTCCGTCATCCATCCGAGAAAAACAGCGGCAGCCTCGGAAGTTGCAGAGATCTGATAACATTCACGTGAATGCCACCACAGATCACAAAGTTCAAGGGCTTCGTCCATCCGGAGAGGATGCTCGAAACGCCGGGAATCCGTTATGACATGTGAGTATTCAGCTAATACCTGAGGGGTTAATGCCATGCTGCCATCCAGGCTTCTGATCTCATCATTAAAGAGTTTCAGGGAAGCTTCATGAAGCGGATGTTCACGAATTGTCAACGCGACTAAGTAGCTGGTATCCAGGCCAATCATTATCCACCTTTTAACATTTCTTCGAGCAGGTCATCCTGACTATTGAGGGGTTTAATCACTTTCCCTGCTGAACGCGGACGAAAATCTGATAAACTCCGGCGGGGCCGCAGATGTTTTTTCCGGTAGTATTCCATTGCTTCCCGGATCAGCTCCGAAGTGGGGCG
>CAYWOQ010000120.1:0-4022 GCA_964459925.1 uncultured Roseivirgaceae bacterium
CGATCTCTCCCGGATTGAATTCCTCCCCGCCAGAATCACTCGACGGCTTGGGAGGCACCGTACAGTTGCAAAGCCTCTCAGAGTTGAAAACAGACAGTTCCTCAGGGAATAGCGAACCTAGTTTTACTTGTGCATCCGAGATGCACCAATCGCCCACGAGTGTGCTAATCATCATTATAGGTTTAAATGACGAATTAGCAATCAAGACTAAGTCAGTAGTAAATACGATCGCCTGGCAAGAGAAGAGATATGATGACCTTAGCACAGCAACTACGAGGAAGGGACACCTAACCACTAGCACTCACTTGGTTTCCAGACATCGAGATATTTGCATTCGGCGGCCCTCCGTCTGCGGCCGTTACATTGAAGTCCTCGAGCGCGGCACACGTCTTGCTTCTTCTCAAGAGCAACGTAACCCCCTCAAGATCACTATCCGACTCACCCTCAATCACATATTCATCTTTCTCAGGAAAATCAATGATATTGATGGACAGCTCTACTCCGGCTACAAAGGAATAGATGAACCACGGGGCAATCAAAAGACCCAATAACACACGACTCGCTACAACAGACGATTTCATCTTGAGGGGGGTTACGCGTTCTTTCTCCGGAGCCAGAAGACTGAGCAAATCCCAAAAATAGCAGAAGGTATTGATTCAAACACGGTTTCCGCCAGGATACTTAAAAGCAGGCACAGATTCGATCAAACATACACAAATACACAGATACCGATCCACCGAAAAATAAATGATAAATGAATAATGGAAATCGATCAAAATTTCATGCAAACGATGAGGAACATTCGTACAGATCGGTTCCGAAGTCCATCAACTCGCCCTCTAGAAGGGCATCGTTCTGGCAGCCGTTCGCCACCAATTTTGAAAAAGTGATAATGATCTCTCCGCCCAGGAGCGCTCGCCCCTTAATAGCAACGACGCTCGCAAAGAGGTATCAGTACTGAGAAAAGACTGGAAGGGAGGCACCTCATGGTGTTGCGTTAATCAACCAGTGATCTGACCAAGCTCGGGTCTGCTGTGTCCATTGGTTCATACATTTATCTTCTGGCACTCTGCATGCTCATGGCTAATAACCAGATCTGGTACTCGGATCCATGACTAGACCCAATCTACAGATCTTCCTTTCGTGATGGTCTCGAAGTTTAATTTTGATCGAACGGCAAATTTCTCGGCAAAGCAGGCTGTCTCTTTAACTGTGTCATTCCCCGGTAGCCATTAACAGAAAGTATAGACCAGCGAAGCATGATAACTGCCAATCTAGCTCTAGTCTACGACTGACTTCTTAGACTAGAATCGCATACATGTCAACAATGAATCAAAGCTCCATGATAGCTTGTGTGATTTATCATGGACGCTAGGTAAATTGGCCTGGGTTACCAGGCTCGACGGATGATTCGAACTATTGAGAACAGAATCCGCCTTGTAGTCGACGCGATAAATATACATGGGGTTTTCGACTATAACCAAACACGTTTAGATCATGATCATTTCGGTTTTATACGCTGGTGATAATTCAAAACCGATGCAGGTATTGGATGAGGAAGATTTCGCCGACTTTTTTCAACGACACCGGAGATGGTGCATGAACTTTTCACTCGAAATAGTCTTTGTGTACGCGGGGACAATCGTAAACCGCGATTAAATCTAGTTGCGGTGGCAAATTTAATTTATAACTGCCGAAGCGACCATCTAGATTTGGAATCTGTGCAATGGATGCATGACTACTGATTCAATCTCACAGTATAAATTAATCACGTTACATTATTTGATGGTTGAAAAAAAAATCAGGCAGTAAAGCATGGGCTCAAGTGTCGACAATAGGCGAACTTCAACTTCGAATAAATCTAGCAAGGTAGCGATATCTCAGATTCAGCATGACCATGACGAACTTACCAAAAAAAGCGTGAGAGCTTTTGATCGAGTATTGAATGACTGTGCCAGTATTTTCTAACTCGAGTTACTCCCGCCACCCGACCCGTTACCACGAATATATTTTTTGCAACGATGTCTTATGCTGACACCCTTCTGTCCTTTGATCGCTCAGGCCATGTATAGCCACACATCCAAGCTAAGCTTTGCTATCGCCCTGACGCTCACCCACGGCCTTGCTGGCATGTCAGCATTTTTGCCCGGCAGCTGCTTTGATCCCGACAAGGGCCAGTGTAACACATTAAATGACGTCACGCAGCAGTCGTGCAGTTGCGCCGAACTTTGTTTGGAAGGTCTTGCTGGGTTAAAGGAGAAGAATTTGTGTTGCGAGGACTTTCAGGAAAAGTAAGTGTAGTGTGTGGGAGTAAATGCTATGGTTGAGACTATTGACCCAATCTCAGCCAGTTCATTTATGATATTTTCGTACACACCGAGAGCGGACAGCGGAGTATTTGCATCTATAATTGAGAGATGATCCGCTTTTAAGCACAATGGCTCGCAATAAGCGATGCTTATTACTGGAACAATCTAGTCGGTCTATATCATCTCACAAGAGTGTTCTAGATCTTGACGTTAACACAGAATCTTTTCCTTTATCATGCTCACACATTCGCATTGCTCGAATAACGGTTTCTCCAAACCATTTCATTTGATGTCTTAATTGTCTGCGTTGGATCGAATTCTTTGAGCAGAGCAGCGTAGAGAAATCTTGGCCAAGATGAATAACAGATTATACCGATTGCTCTATGTCCGTACAGGTGTAATGTACCACCATTGCCGAATTCGAGGTTTGTGATCACAGAGCTGGGCCGTAAGTACAACCTTAAAGCTTTAAGTGTGAGGGAAATTGAAATCAAAGAATTGTATTTGACAATAGTCATCGCTCTGGTGTGAACGCAGATCTAGGCGGCACGGACGGATTCATTGAAATCGTGAATTTAGAGTGTTACACACTGACGGCCACCCCCCCGAAATTCGCAATGTCAACTGCCATTTATAGTGAATTCATACTCGAGGTATTGTGAATGAAAGGAATCTCTATCCTGAGTTCTCTTGACTTTATGAAATGAATGACTAAAAATGCGTAATTCCTGGCGTTCATTTTTATCCCTGAAAAGGTAGGGTGGCGCATTAATTTTAAGCTATGACTTATTGCCGAGGACCCCGTTTATCATAGCATCGAGTGCAACCAAGTTTCAAGAAAAGTTTGGCGTGCTTCCTGATTTCGAGTTTTTCTTCGCGGAAATGCGTGGTAATTGCTTTTAAGCCGCTGGAATGATGAACTTTGGATCTGTGACCGATCAGCTTTGTTTGGAAAAAGGACGTTGCGCATGTGACTTGATGGCTGTCGAGTACGTCGACAAACAGCTATCGAACGATTACAGAGACGAGCCTTGTTATCGTTTTGGTTTTTTGAGCAGATACTTATTCGTTTTTCGCAATTTCTTCCTTTCTTACGATTGACTCTTACGGGTACACGGACATAGGTAAGATCTATCGCCGACTTTAGCGGAACTCTTTATGACGTGTCGACTATTTGGAGTTAATAACACAGTCTAACGCATTTGCTGGTTTAGTGCAGATGGTACGAGCGCCTGGTCTCACGTGGACGGCCGCGCCGAACGAAAGCCTTTTGCTGGCCAACCTAATGTATACTTCAACATATCCGACTGGAACATCACAACTGTTCCGGGAGGATTACCTGCAAGCGACTATGACCCATACGACTGGGTGGGGCTCGAAACCCTCCCTGAGTGTCCTCCGGTACGAAAGGAATTGAAATCTCGATGTGGTGAAGCGAGTGGGATAAGGAGTCGAATGGCGTGGCTGTTGTCGAGTAGTCTGCACAAAGGGGTCTTGAAACTTGGTAGACACTTCGTGAGTGGACAGTTTCCACCATCGCCACCGCCTTCGCCGCCTCCGTCGCCCTTCCCACCTTCATCACCGTCGCCACCACCATCGCCTCCGTCTCCGCTTCTACCACCACCGCCTCTTCTACCGCCACCGTCTCCGCCGCCTGTTCCGTCGCTTGTTCCGTCGCCACCGCCCCAAGCCCTGCCTGGATCGTGTGCGATC
>CAYWOQ010000121.1:0-3804 GCA_964459925.1 uncultured Roseivirgaceae bacterium
ACTGCTGGGTCTGGACGGCCCGGACCTGTGCCCCTTCAAATTCCAGACCAAATATTATGATGAATTGACCGGCTACCTGTATTACGGCCTGAGATACGCCTGTACGAGCACATGCCGGTGGATTAGTCGGGAGCCGTTGGGCGAATTTGAGTCATTGAACCTATACTCTTTCTGTCATAATGACCCAGTTAATTCCTATGATCTCATAGGTGCTGGTCAAAAGCTTGTAGCGGATGTGGATGAGAATGGTAATTTCTGCAACTTTAGATATGAGCTTCATTTCCCAGGTGGCAAACCAGGTACAGGTTATAGCCTTGAACGTTATTACGCTATTGTTGGCCATGACGATTGGCTTAAGGATGGGTTTGACCATCGCTTTGAGGAGGTCCTTAAAGCTGCTACAAAAACTCTGCCTTTTGGCAATTTGTCGCAAATGGAAATTTGGGTTGCCACACAACGCGGGTATATTCGTGCATGGGACCAACCTGTCAATCCAATAAGAGCAGCGAACGGCGACCTTCTTGTAACTTTTTCCGGTCAAGAAGCTGTTATGTATGCTGGGTCCGCGATATTGACTGAAATTGGTTGTGGGGCCTTGGCTCCTATTGCAGGACAAATAGCTTCAACCTACTTTCCCGGGAAAGTATTGACTGCCAAGGTGATGATGCAGAGATTTTCACATTTCATTGATGATGCTCTGCGTCCAGCGGTTCAGCAAACTTACACATATGTTGATGACACTTTTAGACCTGCCTTACAAAGGGGCGGGGGTGTTTTTGATGATGCGATGCAAAGCGGATCGTTTCGGTTTTCACAATTGGACGACCCTGCTGAACATTTAGCAAAAACTCAAAAGATTATCCCGCAGCAGGATTTTTCGCCAGATCTTTTTGTATACGATTCGAGCATACCTGTGAATGAGGGAAGAACAGTTACTCGGTTGCACAATTATAGACAATATAAACTGATAGACCCACAGTTCAGTGCAACTGCTCATATAAATCCCAATACACCTTACCCAGAAATACTTGGTGTTATTCGACATGAAGGAGGGCATGTCAGAAAAGCATTGGGAAGTCGCTTTAACAGGGAGATTGTCTATCTTGCAACACGTTCAAAAATGTATGGAAGAGGATTTGCTGCATTCATATCAGAAGTCCCTGAGTATTATAGTCAATTTGGATTGCATGGTATAAGCCAGTGGAAGCCATGGGTTATAAACGACAGCCTTCCCTATTTATGGACAGATCTTAGAATAACAGCATATGGAGTTGGTGGATATTGCGCAGCTCGATATCTCGATAATCTCAATGATTAATTAGGGAGATGCGAATGGCACTTTTGATTGGTCTTTCGAACGAAGTTGAAGGTCTTGAATTTGCTATCAACACTCCTGAGGTGACGATAGGAAGGAGTTCTTCATGCACAATTCAATTAACCGATATAAGCATCTCGCACTTGCAGTGTTCAATAAAAAAAGATGGCAATAAATACACGCTTAAGAATTGTAGCAAAACAAACATTACAATGTTAAACGGTCATGAAGTTACGGAAATACGTATCATTCGGGGTGATATAATACAGGTTGCGAATATTGCGTTTAAATTTGAAGGTGATGATATTGAATTTAAAGATCTCCCATGGTTGTAATGTATTCAAAAGCTGCAATAATTAAATATGCGGTTTCACTCAGTTTTATGAAACTTTATCAAACTCTTGCCGTATCTGCGCTTTGTGTTTTCATTGCTTTTCTTTTTGACCAATTGTCAAAACGAATGTCAGCAGGCAGCCTGTTACGTTTTGTTGCTGAAAAAATTATTTCAATGGCTTTCTTGATGGCGGGTAATTTATTGTTCATTGTTTTTATAATAAATAAATCTTATATAGAAAGTACGCTGGATCGGAAATGAAATGAACAACACAATTTTAAAATGCGCAACTTCACCCGATGCCTTCTACGGTACCCCCGGACCAACTTTCCCTCAACATCAACAGAGGAACACCCAGGCCTGAGGGACGATCCAAGCAGACGCCACTGACCCCCAGGCCCCTCATTTTCCAGCCTTGATCGAACTGCGATGAACACGCTATGATCTGGCCATGACAGCCCAAGCCATAGAGGGGATAATCTGCATCGTGCTCGGGATCATTTTATTTATTATCAGCCGGATATGCGGACATCGGTCGGCCGTGCCTGGTCGCCCACTCATCGAGGACTTCGATTACCGGCGCAACGGCATTACCGACCTGATTGCGTTCCTTAATCCGGCAACCGGCAAGGTCTACGGCGAATGCGTCCCCAATCATAATCGCCACACGTTCTGTCGCGTCTTCAGCGCCCATGTCCACACGCTTCCATCAGATACGGTTATCCACTACATCGGCGACAACCTCACCCCGCATTACCATGATGACTTCTGCCAAACCGTGGCCAATCTAAGCGGCACGCAATACTCGCCATTGGAAACCGGTGCCGAGTGCCGCCAGTGGTTGCAATCTGAGGATAAACGCATTGTTGTTCACTTCGTCCCCTTCCATGCCTCCTGGATGAACATGGTAGAGATCTGGTTCGGCATTCTCAAAAGCAAATGCCTCAAGTACGGTCACTTCTTCTCGGTTGACCAACTTTGCGAAGATATCCTCGCTTTCATTGAAACCCGGAACGAGTGTCTCGCCCATCCCTTCTCATGGGGCTACATAGGCGAGGGACTGCATGCTAAAGCGGTACGCCGTTTCGCGCGGCTCCTGGCTATTCAAACCGATCAGATGGAATGCGGGTTCCTCAAAAACCAGCTACTGCTCATGAGCAACATCGCCGAAACATATCCGATCTCATCCTCTCGAAAGACTGGATGCAACTCATCCGCCTGGCCACTGAGAATGACGACTACATAACCAATATCATTGAGACCGATACCAGCTCCCGTCGTAAGAAAGATGCACGCATCGCCTATGCGCGATTCGTGCAGACTGTTATTTGTTAATCGAAAAAACTGTTGGATGAAACAGGATAGACGCCATCCTCTTAAATATGTATCTTAAATTGCCAAAATCACGGACATAACTTATGAGACGCGAAACTATCTAGGAGGTTGATGCGACGGGCGCCGAGCATTCGGGATATAGAACGCATGATCAATGCCGTGGACACCGGGACTGACCTGGGGTATCGTGATCGCACGATTTTCGAGCTGCTCTTCAGCACTGGCAGCCGCCGCAATGAACTGCTGGGCCTGGAACTCCCCGACCTGTTGATGGATGATCGACTGATCTACGTACGCAAAGGCAAGGGCGACAAGGAGCGAGTCGTACCCATGGGTCGGGTAGCCGCGCATTACCTGGAAACGTACATCCACGGCGTGCGCAATCGGTTGGCGAGGGAGGAAACAAACGGCCTGTTTCTGAACATTCGCGGCAAACCGAACACCCATGGGCTGCTCAATCGAATCTTCAAACGCTACAGTCAAGAGGCGGGGCTGGAACAGCGGATCACCCCGCATCTGCTGCGCCATGCCTGTGCCACGGAAATGCTGCGAGGCGGTGCCAACATCCGCCATGTACAGGAACTGCCCAGCGCTATTTGAGCTTGTCAGTAGACGACCTTAAAGCCGCGCACCGGCGTTGTCATCCACGTGAGAAAATGCTTTGACGAAATCCGCGGCAAAAGGTAGAAAGGACTCTCGCACGAGGAATGTAAAATGACCGGATTTCTTATATACATAATATTGTCCGTATGCTCTTTGGGAACCCACGACCGCATGGGCAACCTGCTCAAATACGGCCGCCAGGTAGACCTGCAGTTCA
>CAYWOQ010000122.1:0-3772 GCA_964459925.1 uncultured Roseivirgaceae bacterium
GCGAAAATGATGACGGCAACGAGGCCTGTCAGGGCAACGAGGCCTACGATAAGGCCCACGACCACCGGCGTGCTCAGGGCCTCTCCACTTGAAGACCCTCCATTGCTCGGGTTCGGCTTGCAAGTGCAGGCTCGATTCGACGTAAACGAAGACGGCGTTTCCGAAATGACAGCCTCTAACGGAGAAACTTTTGCCTCTTCAATGCACCAGTCGGAGGCTTGAACTTGTATCGTCATCACCGGCATTGGGCTCTCATCAGCAAAGAGTAAACCACTGCCTAAAAAAATTTGAACCTGAAAGAAAACACATAATCGTCGATGAGTACACTAGCAATTAACACAGGCAAGCAATAAAGATGACTTACCTGGTTCCCTTGCATCGTTATGATCGCGTTGGGAAGACCAGTAGGTGCTGTGATATTGTATTGATTGAGAGATTCACAGTTTCCGTCTTTTCGTAGGGAGAAGCCCACACCACTAATAGACTGATTCACCTTCCCTTGTATGATGTACTCCGACTGAGATTTACTATCCACTTCTATGTCGAGGCTTATCGCGGTCACACAGCATATCACTAGTGGTAGTAGCGCCACAACACTTGAGATTCTCCTTTTAATCGGAGTATGCATCTTCGATTTCCTTCCTGAGAAGGAGTGCTGACGAACACCTGTCGAACAAAAAGGAGAAAAGATCCACCGACATGTTCAATGAATTCAACAAAGTTGAACAAGAGTTTCGCGATAGAATAAAGCAACACTCGAAAGACCACCTTTTTCAAATCAATAACATCTCGACTTCTCATGCAAAAACTCATATATGTTCGTACGAATCAGCCTCGATTTCTGGATACCCCTGTCCAAGGGCGGAACAGTCTGAAAAGTATTGGGCACGAGTTGGCCAAAAAAATGGCAAAACTGCAATGACGGATTGAGCAAGAGCACCCGCCCTTTTATAGCCGCGACGCTTGCCAAGAGGCCCCGATACTGAGAGAGAGGATCAACAGAGGGGCTTCTTGTTGCGCTGTACTGTCTCGAATAGTGCCCTGATCAAGTCCAAGACTGTGCGGTATTTTTATTCGAGCACGTGTGTGGGGATTGCGCATGCTCATAGCTTGACATTGAAAGTTGGTACGCAATACCATCGTAGATCCCAGAAAATTTTCGACAAAGTCCGAGGGCTGCGTCGTGGTCGAGTGGCTGAATAGTAAATAAGAAATGTCTATTTCGGCAGCGGGGAGTCTCCATTTCATATTTGGGATTGCGAATCAGTGAATGCCCAATAGCTAACCAGCCAGGTTGGTTTCTGGGTTTTTTTAACCACGCCTGAATGTATTACAACTGCGGAAAGCTGCTTTATCGCTGTCCCAGACATTGCCTTATGGATGCTTCTTGGGTCAGTTCGTGGCTATTCGGCACGGAAGATGATCTTGTGGACCGAGAAAAACTATTACCCGACAATCGACGAGTTCAACTTTTTTGGGTTGCCAGCGGTGAATGAAAAGCAGTTGCCATTCATCTCTTTTGAATAAACTTACGTTATTGAACAACATAGTTGTCGAAGCTATTAATTGAATGGAATTTCTATATGACTTTCCAGGAGAGTGGAGAATGTGGATGCGAGCCGGCGTGATCACGAAAACGAGGACGCAGTGGAGCGAAGGATAGCGAATGCATTGACACGGCCATCCAGGGTAAGATAAAATCTTAGGGCCCCTGTAATTATAATCAAGACAGCAGTGGGAGTTGGCCCCGTTGCCTAGTTCCAAGGCGTGAAGACCTCTAAATTAGGCAGCAAAGCATGAACCCTAAAGAATTCGGATCGCGGGCGAGAGTTCCAAATGGTTTAGACAAGGTAACGATATTCGATATAGAATTTGGTGTAAACATCCTGATGGACAACGAGTACGATGAATGAAAGACGAAAAATACGATCTCTCTGCAAGTTTTATTATAAAACTCGAATTACTCGTGCCACCCTTTGGGCCGGCATGAACTCTTTTCAAAAAGACAATGAATGCCTTTTTTCCCCATTCGTTTTGATCCTCAGGCCATTCATAGCCGAGCGTCCAAACTCATCATTGCTCTGGCTTTGGCACTGCCCCTCGGTCTTGTTGCTGATTCGGCATATCTCCCAGGCAGCTGCTATGAACCCAGCTTGGACGATTGCACCTTCGTAGACGATAACACGATGATAACATGCAGTTGCGGCGATCTCTGCGTTCAAAGCCTCTCTGGAGTTCTGGGGACGAATGTGTGCTGTGAAGACTTTCAAGAGGAGTGAGTTGGACAATAAGGAACGGAGCCTACTTGTCGTATTCATTGATCTCATTCTAGCTGACTCGCGAAAGAAATTGAAAATGGGCAGCATGGCACGTGCATCTATTACTGAATGATTACTGGCTTTTCAACGCAATGACTTGCAATAGATGATGCCCGCTATTGAGAAATCTTGATCGATTCCCTCATGATACTTGTGGGCAAGGCTCCATTTATCAATACCAGTTCGAATTCTTTGATCATGGAACTGTATCTAGACGCCAGTCTTGATGATTTAAACTTTATCTCTTCTGCCGCGAGCCTCTCCAGGTGTAATATAACTCCAAATCCAAACTCGAAGGCTATTATAACAGAGCTTGGTCGTAAGTACAAGTCTTTTGCTGTTAAGGAGACGTGATTCGAGCGTGAGATTTAACAGTAAAATGGGTACCGCTTGGCATGTGAACACAGATTTGGGCGGTGGTGACGGATTCGTCGAAATTACGAATACAGAGTGCTACACAATACCTTCATCCCCCAACCCATTCGCTGTAGTCTCAATTTTTATTAATGACCTCGGTAGCGGGGTACGCTCCTCGAAAAATTCTGGCATCATCAACTATGCTAGGCTGTTCTTCATGTGAGAGTATCAACTCTAATATCAGTCTGGTACTGGTAATTCGTTCGTTGGTCACAGAGTGTCGGTTTACTTTTTGACTATGACTTGCTGCCGCGAGCCTCGTTTGTAATAGCATCGAACGCAACCAAGTTCCAGGAAAAGTTTGGCGTGCTTCCCGATTTAGAGAGTCCTTTCGCAAGCATTTCTAGTGAGTGCTTTGAGTTAGTGAAGATGGGATTCCGTTAAAAGAAAACGAATGATATTTATTAGAGTGCTGATGCAGTGGCGAAATTAGTGTGAAAGAGAACTGAGCTACTTGGTTGGACTATGTCATTTAATGAAATGATGGGAAAGGCATGGACTTTTTATCAGCTCGTTGACTGTCTACAAGTCAGCAAAATACTGTCGAAAAAATGACAGGGATAGCTACTTCTTGCGCTGGTTTCACGTACAGAGGAGTATTGTATCGAAATTAATGCAGAGCGTGCAGACTGCTACGGATATTTAGATGTAGGTATACCTTTCTAGGTCTATGTACTGAAGCCCTTATGTGCGTTTCAACAATTTAAATGGGCCGTGTTGTCCGAATTGCGTGTCAACACAATCCAGGAAATGACGACATCTGGTCTTTTATTGATGGGCGCGCCGAAAGAAAGGCGATTTATGCCCAGCCTAAACCATTCTTTACTCTATCTCAATGGAGCATCACCACTGCTCCGGGGGGCCTACCCGCGAGCGACTATGACCCATTCGACTGGGTAGGACTCGAACTCCTTCCAGAGTGTCCTCCGGTAAGACTCGAATGGTGTGGCTGTCGTCCAGTAGGCTGCGCGATGGGGTCCTGAAACCGAGATGCTCGTATAATGGACAGTATCCGCCATCGCCACCACCTTTGCCTC
>CAYWOQ010000123.1:0-3536 GCA_964459925.1 uncultured Roseivirgaceae bacterium
CAGGTATATTACAGGAATATCAAGAAATAAAAGAAAAATTCGGCTTAGACTCGGCTTCTCGTAAAATCACAAATAAAATAGTTGACTGGTTGGAGGCTAATTAAGCTGCTCTTAATTTATTGAATTTCGATTTTTCGAACTTCTCTGCTGCGTAAGACCGGTCGATCGTCATCTCTTTAATCTCCTTATTGGAAGGCATCTCAAACATCGCATCTGTGATGATTGCCTCACAGATTGATCTTAAACCTCGAGCACCTAGTTTGAATTCCATAGCTTTTTCAACGATATAGTCAAGTGCGTCTTCTTCTAATGTAAGCTTGACTTCTTCCATTTCAAAGAGCTTAGTGTACTGCTTTATCAATGCGTTTTTAGGTTTCGTCAGAATTTGTTTTAATGCAGAATCATTCAATGGGTCAAGATGCGTCAAAACAGGAAGCCTACCAATTAATTCCGGGATAAGACCAAAGCTCTTAATGTCTTGAGCAGTGATATACTGTAAAAGGTTTTCTTTATCGATATAGCCTGAATTGAATTCATTATCTGTTGAAAATCCAATAGGGCGAGTATTTAACCTATTCGCAATGTGTCTCTCAATACCATCAAATGCACCGCCACAGATAAAAAGTATATTTTCTGTGTTCACATTGATCATTTTTTGATCTGGGTGTTTTCTCCCTCCTTGAGGTGGTACGTTTACCGTAGTTCCCTCCAGTAATTTCAAGAGCGCTTGCTGAACACCTTCTCCACTTACATCCCTGGTAATAGAAGGATTATCTGATTTACGTGCGATTTTGTCAATTTCATCTATGTATACAATGCCTCTTTCAGCGGCTTCCACATCGTAATTAGCTGATTGAAGAAGTCTGGTCAAAATACTTTCTACATCTTCACCTACATAACCTGCTTCAGTAAGTACTGTGGCATCAGCAATACAAAATGGAACTTGTAAGATTTTTGCTAAGGTTCTGGCAAGGTATGTCTTTCCGGTACCTGTTTGACCTACCATGATGATATTGGACTTTTCGATCACTATATCATCTTTGTCACTCTTTTGCATAAGCCGTTTATAGTGATTATAAACGGCTACCGAAATGTATTTTTTTGCTTCATCTTGACCAATCACGAACTCATCAAGATGTTCTTTCATGTCAGAAGGCTTAATGAGTTTGAAGTTTGGCGTTTCGTTATCTGAAGTAGTTTTCAGTTCCTCATTCAGGATCTGTTGAGCTTGGGCGATGCATTTGTCACAGATGTGCGCATGTATCCCAGATATCATTAAGTCCACATCCTTTTTATTTCGCCCACAAAAACTACAAGTAACCTGTGCCATAATTATTTCTTTTCTAACACTTCATCTATAAGACCATATTCCTTCGCTTCTGTTGCTCGCATCCAATAGTCCCTATCGGAATCTTTTTCGATTTGTTCGTATGATTTACCTGAATGTTTACCCAATATATTATAAAGATCCTTTCTTAACTCTTGCATTTGCTTAAGTGTAATCTCCATATCTCTTGATTGACCCTGCATTCCTCCACTTGGTTGGTGTATCATAACTCTGGCATGAGGTAGAGCGGATCTTTTGCCGTCTGCACCACCTGCTAACAGAACCGCTCCCATTGAAGCTGCCATTCCTGTGCATATAGTCCCAACATCTGGCCCTACAAATTGCATGGTATCGTACATTCCTAATCCAGCATAAACAGATCCTCCAGGGCTATTAATATATAAGAGAATATCTTTTTTAGAATCAACTGATTCAAGAAACAATAGCTGAGCGGTGATAATGTTAGCTATATTTTCTTCAACCTGCATTCCGAGAAAAATGATTCGATCCATGATTAATCTAGAGAAAACGTCTATTTCCCTAAAATTAGTTGGACGTTCTTCAATGACCGCTCGTGTCATATTCTCTACATGTTGTACATAGTCATCTACAACCGTACCGCTGATATTTTTGCCTTTTACGGCATATTTTCTGAATTCTTCTTTGTTGATCATTATTTATTTATCAAGAAAATATAAAGATAAAAAAAGTCTTTGTGAAAGGACTTAATAAACTTTAAAAGAGACAGTATGGTTCAATCTATAATTTTCGGAAGTCATCTAATGTAACTTCTTTATCCTTGACCGTTATCTGTTCTTTAATATAGCCCAAGACTTTATTAGATTGAACCTGATTAAAGACCTTCATGTAATTCTCTCCATTTTCTCCCTGGAGATAATTATTGGCAAAAGCATCCATTTGATCATCCATTTGATTACCTATTCCGGATCCGGCCAGTTGCTTTTTGATAAGAACTTTTGCTTCGGCTATGACATCCTCATGTTCTACTCTAATAGCCTGATTCTTCATAATGAGGTTGCTAATAAGCGACCATTTCAGATCATTTGCATAAGAAGTGTATTCTAATTCCAGGAGTTCAGATGTGATGCCATCAGTAGATTTTTGTAACCACTTTTTTAGAAACTCATCAGGTAAGTTGATTTTTGCATTCTCAATAAGCTTTTCCCGTAGTTGATGGTTAAAAAACTTTTCCTCCTCATCTTGATAGTTTTTCGCTACGATCTCTTTCACCCGGTCCCGAAACTCACTTTCGTTTTTAATTGTACCCTCCCCAAATGTCTTGTCAAATAATTCCTGGTCGATTGGTGCTAATCTGTGATGATCGACAGCTTCTACTTTAAGTTTGATTTTTTTGAGTTTTTTAAACTCTTCGTCATCAAGTCTCAATTGATTTTTTACGATGGCTTCATTTTTAAAACCCTTTTTTGGATCTATGTCTAGCTCCTCCCCGATTTTGAGTCCTACAAACTTTTTGAGTGTTGCTTTTTCTGCATCCCTTAGGTCAACGCTAAAATCTTTATTGTCAATGCCATCTTTAGCATATACTTTTCCATACACTGTATCTTTTTCGGATACAATCTCAGGATTTTGAACCTCACCGAACTGTCTTTGCAGGTTTTCAATTGTTTCATCGACTACTTGATCATCTATCTTGATGGAGTTTTTATCCATTTTGATCTTCTTATCAATCTTAAGATCAAAAGGTTCTGCAAAACCAATTTCATACTCGAATTCAAAGTCTTCTTGGTTATCCCAATCAAAAGATTCGTCCTTTTGAATAGGTAAAGGTTCTCCTAAAAATTGAGTATCCGATTCTTTCAAATAGTTATTGAGTTTCTCTGATACCAGTTTATTTATTTCTTCAACGATAAGCGCACTGCCATACATTTTACGTATCATGCCTTGAGGAACTTTCCCTGGACGAAAGCCTTTGATATTGGCAGTTTTGCTATATTCTTTAATTTTTTGGTCGACTCTTGGTTGAAAATCAGATCGGTTTACGCTAATTTTAATTACACCCTGAGTTTTTTGTTGTTTGTCAAAATTTATTTCCAACGTAATATTGTTTGATATAAATAAAATAAAAACCCTCTTGCAGGTCCTCCTCCCAGTGTATCATGGGATTTATGGGTTCCTGAAAGAGGGTTATCTTTCAGTGCGGATGGAGGGACTCGAACCCCCATGCCTC
>CAYWOQ010000124.1:0-3477 GCA_964459925.1 uncultured Roseivirgaceae bacterium
AGATCAATAATTACTGCAGGTTGCCTTAAGCCAACGGCCATTTGCGGTCATAGGTCGTTACATTAGCAGGTTGATAGTATTTTTGACTTGGCCCTGTGAGATTCCAAAGCCTGAATGGACAATCACCATTACTGGTAGCATGAAAAAGTACTTAATAAAATTTATTTAGAATAACAAGAAACATTTCTCAATATCCCTGGATAAGTTCTGCTATTGTTCCAACAAACTGTTAAGTGCCGGTGCTAACCTGATTTTGCGATTCCTCTATGGCTGTGCGCAGAAATTTACCGATACCGGTACTGTCTTATTAAACAAGCTGAGTCTCCTCACGGAGCATCGGAGGATATTATCTTTTCTCTATCACGAATATCCAGCAGCTCTCTATCAGTCATCCCTGTTTCAGGATCTTCCTCAGTGGAGCTGCTCAATCTAGCTATACGTTCTTTGGCTTCTTTCTCTCTAAGTAAAAGTTGATCAGCGTATGATAAACCGACCGAGGGATCAATTTCATCATGATTTGTTGCCTTGGCAATGTGCAGCTTTTTCTCCATTTCTCGTAGTTCAATCTGCTCATAGTTCGTGCGCCCAGTAAACGGATCAATCTCATGCATATCATCTGCTTTAGCCAAATGTTCTTTTTTTTCACTCTTTCTCATTACCAATTGTTTAACGTATGAATTCCCGGTATCTGGATCAATTTCATTCGGATCACTCATTCTTTGAAGCCGTATCTGTCGTTCACTCTCTCGTATTGCAAGCAACTCATCATGTGTTAAGCCTGTATCTATATCAATTTTACCGGTACCTGAAGAAACTGACTTTGTGGCTAAAAAAGAACTAACTGGGCCAGCCTTGGGTAGTTTTACAACAATACTTTTTTGTTTGTTATCAAACTCAATGAAAGTATTGGTATTTCTAAATATTCTTCTAAGAGTCAATTCCATATCTGATAAATAGAAAGTTCCTGAAATTTTTTGAATATTATGCTCTCCAATTAGATGAATCGTATACTCAGAACGCTGTGCTAAAAGATCAATAACCTCTTCAAGTGGTTGGTTGTCCACTGTTATCTGTTGTGATTTATCCTCGCTCGCTTCAGAAAAAAACATCGAAGGGCTTGCTACAAACATGAAAAAACACAAAAAAGATATAGTCATTATTCGTGCTTTGAAACTATCAATAAGCATTAATATTTACCTTTTGTTTGAGAGAAATGATATATTTGTTATTAAAAAACCAAAACTTAAGTAATTGATTTGATGCGATATCTCATACATCCAACAATCAGCTTTTTTTTCAGCAGAGTAAAGAGAGATAGCCTTATCAGCATTATATGAGGTGGCTCAGTTTGTACTTCAACAGTTCATCGATTAACAATAATAGTCATTTATTTATCTTGCGCTGTGTGGACCTGTTTATTAAAAAACATCGCTTTAACTAATACGTAAAGCTCATGCTTTTTTAGATTAAGAGACGAACATTTATATTTGTAAAGATATGATAAAACCTTTTCCAGCGGAAATCAAAATAATTGTGATAAAGTAAGAATAGATTTTTTGCTAAGCTATCAGGTTATTTAAGATACTCATTTTGTTGTTCACGTATTCTGCTTACAAATTCCATCATAAATGCAATCACAATACTGCTCAAAAAACCAAAAATTAATGCTACAACTATAATCAATAACTTTTTGGGCTTTATCGGTTTTCTTGGAACAGAAGGTTGTTTGACAACTATTGTGTCTTCTGCCCTTTTAAACACTAAATTAAGATTCTTTAACGTACTGTCAGTTTCTTCAACCTGCGCGTTTAAATCTACCAGCTTTTCTCTCAACCCATAATTGTAATTTCGCTGATTTTGTATTTCATTACTATAAAGTAAGACAGTTATTGCTTTGTCAGGTGAATTAAATATTGCCTTCTCTCTATCTGTCTCAAGATTTGCAATTGTCTCTTCAGCTTGTTCAAGTTGCTTAATTATAAGCTCTTTCTGTTGAAGGAGTCTGTTCTTTTCAAGCTCAAGCACACCAATTTTTTCTTTTATCTCAACTTGTAAGGAGCTTGAGCTTAACTGAGCATCAGCAGCAATAATTTCTAGTATCTCCTTAACAATACTTACTGCACGTTCAGGTTCCAGGCTTTCCACAGAGATTTTTATCAGAGAGGAACTTTTTGGAATAGTAGTTTTGAATTTTGGAATATCTTCTAATGGTATATCCAAGCTATCTGCGATAGCACCATCAAAAACACCAGCAGTAATCATCTCGTCTAGGTTCTGTGGATTCTTAAGTGGTTTTCCATCAGCGTCTTTAGCTACTTCAATTATAGCACTTACTTCATATATCTCAGGCAGGTACAAACTTATACTTATTGCTCCAATGGTTACCAGCGCTGTTATGAAAATAACTACCCACTTACGCTTCCATAAAGTCAGAAAAAGGTCAATCAAGCTTATCTCATCCTCCCCCGTATTCCTGCGCAGATTATCCTCTTGATAACTCATTGATTATGTCCTTTGATAAGATCGAGAAACATTAATATTCATAATAATTTAAAATATTTAAATATTATCCGCAAGAAAAATCCTCCTACGTTACTGATTCAATCATATGTGGAATATTTGTGAGAATAAGGTAGGTATGAGATTTTTAAAAATATGTCTGCAAGCGGATCAAAATCATTAAGTGGGTGAAGAAGCAGTAGACCAGCTTGAAAAAGTTATTCGACTCACTATCTAGTAATAAGCTTAATGCCAAGAAAAAAATGGGTGCATTATTGAGAGTTCACTTGAAAAGTGTTCCTTATACACGAGTCGAAAAACCCGTGCTACAAATATTTATTTTTCAATTCATAAAATACTCTTCCGAGCACATGAACTATTTCAACTCTAATCAATCCGCTACAGTATACTTTACAACACTTTATTTTGCAGCATTTCCTCTTTTTAATTGTATTGAAGTAGTGTAGTAGTATACGCAATTCAGGAAAAACGAATATCCGGCCTCTTTAATATGCTGGGAAAACATACTTTTTTTTGCAACACTGACTGATATTGAAACCGTTGTAATGACAAACAAAGAAATACTAAAAAGAATTTACGAAGTCATCAGGCCTTTTAAAATAAAATTAGGACTGGCCATGGTGGCAATGGTCACTGTTGCGGCAATGACGGGAGTGCAGGCCTATCTCGTCAAGGATTTGCTCGACAAGATCTTCATGGAGAAAAATGTTGCTTTCCTCAATCTTCTGCCCATTATCCTGATAGTTGTTTTTGGCCTAAAATCAATATCATACTATACATATTCATTTTTACTTGAAATTGTTGGTCAAACCGTCATCCGTAATCTGCGCACCAGAATTTTCACCCATATTCAATCGCAGCCGCTCTCCTTTTTCAATTCGATACCCACCGGGACGTTGATTTCCAGAATAATATCCGATGTCACCCTCATGCAGCAGGCTGTTTCCAATGCTCTGG
>CAYWOQ010000125.1:0-3445 GCA_964459925.1 uncultured Roseivirgaceae bacterium
ATTTCGTGCAGTGCGGGCAAACAATGCGACTCACCGGCGAAAGCATCTTTCGAAACTACTCGCTCGCCGCGCGGGGGCTGCGTGTGGTATCCGTGCCGCTCTTCGTCTTTGGCGACCTGCCCAGCCGTCAACACAAGCTGTTGTACCTTGCAGAGAAGATCAAACAGGCCATCAGCACGCCCAGCCCGTTTGAGACCGTGTCGCTCAACTCGTCCTTTGCAGTCAAGGACTTTGATTGGGAAACCAAGCCGCAATAGAGCGCCAATGCACAAGCGTTTGCTTGTCCAATTTTGCCATCATCAAGGCAAGGTAGGCAGTATACACAGAGAGACTTTCTAATGCTTTTTCCCCACACTAACACATCTTATGTTGCAAACGTTGTGCTTGATCTTGAGCAGCAGCAGCAGCAGCAGAGTCAGGAAAGGAGGAAAGAGACAGACTGGTGATCGTCGACGAATACTAACACATCCTCGGAGCGATGGCCGACAGCGGAGCCGCGCGGGGATCGGAAGTGGGAAATCAAGACCAAGATGAAAGTACGGAGCAGCAGGTACGGCTTTCTCACACATCCTCTGATCTCTGCTTGAACCATAGTACTTGCACTGAGTCTGCGCGAGAGAGGTGGGGGTGAGCATTCTTGCGATTGTCTTTGGGGATTTCGCGAAAAAGAGACGCGCAAAAGCCGATGTCCGATATATATATGTGTAACCAAATCAAAAGGTACGGAGAAGCTGCCTTTGATGTCTTCACTTGTGAGCTCATACTAAGACTCTGCTGCATCGAGCAAACTTGTACGAGAGAAGCGACTTGAAATCATGTGCATTTCTGAGCTCGCTGTCGAATAGAATGATGGCCGCCTGGCACCAAGTGGCTATCACTTTAGGTTTTTTCCTCTCTCTTCTTTTTCTTCCCAGATGATTCTTGCCCGAGTATTTATTCCACTGACATTGATAGGGGCTAGTTTCCGACTGAATTCATAGAGGATAGACTTTGCTTTGAAACAGGAGAGAAAAAGTTGGAAGAGGGTCGTAGACGATGCGCTGGAGGCCATGCCAATTTCGCTCGTGTTTTCTCTCTTCACTTTTTAAAGGCTCGGTCGTAGCTATAGTTGTCCTGCTAACACAAGAGCGATAGCTGTCATCTGGTGTTACTGCTACACTCGTGCTTCTTTGGCTAATTCTCGGTAAGACAACTGCGATAAGCCGTCGGTGCTCGTAGAGTATGACGGCGTAGATAAGTTTGGCGCAAACATCACTTGTATACTTTACAAGACATTCCAATTTTCCACTCTCTGGAGGCAACTCATCGTTACAGATCGTGCATCGTTGCTGTTAGATGTATAGATGTATGTATGCGTATTTTAGCCTTAAAGCTTCAGAGTCTATTTATCTGCAACTGTTTGAATACCAGTGTAAAACGTCACACAATGCCATTGCCTTATCCAGGTGCGGTGCTAATCATCTTCTTCGACATATGGAGAGACAGGTATAACGCCATAAAGCTTCATTACGGAAAAGGCGAGGACCTTTGCAATCGGTCCGAGTATCAGAAAGCAGAGGAAGAATATCGTGCGGCTTTGAAAACTCGAGGACTAGCCTTTCTTCCAGATTGGCGCCAAAAGATTTTAATCGGTCTGGGAGATATGCAGCTGAGTTTGGGCAGTTACCCAGCATCACTAGCAACCTTTGACAAGCTGGAGAAAGTAAAGGCCTGAGATCCCAAAAAGAAAAACAAAACTTTTCAAAGCGCTTGCATACAGCGGACAGGGAAAAGCTTACCACGGCATGAATAGTTTAAATCAAGGCAGCCGAGCTTTGCCTCAGGGACTAGAATATTCCAAGCAGCTAGGGGAAGTCGATGGGCAGCTCTGCTCTTGTTCAGATATGGATCGACCCCTGATGCTCGGCAGTCGAGAGAACAGCTATTATAGGGTGTGATCAAGGCCACTGCCGTGGGTCTTCTTTTGGTTTCCATTCAACCTGCAGACCGTGTAGTGCGTGTATTCTTCAAAGGAGGAAAATACAAGGAAGATGTGTAGAGATTTTTGAAAAAAAATCTGTAATAGTAGAACGGTAATGCAATTATGTACATGCATACATGTTGACGCAGAGGAGAGGGTAGTGTGCGGTAGTAAGGTGCACCAGCGAAAGAAGAAGAAGAAGAAAAAAGGCAAGCTATGCTAGTGTTTTCATAATTCAGATGCAGTGAGACATCCATCGATCAGGACGATGTTGGTTTCTTTACCCCTTTCTTTTCTTCTTCCTTCTCTCTAGAGAAGCACAGCTCCATCTCGACGAAGGAAACCCAAGAGTATAATGCAACAGCGTAATCGAGAATCCTCGTGATACTGTACCATTGAGGGTGATGTAAATGGCGACTGAATCACCGATCCGCTTTGATGTCGATTGCAGAGTGACGGTGCATTTTGTTTGTCTATTACAATTTTTTTCGTCTCTATTTCTTTCCCCTCTCCCCCAGGATTGGATGCCGCAGATGATTTAACATCGCTACATTCAAGAGAGAGACACACAGGGGGAGAGAGGGGAGGGGGAAAACACACACACAAACACACATATACAATGCAACAAGGCAAACGATGTGATCGTGTCTTGGTAGAAAATCAAAACTGCTAGACACTGACTGAGCAAAACTACCTTGCTCCATCCTCTTTTTTTTTTCTTCCTGTCAGCTGAGATCAGGCCTTGCAGATTGGGTCAATTCTTTTTTTTTTCTTTCTTTCTTTCTTGCAAACGGTACCTCCCGTCAATTTCTCTTTTTGCATTTCAGAAGAAAGGAGAGAGAGTGAGAAAAATGAAAACATCTATATAAAGACGAGTTCCCCCACATGTTGTCGGGTTTCTCTCCTTATTTTATGTATCATTATTATTATCACAGAATTATCTCTTTGACTTGATCTTGATCTGCTGGCAACCAAGCTACACTTTTTTTGCTCCTCCGTTTCAAAGCTGGGGTTCTTGACAGCAAGAAAAATGTTGACGAGATTCTTTTTTCAAGTTCTGGGCAACTCCCATGTTCAAGACAATGCGCTCGGCTCTGGATCGATTACGCATTTCTAGTTGCGTGAATGGCAGCAGAATAATTCAAAAGCGTCAGTCGTTTGTGTTGCCGATACACAAAGTAACCGAGAATCGCGAATAATATGAACGTGGCGCCCTGTACATTCGGTAGAATATGGGGAAAGGGAAAGAGAGAAAGAAGGAAAGCACACACAAAAAAAGGGACAAGAGATCCGTAGACCACTTGAGTTTCTTCTATCTGTCTTTCTTTCTTTCTGTCTCTCTTATGGGATAAAGAAAAGCCTTTCAGAAATGAGAGCTGAACGCACTCATGAAGAGGAGACCGAACATCAAAGTAGAAAGGTGGTGCTGCTTCGACATCAGATTGACGGCACACTCAAGTCGAAAACAACAAGCAAATCGAAAAT
>CAYWOQ010000126.1:0-3420 GCA_964459925.1 uncultured Roseivirgaceae bacterium
TGGCTTTAGATAATAAGCAGCAAAGACGCGATGCATCGCGTCTCTCTTACAAAGAACGATTAGAGCCGTTAAGCGATAAACGCATCGTGTTCATTTTTGACGAGTGCCACCGTTCGCAGTTTGGTGAGAATCACAAAGCGATAAAAGAGTTCTTCCCAAATGCACAGTTATTTGGATTTACAGGAACACCCATTTTTGACGAAAACTCTACCCAGAAAATCCGTGAAGACCAATACGAAACCTACAAAACCACGGAGAGCATTTTTGAAAAGCAGTTGCACGCCTATACCATTACCCATGCGATAGACGAGCGCAATGTGCTCAAATTTCATATCGACTACTTTAAACCTAAAGACACTGTAAAGACAGGGCATGCCCTGTCTCAACAAGCCGTGACAGAAGCCATTATCGACAAGCATGACAAAGCCACCAACCAACGCAAGTTCAATGCGGTGCTGGCAACTGCTTCTATCAACGATGCCATTGAGTATTATTGCCTTTTCAAGCATGTACAGATGCAATGCATTGCGTCTAATCCTGATTACAAGCCCTTGAACATCGCCTGCGTATTCTCGCCACCTGCCGAAGGAAACAAAGACATCCAGCAGATTCAAGAAGATTTAGCACAGGAAAAAGAAGACAACAAGCAAAATCCCGAAGAGAAGAAAAAGGCCTTGATGGAGATTATTGCCGATTTCAATACGCAATACGGCACCAACCACGACATCAACAATTTTGATGGGTACTATCAGGATGTGCAAAGCCGCATCAAAAATCAGAAGTACCCCAACAAGGACGTCCCGCACAAAAACAAGATAGACATTACCATAGTGGTAGATATGTTGCTCACAGGTTTTGACAGCAAGTACCTGAACACTTTGTACGTAGATAAGAACCTGAAATACCACGGACTGATTCAGGCGTTCTCACGCACCAACCGTGTGCTGAACGATACCAAGCCTTACGGCAATGTGTTGGATTTCCGTTCGCAACAAGAAGCCGTAAATACAGCCATTGCCTTGTTTTCAGGCGAGGACAGCGGAAGTGCCAAAGAAATTTGGATGGTGGATCCTGCGCCCGTGGTGATTGACCAATATCAGGAAGCGGTAGAAAAGCTCGGTGCGTTTATGCAGGAACACCATGTGGCCAACGAACCGCAGGAAGTGTACAACCTGAGAGGTGATGCTGCCCGCATTGCCTTTGTAGAAAACTTTAAGGAAGTACAACGCCTCAAAACCCAACTCGACCAATACACCGATTTGGATGAAACGCAGCAAAAAGCCATCGAGAACATCTTGCCTAAAGAAACCTTGCAAGAGTTCCGCAGCTCGTATTTAGAAACGGCCAAGCAACTGCGGGAAATTCAGCAAAAAGAAGGCGAAGACGCCCCAGACGATATTCAGCAACTCGATTTTGAATTTGTGCTCTTTGCCTCTGCGGTGATTGATTACGACTACATCATGGGCCTGATTGCCGACAGCACCCAACAAAAGCCGTCTAAGCAAAAAATGACCAAGGCGCAGGTGGTCAGCTTGCTGAAATCCAACGCCAACTTGATGGATGAAGAAGAAGACCTGACCGAATACATTGAGCAGGTGGATTGGACCAAAGGGCAAACTGCCGAAGAACTGAAAAAGAACTTTGAGACCTACAAAGTAGAAAAGTACGACAAAGAACTGGCAGCCATTGCCCACAAACATGGCTTGCAAACGGCTGCTGTCAAAACCTTTGTAGAGCGCATCATGAGCCGAATGATTTTTGACGGGGAGAAACTCACCGATTTGTTAGAGCCTTTGGAACTGGGCTGGAAGCAGCGCAGCAAAGCGGAGACGGCACTGATGAATGATTTGATTCCCATACTGAAAAAGCAAGCGGGAGACCGGGAGATTAGTGGGTTGAATGCCTACACTGTCTGAATTATGATTTTTATGATTTAAAGATAGTAGGATTAAAATAGGTGGATTTTGAAACACGAAGCATTAACACATAAAATTATTGGCTGTGCTATGAAAGTTCATAGCACCCTGGGAAATGGATTTCAAGAAGTGATTTACCAAAGAGCATTGGCTATTGAAATGCAAAAACAAAACCTGGATTTTCAAAGAGAAATGGAAATGAGCATTTTTTATGATGGCTATGATATAGGTACACGTAGAGTGGATTTCTTTGTGGAAGACAGCATTATGGTGGAGTTAAAGGCATTAATAAAATTAGAGGAAGTACATCTCGCTCAGGCCATGAATTACTGCCAGGCATATAATTTACCCATTGGGCTACTTCTCAATTTTGGAGCAAAAAGCCTTGAATTTAAACGCGTGTACAACGTCAACCATGAGGAAAATAAGCAGTACAAAAAAGAAATCCTAAAATCATCCCATCCTAAAAATCCAAATGCAGACCAATGAGTAAGAAATTGATACCAGAGTTAAGGTTTCCTGAGTTTAAAAAGGAAGGAGAATGGCAACAAAATGTTGTCAGTCAAGTAGCTGACTATGAAAATGGTAAAGCTCACGAAAAGGACATTGATGAGGAAGGCAAATATGTTGTAGTAAATTCAAAGTTCATTTCTACAGATGGTGAAGTGAGAAAATTTTCTAATTCTGCAAATTGTATTGCTAAGAAGAATGATGTATTAATGGTGCTTAGTGATGTCCCAAACGGAAGAGCAATTGCCAAGTGTTTTTATGTCGATAAGGATGATTTGTATACAGTAAATCAAAGAATTTGCAAACTGACACCAACAACTGCTGATAGTAGAATCTTATACTATTTATTGAATAGAAATTCTTATTTTTTGTCTTTTGATGATGGAGTGAAACAAACAAATCTTAGAAATGAAGATGTACTTAATTGTCCAATTGTTTTACCCAAAAACCCCCAAGAACAACAAAAAATTGCCTCCTGCCTGTCTTCTTTAGATGAGCTGCTCACCGCCCACAACGATAAGCTGGACGCCCTCAAAGACCACAAAAAAGGCTTGCTGCAGAATTTGTTTCCAACAAATTCAATTACGAATGACGAATTAAAAATTACGAATAATGAATCTCCAATTACGGACGAAGGCGACCTATTCGAAATTCGTAATTCACAGATTCGTAATTCCAATGTACCTAAGGTGCGTTTTCCAGAGTTTGAAGGTGATGGGGAGTGGGTGGAGAAGAAGTTGGGAGAGGTAATAGATATAAAAAGTGGTTATAGTCCATCAAAATATCATCTTCAGAAAAACGGGAAATATCCTTTTGTTAAAGTTGAAGAATTAAATAATTGTGAGAAATATCAGGTTCTCAGCAGAAATTACAGTAATGATACCCAAAATATTATCCCAATAAAATCTATAATTTTCCCAAAAAGGGGAGCTGCTATTATGTTAAACCCGGATTATTCAATAGAATAATCAAAAGGTGGGCTAGAGTTTTGGAT
>CAYWOQ010000127.1:0-3420 GCA_964459925.1 uncultured Roseivirgaceae bacterium
CCTTGAAGCCTGTTATCTCAGAGTCTCGTGCCGATGACTCTGAGGGGACGGAAATCACCGTAAAACCCATAGTATATCACCCGATTCGTTCAACATCAGCTTCATGTTGGGTCGTGCCGACCACACGAAGCCTTAGTTGTTAAGTGCTGTGGTTTTATTTTTTTTCAAGCTGAGTACTGGGCTCCGCGCGAAGGAAAGCTTGCGGCAAGTGTTCGGGTAACATGCAGCGTAGTTCAAAAGAGATTGAAGATTGTGCGCTGGACTTGCGCGAGGGAGTTTGGAGTAGATCCCATGCAATGAATCTTACTTTACATGGCACTTAACGGCTCTGGCTATGACTCAGTGACCCGAACCTTTTCAGGCTAAATTATAGAAAAAGCCTGAATGCCTGGTGCTTTAGCTTTTAGCCTAATGTCCTGGTATGTTCTTCCGTTTGAGAATTCGGCTCATAACAGAGTTGTTCGTCTTGTCTTAGCTGGTCCAAAATTCAGTACAGTTCCATAAAATCAGCTTAAAAACGTCAATTCGCCATCTCTTTTTCCCACTGCGCAAGGGCATCATCAATAATGGCTTTCAACATTTCTAAAACACCCTCTTTGTATTTTTCCGGATTTGCGACCACATTCCATCCCCCAAGTGTACCAGCAAATAATTCAGTCGATTCCGTGTCTATTCTTTCCACCCAGTCTCTGGAGCCTTCAGCCCTGTTGCCACCTGTGTATGATCCAAACTTAGCTCCTTCTAAAGTGTGTAATTGGAATTGGTTCCGAGCAGAAAGAGCCCCCTTTCCACTCACTTTAGCAGTACTACCCAGGCCCTTTTTGAAGTCCATAAACCCTATGTTAGATCGAAACAAAACATTGTATCTATTACCACTTGAGGGGATTATAAGGTTGTTATTTAGATCCATATTTGGATTAGTGGAAATGACCTGAGGGAATGATGAAGGTCTGACTGTTTTTACATGTTTACGCTTTCCTAAGTCTGTAATAACTCCGCCCTGAGGTGCAATTTCAGCATTGCCTTTTTTAATCTGCTTTTGTACAGCTTTTGATGCTTCTATTGCAGACTGATCATAATTCTTAATATCCAAACTACGTTTTTTCATGCTCTCAACAAGATACGCATAGGCTTCATTAGTAATTTCCTGCAGCAATTCGTCACTTATGTTGGTCAAATTCGCATTGACGCCTGCTTTAGCTACCCCACCTGTTGCGGGTACACCTCCCCCTTGGTCTTCCTCATAATCATAAAGATTAAATGCAATAGCAAAACTGGAAGTCGAAAATACCGGGTTACTCTGCATTTGTTTTTTGAATATTTTTTTCTTGTAGAAATTACCTCCACTTCCTTTTACCTCAACCTGCCCGTAACTTACTAAAGAGCTTAGAAGTAATAAAATGATTAAAACTTGCCTACATGTGTAAATAATCATAAAAATTCAAATTTTTTGAAAAATAAATATTTAAATGAGAAAGTCAGAATATACCTATTATCATTTTGTTAAGTAAGTATCACCATTTTGTTAGGTAAGTATCACAATAGCTTCTTCAAAAATCATAATTACAAAGTAGAAGGTTATTGCTGCTAACGTCTAGCTAAAATCAGTAGGCTGGACATCTGTAAATATCGGGAAAGTATCTTATCCTACCAACCTTGGCAAGTACCTCAGTAAGCCTATGTATTTTTAGTATCTGTTAGGTTTTCGTGAATTTTTCCGTCCAGCTTCGGCTTTCGTGTTAGTTCGTCTGTGAGGTAGGTGCAGCCATACTCTTTGGCAGGTTTTGGTTTACGGGTGGATTTTGTGCGACCTGGCAATGTGTATGGATGCCTTGGCGGGTTAATTCACTTTTAGATCGGGTTCGCCTAGCCATATTTTTTGGGTTCCTTTTGAAATCCTAAAGCGATTCGACTTTTAAAATTTTATAAATGCAATAACATTGCATAAATAAATTAAGGTTGCTATAATTGCAACAAAGTTGCACAGATGAAATTAAGATTATCATCGGATGGATTGGGTATTTGCGTGTCCCTTCTTTGTTTAATACACTGTATCGCAATACCATTTTTGGTCATATTTGGGCTAGATCTATTTCTTGGAATCGTCGATCAGGAATGGATAGAACTAACCATCATTGGTGCTGCACTTCTGATTGGTATTTTTTCATTTCTTTCCGGCTTTTTAAGACACAAGCAACACTTCATTCCCATCCTTTTTGTAGCAGGTTTTTTATTGATCGTTAATGGCGAATCGGTAGCTCATACCTGGGTTTCCGCCGGGCTTTCGATAGCAGGAGCACTGGTGATCATCTATGCCCATGTTCAAAACCTAAAATGGAGACGTCACTTATATGCTCATTAACCTATTATTTATATTATCCATAAACGCCCAGGTTTTAGGCTGGGAAACTTTTGCTGATACCCGCTTTGAATGGGAATACCGGAAGAGCCTGGGACTTCAAGTCGAAGTTCCCTATTTCAGTGAAGAGGTAAAGAACCTTGAGGGTAAGGAAATCACATTGACGGGTCACTACCTTCCGCTGGAACTGGGAGGAGAGCGTATTATCATCTCGAAGCTTCCGTATGCTTCCTGCTTTTTTTGTGGAGGTGGCGTAGGCCAGGAGTCAGTGGCTGAGGTAGTGTTCAGCTCCGTACAACGTCCCTTCCGAATGGATGAGCTACTCACGGTGAGGGGAAGGCTAAAGCTGAATGTGGATGATTACGAACACCTGGTCTTCATTTTGGAGGATGCTGAAGTGATCCAATTATAACAACAAGCTACGCTTGAAAAATTCAATGAGAGACATAGTGCGATAAAAATAAAATGTGCCAATGACGAGAAGTGGAGTCACCATGAAGTGGAGCAGTATATTTCTAATTTTACTTATAGTTGCATGCACCTCAAAGCACGATGAAAAACTGCATGCCCAGAGTGTAGAAACACATAATTTGGCGATCAAGATCGGTGAGCATGTACAGGAGAAAATAGAACGGATAGAAGCCCATGCAATGACCCTGGACGAGCCTCTCAAGGCAATGCTAAAGGATTCGGTGGAAACATTATCCCAGGATCTTGCCTACTGGGAATCCACCATCGTGGAAGTCCCGGGACACGAACATGATCATCACCATCATGATCACTCAGGGCATGACCATAATCATGCCCCAGCCCCAGATATTACCCTGGAGATGGTATTGGACATTCAAAAAGAATTGAAAAATCAGATTGAGAATCTCGATATGCGTACTCAGAAAATTTTAGACACTTTAAAAAATATCAAAAAATGAACCTGTTGAAGAAAAAGAAAAAGCTTCCCGTTACGGTGCTTAGCGGCTTCCTGGGAGCCGGGAAGACCACTCTGCTCAATCACGTGCTCAACAACCGCCAGGGCTTGAAGGTGGCCGTGATCGTCAATGATA
>CAYWOQ010000128.1:0-3402 GCA_964459925.1 uncultured Roseivirgaceae bacterium
CGCAACGCATTGCTAATAAACGAGATGAAACCAATGTTCTCGGCGACCATCCATGCAATCGCCAGAAGAGGCTTTTTTGTTAGATATTGAAAGAATCCCTTTTTTTTGTCAAGCCAAATACAAAGACCTACCGTTAAGGTTTGAGCAGTGTGAGTTTTTTCCCCTGTTTGTTATGAGCAGAGTGAGATTGGCTGCTTCAATAGTGGATTATTATCTCTTTACAATTCTATTTTATATGAGACGGTATTCTATTTTTGTTTGAAATAGGCAACCATTTACAGGACCATTGCGTAAAGAGCGAGGTACGTATTGATATAAATACCATGCCCGTCAAACCGAATTATAATCGCGGGTTAATTTTGGGATGATACGGGAAGTCTCTCTTACTGCCAGCCAACCTCATTCATTATCTTCTCTATGACATGTATATCTACATCATTAGTTATATTTGTTGATGATAAGGTTGATATTTCATTATTTTTAGTCTCAATTCTGAATATGTAGTTATATTCTAAAATTAATGCCGCTTTTCTATGTCCTCTAAAAACGGCACGTATCAAATATATAATTGCTTTATTGTCACGTACATATTGCTCTTTCATATCATTTATAACGAATAAACCGAATGAACATTCTGCATCTCCTAGAAAATCACCTATTTTATATATACAGACTGAACATGCAATCATTTCATTTTCTAATGCATAATTACCAATGTAACGACATGTAAATCTTAATAGAATAAAAACAAGAATAATGGCTATAGTAACGGACAGAAAGATTCTATTATTCTTCATCCAAGGCTTCCTCAATGAGAATTTCAATTAGCACAGGTTCGTGACTATCATAATGTCTTGGCTTTACAAATATAGCTGAATCTTTAGGCATGCGTGTATTCTCGGGGGGAGTTTGTTTATGATGACTTAAACGGTAAGTGTTAAAAGACCCAATATATTTTAGAACTTTCTTTTCTTCCTCTTCATTAAGCGCTCCCCAACGCTTAAGAAGCTTAAGTAAGATATCTTTAAATTGTTTTGCGGTCAATTTTGGATCTTTGCCTTCCTCTTTCATTTGTTTAGTACCTTACTTTTGCAGCCCACTGTCATGAAAATTGTCGATTATACGGTCGCGCTTCTCTCTTGTTGCGGTCAGTGACGCTTGGCAGAGCACCTTTGCATAACATATTAATTACGCATTATATTGTATTCGATTCGCATAGAAGCCCTGCCCTAATCCGGCTTCTGAGATTTGTTTTTTGGCCAGTGACAGGGTTGCCGGATCGTATTCAAATACGTCCTCGGTCAACGGATCAGTTGCGCTTGTGCAGCGACCGAGATACTAATAGCGGCAGGAGATCAATCGCAAATTACCGCAGCTACATGCTGGGCTATGAACCAATATTATTTCACGTTATGGTCGTAGTATTGATTTGACGGCATTCTGCTCTTGAGTTGTTTGAGATCTAAGAACCATTCCAGCTTGGCATCAACACGCAAACCCAAATAAGTAATATGATTACCCTCGTCCTTCATGGTTGCGTAGGCAACTATCGTATTTACTGGGGAATCAAGGCATGCTCCAGGCTGATAATTATAGTCATCACTCTTGACATCACAAAACTGAAGATGTGATTTGATAGAATGATTTGTATAGGCAATCAAGCAGAAAGGATTGCACAGATAACCATTCAGATACTTAAGTGAATATGGGAAGTAACCGTTATGATTCATTGCGTATCGCTTACAAGCGTCACCAATTTTGCTTAGATTGAAGCCGTCATTATATATTGAATATTCAACTCCTAATGGGTTTTCCCAGTGTACATTATTATAGGCCCATATAAGATCATCATTCTTCATCAAAAATTCATCGTACATTTTCAATAAGATCTCAGCTTCATTGTCATTCCAAAATATGACTATCGGCTTTCCGTCGTAATGAAAAACCGCTTCGAGCTTATTGCCATCATTAAATATAGCACTATACTTGTATGACAATTTACTCTCTATATTTGTGATTGCCTCACTGCTTATATTATGCATACGATCAGCTAATTTATATTCAAATATATCAAGTTCGGTAAATTGCGAGCAAAAATAATAGCTATCAGTAATGCATTCACGAATAATTTTCATTTTTACACGATCTAAAGTATTAGAGGGCATTGAAGCAATATCACCTACCTTCCCGCTTTCAACATACCATTCTTCGCTTTTATACAAAACAATGATATCATATCTACTTGCTTTTTTTTCATGTGGATAAGACCCCAAATAACAAAATAATTGATCATATCTATTAGAATTATTTGCATGCATTGCCAATGTGTAATCAGTCCTGTAACTCAATCTTCCGCATGGCATATATATCTTGCATCTAGTTTCTGGCCTTATATAGATATCTAGTAAATCAATACTCCACCTTTGCTCACATAATCGCAAAACTTCATTTGTTTGAAGATGATCAATATTATCAGCGAATAGCAAGACGCTATTGATCATTTTAACAATCACGCATATACCAAACAACATTTTTTTCATTATGCTAATTATCCTTAAAATCACGTCAAGGAATTGGAGGCGGCTCTGGAACCGGAATGTTGTTCACTTTGATACATTTGCTGCACCACATCTGATGTGGCTGTGAGTTGTATCTAGGCACTTCTTTACAGAAATGAAACTCTTGTTCTACGCCATTTATCCTTGCGAGTCCTTCAGACGAACTGCCATCTACATACCAGTTGCCTACGACTAAAACATAATTAAAATTAATTTTTGGAGGAGGAACATTCTCTAAAGAATCACACGGGATCCTACCGCCTTCAACACCTTTAAATGGCTTCGGTTGCGAATGTCGACCCCTATCTTTTTTCCATAAGGCTTGCTTAGCAAACACCATGCATTCCGTATACTTACCATTGCCAATACATTTCGTGCAATCATTTTTTGCATTTTGCTCGCCAAGAAAACATCTTGTTTTTGATTTTCTTGGCCCAATTTCCTCTGGCTTACCACGCAACTGTTCTTGTAAATTAACCAGTCCAACACATCCCTTTTTCAATACAGAATCATACTTATTACGAAGTCTAAAATAAGGATTGTTATCGGTACGACTCCTATTAATAATGTCCAGTAATTGTTCTCTGGATACAGTTATTACTCCATTAATTGCTGGTGGCCAAGGCAAAGGCTGCGGATTACTACTGTCTTCAACAAGACCTAGTATGTCACGCTTGTTTACCATGTTATTACGGGCTATGACAAATAGATTAACAGGCGCAATCTCTTCTAATGAATCCCTGTTTACGCAACGGCCTACAACAGGCAAAAAGTATCTATAGCCGTAGTAGACAAGCTCCGTTTCATCGGTATATTTCGTAGAAAAACGATATGGGTTTGCTTT
>CAYWOQ010000129.1:0-3322 GCA_964459925.1 uncultured Roseivirgaceae bacterium
CAGTGGAATACCTTTCCAAGGAAAAAAATAGGAGGCGCGCCCCAGGGTTTCCCCCACAGTCAGAACAGCCTGGCTAGTTATTGTAATGGAGTCAGTAGAATACCTTTCCAAGGAAAAAAATAGGAGGCGCGCCCGAGGGTTTCCCCCACAGTCAGAACAGCCTGGCTAGTGGGCAAAATGTACGTGGCGCGTTCCCCGTGTAACCGTCTGCTCGACATGTAGCTCTGTTTAAGGGTTATGAGTCATGAATTAGACTTATGATTCTAATTTGGACTTAGGAGTCAACATGTGAGAGTGGATAAGACTGACTTCCTTCTTTTTTTTCCCCTATGAACCACTAGTATCTAAGACTGTTAAGCGCAGGCAAGTACCTTAGCGCACCCAGACAACTTGTGTAATCACTTTTTCTAACTTGCCTCGAATCCAATCACACTACCCGCCTATCGTAAAGAGAAATGGTATATGGCAGACCAATGACACCGAAGACGCCAAAAAAATGAGAAAAACATTCCGATTGGCTATCGATTCTTCAAATATTACCACCTGTAAATATATTCAGAATATCATATATGAATTTCACCAATGGGTAATGCACACGTAGAAAACATAAACCAACCATAGTCATATATTCTGTCTTATATCCAACCATGAATCCGAAATTTCAAGACCAGAAGTGTCTGCGATAACACTCTTATTTCATACGTCTTGCGAGTCCAGTTATGACTGGCCTTATTCCTATTCATTCTTACCACGTGAGTCGGATGCAAACTACCTCAACTCACAACAGGAGGCAATTACATGGTAACGGAACGAGTTTCGGCCACGGGAAATACCCAAGAACCAACAAGGAGTTCGGGCCTATGTCATCTCAGATAGGCCAGAACGACTTGAAGAAGTAGAGCAAGACTTGACGCAAGTCAGTCACACAGAAGAAGAGCAAGCTGGTAGCAGTCAACAAGTCGGAAACTCTGGATCGCTCGTCGATAACAGCGACAGAATAGTCCCACCAAAAAAAAAAAAGTGGTGACGGCTGTTGTGAGCGGAGCATTTTGTATCCGACTCACGTGTTAAGAATGGGTAGGGCTTGGGGCCCGTTATGGATGTCGTGGATGACAGCTGTGAAGAGAATTACAGGCTTTCTATAGTCGAGAAACGATGAGAGAAAGTGGCATTTAAAGGGCTCTGCACATTGTTGTAAGACACTCTATATATTCATTCTATTGTTACATATACGATATAATCGGCTGCCCAATAGCCTGGCCAGCCAGAAGCAACTACACTTTTGATGAAATTCTGTTTTTCCCGGGTAATCGACCACTATGCGTCCGAAAATGCACTTTGCTCTATTCAAGAGAAATGTTGCTTTCTTGCCGTAAATTGAGTATAACCTCTACTCGCTGCTGATTATCTTTGGGTGTATCGGCAAAGATAATGATATCGTCGAAATATGCTGCCGTATATTCTCTATGAGGAGACACAATAAAGTCGATCTTCCTTTGGCAGGTGAAAAGAGCGGTGCATAGGCCAAACGGCATAACCTGGCATTCAAATTTGCCTCTTGATGTGTTGAAAGCCGTCTTCTTTGTTTCACTTTGCCGCATGGGCAACTGGTGGTAGAATGAAGTAGCATCTAGCGTATAGTAGTACTTGTGTCCCGCTGACTTTTCCACGAGCTCCATTAGGTTTGGAGTTGGATAACAACTTTTCTTCGTGAACTTGTTGAGTACTTTGTAGTCCACGACCATCAAAAGTCTTCCATAAAAAACCCATTCGATAAAGGCTTGTTCGATACAAAAAAAAAATGGGAGACCCCCAAGGGCTGGAAGGTGGCTTGATGAAACCGAGTCTCGATAGTTCTCCCAGTTGTTTATCCATTTATTCTTCCCCAAGTGGAGCCAGGCGGCGATGAGGAATGTTGACCGGGGCTGCCCCGTGAACAAGATCAACGGTGTGTTCGACGCCAATCTTCTGCTTGATGCATACTTTGAGAGGTTGGAATACCCTACCATACTTGTCCAAATTCTCCTGCAATCTTGGGATGATGGTTTTATCTTCTTTCTGTTCTTCCTTGGTAGGCGTGACAGCATTCAAGTTCGTCGATGATATTTCTCCATTTCGAAAGGTCAAAATCGAGAAACCCAGTACAGCCTTGTTAGGGCGAATCCAATCAGGGCCCAGTAGAACGTCCTAGTGTAGTTTCCTTCCTTGGAAAACTTTAATCGTTTCGTTATAGTATAGACAATAGCCCTTTTTTTCTAATAAGAAACGATTGTGTTGTATCTCCAAGTTTTATCTTCTTCTATCTCGTGCAAGAGGATCACTCCTGTATAAGAGGTTGAGTACTAGCCTTCCTATCCAAACCCAACGGCTATATAATCGTAAACTATCAACCACTAAATCTAGTATCCGTTGGTGACTAGATGCATCGCCAACACTAGTCGCCTTTATCCCTGGTCGAGGATCAGAGCTTCGAATCGGATTTCTTCATATGTCCTGTAGCTGCTGTCCGGTCGTAGCGATCCCATCGCCTTCTGGCGTAGAACGGTCTCCCGCCCATCAGCCAGCCTGTTTCGTCGTCGAGAGGGGGTGCTGTAGACCTTGAGGTTGTGTGTCTCGACGAATTTCTGTGATACGGCCGTGTTCTGGGCCCCAGTATCTGCCCAGACGACCATCTTCTGGCCGCTTTTGAGACGTCCGTATATGAGAGCTGGATCACTGGGCTCCTCCGCATTATTGATGCTGCAGATGGACGATGTGCCATGCTCCTCTACGCCTTCTTCTTCCTTCTCGGTTTCTAGGACGTTAAGACCAGGTTGGTTGCAGGCTCCAACTTTAACACCAAGAAGCGGATCCCTAAATATGCACTTGTCCCTGTCGGCCTTTCCGCGACAGCATTCAGGTTTGACGTGGCCGCGTATGCCACAGTAGTACCACACGAGACCCTTCTTCGGTCCCATTCGAGCGACTGAGGATGCAGCCCTATGCTTGTTGTCATTCATAAATGTACGTTCTAGGTCAACACAATCGTTCTGCATTTGCTGTACTGAGAATTCTGTCACGGTCAGCTATAGCTCGGATGTTTTCATTAAGAACCTATCCCTTGGCCCGAGTTTGAAGCGCACGTAGCTTAAGCGCATCTATTTTAGCCTTTTGTAAACACTCCTAGTTTACAATTACATGGTCATCGACAATTCGACCAACGAATTCAATTTAAAGTGACAACGCTCCAAGGCCAAGTTAGAAAGCGATTACATAAACTGACTAGGTACGCTTGACAGTCTAAGATACTCGTGCTCAATAGAGAGAGAAAAAAAAAAAAAGG
>CAYWOQ010000130.1:0-3233 GCA_964459925.1 uncultured Roseivirgaceae bacterium
TGTTCGGGACTTCCACCCTATAGTTATCGCCCATGCCGGGCACACCATAAAAAAGCCATCCAATTGGATGGCTTTATACTTTCAAGCTTAATACTCTTAATTCAAAAATTCATAGATTCCAGCTACTCCCTGTCCTCCGCCTACACAGGCCGTTACCATTCCATACTTACTTTTTCTTCTTCTCATTTCATTGAAAAGAGAGATTGAGAGTTTTGCACCGGTACATCCAAGTGGATGACCAAGAGCAATCGCCCCTCCATTAACATTTAGTTTATCTGTATCAAGGTCTAATCCTCTGATGACACCCAAAGACTGGGCAGCAAATGCTTCGTTTAATTCAACCAAATCCAAATCATTTTGCTTCAAACCTGCTTGCTTTAATGCTTTTGGAACTGCTTCTACCGGGCCAATACCCATTATTCTTGGATCCACACCAGCAGCGGCGTAGCTGACCATTTGAGCAATGGGTTCCAGACTATATTCTTTCACCATTTTTTCACTCATAACCATAACGAAAGCTGCACCATCCGACGTTGGAGATGAATTACCCGCAGTTACTTGTCCACCCTGCTTAAATGCAGGTCTTAATTTTGCTAAAGATTCCATGTTTGTATCCTCTCTAACACATTCATCTGTATCTACAACAAATGTTCTGTTATGTCTTTTTCCATCCTCGCCCACATACGTCTCTTCAACATTGATAGGCACTATCTCATCTTTAAATTTCCCATCTTTAATTGCCTTTGCCGCTTTTTGATGCGAGTTCATGGCAAACTCATTCGAGTCTTCCGCAGATATATTGAAGTCTTTAGCAACTTCCTCTGCTGTTAAGCCCATATTCAAATAGTACTCAGGGTGTTTATCGGCAATTTTCCAGTTAAGTGCTGCCTTGTATCCCATCATAGGAACTAATGACATGGATTCTGTTCCACCGGCAATGATACAATCTGCTGTTCCACTATGGACCCTGGCGCAAGCAAGATGTATCGCTTCCAGACCAGAACCACAGTATCTGTTGATAATCATCCCAGGAACAGACATAGGTAAAGAAAGAAGTGAAATATATCTACCCATTTGCAGTCCTTGTTCAGCTTCTGGGATCGCATTCCCAACGATCAAATCATCAACTCTAGTTGGATCAAAGTCTTTTACCGATCCAACTAAGTGTTTTATTACATCTGCTGCTAAATCATCTGGTCGATAAAAGCGAAAGCCTCCCTTTTTGGCTCTCCCAACAGCTGATCTATATCCGGCTACTATATATGCGTTCATATTTTTATTTTTTAATTATTAACAGATCTTAGTTCCTTAATGGTTTACCCTTGAATAATATGCTTTGAATTCTTTCTAATGTTTTCGGCTCTCCGCAAAGGCTTAGAAATGCTTCGCGTTCCAAATCCAATAAATATTGCTCAGAAACTTTTGTCGGTGCTGATAGGTCCCCACCAGCCATTATCCATGCCAGCTTCTGACCGATTTTCTTATCATGCTCCGAAATATAACTTCCATACTGCATGGCCGTAATTCCGGCATGGAACATGGCTAAAGCAGATTGACCTTGTACTTTCACATCATTTCTCGGAACAGGTTGTGTGTATCCTGCTTCAACAAGTGACAAAACTTTTTCTTTTGCATCTGTTAGTAACCTCGTTCTATTCAGAGTTACTTCGTCACTTTGTCTCAAGATATTCATTTTCCTTGCCTCTTCTGCTGAAGTTGCAACTTTTGCTGTAGCAATATTCATGAAGTATTCTTGTAGTGTATTCAACTCCGGATCACCAGGTGTAAAGTCATCTGCCGCCCTCATGGTGAACTCTTTTGTGCCTCCACCACCAGGAATAAGACCAACTCCTACTTCTACCAAACCTACATATGATTCTGCGTGAGCCTGAATAGCATCACAATGTAATGATAGCTCACATCCTCCGCCAAGTACCAATCCTGATGTAGCCGCAACTACGGGTACACTTGAAAAACGTGCCTTAGTCATGGTGTTTTGAAAAGTTCTCACCATTAAGTCAATTTCATCAAACTCTTGATCGACAGCATACATGAATAACATGGCCAGATTTGCACCTGCAGAAAAATTCTGTCCTTCATTTCCAATGACTACACCCTGAAAATCTTTTTCAGCCATAGTGATTGCCGTATTGATCCCCTCAATGACATCAGCATCTACTGAATTCATCTTTGTGTGAAATTCTAGATTGAGAACACCATCACCAATGTCATAAATGGTTGCTCCTGCTTTTTCCCATACAATGTTGTTTGCTTTGAAAGCATCCAAGAAAATCATTCCTTCGGTTCCAGGAACTACTTTATAAGACTTAGATGGAATATCATAGTAAAGTTTCTTACCGTTTTCGTACGTGTAGAAACTATCTTTTCCATCATCAACCATTTCTTGAACCCAGGATGCAGGCTCAAACCCAGCCTCCTTCATTTGACCAAGGATATTTTTCATACCCATTGCATCCCATGATTCAAAAGGGCCCATTTCCCAAGCGAAACCTGCAGATACTGCTTGATCAATTCTGAATAATTCATCAGCGATCTCTGGAATTCGGAAGGAACAATACTTAAATAAATCAAAGAATGTTTTTCTATAAAAATCCCCCTCTTCTCCTTTCAATGAAATAGCTATTTGAAGGCGTTTCTTAAGATCTTCTTCGTTCTTGGTTTGCTCTAAAACATCAAGTTTTGATTTTTTCTTTGATTCATATTCGTATGATTTCAGGTTCAATTCTAGTATTTCTTTTTTCCCGTCAACCACTGTTTTTTTATAAAAGCCTTGTTTGGTTTTATCACCCAACCATTTCCTATCGTGAAGTTCTTTTACAATTTTTGGTAGGGCAAAACGTTCGTTTGATTCGTCTTTGTCAAGAGCAGCATGTAAATTATTAGCAACATTCACCGTTGTATCTAGGCCTACCAAATCTGAGGTTCTGAAAGTAGCAGATTTAGCACGACCAATAACAGGCCCTGTTAATTTATCAATTTCTCCTACTGAAAAATTCGTTTCTGAAATCGCATGCATCCCTGACATCATGGAGTAAACACCAATTCGGTTTGCAATAAATGCCGGTGTATCCTTACAAAGGACAGTTTCTTTTCCTAGGAATAAGTCTCCGTAGTGCATGAAAAAATCGACAATTTCCGGATCTGTCTTTTGTGTTGGAATGATCTCCAGAAGCCTTAAATATCTTGGAGGATTGAAAAAGTGAGTTCCGCAA
>CAYWOQ010000131.1:0-3215 GCA_964459925.1 uncultured Roseivirgaceae bacterium
CTCACGGAAGATTTACCCTATCTTAGTAGCACCTGAACCGAGGCCAATGGCCTTATCCAAACCGTTGTGCTTCATTATCAAAAATGACCAATGATAAAATTCTTTAGAAAAATTAGACAAAAATTGCTGATGGAAAATAAAACCGGAAAGTATTTCAAGTATGCAATCGGAGAAATAATTCTTGTGGTAATTGGGATTTTGATTGCCTTACAGATCAACAACTGGAATGAGGATCGCAAAAGTCTTCGAGCTGAAAAAGAAATATTGACTAATCTATATGACAATTTAGGAGTGGATTCCATTCAGTTTGTTTATTACAAAGTTCAATTTCAACAGGTAGACAACTTACACAAAGACTTGTACAAGTATGGCGTTAAAAATTCTGATCTTGATGCTATTGCAGAACCGATGCTTGTAAGAAGATCTCTTTACTTTAAACAATTAATTAATCTAGCTTCCAAAGAAACCATTTACAGCCTCAAAAATCAGAAAATCAAGAATGCCTTGGTCTCCTACCTAGGAAGTATTAATGATATGGAAGTGGCCTATAATCTTGAGTTAAGACCGTTATTGAATGAAAGGTTAAAGCCTTATCTCTCAGAGCAGCAAGTTTATAATACTAGAAATTGGTTTGAAATATCTAACAGAATGGTTGGTAACATGACATTTGAGGAAATAACCGGAAAAAATATCATCGATAAAGACAAACTGCTTGAATTATCAAAGTCCAAGAAATTTCAACAACTGTTATTCGAGGTTAATTTTAAATGGATTGAATTTAATAGTCGAGTTGAAACAGTCATGAACGGAAATAGTAACTTGAGAAAGTTAATAAAATCTGAATTGAAAAATTATTAAATAACGAAAGCACAACACCGTGTATAGCTCATTGCGGCTGAATTCCTAATCGGAATTCATTGCAATTTGCTATCTTTCGCTTACGGCGGAAAATCAGCTATGATTTTCCGCAACGAGCCATACACAAAACCGTTAGGCACAATTATTATATTAGCGCATATTTTAACCAACTTAACGGAAAATGAAATCTCTTAAATCACTAGCCCTTCTTTCGTTGTTTGCATTCCTTCTCTCAAACTGTGAGGTTCGAGACATTGAGATTGAATCAGAACCGAAAAATGGATTCACATCCCTTGATACTGAAAACTCTCTCCAAAACTATCTGAATAGTATTGGCAACAACAATGCTAGAGCTTCCTCTAATCTCCTTTCAGATTTAAATACAGATCATATTTATAAAATTGACCGAACTCAAGATAACTCAGAAATCTTTAGTATCTCCTCTATGAGTGACCCTTACAAAACCTACGTTTTACAAATTGAAGATGGTGAATATTATGGCTATTCAATCAACCTATTGCCAACAGGAGAATGGTATGGTGATCTATCGAATTTTACGGGTGATATCCGTTTTGACAACTTATCTGGAGATGTCTGGAGAAGGGCATACATTGTAAATGGTGAAAATGCTTCTGATGCGACTGACAATGGCCGTATTGAAGCGTGTTACTACTCAATAGATGTATTCTTTTCAGGATATGAGGATTCAGATGGAAATGTATTCTGGACAAGTGTTGAATTCGGAGATGCTACTATCGAATGTGATGATCCTCCAGGTGGTGGAAGTCTGCCTCCACCACCTCCACCACCACCTCCTGGACCAAAAGGTGGTGGTAATAACAGGGGTTCTGATCCAGACGCTGGAATTATCCTAGAAGATGAATTGAAGAAGTGTGATCCTGGTTTTGTGAAAAATATTAACAACGAATGTGTACCGTGCCCTAACGGAGATTGCAGCGACTGTTCAGACGATCAGTTTAGAGACATATGTGGGAAGTGTGTGAATGAAGTTATTAGTACACCCGAGCACGTGGAAGGCAGATGCAATGGTATTCGCCAAATGTCCGTGATGCATGATGAAACGGGTAATGAAGTTACTGGATTCTTAACTGCTGATCAGGTAATGATAATATTGCCAAATGGAGCCAATTCGTCCCATGGATCTGAAACCTCCAATTCTTACACTGACGAATATGGTAATGTCACACATTCGATCTATGAAGAAAACGGTACGTTATATATGGACTATTATAATTCCTCAAACCAATTGACCACAATTGAAATAATTGGTCATTACCACACGCATCCCTTTGGAGGGCAATGGAGTCCAGATGACCAAAATTTCGTTACTGAAATTTTTGCGGCCGCTGGAAGCTTTTATTTTCTTGACGGCAATTCCATCAATCAATTTGATCAAAATGGTGTTACCGATAATGAATATACCAATTGCAAGAGAACCCCTGATGAAACCGAATGCGATTAATCCAAATAGCTATATCGATATTGTTCACTATTACTTGTAGCCTTATCTATGCTCAGGATAAGCAACTTACAAGTGATAGCGATACTGCTTTTTGGAAAAATCGCTATACTCAACTCTCATCGGAACTTGGGCTGCCATCAATGGAGAATTCCAAAGAAAAATATGAGATGAGGTTTTGGAATGATAACAATGTGATAAGGCTTTGGGGATGCACAAGTGACCTTCAAGGAGAAGTAATATATTTTCTTCGTCAACATCATAAACATGATAACTACAGCAAATACAGGGTAGGCAAGTTGTATTTTCAAAAGAAGCGTTTGAGACAACAATCTGTCAAATCCATTGAATATTTGATTTCGGATTTTGGTATTAATCTTATTCCAAGTATGGATCAAATTGAGGGTTGGAACTCGAACGCTGTTCATGGTGAGCTTTACATAATTGAAGCTTCGTCATTGGAAAAATTTAGTTTCAAAAACTTTAAGTATGTGCATCCTTATCCCGAAGAAGCAAGAAAGGTTAATTATTTCTTCCAAAATATTAACTCAATAGAAGAGGTTGAAAGTGGCTTTGAAAAATTCATTAATAATCAACCATTTGGCAAATACTATGACGGTATATGGAGTGGAGAAATTCAATTTTCCTCGGGACTTAGAGAGTGGTACTGGATGACGCCTCGACGACTTATTAAGAGAATTTTCCCTCCGAATATTGACAGGATCAGATCACGCTTGGAGAAAGAAAATCGCGATAAATGAAAAGTGCCTAACAGGCACTAAAATTAATATGCATAAGAGCACTTTGAAAAGGCAATGCAAACCAGTAGCTTCAGTGCTTCTAGCAACTGGGGCGCATACTCATTTTAGTTGAGCGT
>CAYWOQ010000132.1:0-3197 GCA_964459925.1 uncultured Roseivirgaceae bacterium
TAACTTACAAAATCGAAGTTTTTTTTAATCGGTCCAGTTGCGAAAGACGGGTTAAGGCGCGGAAATCACAAAAATTGGCCAGCGAGCTGTTGGGCGTCAACTGCTTCAATGTGGCCGCGCCGGTTAAGGCGCGGAAATTTGACGCAAAATTATTTAGCTTTTTTTGCGCTCCTGAGCTTCAATGTGGCCGCGCCGGTTAAGGCGCGGAAATTCCAATGCGTCTTGCTTGCCTTGCCGCTCCGGTGTCCGCTTCAATGTGGCCGCGCCGGTTAAGGCGCGGAAATGCCGGCCGCTCTGTCTGCGGCGCTAAGTTGATGTTGCTTCAATGTGGCCGCGCCGGTTAAGGCGCGGAAATTCAAATTATATGGGTCATCTCGGGCACGATATCCTAGCTTCAATGTGGCCGCGCCGGTTAAGGCGCGGAAATTCACCTGAGATAATAAATGGTGATATCGACTGTAGTAAGCTTCAATGTGGCCGCGCCGGTTAAGGCGCGGAAATACCGACAGCCGATAAATTAAAAACATATTTTCCGTCGCTTCAATGTGGCCGCGCCGGTTAAGGCGCGGAAATGGAGAAAACACAAAAATCTATTCATACTGGGGTCATCAGCTTCAATGTGGCCGCGCCGGTTAAGGCGCGGAAATAAGGTGATTATATTGACTATACACCCGGCAGCGCGGGCTTCAATATAACCGCGCCGGTTAAGGCGCGGAAATACGTCGTAATAAAAATGAAGTATGGTGCAAAACATGGCTTCAATGTGGCCGCGCCGGTTAAGGCGCGGAAATTTCTCCTGGGCCTCCTGGACCCGCTGCTGGCGGTGAGCTTCAATGTGGCCGCGCCGGTTAAGGCGCGGAAATTCCTAGATATGTAGAGAGGTGTTTTGATTGTAGCAAGCTTCAATGTGGCCGCGCCGGTTAAGGCGCGGAAATCGATCCAAAATTTGATCGGCCATATCACCGTGGCGGAGCTTCAATGTGGCCGCGCCGGTTAAGGCGCGGAAATACCACCTCCTCCCAGGGGAACTATTCCAGCATGAAAGCTTCAATGTGGCCGCGCCGGTTAAGGCGCGGAAATACGGCATGTTCGTAAAGTCCGCGACCACATCCGGCGAGAGCTTCAATGTGGCCGCGCCGGTTAAGGCGCGGAAATTTAGTATTTTGAATACGCCCAGCACGCCACCCATCAGCTTCAATGTGGCCGCGCCGGTTAAGGCGCGGAAATTACGAAGAAGTAGAAGCCGAAAAAATAATTGGTTGGGCTTCAATGTGGCCGCGCCGGTTAAGGCGCGGAAATACCGAGGTGCGTCGGTAGTCATTTTTATTGCGATTTGCTTCAATGTGGCCGCGCCGGTTAAGGCGCGGAAATAATAAGGGCTGGAAATTACAATCAGCCCTTCATCGGGCTTCAATGTGGCCGCGCCGGTTAAGGCGCGGAAATCTTTTATCTTATTCATATTCATTCAACAATCCTCCTGCTTCAATGTGGCCGCGCCGGTTAAGGCGCGGAAATTAAATTTTAATGCGATGGACTTTTTGTCGCGTTTGGAGCTTCAATGTGGCCGCGCCGGTTAAGGCGCGGAAATTATCAGTAGGCGTTGACGTAATCGATGCGAAAAACATAGCTTCAATGTGGCCGCGCCGGTTAAGGCGCGGAAATATCGATTTATCCGCGATCCCGATCGGAAAAAATACGCTTCAATGTGGCCGCGCCGGTTAAGGCGCGGAAATCAAAATCATCCACTCCGTCCGATCGATCCCCTCCGTTGGCTTCAATATAACCGCGCCGGTTAAGGCGCGGAAATACTATGTATCTACTATGATACTACTATGCTCCTTAGCTTCAATGTGGCCGCGCCGGTTAAGGCGCGGAAATTCTCCAAAAAATGTTTGCGGATCGGGCAAATTGTCGCTTCAATGTGGCCGCGCCGGTTAAGGCGCGGAAATCAAAACAAAGATAGAAAGGATGAATAAATATTTGTGCTTCAATGTGGCCGCGCCGGTTAAGGCGCGGAAATACGAGTATTTATTTCCTTAAGGACCGACAACGACTCAGCTTCAATGTGGCCGCGCCGGTTAAGGCGCGGAAATAACGGCGTGTAAACTCCTGCCATAACCGCTCACCAGGCTTCAATGTGGCCGCGCCGGTTAAGGCGCGGAAATATCAGCGTCGACGTGCAGTCGACGTGCAGTCGGATGGGCACAAAAAGCTTCAATGTGGCCGCGCCGGTTAAGGCGCGGAAATGGATGGAGATTGTGGCGCCATCTTCGGCGGATAGTGGCTTCAATGTGGCCGCGCCGGTTAAGGCGCGGAAATCTAGCAGCGCTCCAGATTTCCCTTTAGCTATTAACCGCTTCAATGTGGCCGCGCCGGTTAAGGCGCGGAAATACTGATGGTCGAGCGCAGCCGGACGATCCACCGAACGTGCTTCAATGTGGCCGCGCCGGTTAAGGCGCGGAAATTTTGATCTGGGCGATTACGGCGCGACCTTTACTTTCGCTTCAATGTGGCCGCGCCGGTTAAGGCGCGGAAATCGTATATTTATCCTGTAACATTTAATTATGAATTTGCTTCAATGTGGCCGCGCCGGTTAAGGCGCGGAAATAACTCCCGGAACTGGCATCAGACGAGGAAGGAGATGCTTCAATGTGGCCGCGCCGGTTAAGGCGCGGAAATCTGAAAATGCTATCCATACCCTTGATCTGCCCGTTAAGCTTCAATGTGGCCGCGCCGGTTAAGGCGCGGAAATTCTTACGCTTCTGTATCAGCAGTATTTGGAGATGCTTGCTTCAATGTGGCCGCGCCGGTTAAGGCGCGGAAATAAAATTTAAGCGGAGGTATTAGGCGTAATATGTACTTCGCTTCAATGTGGCCGCGCCGGTTAAGGCGCGGAAATCTGATTAAGCGATATCAGAAATGGCGGAAACAACGGGAAGCTTCAATGTGGCCGCGCCGGTTAAGGCGCGGAAATTAAGCATACCCGGGAACATAAGGAGCTTGCAGCCGCGCTTCAATGTGGCCGCGCCGGTTAAGGCGCGGAAATCAGCCTGCCGCGCAGCCTGCGCCAGAACCTGCACCAGCTTCAATGTGGCCGCGCCGGTTAAGGCGCGGAAATGGCTTGGGTTGAGTATTATATTGAGGTGCTTGGCTTAGCTTCAATGTGGCCGCGCCGGTTAAGGCGCGGAAATACCAGC
>CAYWOQ010000133.1:0-3179 GCA_964459925.1 uncultured Roseivirgaceae bacterium
CCAACTTTGGCTGCAGGGATAGTTCCGCTCTTGATTTGGCGGTACAGAGTCATTCTGCTTGTGCCTAATAGCTGACAGGTTTCTTTAATGCTTAGAAACTCTTTGTCGCCAACTATTTCTTTGGAGTGATTGATCTTTTGCTGTGAAAGGGTAGGAACAGCTTCAACCTTCTGTTTGCGCTTGTGCTTCTTGTATGCTCGCTTAGCACATTTGTCACTGCAATATTGAGTAACGGTGGTTTTGGCGATAAAATCGCTACCACAATCTTGACAGATTTTCGGTATCCGCATGTTGCTGCTCATGGTTTCTCTCTTGCCTTGTCTCTGTATCAGGAAGTATCAGTATGTATCATCGTGTATCGCTATGTAACATAATCTCCCCCTGACTGCTTTTACCTTGTCGCTAGGGACAAATATTGAAGCATTAGAAACAAATTAGGGACAAAAGATACGAAAAAATAGGCAAATAAGGGACAAGAAAAGGAAAGAAAAAGTAGTTAAAATGCAGTAAAAGAAGGTATTAGCTAAGTAAGAGAAAAGTAATTACTTTCCTATACAAAACTTCGAGAAGATGTTATCTAAGAGATCATCGGTCGTCACTTCTCCTGTAATCTCACCCAAATGAAACAAGGCCTGTCGGATGTCCTGTGCCACCAGATCACCTGAAATATTCTGGTTGATGCCATCCAAGACACGATTAAGTGCCTCGTCTGTTTGTTGCAGACTCTGGAGGTGTCGTGTATTGGTTACGACCACATTGCTTTGTGAGCTGGGGATATGGATGAATTCCTTGAGTCGATCTTTCAGCTCATGAAGGCTCTCCTTATCACGAGCTGATATGAAAACAGCTTGTTCTTTTTCTAGGATGGACTTTGCTTGCGTATTTGCTGCGTCGATTTTGTTTCCTACGATTAGGTAAGGAACTTCTGATCCTTTCAGGCCTTTGAGTTGCTCCAGGATATCATGCTCATGATCATTTGACAGGTCAATGAGGTAGATGATCAAGCTTGCTTCTTTCATCTTTTGAAGTGTTCGCTTCACACCCATGGACTCTACATGATCATCGGTTTCACGGATGCCAGCCGTGTCAATGAATCGGAAAGCAATCCCATCAATGTGAATTTCATCTTCGATAAAATCGCGGGTGGTTCCAGGAATGTCGGAAACGATCGCTTTCTCTTCATTGAGTAAGGCATTGAGCAGGGTGGATTTTCCTGCATTGGGTTTCCCGGCAATCACCGTCGGTATGCCGTTTTTGATCACATTGCCATATTCAAAGCTGGCAATCAAAGATTGAATCAAAGGTTGGATTTTATTGATCAAATGGATTAACCCCTGCCGGTCTGCAAACTCTACATCTTCTTCTGCAAAGTCCAGCTCAAGCTCAATCATGGAAGCAAAATGGATCAGTTCTTCTCTGAGTGCCTTGATTTCCTCTGAAAAACCACCTCTCATTTGCTTCATGGCTGTTTGTTGCATGGAAGCGTTTTCAGATGCAATGAGATCTGCTACTGCCTCCGCCTGAGCTAGATCAAATCGACCATTTAAAAAGGCGCGTTGAGTAAACTCTCCAGGTTTGGCAAGTCGGGCTCCCTTTGTGATGAGGAGGCTTAATATTTTTTGAAGAATATATTGGGATCCGTGACTGGAGATTTCAATGACGTCTTCTTTGGTGTAGGAATTAGGTCCTTTGAAAAGAGAAACCAGCACTTCATCAAGAACTTCATTGTGGTCGTTGCGTATGGTCCCTAAGTGGATCGTATGCGATGGTACTTTGGCTAGATCCTTGCCCTTGAAAATTCCATTAATGATGGGAAAGGTTTGAGGTCCTGATACACGGATGATTCCCAGCGCACCCATTCCCGGGGGTGTGGCCAATGCTGCAATGGTATCTGTGAATTCACTCATTTCTGTTATTTGCTAACAGATACCCTGTAGAGCCATGAGCCAAATATGATAAGTAACAAACCTCCCAGCACAATACCAATGGTATTTGGTACCAAAAAATAAAGTAAGCCAGTCGAAACCAGTAATCTCAGATACTCCACTGGTACCCAGCTTCTGCGGTTTTCCATCAAAAGACCAAGTTGGGCAATAGACCAGATGATATAAAGAGCCATCCCAAGTTTAATGTAAAAGTCATAATTCGAACCAGTGAATAAGAATAGAGAAGTGAATCCTAAGACCATGATGAATTGCATAAAAACATAGCGGATCATAGGCATAAACGGATGAACGTTGTATTTTTCAATTTCAGTTTCATTTATCTCTGGTGCAGCTAAATAACCTCCCTGTGCTTGTGGTCTCCACCCAGGTTTATAAAATAGCACCTTCACCTTGTTGCTAAAGCCTGAAGTTTCTTTTAGCTGTTTAACCATATCCACGATGGGTAAGATGTTGGCCCAAACCGGATTCCAGGTGTTAGTGGGCTTGGTCACTCCATAGGTGGGTTTTTCCTCTTCTTTCTGAAATGTTCCAAACATGCGGTCCCAAAACATGAAGGTACCTGCATGATTCCTGTCTATGTATTTGGGGTTTCGACCATGGTGAACACGGTGATGGGAGGGGGTATTGAATGCAAACTCGAACCATCGTGGAAGTTTGTTGATGGCCTCCGTATGAATCCAAAATTGATAAATGAGATTAAGCCCTTTTACCGTCAAAAAGGCATAAGCACTGAATCCCATAAATGCGAGCGGGAGATAGAAAAGCATGGAAAATACTCCACCGAAAGAGGCTTGCCTCAACGCGACAGATAAATTATAATCCTCACTCTGATGATGAACCACGTGAGCAGTATTCCATAAGAAGTTAATTTCATGGCTGGCACGATGAAACCAATAATAAAAGAAGTCAACCAATACAAATAGGATTAACCAGGTCCACCAGTTATCAGGTATCGTGGCAATGGACCAGAATTGATAGACGTACTGATACATACCAATGGAGAGTACACCCCATATGGCATTGGTTACCTGGGAAGAGATACCGCAGCTGATGTTTGATATAGCATCATTGGTTCGGTAGAGCTGGGTTTTTTTTACCGTCTGGTAAATCAATTCGAATCCTATCAAAAGAAAATAGAGGGGTATTGAAAGAATAACTGGGTTAAAATCCATTGCTCAAAATCAATAGCGTCCTAAACGATTGAAAAAGGAGGTGTGTATTAAGTATCCCAAA
>CAYWOQ010000134.1:0-3123 GCA_964459925.1 uncultured Roseivirgaceae bacterium
ATAACTGGTAAAAGGACAACTAAAGAGTTTCTACTCCGCTCGACTCCATCAGGTTAACGCTGTAAACACATCAGGCATCTTGACACTGCGCGGGACAATCATAGGGTTTTACTAAAGGAAACGTTCATGCGTGCACGTTTTCTCTAATTGACAAAAGCCAGGTTTAGAGTGTGGGCCGGGAGGGTATCAGTTGACTTGTGGCACCTGAGCTGAGCTGAAGGATATAACAACAATTAAAGTACTACCTATTGTAATGGGTGAGCCGAAATCAACCATAAAGGACATGGACGACGACGAAATCGAGACTCACAAGATGCAAGGCTTGTACGGACCAGGGGCATTCATGGATGAGCTCAAGGTAGCGCAAAAGAGAGGGGGAAAAAGAACGAAAGAGATTTTCTTTTTGTTTGGTAGCTGTCTTTTCAGCCTCGAGTTTGAATGAAACACCTGGAGTACTTGTCCTCTTTTGGTTATACTTGGGCGATGAACAAATGTATTTGAATTGACAAGAATGAGAGCTCAGGAGAACAGCCCATACAGCTACGACGGAACAGATGGATCTTCGGGCGCGAGCCCCACAGGCGATACGTGCCTGATTGATCTAGCACAGTCTTACTTCGAAGGAAAAGTCTTACAAAGCCCTGCGTCCGCATGTGAAATTGACACGAGTGCTAGCGATAGCATAATGAAAGGCATTGATGACCCGATGCAAAGCCGAAGATACAAATCGCTCAAAAAAAAATACAATCTGGTAAGTGGTCTTTTCTTCCCCTCCCCTCGTCTCTCCAGTATACGGTTACAAAACAAAACCATCCTTTTCTTTCTCATTGCTGAAACGGGGGAGCTTGTGTGCATCAGAGAAAGAGAGGTCCGAAATCGCGCACTTTTCTGGAGCACAAACAAGAATACGAACGCATCTCCGGTAACAGGCGAGTTAGACAAGATATTCCAGGAGCCCGTATATCTAAAGGGCGTCCAAGACTGCAGGTATTTCAACGGTCGAACTTAAGTATCGTGCAACAGTGGCTCTTGCAGCACGTCTCTTCGCTTTCTTGTTTTCACTATTTTTTATGTTCTCTCTCCCTCTCTTCCCTCCCCCCCTCCTCTTTGGACGTATCGCTATTGAGCAACAATGCTTGCCGTCGATGACTTTTTGCTTTTGTTTGAGAAAATGAGTGTGGGCTTGGAATTCAGAAACTCTATGAATGTTCTTTACTGAGTGCTGCAGAGCCCAAAGACCAAAGTGCAACAATCGCCTAGGACATGCGCGGACCTCATCGAAGCTGGGAAAGATGAGCCAAAGTACCTCAAAGACCAAAAGCCAGCGTCTCCAGAGATGAAAATCAAAAGACAAAGATCCTCACGACGAAGTTCTGTGGCGGAAAAGACATACACTTCTGGCGAAAAGAGAATAACAGTACAAGGACCCTTTTCAGAGCTGGCAAAGTAAGCATCCAATCTCCTCGTTTCTTCCCCACTCAAGTCACCTCTCTGGGTCAATACATCTACTGATCATTCTCCACACTTTCTCTTTTTCTCCCCTCTCTCTGTCTTTCTTTCCCTTTGAAAACCCCAGGGGCGAATGGAGGAAGAAGTGCGAACAAAAACAGCTGGAACGACTGATGGAAGTTGACCCGCAAAGAGCACAGCGTATCATACGAAACCGTGAAGCTGCTGCGAAATCACGGGCAAGGCGGGATAACATGCTAACAGAGCTGCGAACTGAAAACGAGCTTCTCAGAGAAGAAAACAAGCAGCTCAAGGAACGCATAGAACGGCTGATGTCCAGCATTACAAGCGGCACGGGTATCTGTCTAGACGACGAAAAGGAAAACTATTCGTCAGTCATGATGTATCAGCACCCCACACAACTTATCACCACCCCCGGAAAGTATCATTGAAACCTAGCTGCACCTGGGCTCGCACCAATGACTCGATTTAGATATAAAAGTAGGTGTCGACAGTAGTCTGAGGGAGGGAGGGAGGGGTGACAGGAAAATGCAATGTAGGCGGCCTCCAGTCCAGCAGTGTTAGTTATCCCCAGACATGATATGACATCCGTCACTCTTGGCAAAGAACAAAGTGCCAGTTGTTAGATCCACTAGGAAACGTATATATAATATGTTATATCATACTACAAGCTCTCCCCTGCTCTTTGTCACGAGACCCCGAAACAAGAGCAAGGAGAGAAAGAATGTTCTGAAGCTTGTTCGTTTCGCACTAGAGCCAGCATTGCATTTCACCCAGACTGCATCGTCAAGAGCGCGTGCCAGCCAGCAGGAAAAGGAGATTCGACCGAGAGGGGGAGGGGAATTCGGAGTTCGAGCGAGTATCGTCTGGAACGTTCCTGCCCTCAGAGTACAAGGCTTTCTCACAAGCAGTCCTTTTGCTTGGAATTTCAACCCAGGTGCGCACACACCCAACACATGTTGGAAAAGAATAATAGTAATGATGACTTATATTGAAAAAAAAAAGTGAAAAGTGCTACAAGAGTACGACGGTAATGACTGTCAAGTCAGTGAAAAAGCGCAAAGCAACCGCATTACGATCGAGCACCCTGAGGATCTCCAGTCTATGATATGCTGAATAACACACACACACACATATATATATATATATATTATCCGTAGATTGCTTCATCTCCAGCCGCCTGCGCCCCGTGCTGCTGGTGCTGCTGCTGCCGTTGACGTCGCCTATATTTTGAAAGGAATACAATGCTCTTCTTTCGCGCTATATACTCGGCGCATCCAGGCCCTGTGGGCTTTGTGGCCACCACTACCCAACGGAGCCTGTGAGCCCTCAACCAACACTCTGCTGCCATCGTTGGCTGGAACACGCTTTCGGGAAACACAACTTGGAAGAAACCAGTCGACCCATAACGGCGATCTTGAGCCAAGTTGGGCGGATGTTTCATTGTTTTGTCTTATGCTCTTTTTTGGGCTCTGGCGCCACAACAAAACATCTCGCGTGGCCGGCCAGGCGTACTTGTGACACAGACTCTCCACTTGAGCTGCTCTGGTCTGCTTTGCCCTACTATGCTTTGTGTGTAATGTGTGCTATTATGTTGTGGCCAAAGTGACCACCGTCGTCGTCGTCGTCGTTGTCGTCGTTGTCGTCGTTGTC
>CAYWOQ010000135.1:0-3069 GCA_964459925.1 uncultured Roseivirgaceae bacterium
TGCCCCTCCTTCCCCTCCTCCTCCTTCACCTCCTGCCCCTCCTTCCCCTCCTCCTCCTTCACCTCCTGCCCCTCCTTCCCCTCCTCCTTCTCCCCCTTGCCCTCCTCCTACGTTTTGTCCACCTCCTCCTGTTTGCCCACCTCCGCCTTTTGCGGTCGGGGATGCTGACAGCGACGGACAAGTCACCATCAACGACCTGATTGCTATTCTTGAATCGATCGTTGGTGAAACCTAGTCTCCATAGAGTGCCGGACTCTGCCCATACTTTGCCAAACTGCTCTCTCTCTCTTACTCTCTTTTCTTTGGTCCAGTATAATGGGTAGCCGCTCTACAATCTGTTTGTTCTCCCGTTTTCCCTCCCCTTTTTTTCCCCCTGATCTGAATAGCTGAGAGTGTGCCCCTATATTAGTTAACAACGCATAATCAAGTTTTATGATGCCTCATACACCTTGGCAGCGTCTGCAAGTAGGGAGAGGCGGCCCTTAATTCTCTTGTCCCACTCGTCCAACGAGTCTACTTGTAAGGCCCTTTTTAAAAAATTGGCACTGTGGACCCCTGTTGTGGGTTGATATATTTTGTATCTGACTCACGTGACGAGGACGAATATGACCAGGGCCAGTCATAGCTGGACTCGCGAGCTGTATGGAGTAAACTCGGATAGTATTATGAGCTGGTCAGACGCAGACGGCGTAGTAGCAGCATTAGTACCCTTTAGCAAACAAGTACTCGAGAGTAAGCGCATCCAAGGCTCATGCGTGTCTTAACAGCCTAGTGTAATCACTCCTTTTACGACAGTCACCACCTATCAACAATTCTTGATCAATCAATCAGTTAATCGATTCGAAGCGACAACACAAGCCTGGCTCGATTCTACTGACCACGAGCCACAACAGTTGTCTTGAAAAGGCTGAGCTATATACCCAACTCTGTCATCTTAGGTCTCTCTTTGGCGAATAAACTGAAGTCTCTTATTGTCGGGCTAGAGAGCCCATATCAACTGGGGTGATTCCCCCACGAGGGAGTGAGACTTTTTTTTTCTTCTTCTTCTCTTTCTTCTTGTGTCGGGGAGCAAACGCGGCATCGATACAACCCATAGCCATGGCAGTATTTATGAAAGGCTTTACGTATATCCTATTCGGTATGTGTTTGTGTCTACAAGCACCTTCTGACGGTGTGTAGAGAATAAATATCTCTCTCTCTATATATTATACTTGTTTGGTAGTCTCTTTAGTCGACTTGGTTCACAGTGCTCCCCTGGCTGAGCCAGAACGGCTTGGTATGTTGTGAGTGGAAGCATTCTATATCCGACTCACGTGCTAAGAGTGAATAGGGTCTAGGGCCCACTATAGACGATACGGATGCCACGGACGTTGTGGATGACAGCTGTGAAAAGAATTACAGGCTTCCCATAATCGAAATGATGATAGAAAGTAGGATTTGAAGAATCCGGCACAACGCTGTAAAACACTCAATTTTTTTACTCTATTATTTACATATACGATCCAGTCGTCGGCCAATATTCTGGTCAATTCAAGGCAACAACAGTCGTTGCTTATAAAATTAGTAGTAATCATGATGAGGGTAGTTTGATAGTTTCAACGTAGAGAAGGACCCGGTATTGACAGAGAGGATCCAGTAGTTAAACATTTGGTATAAAAAGGACCAAGAACATTTGTAAAAGAACACTCTCGTTATTATTACATTGGGCTCTTGTCTCCCTGTTTCAGTAGACTATAGAATCATAAAAGTAGGGGTGATTACAATGGACTTCAAGATGCGCTCAAGTTTTTTATAGCGCCGGTCCAACTCGTTAGCCGCGGCCTGTAACTAGTTCCTGTTTACGACTGTTTTGAGGCCTATGTGCACTCGTTGTTTTTGTTACATGATCGCTCAAGGTCATATATATGCTGTTCTCTGCTAGTAATCCGTTTATGGGCCAATTCGAAAGGGAAGCCTCTTCTCTTATATATTTCTTAATCGTCCTTCTAGAAACTCCGTAAAAGTTCCTTTGTAGAGTTTTCTCTGTTACATGGTGGGTGCTGAAAGGGCAGCAGAAGGAGCTGGAACGGTGGGGCAGTGAAGAAAAGGGAAACGCCCGACGTCTGTTTAACAGATTTGGGGGGGGGCAGCTGCGAGGTGGAGAGGATATTCGGAGACGGGTGGTTGGGTGGTCAAGTTAATCGAGGAGAAGCAAGGGCTGCGACAACGCGTGGTCGAGCCTAGAATTCTAACGACTGGCCTTTTGAATCTATAGATCCACTAAATTAGGTGATTCATGATGGGTGGAACCCAGGAGAGTATTCAGCCAATCACGTACGCCTAGTGCTAAAAAAGCCATCGAGTGGTGAGCTCTATAGTGACCAAGAGTCGATCGAGAATCCTTTCAAGTCATGGGATCAACATCCCAAGACGTATTTCGATTTTTTCCCCTGCATCGCATAGACTCATCTGTTGATGATGAGCAACGTTCAACAGTCTAAAATCACACTCTGATCTCTGTTCTTTCTGGACTTGTGTATAATTTTTTTCTTTTTTGATTGTCAGTAGACTATCGGCCCTTGGAAAGCCACTCGCTTGCAAATTCTCCCACTCTGATGGAGGCTGGTGCTGCAGTCGGCAGGAGCACGCACATTTTCTGTTTTGATCGGCGATGCTGGGTGGTCACGCTAGCTAGGACTGTCGACCTAGAGCAGCTCGAGGCCAGAGTGCGTCGAGGTGTGTGCTAGAAAACACACAAGAGCGTACGGGAGTAGACCCGTCCCCTGAAAAAAAAAATACTTTTTCTTTCCCACCTTGAAACACCCTTGGCAAAAAGGGTCCCTTTTCGGCACAAGTACTGGGTGTTTCACAGCAATAGAAAATAAACAACCATTTTAGGCGGCAACGCGATTTAAACACCTTGCAATAGAAAAACGTAAAGGGCCCGTAGGGCAGAGTCTACCTAGTTCGATAATAGGGCCCCTCTGTAGACAGAGAGGCCCTCGTAGTAGCTTGTCCTAGCATAAAAGGGACAATAGAACTAGCAAGCCACTCATTATTATATTCTTGTAAAACCCCCTTTTCGTTTCA
>CAYWOQ010000136.1:0-2939 GCA_964459925.1 uncultured Roseivirgaceae bacterium
ACGGACTCTTCCTCGGTGGTCAAACTTGGCTCAGTATTCATGTGTCATAGAACGTAGGCGGTGAGCCAAGAGTGGAGCGCGAAGCGCGTAACGAATTGGCTCAACCGCTTTGTTCGATATGTTTAATTCTCTTATATAATCTTAATAATGCAATATTTTGGTTTTTGATCTGAGAATCAAAATCATGACATTTTTCTTCAGTTTTTGTAGGCAGATGTATCATTTTAACGCCAACATCCATTTCATCGTCATCGTTTTTATAAATATACGAGTCAATATCATCAAGGTAAAATAGGCCTCGTATCTCATTATTAGCAACGCGGTTATAGTCGGATTTGCTCATATTAATTATTTTGATCGAACGTATATTAGGTTGAATTCAATAATTTACAATATTTCTGAAATTCAATATAATGCAATACACAAGCCTCTGTAGAAGTTCATTAGCATTGATTTTTATTTCAACCTATTTCAATATTCAACCCATCATAAGTTGACAAATGTTGAAAGTTGGAGGTTGAAGCAAAAAGGCGACTGACGGGCGAATTGTCATGATTTCTTGTTAGCGGAATTATTGGGCTTGGTCAAAGCAAAAAGCAGGGCTTACGTATCAAAATAGAGGCAAGTGACTAAAAGTGGTGCGCAGCCGTTAGATTTACGCCTTTCCTGTCGCGCCAAAGCCCTTGGGCGACGGCGGAAGTCGGTTCGTGATATTTTGTTGGGTCAAAGATTCTTTATTTTTTGCCTTGGTCAAATATCACAAATCTTTGCCCCCCCTTCAATAGCCTTAGATTTCACGCCCTGTTGGGATTTTTTTTCATTTTTAGTTTGACTTACCTTACTAACTTGGGTTACTTATCTTACCAATGCAAGCGGAAAAATCAAAGAAGAATACGAAGACCTTCCCTCTTGAGATTGAAGATGATCTGCATAAACAGCTCAAAGTGAGGGCTATAGAAGAGGACAAAACCCTGCATTCTCTCATCATCGATACTCTTTCGGCTAGGGTTCAAGAAGAGCCTTCGGCATACGGAGTTCGCAAGAGGAACGGAAAACCAGAATGAAAACCCAATACATCAACGGCTCGAATCCATGGCCGATTCGATGTAGCGAACGTGAGCCTGTGCAGATAATCTCTGGTGATGTCCGTGAAAAACTGAGGGACATTCCCGACAACACCTTCCATACCTGCATCACTTCTCCTCCGTATTGGGGAATGCGTGACTACGGGCATGAGAACCAAATTGGAGCTGAAGATTCCCTCCCTGAGTATGTAAGCAACTTGGTATCGTGCTTTCGCGATGTCCGTCGAGTCATGCGAAATGACGGAACTTTCTGGCTGAACATAGGCAATACGTATACATCAGGGGGCAGGGCATGGAGAGACAAAGACGCCAAAAATAAAGGTCGTGCTATGTCCTATCGTCCAGATACTCCGGAGGGCTTGAAGCCAAAAGATCTCATCGGTGTTGCGTGGATGGTCGCAATGGCTTTGCAACTGGATGGTTGGTATTTTCGATCTGACATTATCTGGCACAAGCCAAACTGCCAGCCTGAGTCTGTTAAGGACCGCGTGACTGTATCCCACGAATATCTTTTCATGTTCTCGAAAAGTGAAAATTACTACTTCGATCAAGATGCCATCAAAGAGACTACGGCTGACGGGAAAGCGAAAAAAAACAAACGAACGGTTTGGTCTATAAATACCGAGCCTTGCAAAGAAGCCCATTTTGCAGTTTTTCCCCGCGCTCTAGTGCGCCCTTGTATTCTAGCAGGGTCTCCCAGAGATGGTCTTGTGCTTGATCCGTTCTTCGGGAGTGGAACTGTGGGAGTGGTATCAATCGAAACAGGCAGAAAATGCGTGGGAGTCGAGGCAAAGCCAGAATATATCAAGATTGCGAAAAACAGGATAAATGCTGCAACACCATCTTTATTTATGGATTGTTTGCAATGACTGGAAAATCCCAAGTTCCATGGACGACGCAAAGTGCCTTCCTGAGTCCCATGATCTGTAATTTTCTTTCACCGCCGCCATCGAAATATAGCGAGAACAGCGATTCCCCTCCTTCTTCGACGTAGCAGTATCCTGGCTTGGGGGTCTGGGAACTATCCGTTTTCATTTCGAGGCGGCTGTTGGCTGCCTTTGCAAGTAGTGGTTTTGGAATTTCAACTAACTCATAGCGATATGAAGGCTTCCCCCTCTGCAACGCTCTGAGAATCAAAATCCTTTGGACGCCTGCGAGATTGTTTAGAAACTGCTTACGAAGTCCAATAAGATCGGAAGGATCGTTTCCCCATTGACCACCTCCTAACTCCATAAACTTTGAGATGTGAATTGTGCTCTCTTTAATGCCTTTTGCTGCTTCGGTTTTCAGCGAGAATCGTTCCTTCCCTATCTCAATGTCATAGCCTCGTGATCCCCTAGGTGCGAGCTTGGCTGCAAGGCGTGATTCTACGAGCACGCGTTCAAAAGCATATTCAAATTTGTCTTTCGAGAATGGCTCCCGTGAAAAAGCGTGATGCAGGCGTAAAACATCGCCAAAATCTTCTAGGACTTGACTGGTAATCAGGTTTGAATCTGGGTTGCGAGAGAACGTCTTGGGTGTCTGAAAAACTCCGACAACTTTGTCAACCAACTGAAGGTGATAAGAGGAGAGTTCAGGAATAGCGGCAATGAGCCGCTGTATTCTTTCTTTTTTGGTCATTCGGCGAAATTCTTCTTCACAACGCGATACTGTGCGAGTTTTTTCTGCCCAATGTCTGTGTCGAGAAAGTCTCTGATCGTCAATCGAGGAGTAAAATTCCAATGTTAATAGAGATGCTTTTAACTGTAGGATTTGACGAAGCGTTTTTTGTCGTTGTCGTCGTCGTCATCATCTTCTTCTTCTTCGGCCGGTGGTGCTGCTGCGGGCTGTGAGGGTTGAGGGGAGGGTTCGGGG
>CAYWOQ010000137.1:0-2899 GCA_964459925.1 uncultured Roseivirgaceae bacterium
AGGCAATATTGAATCTGTAGAAGTATCTCAATTGTCGACAAAAGTTTCGGGAAAGAATATGGCAATGAGTGTAAAAGCTTATTTCGTGATATCAAGTCCATTTTATTGTAGTATAACGTTTTCATATCCTAAAAGCTCTTATCAAGGAGAAAAAACAATTGAAAAAATAAAAAAATCTTTCAGTTTTCCAGAAATAGTAGAAAAAAGAAATCCTATAGAAGTTGAAAAACCTGAAAAAATAGAAAAAACTAATGAAATTAAAAGTGTAAATAGACCAAATGTTTTTGATACAAAAAAATGGATTATAGATAAATTTAAAATCTATGGTAATCCTGATTTTACCTATAAAATTGTTGGTTGGGATTTAATAATATTGACAACAAGTAACCCTAAAACTGCAATTGAATACACCATTCCGTTATGTAATGTAAATGTGTATAAAAATTCTTCCCACTCCTTTTCATCAGAAAGGATTTCATTTAGCACAACAAAAGGGAGAATAAAAATTGACCGAGATTGGAAAGGTTTTCCTCATTATAAATCAAGCTTTGACTTCGATTTTCGATTTTCTTCAGAAGATAATTTAATTAAACGACTAAATGATGCCTTAGAAAATCTTGAATATTATTGTCCAGAAAATACCAACTCAAAAGAGACATTTTAAGGTAACAAAAAATTATGGGATTAGATGATAAATTAAAATTAATAAAAAAGTTTATACATTTTCTTCAGAGTAATGACGATTATAATAACATAAATGATATTAGAAGTGTTACCACCTATTCTTTTTATCAAATTAGCGAAAGTTTTTTAATCAGTTTAATACTTTCTAGGCATATTTCGGATATTGAGTATTGCAAAGAAAATATCAGTCAGAATATTAAAACTTCCGACTTAGAAATTTTGAAATATGCCTATGACGGTTTCGTCAAAGATTCTTTTTTTATCAAACTTTTCGTATTAACCGAAAACCATATTCGACAGATAGCACAGTTTTACGAAAGTTCAACTAACAAAATAGATGTAATTCCGATTTCTGGAACATTCAACAATCTTATGGACTCAAATAAAATATCTTTATTCACAAGTATAACAGAAAAAGAGAAAAAACTTTTTCAATTTTATTGTTACTTGAGAAACACAATGCATAATATTGGATTCCAGTCTCAAAGTACTAAACAGTTAAAAATTCTTGATTCAAATTCTGTGGTAAACTCGAATGAAATAATAATAGATTTAACAGAAAATTCTGCTAATTCTTTGTCATTTGAAAAATTGGTTTTACTACAAGAACAAATATTTAAATTGATACTTAAAATAAACAGTTTAATTCCCGAAAATGATTTTATTGAACATAAATTAGTGTTGTCTGGTTTTAATACATAATGGAATGAAAACTGCTCACAACAGCGCATAACAAAAATGGCGAGATTTGTGCTGAATCGGGAAGTTTGTGTATTTTTAGAAACTGAATTTTAAACCGAAAAGAAAGTGCATTTTAAGTCGCCACTTATGTTATGCGCGAACCGTTAGGTTTTATTTGTTTTGATTCTTGCCGTGTTTAAATTGAATTTGTCAAAAACGATTGTATTTAATAAAATTCAATGCCATTTCAGTTCACGACTGAAAAAAGCATGGTGAAAAATAGCTGAATTGAAAAACCCCAACTGAATTTCGAAAATTTGACTGAAACGCTGAATTCAAACTGAGCTTTAGAGCTGAATTTATTGTCACGAAGGAGTTTTTACAAACCTAAACTTGTGGTCAGTCTGCTGAAACTGAATAAAAATGACGATGACTGAAACGAAGAGTTTTGGCATTTTTGCAAGCATCAATTTTTAATTCAAAACAACAAGCCTTCTTTTACGGCTGAATCAAAACAAAACCTAACAACGTGTATAATTAATGGCTGGGTTCAGGAATTGAATCGAAAAGTCCAAGATTTTTTGCTAATTTTACGATTGAAAAATAAACTGAAGTGCATTTTTGGTCGCCACTAATCATACACTAATCCGTTGCCCATAATACTGAAAAATAACGATATGTTATCATATTGGTAACTTTTTTGTTTATATTTGTTGAAAATAAATTGAATTGAAAATATTTTCGCGAGGAACTTTAAGAGATTTTTGGATTAAACACGCTGACTGTGAACTTCAATTGAGAACTTGGTATCGTGAAACTGAAAAATCAAATTGGAAAACGATTAACGAACTCAAATCTGAATATCCAAATGCGAGTATTTTAAAAGATAATCGAATAGTTTTCAATATAAAAGGGAATGATTACCGACTGATTGTAAAATTCAACTTTGAGTATCAACTCGCTTGGATTCGATTTATTGGAACTCACGCCGAATACGATAAAATTAACGCAAACGAAATTTAAAATGGAAATAAAACCGATAAGAAACGAAGCTGATTATAAAAAAGCACTTGAACGATTAGAACTGATTTTCGATGCGAAAAGAGGAACCGATGAGGGCGATGAACTTGAAATTTTATCGATTTTAATTGATCATTACGAGAGTGAAAATTTCCCAATCGAAATGCCTGACCCAATATCAGCGATTAATTTCAGAATGGAACAAATGGGATTGAAACAAAAAGATTTGGTGGAAATGATTGGATTTAAAAGTCGAGTGAGCGAAATAATGAACAAAAAGCGAAAACTGACTTTGGATATGATTCGCAAATTGAATACCAGTTTAAAAATCCCAACTGAAGTGTTGATTCAAGATTATTGATTAACCAACAGCGGAAAGCACTATGGGCAACATCGGCTATAAGTAATTGGGGCTTAAGTGCTTAATTGAAAATTAAAACATAAATCAAAGTTCAGTGATAAACCGAAAAGTTAGGGCAAGAAATCCCCAACTACTCATAGGTACTGTGTTATA
>CAYWOQ010000138.1:0-2852 GCA_964459925.1 uncultured Roseivirgaceae bacterium
GAAAAGACAGACACACTAAAAAATTAATTTTTCAGGGATCAAAACTGATAACAATAGCCATCTTCGGTTGTCTTCTTCTGGTTCTCGGGATAAGTATATATTCATTAGCAGTGTTGCGTATACAGAGTGCGATGCATGGGTGGTGTCTGGTCATTTGGCTCTTCTACAAGTCTGGAAAGCAACCATTAGGCCGGCAGCAGTGCCAGAGTCCAGAGTGGCATTGGATGTGCAACTTTCCTATCCCACATCTATGCTACTGTTAATCGGCGTACTTGTCGACGGTGTCTGGGAGAAAGAATATTTCGCTACTACTGCTTGCTTGGAATGTAATATATGTCCAAGCTCGGACGGTCGATCGATCTACCTAGGACTGTGCGCAAGCACAACACAGTTCAATTCCCTTTTACTCCCCTTACACCCCACACCTCGATGCCTGCTCGGCCACGGTCGTCGCAATTCAGATTCAAACCAACAAGAGTATACGGCTTCGTCATTCATCTGAATCAGACGCATGTTACTATCTCATCCATGCCGAACAACCACATCCACCGACCCACTCCTCAGTGGAAAGCATAGAGGGGGATCAGAAATTGACCCATGCTTGCGGCAGCTTGCCAACTGGCGAATAACTCTTGGCGGCTGACCAATATATGGATGGTCGCCACCAACTATGATCACCCACGGTCTAGCGCTTAAAAAGCTGCTCTAGCTCCTACTGTCCGCTTCTGCTTTGTGACCTCAGGCCTAGTATGCGCTATTCTGGAATGGTCTAAGTGCATTCGAGTCAGCGCGCAGCCAAGTAATCTTGGCGGATCAAAATTTTGAACCGAGAACTTCCCAGTTGATGAGGATGTTATTAGTGAACAACGGCAAGCTTGAAGGTCGCCGGGCAATTAGGCTGAATTAGTTCAACGATTGACAGCTCATAATTGAGAAAGGCGTCCTAGCCCTGGCTTTCTGGTTGTGTAAAAGCTGGATAAAAAAATGGCATGTGGATTTTTCTCTCATTAATGTCCTCATCCTTTTTTCCTGAAAACCTAAAGTCCAGTTCTTTTCTTACAAGAATAGGCAAGATTATGATCAACATTATCACTGAGACTGGCAATCAATTATGTGGTACGAAAGCCGGAGATTCAGGGACAGTCACCACCCTGGTCGCGCTTTCATTCCCGGCAAGTTATGAGGTGGTGAGCTGTTTGGCAACGTATCCAAGTAATGATAGTTGCAGTGATGACCGAGGTCGACTTATCGCTCTGCCGGATGCACCTGCCCAGAACATTGGAAATACATTTTACGGGGCCGAGTGCGCTGGCTGTTAACAGGGTGTGGTAGACGCTGTTAATGAGAGGAGAGTGGTGTGTGCAATCAACCATCTCCAACCTTTCGCTCATCCATTATTATTATTTATTTTTTTTGGAGGCAGTGATACGTAAACAGAAACTAGAGAGAATGAAGGAGGAACAGCGCGGTGGATTATAGTGTTTGCGGCCAGGCAGGGAAGTATACGCCAAACGTAGACACTCAGCTCATGAGCTGCAGTTGCAGAAGTGACAACGCCAGAGATCGTAGAGTGCAGCCTACATACCCTCGAGAGTTTGTAGGGAGCTCTGCGAGACTTGCCAAGACGCTAGTCAGACAACACACACGGAGGTAGTTGTGTGTCATAAACAGTCGTTTTGTCTATTCACTTGTTCACATTTGCCGTCTGTCCGTTTCTAATATTCGAGTAATGACACTAGCTTACCTTGACAAGTATTTCCAGTGGACCAGCTACGAGGCGTAAAGCTCTGTTCTTATTATCTGAAGACTCTAACTGTCTTTATTTCTTTTACCCTTGCTCTGTAGTCTCTGCACAACATGAAAGCAGTGCTGGACTCGATTACCCATACTAGTACCTGATGTACTTGATTCTGGCGTCTGCACTTGACGCACTGTTTCCTCTTCTTTTGTTACTCGACTCTGTTCATTTCACTTCTGGGGGAGGGAGAAAAAAAAAAAAGAGAAAAAAGGAACGAGTGCGGCTGAAACTTGTGCGTCGGGTTTTTGATGCAGGTGAACGCTCTGCAAGTAGACTCCAGCCATTGCAAGAGGACATTGCACGGTATTTCCCCTTTGAATTTCGAGGAGAGAGACAGAGAGAGAGAAATTTCAGAAGAAAATAAAGAGGGGAAGGGAGGTGGCTCTCCTAAAACAGAAAATGCCTCTACTTGAAAAAAAAAAAAAAACAATGCAACTAGGAATACGTATCAAACTTGTTTGTTGATTTTTTTTTTAAAAAAAGAAGAAGACTTGGGCCAACGTATGCTGCAGCCATGCTATTAGACTGTTATCATATATCAGATTCTGGAATGGCTATCCGCACTCGGGCGACATGTGCGGCAATTCCGACCAACTCCTTTGATATACATATTTATTTAAATTTACATTGGTGTTTTTGCGATTGTGCTTTTTTTTTTTTGGTGCGCAGATATCAACAGTCAAACCAGTTTGGGCCCCATTGAAATAGAAAGTGGATATAAAGAGCGAGTAGGGAAAAGGCGAACAGAACCTACACTTATACTTGCATCCACGAAAATAAGAAGCCCGGTTACTGCTTCCAACCAACTCCCAATTAGGATTTTGAGACGACTAACGTCTGATTTGGAGGAGAGAAAAGCGGCTGCTATCTTGAAGTTGAGTACAACTAGAATGAAGCCGGAGAAATTCTGGCAATCTGACGTCAGAGAAGAAGAGGACGGATCGGAGAGTTTCAAACAGCAGAAATCGTCTAGTTGCCGGGAAAAAACCCGGGAAACGAAGAGCGAGATCGAGGAGGATTTGGGGGAAACGTATCGCAAAGAGCGTAATCGGGC
>CAYWOQ010000139.1:0-2759 GCA_964459925.1 uncultured Roseivirgaceae bacterium
TATGTACGAATCCAGCAAAGAGGGAAAAATCGAAAAAACATTCAAAACAGGTGATATCCATTGGCATGAAGCCTGTATGCATAGTCTGGAAAATTTAGGGCAAAAGGAGGCTAAATATTTGGTTGTCAGCTATAAGAAAAAGTAAAAGTACTGGCTACAACATTGTATAAGCGATAATGCGGGCTGAACGGCTGAAATTGAGCATTTTTACTCCTATGAAATTTCTTGGTGTGCGGACAGTGAATTGCTCCGAAATCCTGCACTACGCTTATACTTGACCGTTAGGTTTCATGACGTGACGTAGACCCACCGCACATTTTAGCACATTTGGTTTTTGCAACCGCAACTCCTACCCTAAAAACCAAAAGAGATAAAATTACCCTCAAATTATCAGCATTAGGCACCATCTTTACCCTACACCCATCTCATTTTAGCTACAAATCCAGTCTAATTGACTTTGATTTTTTAAGAACAATTAATAGTTGGATTAATGCTTTTCAAAACTGTTTCAAAAAAGTAACCTTCCCAATAAACTGCTGCTCTTGAAAAGGGTCATCAAGACCATTGATCTGGGTATCATTAAATACGAGGTAAATAAACGAAAGTGGCTGGTATTCCCAGCTAGCCCTTATATTCCATCTTCCTTGTTCATCGAACGAATTGTATTGGTAAAAAGTGGAAATCTGTACTCTGGGATTTAATGCAAACCGCGAGCCGATGGTCATAAGATCAGTATCCATGTTTTGATTCTCTAAACCAATATTCTCTAATTCATTTCGCTCATAATTAAAAGTAAAGGATACATGTGGGATAGGTGCCAATCGGCCGTACAAATTAATCGTCCATCTTGATCCATCATAAAAATTTCCGAAATTATACGTCAATCCGCCTGACCATTTCTTAGACTGATCGGTATTATACCGAATATAATACCGGGTATAGAAGTAATTTCCTTGCTCGATTTCCAATCCTAAAGGTGCAAATGGGAAGTTAATATTTTGCCATGTTGGGGAAAGCGACATCTCCATAAAGCTATTGTCTTTAAACCAGGTGTAAACCGGAAAAATGTAAAGGCTTGCCTGCTGAAAGTTTGATGGATTGGCCGCATCATGATTATAGTTAAAGAATACTCCCGGATCCCACCTTCGAATGAAATCGGTTTTGGGTCGCCAGATATAGTATCCTCCCGGACTATGTCTAACCACATTTTTCTGAAATACAAATCCCATGTCAGGATTATATTGTTCCGATACAAAGTCTGTTACATATCCAAGGTAGTATTGATTCGTCCGGTTTTGTAAAGAGATCCGTCCGGCGATTCCCAGTGTATCATTAGAGTTATCTCTTGATCCCGAAACCAGATAGGAAATGGTCCAGGTATCTGTTGGGCGCACAAATCCATCTAAACTGAGTGTGGTGTTGTTGCTTTGTTGTACCTCCAATTCATCGGACTGCTCATCCATACGATGGGTTATCATGAACCCGACATTATTTTCATTCCCATAATTCTGTTGGTAGCGGGCTACACCGAAACTAGCCGCCGGAGAATTGGACGTTTCCGTCTGATGGATGTATAAGCCTGCGATGGCCCGGTTTTCATTGCGCATGGTATAGCGCCCACCTGCATCTATCCGTGCCGGTTCTGCATTAAAGTTTCCTTGTAAACCGATGGTTCGACTAAAAAATGGCACCACTGCACTATTATTCGCACCCGCCCATATGCCGGAATTCTCTAAAAAGAATTGTCGTCTTTCAGGGAAAAAGATATTGAATCGCTCCAGGTTATTTACCGCCCGGTCTACATCGGCCTGGGCAAAATCGGTATTAAAGGTCAGATCCAACACCGAGCGGGGGTTGATAGCCCATTTCACGTCTCCTCCCAGTTTCACATCACCAGCCGAAGTACTCATCTCCCCGTCTTCTATGTTATCATACTGGTAGAGCAAATAGGGTTCTATGCGAATGTTCGCACTTGGTTCGGGAAGCTCTAACCCCTCCAGCTGTGCTGCGTAGGTCATCCGGTAAGGTGAAAAAGACTTTGGAATAGCCGGGAAAACAGTTTGCTCATAATCCCTTCGTGCCAACCGGCTGAAGGTAATTCCCCAGGTGGGGGATTCACCGGGAGCTAATTCCTCGTATCTTATGGATTTGAAGGGGATGGCAAACTCCGCATAGTAGCCGGAATCCGTCCGATGCGTGCGCACCGACTACAAGGCATTCCAATCGTTATCGTAATTCTGATCGTTAAACGCCTGCATGTCCCGCTGATTACCATAGGGGGTCGTTTGGAATGAAACGCAATATTGCTTGAGGTTTTGCGGGTCAAGCTGCACGAAAAAAATGTCATTTTCCCCGAAGGCAAAATCCCTGCGCAAATCCTGCACCCTCACGCCCTCACGCCCGAGTGAGTCCTTGCAAAAAGCACCTACATACAGGTTCTTATCATCGTAAAGCAATTTGACCTGGGTATCATACAGATAACCTCCTCCCTGCCGGGGTTCCATTTTGAAAAACTCTGAAATCACTTCTGCATTTTGCCAGCCAGGTTCATTCAGCTTGCCGTCAATCTTTATGCCCCCTGTTGCTTTTTTGGCTGTTACTACCGGAGGGTCTTCCGGTGGTGGGAAATTTTGGTCTTCCTGTGCCTGAACCGTACCCATATATGAAACGAACAAGAAGATGAACAACAGAAGTTTTTCCATATCAGCCTATTTACTCTCTCAATACCAGCTCGTCTATTTCATTGAGCGTATCCGGAT
>CAYWOQ010000140.1:0-2727 GCA_964459925.1 uncultured Roseivirgaceae bacterium
AAGATAAATTCATTCGTTTCTTTGTCAGTTCTAGAAGTACCAATCCAACCAACACCATATTCAAAATAAATGGTAATCAAAAGAACGAGCGAGCCTAGAATTAAGAATAATCCTCCAATGTGATTCTCATTAGTTAATTTTGAATTCGTCATTTTTTAATGTTTGCCAACGCCAAGCTATGATGAGTGGGGATTAGAGAGCACTAACCTTTCCAACTGCACCGAGACACACCGATTAATAAATTTACAATCTGTGGCGGACTTTCCAAGTGCCAACAACGTATCCTGACCGATAAAACCCCATTCATTCATAGCATTTGTTAGCGAGATTTTTGACCTATTTTTAAGCTATAAAATCTATAACCTATTGAAAAACTTAGAAATTGCCAGCTATTCTTAAAATTGTAAGTTTGACCGGAGATTTTTATTTTCTTTGAATAATTGGATCGATGTTGGTTTTTCACCCAAACTATAAATCGTTTATATTCAGCTGATGCTCCATAAATTAAACTGAAAGATACTGGCTTAACAACATCGTCTAAAGAATTCATAACTAATGCAACCCCAGGATGCCTGCCGTTAAATGAGATTTCGGGCTGGTCGATTCGAAAATTAAAACTTGTATTGAATCCTCCAAATACTTTGATTTTTAACCCTTTTAACATTAAAAACTCGAATTGCGGTAATATCTCTATCGACAGATTAGTTACTGGTGACAATGTAGCCTTTTCTACAGGACAAAATTGACATTGATCATCTTTATTGAATACAATATTATCAACATAAATTGGTCGAATTAATAATTTATTGTGTAAAGCAAATTTTTCATTTAATCTAACCTCGTAAAAAGCCCCTCCAAACATCTCTCCATAATCTGAATTAGTTGTCACCACTCTTATACTGTCAAAGTTGTTTACTCCACGTGTAGCATAAAAGTATGTGCCAAATTCAAGACCGAATGAGTTTTGTGCTACACTTTTAGTAGTACATAAAAAAAGTAGGATAATAACAAAATACCTCATAAATAAACTTTTTTAAATAAAAGAAGTACCAGGTTGATATTTAAACCTGGTACTTCGGCATAAAATTTATTGTCTTACTTGGAATTTAATTCTTCCTGTATTGTAGGTGTAGCCGTCACCGTCAGTATTGTCACAATATTCAACCACTGACTCTCCCATAGGGTCATCCTTATCTTGAATGGTATTTTTGACGCTAAATGTTTGAGTGGTTTTAGTGCCATCGTCATTGTCAAATGTTGAAGAAAAACCGCTATTTAACTCGACAGTGCTACCCCCATCTTTTTCAATCCATGAATACAGCATTGCGCTTCCGTAGATATCTTTATCCCATGTAACCACCTCTGCATTTCCAAGACCAAACCACTCAGGATCACAGTCAAAAAGACCACAATCTTTAAAATCTTTGTCTTTCCCGCTAAAAGCCTTTGTGACTTTTGCTATAGCACCATTAGCCTGACCGAAAAATATTGTTACTTCAATATCTTGTCCCCCGTCAAACCATTCGTTCACCCTCTTGAACTCAGTCATAGAATTGAAAATCATTCTATGCAATCTATCTTTACCAGATTTTCTGTCACGATCACAAGTGGTGGTTCCAGAGCCACCAGTTCCTCCTCCGGAACCTCCACCTCCATAACAACAACCACCTACTCCAGTGCATTGATTGATCTCGGCATAAACGTCCGATCTCAGATAATACAGGTTCTGATCATTTTCATAGTAAGGTGATTGCATAATCGGACATTCATCAATTACTGGATAGGCTTGAGTCCTGCCATTTGCAGAGTTGCCTTCCTTTTCAAATACCATCAAACGTTCATTTTCGCTTAAGACGATAACCAATTCGGAAGGTTCTTCTGTTGCACTTAGCGCATATTGATTTCCTTCATAATCATATGCCGGAATGATAGCATCTTCATCTGAAGCGTCAAGGTCTGTTGGAATAAATGCAACAAGCGGAGTTTCGGTTTCAACATCCCATGTTTCAGCGTTCTCATTTTGTAACGCAGGTAAGGCTACTTGTAATAACGGATATATTGCACTTAGAGAATCAAGTAACCCTGTTGAACTTGACCTGCCTTGTGGATTACCTCCAGAGCCTTCCAAAATATCTCCGAAGCTGAGCGATGTTGTTCTCGCATTCTTACTTACCGAGAGTTGCTCATTTTTTGAAAATTCGATTAAGAAGTTAAAATCTCCATCAAATCGATCAAGGGTTTTTTCTTTAATAAAACTCCTTACTTCCGGTTTGGAAAGGCTTTTGGCTAAGTTTTGAGCTACCTTGGCAGCTATTTGGTCTTTGACCCCATTAACAATCAAATTGGTTTCTTCTTCTATCTCATTAACGGGGCTTACTTCTTCAACATTTTCCTGGCATGAGGCAATTAAAAGAATTATAGCCATCATTGGCCATTTCAAGATTTGCACAAAGTTTTTCATAAGCATAGTACTTAACTTTTAAGGTTTAGATTTAAGCTAAACCTTCACGAGGTACGGCCTGGGAACTTTTCCCGTGAGCGATTTTTAATTTCTGCATTTGCTTACTCATCCCGGTTCATGATTCTTAATGAGAATGTCATTTACCCGTTAGGAGTCTCTTTCTTTTTTGAACCTTCGTTTTCAGCGAAATGCTCCATCAATTCTCGCTAACGCCAAGTATAAGCGTAGTGCGGGATTTCGAAATGATTCACTTTCCGCCCGCACTA
>CAYWOQ010000141.1:0-2706 GCA_964459925.1 uncultured Roseivirgaceae bacterium
ATTGATCAAAGCTATCAATATTTTGGTCTCAGCGAGACGCTAAGACCAGGTGGGGCACGGTTCTGTGAGAGGTTTGGGGGCGAGATTCCCCCTTACCTACTCGACTTTTATTCGTCCACCAATTCAAAAGATTCCGGATCAAGTCCACTCAGGCACTTGGATTACGTATATTATCAATTGATAAAATTGACTTTCTATATTATAATGCTAGCAGAAAACGTAAACCCAAAAAAAAATGACTACTAAACAAGTAAAAGGACTTACTGTAAAGAAATTAGGCACTACAAAAGCCTATATAATGGATCTTAATGGCCTCAATAAGGAAGAAGGGATAGAGCTTTTGCAGGAGTTTTGGTCAATATTTAAAAATGATACTGAGCCTTTTTGTACCATCTTTGATGTAACCCATTTTACCGTGGGAAGAGACTTTACAAAACTTGCTAAAAAGGTTGCAGATTATGCTAAGGAACAAAAACTAACTAGGGGATCAGCGTTTGTAGGTATTGGTGGGATAAAGAAAGTACTGGCAAAAGCAATAAGGCCTGGTGCGCAGTGGCTAGATACCATGGATGATGCGATTAAATGGGCTGAAAGCTTGAAATGAGTTGCGTAAGTAAATTGAGTAAAGCTTTTTTCGAGAGCATATTGTTGGCATAGAAAAAGATTTTATTGCTAAGAGTACCTGAGTAACCCCAACCTCATACCAAAGATCGTCAACACCACTTTGCAAGTATCAATACCAACCGCACGACCACCAATATCGCTGTGCAGGTGTCAATGCCGATCAAACGACCGTCAATATCGCTGTACAGGTGTCAATGCCGATCAAACGACCGTCAATATCGCTGTACAGACGTCAAGGCCACTCTGACGAGCGTAAATATCCTTGTGCAAACGTCTACAGGGAGGTAGCGACCATCAATATTATTTTACAGGCGGCAATGAGTTAGTTACAATAAAGTAACGATTAGACAATATACCGAATAATGTTTTTAAGGATGTATTTTTTTTGTTTGAGCTTTAGAAAAACAATCACCCATGAACAATCGACAACTTACTTACACCAACATGTACAAAGCAGTACATGATTTTTGTGTGCGCCATGAGAATACACTTATTTCGGTCCCTTTTTTTACAGAGCACACAATTCATTCCCCTCAGAGTCATCTGCACGAGACTCTGAGGGGCCGGAGCGATTATGAATCACCCAGGCGGCAATAGTGTGCCCATTCGTGAGGAAGGAAGCCGGGAACTAATTGGCAAGAAGAAGGGAAGAAACTGATCTGTGACTTATTTTAAGTCTTCCATAAAAGAACTACCCAAATACAGATTAAAATATGACAGCGGTTAGGTTTTGGGAATAAAAAAGTGCTCATTATGGAGCACTTTAGTAAGGATAAAAGGAATAATTGATTTATTCTGAATGATTAAAGGCTTCTAGGCCAGCTTTTTAAGATGAGTTGGAAAGGTATAAATAAACTATCCTGCCTAAATCACCATTGTATTATCTTCTCATTTGTTTTGATGTCTTATCGAACCCGGCATTTACAGTACTTATTAATTGAGTAGTCATTAGGTCTAAGACTTTATCTAAGCCATCGACATTTAATTCGCTAATAGATTTTTTGTCATATCTGGCAATTGCAAAAGGTTTGGCAACTTCGAGTGAGACTGAACCAAGATGAATTCCTTCCCAGTAACCTCTTGTTCCTTTAGAAATTCCTTGGTAGGATTTATTCTCGTCATATGGCTCCGGATTTGGTGCGTGCATAGATAGTACTATACCTTCCAGAATAATGTTTTTGCCACTTAAATCTGTTTCAAAATGTACTGTTAGAGTAGCGTCTAAACCAAGCTCTTTGGCTATTTTACCAACACCTCTGCTCAGCTTTATATCTACACCCATTAAAGAAGCTGTATAAAGAACATAACCATCTGCTACCGCGCTTTCATTATCTATTTCGCTTTTTATAAACCTGTCCTGAAAACCTTTAGCAAATTTCATAGCTCCTGAAAGTTCAATTTTAGAAGTTTCATATATTTTCTTTTGCGTATCACTACTGGCAAATGAGCCAGGTTCTACCAAATTATAACCGCTACTTTTAAATGCGCTGGATAAATGAGGTAATGAAGCCTCTTTTAACTGAGAAGCCAACACATTTCCTCCTGCTTCGGTCAATGCAGTATAATAACCTGCACCATTATTTCCGCTGGTGTAAATAAAGAAACTCAAGAGGCCGACTTTGTCAATTTTTGGAGGTAAATTATCCCAGGAAAGTTGTCTGGCATCTACAGCAACCTGCACTCCGCTTGGCGTGGTGGTTACCATCTTCATGAATTTCTTAGCTGGAAGTTCTGCCAGTTCACTCATTGATTTTTGAGCAAAAGCATTGCACACTAGAAAAATTGCAAACACCCCAATTGAAATAGATTTTTTCATGTTTTTCGAATTTTTTAGTAAATAATTGATCTTGAAATAAAGTTAGTCTAAGTGTAGACAACCCTAAATAGGAAATTATGTTTAATTTCTAATATTTACTGTTTACGACACGAAAAAAATTCACTGAAAATTCACTTCTCAGTTCAAGACCAAAGTGGTTTTGTAGGCATTAAAAGAGCGGCAAAGCCTTTCAGATCTGGCTTAGAAGTATTTCATTCCCCTCAGAGTCATCGGCACGAGACTCTGAGACTATATTTCCTTATAGT
>CAYWOQ010000142.1:0-2660 GCA_964459925.1 uncultured Roseivirgaceae bacterium
TCAATTTGACTTATCTTTCTTATAAATACCAAATGTTTAGGACACTATTGATTTTATACAATAATTCGAACAATCCTTATCAATAAAACAGTGAATTTATCAAGAATATTTATCTGGATACAAGGAGAAAATACTTTGGCGAGCACAAAGGCATTTCTAAAATTAATGACTTGGATGCTGCGAAAATAAGAAGTGCTTGGTTTATTAAAGATGATTATCAGTTTAGATGGTTAACTTATGTCATGGGTACAATCATTTCGGCCAATATAAAAGTAGGCCTACTTACGGGCAGGATTACTTCAAAAGATTATCTTGATTTTATTACAGCAGGGGATCAACCAGCAGTTTATATATTAAATAAATTGGGAATAGATTTATCAAGTAGAGAGGCCTATCAGCCCATTTTTGATGAGATTAATGATTTATTGAGTAAAGCTGAAAGTTATGGCCTGGATTAATCTTAGAATCCTTTGAATAACAGGGGTATTGGGTTGTAGGATAGTTATTTGTAATTATTTTTGATCTCAATTTTAGTGGAAAAGTCGTTTTTCTGTTCATTTTCCCCTTTTTATTGGGGTTTTGCGTCAGTTTGGACGCACTTCTCCCATGGGGAGCATTTTGAATATAAAAGTGGATAGGAGTAATATTATGTTAAGTAGAATCCAATCTTCATCTAGGTGCGGTGGCCTGCCAAAATACCGGGCCAGCGTCCGGCCTTGCGGGCGGAAGTGATTATTTTGGCTTGATTTCTTTGTTTACTTTCTTCGCGGACGGCCAGTCATCTAAGGAAGAAAGTAAAAGCCCAGCGGCTTGAGCGACACAGACTAGGCGTCCCCACGAACACAGATAAAAGAGAGAAACCAAGTGAGCTATTCTGCAAGTAGTAAGGAGATTGCCACGTCACCAATCAGCCAACTGGCTGAAAGGTTCCTCGCAATGACGTGGTAATTTATGGCTGGTGCTGTGAGCCAAACAAAGCGCAGGCTGGCAAAGTGTATCACAGGCAAATTTCCTGGTCGCTGAGAATAGCGTATTTGAAATCAAATCGACCATTGGTACAGAATAATGAAAAATAGAACAATAGCCTTTGCCTGGGATTCTCTTTGCTTTGGGGAGGTAATTGCGCCTTAGCGCAAAAGAGCGTTGGCAAAAAAACTTTATTAAGTCGTAGAGGGCTTAGGGCACGGCGTGGGTCGGCAGACCTGGCTGTAGATAATTGATCTTACCAGCAGTGAACAAAAATTATTAAGTAACATAGTCGCTGCGGTATCGAATGAAGTTGAGCCAGGGACTGGGCGTCCCCGCTACAGCGATGGCGCAGCGGCTATTTACACATAACATCAAATTATATAACAACATCATTTGTAAACGGGGACCCAAAAAATCTTCAACGGAAACGTCCGCCCGGCAAAAACGTGCACGTGATCGTCCAGCTCTGCTGGTTAACATAATATCATTATATAGCAATGAGGTTGTGGGTGGCCGGGATTTGCATTTCGGAATTTCTAAAACAAATCTGCAAACGGAACCGGTATTTGCCTTAACATAAAATCATTTCCGTTATCGAACAGTCTGGCTGACGCTGCACCAGTATCGATAACTGATTTTATGCTAAATACTCGCTGTGCTCGTATTTCGGCAAATCCCTAGTATTGTTATATAATGGCCTGCGTTATGTTAATATAGCTTTGGGTTGAGTGGAGAATTAATAGTTTTTCTGAAGGGGAGGCTTTTTCATCATTAGAAGCAAATACCTCAATTTTTAGCAGAATTAGAGCACTCTTTTGGCATTTTTGGGTTGCAGGGAAGGGGAGAGTGGATGGCAAATGTGTGCGGTTTAGGATTTGACTTTGCTTTGCCCTTTTTTCCTATTTTTGAAATACTTCAAAATCTCTTTGGGTGATTTTCCCTCTGTCTCCTTTGCAATACGATCCCTTGATTGTCTTACGGCTTTCACACAATCGAAATCTTTTTCAGTCGTCGTTTTCATAATCAAATACTTCTCGTGGATTCCTTATTTCAATACTACAGTAATCATTCATCAAATTTACAGCATTATAGCCATGTATTCTTTGAATGTTCACGATATGTTTAAAGTTCCAACTGACCAGGATGTCTGCTTTGAGAATTGTAGCAATGGCAATGTGATAACAATCTGCACGGCTGGATTTCCCGTCAACTTTTTCCTCAATATATTTTTCAGCTAGAAGAACCGCTTCTTCAGTAAGTTCAGCTTTAAAAATGTTTCTGTCAGGAATGCTCTTCACAAATTCCTTCACCTTGACAGGTGAATCCTGTAGCTCATCTTTTGCAACATCGGAATAAATTAGTTTGATGTCAGATTCCAGCACCTTGTTGAAAAACAATTCCGTCCAGTGCTCAAATTCGGAATCAAATTTTCCACCAAAGACTGAGGTATCAACATAAATTGTTTTCATAGAAGCAAAACTATGGATAAGTTATCCATTCGCAATATTTCCCGATTCTTAATCGTTCAAGAGCTATTTAGCATAATGTCTAATTATATAGCACCTCGGCTAGAAGCACTGCACCCATAAAATCGAACTTCATAAACGTGCACGTCAAAATTCCCTGCGATAGCAGGTTAACCCGTTGTGCTAGTTAAGTCAAAGCTACTTTCAAATTATTGATGGGTCTTT
>CAYWOQ010000143.1:0-2653 GCA_964459925.1 uncultured Roseivirgaceae bacterium
CAAAATTGAAAAAAAAGAAAATTTTAATTGTCAGCCGTTCATTTTACCCGATGAATTCACCTCGTTCACTTCGAACGACGGAATTGGTAAAAGAATTTGCACGTCTGGGTCACGATGTCACAATTTTAACTGTTAAAAACAAGAGATATCATAATTCATTTGAAGATGAATTCGGGGTCAATATTAAAGATATGGGCACGCCCCGTTTTCGCGCTGTGGATATTTCTAAAGGCAGCCGTATAACAGTGTTAGCAAGAAGGGCTTTAAGAAGAGGTTTAAATTTATTATTTGAGTATCCTAACATTGAATTTTTTTGGAAAGCAAAAAAATCTTTAGAAAAAGAATGTGGGTATGATTTACTTATTTCAATTGCAGTTCCACATCCGATACATTGGGGAGTTGCATCAGCTATGAAAAAAGACAGGCCAATAACTAAAACATGGGTAGCTGATTGTGGAGATCCATTCTATGGACGCCAAAACGATAGTTTCAAAGTCCCATTTTATTTTGGGCTTATTGAGAAGTGGGCATTCCGAAAATCGGATTTTATATCCATTCCCTTTGAAGGAGCTAAATCAGCTTATTTTTCTGAAATTCAACATAAGATTCGTGTAATTCCCCAAGGATTTAGATTTCCCATAATTAAGCCATATGATGATAAAAAAAAGAACTCTATTACACATTTCGCTTATTCAGGAAATATTACCAGTTACCTGCACTATGCAATTCCCTTTTTTGAATTATTAAATACAGTCAAAATTCCTTTTAAGTTCATCATTTTTACAAAGAAAAAAGGTTTGTTTGTAAAATATTTAAACCATGAGGTATTGGAAAAATGCGAGCTGAGGGATTATGTGCCAAGGAACGATTTGTTGAAAGAATTAAATAAGGTTGACTTTTTGATACATTTCCCATACCAAAATAAAACTCAGCGTTCGCTCAAATTAGTAGATTACTATTATTTGAAAAAGCCGATACTATCATTTGTAAATGATGAAAATAGCCGTCAAGCATTTATTGAATTTTTGCATGGAGATTTTTCCCGACAAATAAAAGCGGAAGACCCGGAGCAGTTTTATATTGAAAATGTGTGTAATCAATTTTTAAAATTATGTGGACATGAAGCGCTATGAATCTAAACTATAAAAGAAATTATTTTTACGCGATGCTTGCTTTTCTTCTGTCGCCTTTTTTATCGGCAGTTGCTGCATTTCGTAGTTATAAAAGTCCCTGGGCAAAAAATTTATTTTGGGCATTTTGTGCATTTTATGGATATACTTTTGCGATTGGTGCAGAAAGCAGTGAAAGTGATATTGTCAGGTATGTGGCTGAGTTACAGGCACTATATCCTATACGGATGACGTTTTCGAAAGCAATTGAATATTTCATGCATAGTGGTGAAGTAGATATTTTGAGAACTTTTATCGCTATCACAGTTTCCAGATTTACTGATAGTCAAGCCGTATTAACTCTCATTTATGGTACTATTTTTGGATTCTTTTTTTCAAGAAATATATGGTATGTCCTGGAGCGTCTTGATGGAAAAATACTCCCGGTCACAATTCTTTTATTAGCCTGTTTTTTTCTTGTAAATCCGATATGGAAAATAAACACATTCCGGATGTGGACGGCTGCCCATATTTTTATTTTTGGCCTGTTGCCCTACCTATGTGAAGGGAAAAAGAAGGGAATATGGATAGCCTGTTCATCCATTCTGGTTCATTTTGCTTTTCTTGTCCCAATACTGCTGTTATTTGGATATATGTTCCTTGGTAACAGGCTCACACTCTATTTTATATTTTTTGTTTCCACATTTTTTATATCCGGCGTTAACATGGTGGTCTTTAATCAATACACAGAATCTTTTATGCCGGAAGTAGTACAGGAAAGAACTTCTTCTTATCGCTCAGAGAGTGCAGTAGTAAAACAGCGCGGTCCATCAAGTGGTGATAATAATAGGGTGTGGTATGCCAGATGGTATAGAACGGCACTGAATTGGTCTCTTTCAGGGTTCATGATCATCTTTTATTTGAAAAACAGGAAGTTTATTCAAAGTAATAAGGCCTGGCTTAGCTTGGTTTCATTTACACTGCTTCTTTATGGAACGGGAAACATTTTAGGATTTATACCTTCAGGCGGAAGGTATCTTACTCTGGCATTTCTTTTAGCATTGGTTGTCAGTATTTTCTACGTACAAAATATTGCACGGGAAAAAGTACTGAAACGATATATCTATTTATGTGCACCTGCTCTATTATTGTATGTCATTGTTTCCTTGAGAATCGGTTTATATTCACTCAGTGCCACTTCCATATTGGGAAATCCACTGATAGCACTTGTAACTGCCGGGGAAAATTATTCGCTTAATGATTTTCTAAAAATGCTTTTATAATGAAAATCGCAATCCACCATCGAAAAGGCAGTTTCAGTGAAGATTGGATCGGATACTGCAAAAGAGAACATATACCGTATAAACTGGTAGATGCTTACCGGAATGATATTCTTCAGCAAGTGGAAGATTGTGATGTTTTTATGTGGCACTTTCATCATACCAGTTCAAGAGACACATTGTTTGCCAAAGAGTTAATATTCTCCCTGCAGGCGTCAGGAAAAAGAGTATTTCCGGATTTCCACACGTGCTGGCATTTTGATG
>CAYWOQ010000144.1:0-2640 GCA_964459925.1 uncultured Roseivirgaceae bacterium
CGATCGTGCTCAACACTGACACTCAGGCTATGCACGTCATTGACGAGGTACTGGAGAATGCGCTTGAAAACGCAGAAACACGGCCTTCAGATTGCACTCGTGCGCTCCTCGGTCTGTAGCAGATTGGACATATGAATGTCAGTGTCCAGCTTGACACGTACCACATGAACATAAAAGAGGAGAGCATAGCACAGGCGGTGCATACGTGCGGAGACCGTTTGGGGTATGTCGGAAACACCCCTGAATCGCAAAAGTTGCAAATGAGTTGTTCTTTACAATTTTCTTCCGTGCTTTATACTATTCGCTTAATTACTAGATCTTCTTATGCCCGATGAGTTCGATGCCTCGTCGGTTACTTTGTTCCATATCACTACTATTAGTCATGCCTGTCTGTACAGGTCACATCCGTTACTTCCATCACTCCATTTATCGTTATGCCCAGCACTATCATTCATTGTATTCCATATATGTCACGTCCAATGTGCTTCTCGTTACAAGTCATCGAGACAGATCATCGTAACCTGATATCAGCCCTGTCAAGGAACAAGATCAACGCGCGAGTGGTACGAGCGATTATGTACCTACAACAGTACCATTTGGCGTTCAGATATCTAGAAGGCAAAACCAACGTGGTTGCGGATCACCTATCACGTCATCCTCCAACGGTTGCCTCTCTAGCTGTGTTCGAAGTGAGCAATCGGAACTTTGAGGACTTGGTGCTGGAAACTTCGCGGGGCGCTGAAGTCAAAAAGCTGGTGGGCAAAGGTACAGGAGAGATGAAGAATGGACTACTATACTATGATCAGAAGGCCTACACTCCAATCATTATGCGAGACCGCGTCATTGATGCTCACCATGACGAAAAGCACGCGGGTCACAAAGGAGTGCAAGCCATAATCGAAAAAGTTCGGAGAGCATTTTAGTGGCCAACGCTGTCCTCCAATGTGAAACATTATGTCAAGAGATGCCTGGTCTGTAGTACGAGCAAATCGGGAAACCAAAAGCCTCTAGGGGTTTCGAAATCATTGGAATTGCTGAAAGACGGTTCGAGCAAATCTCAGTCGATTTTGTAACTGGACTGCCTTTGTCCAGCAAGAACAAGGACGCAGTGTGTGTGTGATAATCGACACGGCTACAAAGTACGGAATGTTCCTTCCCGTTTCAAGCAAGGATACTTCGGCTAAGATTGTCAATACCATCCTTACGTCCTGGGTATTAAAGGGGTTTGGAGTACCACGAGAGATCGTAAGCGACCGGGATACCAAGTTCAATGCAGCGTTCTGGTGTCAACTGATGGAGCGACTCGGAACGGAACTGAAGATGTCGTCTTCACGCCACCCCATGACCGATGGCCAGACGGAGCGATCGATTCGGACTATCAACGAGTTCCTGCGCGCGTTCGTCGGATCCTCGGGCAAGAAATGGGAAGAAATGCCACCATATGCTGAGTTTTCATACAACGACAGCATGTGTGTGAACGAATACTCGCCGTATCAACTGATCTTCGGGCAAAACCCAGAACTACCGTGGCAGTTGATCCTACCTGGAAAATCGGAGTTGGAATCGATCCAGGACTTTTGTGTGCGAATGCAACGTTCCATTGGCCGCGCTCTCGACGCCTTGGAGAAATCAAGAAAGCAATCGGCGCAGCGACTGGATCTGAAATATCGCACGAGAGAATACAAGATTGGGGACAAAGTGTATATAAATACCCGTCTTTTCAAAAATATTTTGCTGGGTATCAATCGCTTTAAGCCAACTTTCATCGGGCCCTTTGTGGTGCTAAAGTGGATGCACAATAGTTATGCCGTAGACCTGCAAGGCCGATATAATTTCCACAATGTCTTTAATACAACTGAGTTGAAGAAAGCTGAAGACTAGTTAATCGCGAGGACGCGATTAGCGCATAAGGGCAGTCTGAAATGCGTGGCTTCCTGATCTATTGATGATGACACGTTGAAGCCTAGGAGCCACGGTAGCTTGAACCAACACACGTTGCTACCCATGCATCCTATGACAGTCTGAACCATGATACACGTATATATGCCTGATAGTATGAACCACGACGCTTATAGATGTATGCAGACCAGAATCTAGGGACAGAGTAGAGTGTCGTGGTATCCACAAGTAGTAGTATCCACGCTGAGCATAGTCCCATAGCCCCAGTGAAGAGAGGGATCTACTACTGATAGAGAGGGATTCGGTGCTGACAGAGAGGATCTATTAGTTAAGCATTTAGTACAAAAGGGCAAAGGAAAAATTGTAAGAGAACACTCTCATTATTGCATTGAACTATTTCTCTCCCTGTTTCAACGCCGTCTGCGCCTGAGCAGCCCATAACGCTACCTAAGCTTATTTCATACAGCTCGCGAGTCCGGTTGTGACTGGCCCTATTCTTACTCGTGATTGCCACGTGAGTCGGATACAAACTTCATCAACTCACAACACTTTGACAAAAAAACCAAAGGGTCATATTTAGTCTTTATCATATGCACTTGAGAAAGGCTCATTGATGCTAACATGTTTACTGGAGAGATGAGTTGTGGATCCTCTGGTCGATACCTGCGAAGCCACTGAAACATGTGCCACCAGACGTGCGTCTATGAAAAAGGATCGACTCAGTGGACGAATCAGTGACTG
>CAYWOQ010000145.1:0-2614 GCA_964459925.1 uncultured Roseivirgaceae bacterium
GAAGAGAGAGACAGAGAGAGAAAGAGAAAGAGAAAAGGCATCACTAAAATACACGAAAGATGTTTTTTATTTTATTTTTAAAGGCTATCTCGTGATCCTTTCAAGGTCGGCTCGCCATGGGAGAGTACGTGCCCAGAAATGAAGGCCTTGCTAAGATGGTGTGGCCCCGATCAATTCAATGGAAACATCCCGTGGGATATATAGCAAGTATGGCTGAAGTAATCTATGTTGCAAAAAGGCTCGGCGAATACAAGCACCCCCTCCTTCCCCTCACACTACACACACGGCAAAAGTTTTCCTCCGCAATAGGTCTTTGTAATTATATTTGTACATACGCATTCCAATAGTCATGTATATACATATCTGTAGAGAGAGATAAGAGATGGCTGGCTTTTCTATCAAGATTGGTGTCGATTCTCGATATTAAAAAAAAAAACAAATGAATGGGGAAATTTAAACCTTTTTCTTCTTCCAGAACAAGGTGAAAATGTGCTTCCTCATCAACTTCGTGTACAGAACAGTTATACATGATTTTACCTAATAGTACATTCATCGCTTTCTCAAATATTCGCTAGACTAGTGCAAAACCTGCCTATAGTGTCCATCCTTTTCCTAGGTGTTTCACAACACCTAATTACTATTCCTTGTGCAACCGATCGGGTAAAGTGCCAAATATATGATCATAGAGTCTGGATGATATACCGAAGGAGCAGTTATTATTCTTGAAGTGATGATCGAGATGGTATCTCTGATATCAGGGAGGCAACGAGTTTTACAAAGTTGTGAGTTTAGTTCGTAGTTCCTTATCAGAATAGAGGGATCTTCTGTCTAGCATTTTTTTAATGATCTTACCTTGAGGTTTTGCAAATACTCTGTTGGCATTGCGGTGTGATGTACATAGTAGTGAAGACAGTCGTAGCATACGTATCCAAGGGTAATGCCTGCAAAAATACCTTGAGCTACTCCGAGCGGAAAAAATCGGCACAAAATACAATAAAAAACGAAAGCGAACATTCCTGTATTCTTGGCAGAAAAGAGGAGAGAGAGAGGACGAGGAAGAAAAAAACAAGACATGTACACATATTCGTTAGCTGCGTCTCAGATAATTCTCCGAGGCACGATTTCAAGCAATTGAAGTACCAGCTGGGACTGGTGGGAAAACCAGTCTATCGGGATCCATAGGAAACTTATGATGGCAGCCGTGGAACGTAAAGTGCACTGTGTTAGCTACGTAGGAGGACGTCTCAACGTGGAAAACGAAACGGTGTAGGCAATACTCTATGAGCCCCCATACGAGTATTCCAATAATCAAAGTTGCAGTGATCATCAAGGCATTCTGCATTTTCTTCGTGGCCAAGAACAGCATCAATGCAGTAACCTGCAAACCCGATGGTAGCAAAGTATGTTACTTTTCTTTTGGAGTCCATCTCCAAACAAGAGCTGTGCCTCTCAAAGCCCTTACCGGAATCCATACAACAGGCACCATCCACCATTTCGACCTTGTAAGCCTCTCCAGAACTCTATTCTGAAAAAATAAAGGGCTAGTCGGACCGTTGATTCGACTCCGAACCATTGAGCCTGATCCCGACAAGTAGCTCGCCTGATGTACCCATTTATCGTAATTCGATCCAAGGTATCCTACCTGTGAACATACAATCCACACACAGCTTGTGATTCGGAGTTCCTTTGAGAGAGGGGGGAAGGAGGTTGAAGAAAGAAAGAAGATTAGATCTAAATGTTATCATTGACATCTAGAATATTGTCAACCTGAGCAACAAGTGGTCGAGACAAGTCTATTCCAAACGTATCCACTGAGCTGGCATCGCTGAGCGCATTTGTTTTCTTTTTAAAGCCATTGGACTCTCTCTCATCGGGAGAAAAAACCTCTTTATGGCTGTGGCTCTGAACGACTTTACCTACGCGATAGTCCTCCAGTATTGAAAATGCTGCTTCAGAATGCGAAAATAGATGCATCAAACCTGTTACATCCTTTCCTAGCTGTTCTGCGACTATCTGCTAAATAAAAGTATCAAAAAATCGTACAAGTCAGGCCTCGATCAACTTTCTTTTGACGTGATATCCAGATCTTACTGTATATAAAAACTCTCTCTCCCTTTTTCTCTTCTTTAAAAAAAAAGAAAGAAAAAACAAAAAATAATAAAATCTTCCAAAACACAATCACATAGTGGCCAAGTCTTTCTTTCTTTCAATAAAAAAAGAGAAAATCAACCTTTTAAAGTCTTGATTCAAATATGACACATCGATAAACTCCTCGATACAAATTGGGCCACGACTCCTTTTTGATCTCGAAATCAACGGACCTGTTCCCCGCCGGGGTGTACTGAGAGAAAGTCTTTGACGTCATATACGCTTCCGTTAACTACTATCCAAGCATCCCCTTTCTTCCGACGGGCGTGGTCTTCCACCTCCTCGAGCGTGTATTGTGGCACAGCTTGGCTCATTCTCCACCACTTCTATAATTCTTGTCTTCTCTCTTGCCCCGCTCTCCCAGCTCCGAGGCCAGCACCTAGTTGTTTCGTTGTTCGTTCCTTTCTATCTCTTTCTCCCTTCCTTTCCCCCTTTTCTCCCCTGCCCTTCCCCCTTCCCCCCCCCC
>CAYWOQ010000146.1:0-2537 GCA_964459925.1 uncultured Roseivirgaceae bacterium
GAGAGATGAAAAGAGAGGCTATGGAAAGAAGAGAAGAAAAAGCCCTGTCGGTCGAAGAAAGAGAGAAAAAATGTAACACATATGTATATATATGTATGTATGTGTGTGTGACTCGATATTGCTTGGAGTCAACAAGCGCAGAGGCTAGGCTTGTTCATCTTCGCTTCGACTCGATCGGGAGACTCCCAACTTACTTGGCCATTTCTGGGGAAAAAAGAAAGAAAAAAAGCAGGAGACAGAAAGAGACAGACAGGACGGTGTTGAACTTGAACGAGGTCAAAAGCAAAATAAGCAGCAGCAGCAGCAGCAGCGGCAGCGGCGGCGACGGGGGAGACGGCGCACACATTGTGAGTCATAATGATGCTAGGCAGAAACATTGACAGAGTTTTTTCTTTCTTTCTTTCTTCTCTCTTCTCTTCTTTATGTTTTATGTGTGTAAACGGTTGAAGCCTATGACAATAGGAGTGTTTGTGTCATTACTCGAGCTGTAACAGACATTTGCGCTGTTGTGGTAGTGGTGGTGGTGGCGGTGGTGGTGGTGGTGGCCGAGAGTCTCTTGTATGTGTTCTCTTCTTCGAATGTCGATACAGAAAAGGAAAAGTGAGCCTCTCGCTCTCTCTCTGTCAAAACACGTAAATAAATATATACTTTAAATGCATACGAACTCATTCTTCTCCCCAACCTCATTCCCCCCAAACAGAAAGAAAGAAAGAATGAAAGCTGGCTTGCATTCTTTTCTCCCCCAATGTTGTGCGAGGCTTATCGCCGAGGAATTTTTGCAGTTTTTGTTCCGCTCCCCCTTTCCCCCCCTCCCCTTTGTGAAAAGCAAATTGTAAATCGAGGTTTTTCTCCCCCTCTCCCCTCACCCAGTGTCGAAACATACCTTCATTCAGCAGGGGTTTTAAGAAAGAAAAGGAGGGGAGAGAAAAGGGAAAGAGAAGCTATGCACATCTCATTATGTAAACATTTGAAAACTTGTTATTCGACTCGATGCCTTCAAAGCTTTCTTGTTTCCTTGTTGTTTTATGATGGAGCAGAGTCACACGTCGAGTGAGCTCTGACTACTGTGCGAGTTGGTGGATATAGCTGCTATTTTTTGGCAGAGCTTTAAAAAAGAAACATGACTTCGGAATCGTACAATATCGCCGCAATAGCTGACGAGGTGAGTTTTGGAAAACGCGACTATTCAACAGAGTGACTTATTTTCCAAAGTGGGGGAGGTTAAACCCCAAGGGAATACAAGATGACCTTAGAGCTGTCACGAGGAAGAAGAAGGAGGGGGGAAAAGAGAGAGCGAGAGAGAGAGACTTTTCTAGTGTCTGGAGTAATAATAATAGTAATGATACTGATGGTGTCGTCTATTATTTTTTTTTTTGGAATCTGGTCTTGTCACAGGATACGATTCTAGGGTTCTTATTAGCTGGCATTGGGAACGTAGATATTAGAAGAAATACCAACTACTTGGTAGTAGATACAAGTAAGTGGCCTCGCAGTGTGTGTGTAAATACAAATCCACTCTTTGCAAAATAGGCTTACAGAGTACTTGCTCATTGGATTTCACTGACAGAAACGACGACCAAGGAAATAGAGGATGCGTTCAAGGATTTCACCACGAGAGAAGACATTGCTGTTGTACTGATCAGCCAATACATAGCAGACATGATTCGATGGGTGCTAGAAGGGTACAATGTGAGTGACTACTCTGATAAAGCCATGATACATACATGTAATATATGGAGGTGTATGCTTTTCTTTTTAAAAAATTAAAGTCTAAGCGGTTTGATTATTTATGACATGGCAGAAACCAATACCAGCGGTTTTAGAAATCCCCAGCAAGGAGCATCCGTATGATGCCTCGAAAGACTCAGTCTTGTCCAAAGTGCGACACATGTTTTCTGAAAATTCATAACTGTGTGTGTATGGTTGTTGTTGTTCTTCTTCTATTAGTGTGTTGTGTGTGTCTGTGTGTGAGAGAGAGAAAACGAGAAGTTAGATTTGCCGTAAAATAATCTATACTGATCCGTTGAAATTATTGAGCCAATCCATCCCCCTCCCCCCTTCCTCGGGGAAGGGAGACGGGGAAAGGAAAAAAAAAAACCCTACTCATTTACGCTGCTTCTTTGCTGCCTGAAATCTATCTACTGACTCCCAAAATGCCATTGCAGCAACTCGATCTTTGTGTCGATTCACTCGACTGACATTTATTCTCTTCACATTCCACTTGCCGATGTTATCAGACACGTCGGTAGCGTCTTCATAGTCGATATAAAAGCCGGCTATTTTCGACAAAATCTCAACAGGGTCCTTGGTACGCGATATCGTATCTGGGAAATCCCGAAACTGCCAATCAGCCCCCGAAACTACACAGGCGATGACTCTATCTCTAAATTCTCGCGGATCCAAGAGTTTGGCATCTTCCATTATCGTATAGATTTGCTCCTTTGAGCCTGGTGGCATTCCGATACTTCGGGAGATTCTCACCTGAATATTCAGGGAGAGAGAGAAAGAGAGAGAGAGAGAGAGAGAGAGAGAAAAAA